>JANQNP010000114.1 GCA_028279505.1 Dehalococcoidia bacterium
GAGCAGGTTCACGCGTCGCCCCGACGTTCGTTGAGGCGACGGCGGAGCCGGCGCCAGCGGCGGCGCACGTCGGCGGCGACCTCGGGGAGGGCGTCGCGCTGCTGGCCCTGGCTCTCGCGGTAGCGCTGGGCGACCTCCCCCATCGCGAAGAGGGTTTCGGGCGGGAGGTCGTGGCCGGCGTCGGCGGCGAGGGCGCGGAGCTCGGCGATGGCGACCTCGGCATCCTGGTGGAGGCCGAGCACATCCTGCGCGCGCTTGAGCGTGGAGACGAGCGCCCTCGCGGGCTTGCCGTAGACGGGGGTGGCGAACTCCGCGGCGTAGCGGAGGCGCTTGGCGCGGATGCGGGTCTCGTGGAGCAGGTCGGCGGGCGGGTCCAGATCGTCCTCGATGCGGCGAACGCGGCTGCGGAGGGCGCGGTGCTGCTTCTCGAGGATGGCGGGGAGGGCCGCGGTCGCAGGCTTGAGGGCGCGCTTCGGGAGGTCGGAGCGGCCAGCGGCGGCCATGCCCTCGAGGGCGGCGACCAGCGCGGCGAGGCGCGGGGTGTCGAGCGCGGCGATCATGGCCGCGCGGGCGGCGTCGCGGCGCTGGTTCAGCAGCGCGGCGAGGGGGTCGAGCGCGCGAGCATCGGGCTCCTCGAGGGCCTCGCGCCACTCCTCGATACGTTCGAGCTGGACGTCGAGGTCGCGCACGACGCCGAGTTCCGCGGCGAGCCAGCGGAGCGAGGCGTCGACGGTGGCGATGGCGCCGTCGCGGCCGGGATCGCCCTCGGCGGCACCGGGCGACGCGGGGGGTGCGGGGAGCTGCTTCGCGAAGAGGCGGAGCGCGGTGCGGAGGCGGCGGACGCCGACGCGCATGTCGTGGAGCGCCTCGATGTCCTCGCCGATGCGGGTGCCGGCCTCGTTGGCGGTGACCTCGTGGAGCTGGGCGGTGAGGACGTCGCGGACGAGCGCGGCGATCGAGTCGGGTGGGAGTGGCTCAGGGGACAATGCTGCGGGCGGCTCGGTGGCGAGCGGGGCCGGACTGGGCGGCGGGACCGCCGGCGGCGTCGGTGGCACGGGTACGGGGTGCCGCATCTCCTCGGGGATTGCGGGCTCAGGGATCACGGTCTCGATCACGCCGGTTGCCCTCGCGAGTTCGAGGCCACCGCCGAATTTGGAGCTGGTGCCGGGGGCGAGGTGGTGGACCTCGCGGAGGTGGGCGACCCAGGGGGCGAGCGTCGCCTCAACGTCCGGCTGGAGCGCTTCGACCTCGATGCGGCGGATGGAGGCGGTGCGGTCGCCGGCCTCGATGGTGGTGTCGTCGATGGCGACCTCGCCGACGTCGGTTCCATCGCTGGTGGCGACGAGGGCGATGCGGCGGTCGGTGCGGACGGTGAAGAGGACGCGCAGTTCGCGGATGGCGGCGTGCTGGCGGATCCGGGCGCCGACGGCGCCGCGCGCGGTGGCGAGGGAGTGCAGCAGGGCGTAGCGGATCGGCTCGTTCAGCTCGAGGCGGCGACGCAGGCCAGAGTCCGCGTCGCCCTCGGAGACGACCGACTTGAGGGTGGCCTCGGCCTTCCCGTTCGCGCCGCGGAGGCGGGCGGCGAATCCGGCCGCGTAGAGACGCAGATCGGCGGTGTCGACATAGTGATCGACGATCAGCTTGCGACCGGCGAGGCGGCTCGTGAGGCCGGCGTGCGGCTCCGCGGACTCGAGCCAGCGTGCGACGGCGTCGAGGTCGGTGGCGTCGAGCTGCCACTCCACCTCAGCTGCGTCAGCGGGCGTGGTTACGGGCTGATCCGGTGTTTCGAGCATCTGGTCCAGAGTGTAGGGGTTTCCCCTAGCGTTGCGGTCTCCGATAAGCATCGGTCGCGTGATGGGAACGCGCAGCCTCGCGAGGTTGTCGCAGCGCTAGAATCGGCCGCGGAGGCCCGACATGACCGCAACGTTGACCGACCGCTACGGCTACGAGCTGACGACGACCTCGGAAGCGGCGGATCGCTACGTCGAGGCGGTGGACCTGACGCTCGCGGCCGACGCGGGGGCGCCAGAGGCGTTCGAGGCGGCGATCGAGGCGGACGAGGGGTTCGCGCTTGGCTACGCGGGGCTGGCGCGGATGCGGCAGCTCCGTGGGGAGCCGGTGGCGGCGCGGAAGCTGATCGACCGCGCCTCGGAGCTGGCGACGGGCCTCGGGAAGCGCGAGCGCGGGCACGTGGCGGCTATGGCGTCGGTGATCAAGGACGACATGAACACGTCGCTGGCGGGCGTGCGGGAGCACCTCGCGGAGTTCCCGCGCGACGCGTTCGTGCTATCGCCCGCGTCAAGCGTGCTGGGGCTGATCGGGTTCAGCGGGCGCCAGGACCGGAACGAGGAGCAGCTGGAGTTCCTCGACACGCTCGCCGACGACTACGGCGATGACTGGTGGTTCCTCGGGACCTACGCGTTCGCGCACAACGAGGCGGGGCGATCCGAGGAGGCGCGGCCGCTGGTGGAGCGTTCGCTCGAGCTGAAGCCGCGGAGCGGCAACGGCGCGCACACGATGGCGCACGTGCAGTTCGAGACCGGCGAGGCGGCAGCCGGCGCGGCGTTCCTGCGGGACTGGCTGCCGGGCTACCACTCGAAGGCGCAGCTGCACCGGCACACGCAGTGGCACTTCGCGCTGTTCCTGATGCAGACGGGGGACCTTGCGGGCGCCCTCGATGTCTACGAACGACACATCCGGCCGGGGGTTGACGACCTGGCGCCACTGGGGACGCTGATGGACTCGGCGTCGTTCCTCTGGCGGGTGCAGATGGCCGAGCCCGAGCGGGAGCTGCCGTGGGAACCGGTGGCGGAGCTGAGCACCTCGGCGTTCCCGAAGCCGGGCAACCAGTTCGCGGACGCACACAAGGCGCTGGCCTACGCGGGGTGCGGCGATGACGCAGCCCTCGAGGGGTTGATCGAAGCGCTGTGGGCGCACGAGCGGTCGGGGAAGGCGCGAGCCGGCGAGATGGTGCCGGCGGTCGCCGAGAGCCTGGAGGCGTTCGCGCGCGAGGACTACGCGCGGGCGGCGGAGATCCTCGCGCCGGTCGCCGGCCAGGTGGTACGCCTCGGTGGGAGCCACGCGCAGCGGGAGGTGTTCGAGGACACGCTGATCGAGGCGTTCCTCCGCGCCGGCGAGGGCGAGCAGGCCACGGCGGTGCTGCAGGAGCGGCTGAGCCGCCGGCCGTCGCCGCGTGACGAGGCGTGGCTCGATCGGGCGGAGGAGCTGGTCGGGGCTCCCGCAGGCGACTAGCCGCGGGCGACTAGCCGAGGGCGCTCGTCAGCTCGAGGAGTTTGAGCACTGTTCGCCAGTTGCGACCGGTGTCCGCCGTATGACGCCTTGCAATGCCTCCGTGGTCAATGGCTTGGATCCGGCTCTGGTGGCGCTGCATCGACCACCATGGAGTGAAACACCGGGGAGTGCGCTGGCAGGGCCTGGGGGTGCAGGTAGTGGATGAGGTCCGCCAGCAGGGTGTCCACCCTGATCCCACCCGTATGGAAGATGTCTTCCCCGCGGGCGCCAGCATGGATGACCTTGCCCCGTTGGTACGCCCGCATCTGAAGCAGCGGCCGATCGATACCAAGCGCGCCGGGAGACCAGTCTTGTCGCCAATACACCGACGAGTAGATGAACTCCGCCTCGTGTGACCTGCCAAGCATCTGCGTGAGGTCGAACGTGGGGCCGGTCCATGAGGTTGCCGCCGGCGCATCCGCCGGTAGCCCCTCCAGAACGTCGACAGCACCGGCATCAGCAAGCAGCTGACTTCTCATCCAAGCCTTGGATTGCGCTTCCCACACCTGCTCGCTCTTCACCCGACCGACGAGGACACGCTTCCGAGCTGGCTGACGAGCGGCCAGCTCTTTCAGCTTCGTGTACCTCCGCTCGATGCCATCGAAGATGGTGTTTGCGAGCGCCTCCTGGTTCGTGAACAGGGAAAGGAACTTGAGCTGCTCTGCCGATCCCAATGGATGTTCATTGAAGGGATCGAAGTACAGGCAGGGCAGCCCTCCCGTCGATAGCGTTGCCGTCGCAACGGCCTCGCCGTAGTAGATGAACACGTCAGGCGACTCTTCGAGGACGCGGGTGACCTGAGCCTCGTTCGAGAGCTCGCTGTAGGAGAGTCCCGGAATCTCATCCTGACGAGTCGCGAGGCTCGGCAGGTAGTTGATTCCGGGGGGCTGGTAGACCCAGCCGGCGACCAACTCTGATCTGCCGAGTAGCTCGCAAGCTGCCAGCAGGGAGTGTCCGCCGTCCCAGAGCCGTTCGATCGGGACCTGGATGACGTGGGCTTCATCCCAGCGTCCAGGTTCAGGGAGCGGTGCGCCGCGCTGGACCAGGATGTATTCAGTCTCATCGACCGGGCCCGCCCCTTCGTAGCCGGCCCGCACGGTCAGTCGCTTGTAGTGACCGTGATAGGTCACCGACCAGGCGGAGGCCCAGCGAGCGGCCACTTTGTCCGGGAAATAGTCCGTGCCAGCGTGAAAGTCGCTCACTGCCTGCAGTGGGTTCGAGAGCGGTGGTGGTTCATGGCGTTCGAACGCGCTGAGCATTGACAGCAATGCGGCCCGCTCGGTGGAGCCCTGGCGAGTCTCTGCCTCGACCGCTCTACGCAAGCGGTGAACCGCTGAGTGGCTCAGACCAGGAAGGTCGCTCGCGTCGTCTGGTTCCGCCAGCTCGTTCGGCAGCAGATCGAGGACTTCTTCCGGTAGGGCCTGTGCGGCCCTGAGCAACCGAGAGAGGTCGCAATCGAGGGCGCGGGACAGGCGCACGACCGAGGCCGCTGCTGGCACCTTGATGCCGTTCTCCATGCGTGACAGGTGGCTGTAGGTGATGCCGCTCTCCTGCGCGAGCACCTTGAGATTCCAGCCTTTGCGGAGTCGGAGCTCCCGTAGCAGTGCTGAGAACTCCCTTGGTGCCCCAGCTGGGGCCGGTTGGTCGATGCGCAGTCCGCTAGCCCCCACGTCGCCACCCACGGGGTTGGCACCCGCCCAGGCCCGCAGGTCCGCGAGCGGCGACCACGGTCCCCGACCTCCCCAGCGCGGCAGCTTCCGTCGAGCCTGCTCCCATGCAGCATCCCTCTCGTTTCGGCTGCCTCGATTGCACAACAATACAACTTTCTATGTGCCTCTTGCCAACAAAAGTGAGACTGGGTATCGTCACCGCCCTCGAAAGGAACACCGACTTGGGCAAACCGAACCTTCCCTCGCACCTCCTGCTTGCGCTCGCAACCGTCATCGCCCTGGGCACCGCCGTTGCCTGTAGCGGAGACGACGACGCGCCGACGGCGAGTCCAACCGCAGCAGCCACCGAAACCGCTACGAGTACCGAGAGCCCCGACGCTGGCGCGGCGTTAACGGCGAACCCGAAAGGGTGCGTCGATGACTACAGCGCCTCGACCGACTACTTCCCTGACAAGGTGGAGGCACGTCACGCTCTCGAGTGGAGCGTGAGCTACGAGGGCAACTACAAGGTCATCACCCTGGACAGCAACGCGCCTGGAACCACCGAGCGGACCCAGGAGAAGTACGTGCTCGTCCAGTGCGGCACTCCGGCGCCGGAACTGACGGGAGACCTCGACGGGGCTTACCTGTTCGAGATTCCGATTGAGACGATGGTCGAAGCGGGCGGTGGCCTCTACGGCGCGATCGAGGCGCTCGGGGTCGCTGATTCGTTGGTGGGGACCCGCTACGAGCCCAGCGGCGTCGAGTACTTGCCGAACGTCGAAGCGCGCTTCGCTGCCGGTGAGGTCTCCAGCATCGGGAACTACGGTTCCGGCCCGGAAGCCATGCTCGATCTCGAGCCCGACCTCGTCTCGACCTACGAGAGCGCCGAGTCCTTCGAACTCTATCGGTCCGTGGATCTCTCGGTCGCTTACTACTCTCCCTGGGATGAACCGCCGCTCGGCGCGGCCGAACAGGTGAAGTGGCTGTCGCTGTTCTTCAACCTCGAGCGGGAAGCCAACGAGATCTACGGTGGCATTGAGACGCGCTACACCGAACTCAGCACCAGGGCGAAGGCGGCCTCCGACCAGCCGACCGTGCTGATCGGCGAGATCAGTCCCGATGGCACGTTCGGCTCCGGACAGTTCAACCCGGTTCGTGGTCACTCCCGATTGGTCGAAGATGCCGGCGGGATCGACATCATGAAAGAGTTCATCCTGTCCGACCGGTCGTATACCCAGATACCGATTGAGCAAGCCCTCGACATCGGCGCCGACGCGGACTTCTGGTATCACCAGGTTTATGTCCCGCAAGAGGAGACCGCCGCCGATTTCGTTGCCACCGATTCGCGAAACGCCAACTTCGCTGCGCTCGAGGCGGGCAACGCATTCCACCGTTACGGCCGAGGTGAAGACTTCCACGCCACGGGCGCTGTGCGTCCCGATGAAGTGCTAGCGGACCTGGTGAGCATCATCCACCCTGAGCTCTTGCCTGATCACGAGCTCGTGCACTTGAAGCGCATCGAAGCGGAATGACCGATCTGCCGATCCCGGCAGCAGTCCGGCGTTGCGAGTCGCGACGGAGGCCGACTTTCCGGCGCTCGCCGAGCTGTACGGGTCATCGTCCTCGATGGCGTGCACAGCTCGGGCGTCGCGACGCACAAGGCGCAGATGCGTGACTTGGTCTGCAAGCCGCATCCGCACTCCCGAGACGGCGGGATGAGCGTCAACGTCTCGCCTGTCAGTCGCGCTGATCCGCGGGACACGTTCCCCCAGGGAAGCGCTGACCTGCTACCGGTCCGCTGATGTCCACCTCCACGGTAGAGCCCCACGGCTCATCCGCTCCGGCGGGGACCACGCCTCAGAAACTCAGGATCCCCTTTGCGATTCGATTCGCAGTCTTGTTGTTCCTGCTCGTCGCCGCCTTCCTCCTGACGCTCTCCTGGGGCACGGTCTCCATCCCGCTGAGCGAGGTCGTCAGCATCCTCGTCGGCGAAGAGCCGCACCGGGAGATCTGGAAGACGATCGTCCTGGACCTTCGTCTGCCCCGGGCGATGACGGCGAGTCTCGTGGGTGCCGCGTTGGGGATCGCGGGCTTGCAGATGCAAACGGTCTTCCGCAACGTCCTTGCCGATCCGTTCATCCTCGGCGTCAGCGCGGGCGCCAGCCTCGGCGTCGCACTGGTCATCTTCAGTGGCGCGGGCGCATCGGCCGCGTTCGCCATCAGTGGCGTCGTTGGCAACTCGACACTGGTGGTTGGCGCTGCGTTCGGTGCTGCGTGCGTGCTCGCCCTGATGCTCGCGCTCTCGGCCTGGACTCGCGATCCGATCGTCGTCCTCATCCTTGGCGTCGTGATCGGTTCGCTCGTTCAGGCCGCGGTCACGGTGCTCATCTACTTTGGCGACGAAGCGAGAACCCGAGCGTTCGTGAACTGGACGTTTGGCAGTTTCCAGCGTGTCACGTGGGAAGAGATGTGGATCTTCCTCCCGGCGACTGTCTTCGGCCTGCTGGCGGCTACGCTCACCCTGAGGTCGCTCAACGCTCTGCTGTTGGGCGAGAACTATGCTCGCACGATGGGGATCTCGATCCTCAGGGCGCGCGCCGCAATTCTGGGCAGCGCTTCGCTGCTCGCTGGCGCGACCGTCGCGTACGCGGGTCCGATCGCCTTCCTGGGGATTGTGGTCCCACACCTCGCTCGCGGGATGTTTGGCACGTCCGACCACCGTGTCTTGATGCCAGCCAGCATGCTGCTCGGCGCCCTGCTCGCGTTGATCTGCGGAATACTCGCGGAGTTCCCGAGGAGCTCGATCACCCTCCCGATCAACGCTGCGACAGCGTTGATCGGCGCGCCAGTCGTGCTCTGGGTCCTGCTCCGCCCCCGTCGGAGAGTCTGGGTCTGATGGGCCCACTCCTCTCCCTTCACGACGTTGCGGCGGGGTACCGCAGGGGCCCGCCAATCGTTTCGGGTGTCACGTGCGACCTCTCCGCTGGGACGCTGGCCTGCGTCCTTGGTCCGAACGGTTCTGGCAAGAGCACGCTCCTTCGGACGCTGACGCGACTGCAGAAGCCGTTGGCTGGCCGAATCGAGTACTCCGGGAAGTCGCTGCAGGACCTCACGGCGAACGAGCTCGCCCGTACGGTCAGCGTCGTCTTGACCGAGCGATTGGCACCGATGGCGATGACGGGCTACGAGTTGGTCCGCCTCGGTCGCCTCCCCTACACGGGGTGGGCTGGCAGCCTGACACCCGAAGACTTGCGAGCCGTCGACTGGGCGATCGAGGAGACTGGAGTGCACCATCTCGTCGCTCGTGATGTGCATGAGATGAGCGACGGGGAACGGCAACGAGTATTCGTCGCCCGGGCGCTCGCGCAGCAGCCGGCCGTGATGATCCTCGATGAACCGTCCGCGTTCCTGGACGTGCCCAATCGGGCGGGAATGATGGGGCTGCTCAAGCGGCTCGCGCATGAGTCCGGGCTCGCGGTGTTGCTATCGACCCATGACCTCGATCTGGCGATGCGCACCGCGGACGTCGTCTGGCTCATACCGGGAGACGGCTCGGTGAGCGCGGCGTCGCCGGAGTCCGTCGCGCTCGATGGCAGGCTCATCGATGCGTTCCCCGCCCAGTCCGACTTCTTCTTCGACATGGAGGAGGGGCGCTACCGCGTCGCGTCCGGGCGTGGCGCGACCGCATCAGTTCAAGGGACGGGCACTGCGGCGGTGTGGACTGAGCGACTTGTCGAGCGCCTCGGACTGCGGGCCCCGACCGCCGAAGTGGCGAACCTGACGGTCCGTGTCTGGATCGATAACGCGAGGACCGTCTGGAACTGCAGCGGCCCAGACGGCGACGCCGAACTGCACAACATCAGCGAGGTGGAAGCCTGGCTTCGAAATCGCGCCGACTGACCATCGCGCACGCTCCGATTGGGGTCCGCCCCTGCCGCAGGCGGTGCGGGCGTTCGCGAGTCGTCACCCTTCGCCACCACCTCGATCTCCGGCCTTCTGGCGAAGCGCCACCAGCCCGTACATCGTCCTCGCCCGGCCGTGCGATGTGGCACGCCGACGCCGCGAGGTCCGGCAAGCGCCCGGTTCCGTGGGCGATCTCCGAGGTCGCGGCAGCGTAAGGAACGACACAACTGGGCGGGGGCCGCGGGCTACCCTGAGGCCGAGGCAACGCTCCGCCAGCGCCGCCGTGGAGGACCGAACACGTGGCTCAAACACGCTCGTGGGCGGTCGCCGCCCTGATCCTGGCGGCCATGGCCGTCGCGGCCTGCTCTAGCGACGACGGTGATCCGACCGCCGCCGACCCGGGTGGCGACGACCCGACGGGGACGGCGACCGCGGCCACTGCTGCTCCGACGGAGGCCGCGACTGACGGGCCTTCGACGCCGGTGACGATCCCGAGTCTCAGCGAGGACATCGACGCGCTGCTGTCGCCATTCAGCAGCGGCTTCGACCCGGCGCGGATCGAGCGGATCGGGCAGTCGGGCGAGTTGAGCCTCGGCTGGGTGCTGTCGGACATGCTGCGGTTCGTGGACAGCTCCGACGCGCTGACGGCGATCGAGCGGGCGTTCTGGGAGCTGACCGGGGAGCCCGAGGGCAGCATTCGCGGCTGGACGACGATCACGAACTACCTGCTGGCAGCGGACGTACCGGCGCCCGACGGCTACCAGCGCTGGAAGAGCATGCTCTACGTGCGCTTCGGCGAGGAGTGGGCGCCGTTCTTCGACGACGCGGACGCGGAGGTGGACTGGCGACTCGTGAGCTGGGGCGGCGTCGGGATCGACGACCGACCGGTGGAGGAGGCGCACCGGCCCTGCTTCGCGTGCATCCCGACGCTGAACGACCCCGCGGTGACCGACGCGTCCGGCGGCGACTGGTACCCGGACGAGCGGCTGGTGTTCGGCGTGGTGGTCGACGGCGAGGCGCGGGCGTACCCAAAGAACCAGATGGAAGTTCACGAGATGGTGAACGACACGCTGGGCGACCGCCGGATCGGCCTCATCTACTGCACGCTCTGCGGGACGGCGCAGGCGTTCTTCACGGACGAGCTGCCGGAGGGGATCGAGACACCGACCGGAACGTTCGAACTGCGCACGTCCGGGCTGCTCTCGCGTTCGAACAAGGTGATGTACGAGTTTCACACGTTCTCGTTCTTCGACACGTTCCGCGGGAAGGCGGTCAGCGGACCGCTGCAGGACGTGGGGCTGGAGCTCGAGCCGGTGAGCGTGTCGGTCTCGACGTGGGCCGAGTGGAAGGCGGGGCACCCGGACACGACGATCGTGGCGGAGGACGGCGGGCTCGACCGGACGTACCCACTCGACCCGCTGGGCGGACGTGACGACAACGGCCCGATCTTCCCGATCGGCGACGTCGACCCTCGATTGCCGGTCCAGGACCAGGTGCTCGGGGTGCGTCACAACGGGGCGACGGTGGCGTTCCCGGAGGTCGCGGCACGGGTGGCGATCAGCGCTGGCGACGAGGTCGCCTCCGACGGGATCGTCGTGCGGCTGGAGTCGGGTGCGCTGCGCGCGTTCACCGAGGACGGCGAGCCGATCGCGACGCACCAGTCGTTCTGGTTCGCGTGGAGCCAGTTCTTCCCGGAGACGACGGTCTGGGGACAGAGCTAGCGGGCTCACCGTGCACTCGCGCCGATCGCCCGAGCGGACGCCCGATACGCTGGGGGCATGAGCACGCAGGACTCCTCCGGGCCACGGCTGCGCCGCGAGACCACGCTGGGCCTCGAAACGGTCGCCGCGGCGCTGGAACTGGCGCTCACCGGCAACGGGGCGGACGAGATCACCTCGAAGGGTGGGCGAGACCTCGTGACCGCGGTGGACACCGCCGTGGAGGATCTCGTTCGCGAGCGGCTGACTGACGCGCTCGGGCTCCCGGTGATCGGGGAGGAACGTGGCGGAACGGCGCCGAGCGATGGCTCGGCCTACTGGCTCGTCGACCCGATCTGCGGCACCCGCAACCTCGCCTCCGGCACGCCGCTCTACTCGGTCAACCTCGCCCTGATCGAGGATGGTGTGGTGACGGCGAGCGTGGCGGGCGACCCCTCGACGGGTGACATCGCCGTCGCGGAGCGCGACGGCGGCGCGTGGGCGCTGGCCGACGGTGCGTGGCGTGTGTTGCGCACGGACGCGAGCAGCCACCTGGTCTGCGGCGAGGACGCGAAAGCGACGGGGCGTCGTCGCGATCACGCGGCCGCATTCATCGAGCGATTGATCCGGGAGGACCGCTGGGACTACCGCGCGCTCGGCACGACGTTGACGTCGATCTACGTCGCAAGCGGTCGATTCGCGGGGTATGTGGTCTTCCTGGTACCGGCACTCCACGCGGCCGCGGGGACGCTGCTGGTCACGGAGGCCGGCGGGGTGATCTCCGACGTCTACGGGGAACCGTGGTCCATCGAGTCCGACACGCTGATCGCGGCGGCCAATCCGGAGCTGCACGCCGCGCTCCTCGAGATCTCCGTCGCCACGAGACCGACCGATCCTCGATAGCGGGAGCGGGCCTCGTCAGTCAGAGTCGGCTTCGGCCTCGAGGGCGTCTTGCAGCCCACGCTGGAGTTGGTTGAGCGGCCGCTCCATAGGGTGGTCGGCGTGGCGGAAGCGAGAGGTCAACAGACCTCGGGCGTAGCGAAGCAGGAATCGCGGAACGCCGAGCTGCCACCACTGCGTGATGTGACCGGCTTCGTGGCCGATCAGGGCGAGGCCGCGCGGGGACCGCCGGTCATAGCGGCCGGCGCGGAAGAGGACGGTGCGTCCGAAGGTCATCGCGCCCGCTCGGAAGAGCGGTGGGACCCAGCGTCCGGGCGCACCGGTCACCACGTGCATCGCGCGCAGCTCCGGCTCGGGAACGCCGTGCGCGAGGAGGCGGGTGATCGCAGCCTCGGGAAGCGGCTGGCCCGGCACCGCGAGACCCGCTAGACGGGGACCCAGACGAGGGCGATCTCGTCGACGGTGATGTCGGTCTTCTCGAGACCGATCTCGAGCGGCTCGATCGCCTCGGCGCGCTCGGCCCAGAGGTCGTTCAGCTCGGAGAGGTCGTCGAGGAGCGCGGCCTCGAGGTCTTCGAGCTTGAGGTGCTCCTCTTCGAGCCGGTCTTCGGCGTTCTTCAGGCGCTGCTCGGTGCGCGAGCTGGTGGCGCGGCGGGAGGAAGCGCCCTTGGCGACTTTCGCGCCCGCCACGGCTCTCTCTGTCTTCGTCATCTCGCGTACGTCCTTCTTGCCGCCAAAGAACGAGCCGATCAGATCGCCGACCACGGCGATCACCTCGCTCCCGCGGCGCGAGGACTTGTCGACCTCGAGCTGCTCGACGCGATCCTCGGCGCGTTCGATCGCGGCGTGGACGCGGTCCATCTTCGTCTCGAAGCGGTCGCGCAGTTTCGCGGCGGCGGCGTCGGCCGCCTTGCGGCCGGCCTCGTCGCAGCGCTTCAGGAACTCGTCCTCGGTCTCGCCGACGCGCGAGTAGAGCTTGAGCTCGCGGTTGCGGAACACGTTGATGGAGCGCTCGCGGTACAGATGGTCCTTGAGGTCGGTGGAGAGGCCTCGGAAGAAGGTCGATTCGTCGACGGGGGCGTCGGTGAGCGTGTAGACGGCGCCGTCGGGGGCGTCGTTGCGGAGGTCGCGGGCCTCGTAGTCGACGGCGCGGGCCTCGGCGGCGTCGGGCGCCCTCGAGAGGGGGAAGAGCACGGCCTCCCACTCCTCCTGGTGGTCGACGTCGGCGCGCCGCTCGTCGAAGCGCATGTGGACGCGGGCGACGACGGCGGGCGCCATCCGCGTGCTGCGCGGGTCGACGCCGAGGTCGCGCGCCCAGGGGGTCGCCGGGTCGAGGTAGTAGACGGGGACGCCCTTCGGTGCGTCGGGCGCAACGAGGGTCTCGTTCTCGGCGAGGGTGGCGGCCGGCGCCGCCGGGGCGGCGGCGGGCGGGGAGGCCTCGCGAGGTGGGGTGGCCTCGGGCGGTGGCGCTTCCTCGGTGGCGGCGCGGGCGGGATCGTCGGCGGTGAGGGTAGCGATCTGCTCGCGGGTGAGCGGGCCTCGGAGGTAGGACATGGCCCAGCGGGTGGTGAAGAGTTGCGGGCCGCCTCGGTCGTGTGTGTTGTGGAGGACGAACTGCCGCTTGCCGAGGCCCGAGATCGAGCGGTCGATCGCGTCGAGGTCGACGCCGCCGCTGGCGGCGGAGAGGGCCTCGAGGACGCGGGCCTTGTCGCGCTCGGTCTGGAGGCGGCCGATCATCCAGGTGCCGGCGTTCGACATGGCCTTGTAGTCGAGGTCAACGGGGTTCTGGGTGCTCAGGACGAAGCCGACGCCATAGGCACGTGCCTGCTTGAGCAGCGTGAGGATCGGGGCCTTGGCGGGCGGGTTGGCGGTGGGTGGGGCGAAGCCGAAGACCTCGTCCATGTAGAGCAGCGCGCGGAGGTCCGTGGTGCCGGACTGAGCGCGCATCCAGGTGACGACCTTCGAGAGGACGAGGGAGACGACGAACTGCCGCTCCTCCTCGGAGAGGTGCGCGAGGTAGAGGATCGAGCAGCGGGGGGTGCCGTCGGCCTCGTAGAGGAGCGCCTGGATGTCGAGCGGTGGCCCGTCGGTCCAGGCGCCGAAGGTGGGCGAGGCGACGAGGGCGTTCAGGCGCATGGCGAGGGCGCGACGGTCGTCCGGCGGGAAGAACGTGTCCACCTCGAAGACGCCGAGCTTGCGGAGGGGCGGGTCCATCGTCTGGGCGATGAGGGTGGCGAGGTCGATCGGCTGGCCTTCGCGCCAGGCGTGCTCGATCAGGTTGGCGAGCAAGACGTGCTCGCGGCTGGCAAGTGGATCGGCCTCGATCCCGACGAGCCCGAGGAGACCGGTGACGAAGGCGGAGGCCTCGGCGCTGGTGGTCTCCTCGTCAGCGTCGCCGCCCGGGGCAGCGAGGTCGCCGACGATGTTGAGGGGGACGCCGGCGGTTGAGCCAGGGGTGTAGATCGCGATGTCGGCGGCGGCCTGGAGCTGGCGGAGATCCTCGGCGGTGGTTTCCCAGCCGGCGAGGCCGTTGCGCCAGAGCTCGGCCTGAGACGCGGCGAAGGCGTCGGGGGTGACGCCGTCGCGGTCGGCGTCGCCCTCGTTGATCCACGGGCGGAAATCGGCGGGGGCGAAGTCGGGGAAGGTCAGGCGGAGGTTGGGCATGTCGCCCTTGGGGTCGAGGACGAGGACGGGGACGCCGGCGGCGAGCGCCTCCTCGATCATGACGACCGCGAGGCCGGTCTTGCCGGAGCCGGTCATGCCGACGATGACGCCGTGGGTGGTGAGGTCGGCGGCCTCGTAGTGGAGGGGGGCGGTGCGTTCGCCGTCCTCGGAGACGACGTCGCCGAGGCGGAAGCTGCCGGGTTCGCGGTCCATCTCGTCCTCCTCGCGACGGCCAGTACGCAGCGAAGTGTAGGCACCCGCGAGCGCAGGCGGGACCGTTGAGCGCGGCGTGAACGAGGCGGGAGGGTTCGCGGCCGAGTGGTCAGTCGTGGGTACCGGAGCCGCTGCTAGAGTCGATCAGCACCGCACCACAGCGACGACGGGATGACCGATGGAAGCACTGATCAAGATGGTTGCCGAGCGCGCCGGGATCGACGAGAGCCAGGCGGCGAAGGCCGTCGAGGTCGTCGTGGGGCAGCTCAAGGACCGACTCCCCGAGCCGATGGCAGGCCAGGTGGAGGGGCTCCTCGGAGGGGACGGCGACGGCGACGGCGATGGGCCGGACCTCGGTGGGGCGATCGGCGGGATCGGGAAGAAGCTCGGGCTGTAGCGGTCGCCGGGCGCCACGCGTCGCCAACCTCGAGGGGCCGTTAGGCCTCGGGAGCCGCGGAGAGCGACAGGACGTTGCCGTCCGGGTCGTTGAACCAAGCGATGCGGTGGCCGCTGGGCGCGGTCCAGATGCCGAGGTCGTCCTGATCCGACTGGAAGCGCAGGAACTCGATGCCGCGCGCGTCGAGGTCGATCACGCGCTGGCGGATGTCCTGCACCTCCCAGCCGAGCACGGTGAACGGCTGGGGGGTCAGTTCCTCGACGGCGACGATGCGGATCAGGCGGTTCGCTGAGCGGCAGATCAGGGCGAAGCCGTCGTTAGCGACGACCTCGAGGCCGAGCGTCTCGCCGTAGAAGGCGTGCGCGCGCTCAAGGTCGGTGCTGGCGACGAAGCTGGTCGTCGGGTCGTTGGCGAGCATGTCGCGGGTCCTCGTCAGCTCACGCGCGAGCGGAGGGCGAGCAGCGACAGGGTGCCGGTGAGCACGAAGAGGCCGCCGATCGCGCCGAGTGCGGCGGCGAGGTCGCCGAACTCCCAGCCGTCGAGGATGAGCGAGCGCATCCCCTCGAGGATGTAGGTCACCGGGTTGATGGTGGCCAGGAACTCGAGCCAGCCCGCAAAGATCTCCTTCGGCGCGAAGGCGGGGGAGAGGAAGAGCAGCGGGAAGAAGATCAGGAAACCGGCCTGCGCGGCCTGCGGACTGCCGGTCTTGAGGCCGATCGCGAGACCGATACCCGAGTAGGACGCGCCGAACGCGGCGGCGAGGAAGAGGATGACGAGGTAGCCAGCTGGACCCGCGGCCATACCGGCGCCCGCGAGCGCACCGACGACGAGGACGATCGCGGTGAACGCGGCCGAGCGGATGCCGTCCGCGATCAGGCGGCCGAGGAGGATCGCGCTCCTCGGCGCCGGGGTGAGCAGGAGCTTGTCGAAGTAGCCGCGCTCGATGTCAGTGGTGACGGCGACACCGGAGACGGCGGCGGCGCCGGCGACGGCCTGCAGGATGCCGACGGGGACCTGGAAGCCCTCGTAGTTGTCGACGCCGAAGGCGTTGCCGGCGATCTGGCCGACGGCGCCGACGGTTACGAAGAAGAAGAACACCGGGATGAAGATGTTGCCGACCTCGACGCCGGGCTGGCGGAGGGTCTCGCGGATCGCGCGCATCGCGAGGTGGTAGCTCGGTCGGAGCACGCTCATGCGCCGGCTCCGTTCGCGACGACGCCATCCTCGGTGGCGGCGTCGGGTTCGAGGTGGTGGCCGGTCTTGCGCAGGAAGACGTCGTCGAGGGTGGGTTCCTTCAGCGACACGTCGCGGACCTCGATGCCGGCCTCGCGCATGGCGAGGACGATCGGGGCGATCGCGGCGGCGCCGTCGCGGACGTAGACGACGATGGTGTCGTCGACGTCGCGGACGTCCTCGACGTTGGCGATCGCGGTGAGGGAGCGGTGGAGCTCCTCGGAATGCTCGGTCTCGCCGTGGAGGCCGATCGTGACGACGTCGGCGCCGACGCTGTCCTTCAAAGCGTCGGGGCTGCCCTGAGCGACGATCTGGCCCTGATCGATGATGGCGACCTCGTGGGCGAGCGCGTCGGCTTCCTCGAGGTACTGGGTGGTGAGGAAGAAGGTGACGCCTTCGTCCTGATTGAGGCGCTCGACGTAGCGCCAGAGCGAGTCGCGGCTGGCGGGGTCGAGGCCGGTGGTGGGCTCGTCGAGGAAGATGATGCGCGGGCCGTGGATCAGCGCGGAGGCGAGGTCGAGGCGGCGCTGCATGCCGCCGGAGTAGGTCTTGATGCGGCGGTCGGCGGCCTCGGAGAGCTCGACGACCTCGAGGAGGTCGTTGACGCGGCGCTGGACCTCGCGAGTGGGGACCTCGCAGAGGTGGGCCTGGAGCGAGAGCAGCTCGCGGCCGGTCTGGAGGTCGTCGAGGCCGGCCTCCTGCAGGGCGACGCCGATGCGGCGGCGTACCTCGGAGGGAGCGCGCAGCGCGTCGATGCCGTCGATGGCGATCGAGCCGCTGGTCGGCGGGAGAAGGGTGGTGAGCATACGGATGGTGGTGGTCTTGCCGGAGCCGTTGGGGCCGAGGAAGCCGAAGATCTGGCCCTCCTCGACGTCGATCTCGATGCCGTTCACGGCGTGAACGGCGTCGAAGTGCCGGGTCAGTTCGGCGGCCCGAATCTTGGTGGCGGTGGTCACTGCGCGCTCCTCGAACGGTTCGCTGCAACGGAACCGATGCGGCAGGGTACCGCTCCTTCGTAGTCGCGACGACTGCCCAGATGGGCAGGCCTACCATCCGGGGGATCGGAGGGTGACGATGGCAGGACGTGAGGCGCCGCCACTGGAGTTGCTGGAGACCGGCCCACCGGATGGCCTCGGCCGGTTCGTGTTCGCGCATGGGGCGGGGCTGGCGATGGACGCGCCTCGGATGGAGGCGATCGCGAGCGGGCTCGCGGACGCCGGGGTGCGGGTCGTGCGCTTCGAGTTCCCGTACATGCGGCGCGGACGGAGCGAGGGGAAGCGCGGTGCGCCGGACCGGCCGGCCGTGCTCGAGGCGACGTGGCGCGAGGTGATCGAGCGGGTTGGCGATCCGGGTTCGCTGGTGATCGGGGGGCGCTCGATGGGTGGGCGAATCGCCTCGATGGTGGCGGACGAGGCGGGGGTGCGCGGGCTCGCGTGCCTCGGGTATCCGTTCCACCCGCTGGGGAAGCCAGAGCGCACGCGGACGGAGCACCTCGCCGAGCTGCGCACGCCGACGCTGATCGTGCAGGGCGAGCGGGATGCGATGGGGAACCGAGACGAGGTCGCTGGATACGAGCTGGCGGACTCGATCGAGGTGGTGTGGTTACCGGACGGCGATCACTCGTTCGTGCCGCGGAAGCGGTCCGGGGTGACCGAGGCTGAGAACGTCGCGACGGCTGTGGAGGCGGTGCGGGGGTTCATCGAACGGCTCGGGTGACCTCGGACGGTGGCTGACCCGCAGCGGCGGCTGGCCTCGGACGGTGAGTGGCCTCGGGAGGTGGCGTGACCGGAGTCAGGCGGCGGCGCTAGCAGGCATCCACGGGTGGGTGCGCTGGAGGAGGTTGGTGAATTCCTCGGCGGGGACGGGGCGGCTGAAGTAGTAGCCCTGGGCGACGTCGCAGTGCATCTCCTCGAGGAGGGCGAGCTCCGCGGCGCGCTCGACGCCCTCGGCGACGACGGTGCGCTCGAGGGTGTGGGCGACGGTGACGAGGCCGGCGACGATGGCGCGGTCCTCGGCGTTGCGGGTGATGCCGGCGACGAACGAGCGGTCGATCTTGAGCGACATCTTGGGGAGCAGACGGAGGTGGCTGAGCCAGGAGTGGCCGGTCCCGAAGTCGTCGAGTGAGCTCTGGATGCCGAGGGCGGCGAGGTCCTCGAGGACGCGGACGGCCTCCTCGGGGTTCTGGATGGCAACGGTCTCGGTGACCTCAAGCTCGAGGCAAGAGGCGGGGAGGCCGCTGGTTTCGAGCGCGTCGCGGACGGTGGTGACGAGGTCGGACTGGAAGAGCTGGCGGGCGCTCACGTTGACGGCGACGCGAAACGGCTGGTTGCGGAGGTCGAGCCACTGCTTCGCCTGCGCGGCGGCCTCGCGGATGGCCCAGCCGCCGACGGGGACGATCATGCGGGTCTCCTCGAGGAGTGGGATGAAGCGCTCCGGGGAGACGAGACCTCGGGAGGGGGATCGCCAGCGGAGGAGGGCCTCGGCGCCGACGATGGCGCCGCTCTCCACGTCGATCTGAGGCTGGTAGTAGAGGAGGAACTCGTCGTTATCGAGGGCGCGGCGCAGCTCGACCTCGAGTTCCAGGGTATTCTCGACGGGGCCGACGGCGTCGCCGGTCGCGAACCCGTAGGTGCCACCGCCATCGCGCTTCGCGCGGTCGCGCGCGCCGACGGCGGCGAGGATCAGCGCGGTGGTCTCGGTGCCGTCGCGTGGGGCGACGGCGAGGCCAATGCTGACGCCCGCGCGCAGCTCGCCGGTCTGGTAGGTGAGCGGCTGATCGAGCGACTCGAGGATCGCCTGGGCGGCGTCTCGCGCGCCCTCGATGTCCGCGCCCGGGAGGAGGACGAGGAACTCGTCGCCGCCGCGGCGGCCGACGCAGGCGTCGCGGGGGAGGGTGTCTTGGATGCGGCGGGCGATGTCGCGGAGGACGCGGTCGCCCTGCTCCGAGCCAAGCGTCTCGTTGATCCGGCGGAAGCGGTCGATATCGACGATCGCAACGGCGACGCTGTCCGACGGGCGGCGGTTCAGCAGCGCGACGGTGAGGTGCGACCGAAACCGATCGCGGGAGAGGACGCCGGTCAGCGCGTCCATCTCCGCGGCACGGCGGCGCTGGCGCAGCAGCGTACCGCCGAAGATCAGTGCGCCGAGGGCGAGCAGGACGATGCCGGCCTGGAGGACAGTTCGGGTCTGGTCGGCACGCGATTCGCTGCGCTCCGTGAGCACGGTGAGGAGGTCGTCGACGGCGACGCCGGTATCGTCGGCGGCCGCGATGACGGCGTCGAACTCCTCGTCGCCGCTGACATAGGAGCGGGCGGTGTCCGCGGTGGTCGCCCACGCATCCTTCACGTCCGCCAGGAGGGCGTCGGCCTCCTCGTCGTCGAGGATGCGCTCAAGGTAGACCGGCAGCTCGCTCGTCTGCGTCTCGGCCTGGAGGATCGAGTCCTCGAGCATGGTGAGGTCTTCGTCGTGCGAGGTCATCTCGGCGGCCAACGCGACCTTCTGGGCGTAGGTGCGGAGCTCGGCGAGATCGGAAGCGGCTCGTGTTGCGTCGTTGACGCGCGAGAGGTGGAAGAGGAAGAGGAACGCAGCGAGGGCGATCACGAGACCGCCGATCAGCCAGACGTAGCGCGCCAGATCGAGACGCGCGAGGCGCGCGATCGCGACGACGACACCGGACTGATTCGTTCGCACAACGGTTCCTCACGGGCAGGTGACTGCAGTGCAGTATCGGCAGCGTTTTCGGGCGCACGGAGACATTCGGGCCCGCTCGGAGCCTGACATTTTCAGGTGTGCTTGATCCCGGTGCGCTAGGTGAGCGATCCGACGGCACCTCGTGTCGCTGGGCGTCGCCGGGCGGCGCGGCTGCCGCAGATCGGAATCGGCGGTATCGGGAGTGCTGATGGCGTCAGTCTGTGCCGATGATCGCCACGAACGAAGCCTGTATCGCCTGACCACGCGGAGCGCTTGCATGCAGCAGCCGTTGCCGGTTCCTGACGAGTACGACGGCGAGGGCGAACCGCCCTCGGAAGCACTCCCGCCCCGTCCCTCGCCTGAACAGTTGGCCGAACAGTCGGCGCTCGAGGTCTTCCCCGGCGCCGCGACGCTGGGCTCCGATCAATGGTGGCAACCGCCCGAGCCGACCGAACACGATGACGAGGCGACGGCGGAGCCGTTGGATCTCCCTCCCGCTGCCGCCGTTCCACCCGTCACGCCGACCAACGTCGCGGACGAGTGGGCCGAAGCAACGCCCGCGGAGGAGTCAACGGCCGACGCGACGACCGATCAGGCACCGCGACAGCTCTGGAGCGTCGCCGAGCCTCACGTGGCCGAGCCCGACGTTCCCGATCCTGACGTAGCCGCATCGGACGCCCCGGAGGGGCGAGATTCGTTCGCAGGACCGGATCCGGACGCGCCACCCGTAGAGCCACCACCCGCTGGTGCACCGCCAACGGCAGACGCCGGCGGTGCGCCGACCGAGGGATCGCTCGCGCGGGTCTTCGATCCCGCACCAGCCAGCGCGCGACCTGAGCCGGTCGACGAGATCCCGCGCAGCGTGCTGTCGCTGCCGTTGCTGTCCGGGCGCGAGCAGCGCGAGGCGGCCGGCGCGTCACAGCGCGAGGCGATCATGGCGCAGGCCGGTGCGCTGCCCGACCCCCTGCCCGATCAGCAGCTCTCGAGCGCCGACGCTCAGCTCGCGGTGGCGATGCAGGGTTCCAGCGCAGCTGCGCCGCCCGCGACCGAACAGCGCGGCGGGTTCACGCGGAAGATCCGGCTCTCGCTGATCATCATCGCGCTGACGTTGGTCTCGCTCTGGGGCGGCGCTGTGGCGACCGGCCAAGGCGGAGAGGTCGAGCGCGGCGCCTCGGCGCTAGCGCCTGACGTCCTCGAACAGTGGATCTCGGACCAGGTGTCGTCGTTCGGCACCAGCGCGCCGGCCGCGACGGCAGACGCGCCGATTGGCGCCCCGAGCGCCAGCGGCGATCAGTCGTTTGTCAGCCAGATCGCGCACACCGGCGGCGGTGGTGTACCCGTGCGGTCGACGTGCGTGCCCGAGGCGCGGACGCCGCGCACGATCAACGAGGGCGCACCGGTCACGATCATCGCGCAGGGCGTCGGCGACTGCGCCGGCTGGAACGTCGTCCGCGCCGGGGCGACGGTGAGCTGGGTCGAGTCGGCGTACCTCGAGCCCATCGCCGCGCCGTAGGCGCACCGCGACCTTCTCGCCCGCGTTCGTGGCCCCTCGATAGGCGGTCTCGCTAGCCGCCGGTCCAGTTCGGCTGTCGCTTGTCCGAGAACGCCTTCGGCCCCTCGACCGCGTCGTCCGAGGCGAGATGTGCCTGGATGCCGGGGTAGGTGCTGCGGATGGCGGCGCGAAGCGGGACGTCGAGCCCGACCATCGCCGCCTCCTTGGAACCGCGCACCGAGAGCGGGGCGCATTCGAGGATCTCGGCGGCCCAGCGCTCGGCCGTGGGGATCAGGTCGTCGAGCGGCACGACCTCGTTGACGAGGCCGAGGCGGTAGGCCTCGGAGGCGCTGATCGGCTTCGCGGTGAGCAGCATGCCCATCGCGATCTTCAGCGGGATCTGGCGGGGCAGCCGGTGGATGCCGCCGGCGAGCGCGGCGAGACCGACACGCGGCTCCGGGAGTCCGAACTGGGCGCTGTCGGCGGCGACGAGGATGTCGCAGGCGAGCGCGAGCTCGCAGCCGCCGCCCATCGCCCAGCCGTTCACGGCGCCGATGACCGGCTTGTAGAGGTCGAAGCGCTCGGTGAGACCACCGAACCCACCGTTGATCGGACCTCGGCCGGTGTTGCCGACGGTACTGCCGGCGTTGCGCGCGGCAGTGGCCTTCAAGTCGTTGCCGGCGGAGAAGCCGCGTGAGCCGGCGCCGGTGAGGATGGCGACCCAGAGGTCGTTATCGGCAGCGAAGTCGTCCCAGATCGCGGACAGCTCGCGGGAGGCGTCTGGGTGGAGGGCGTTCATCACCTCGGGGCGGTTGATGGTGATGTGCGCGACGTGGTCACGCTTCTCGTAGATCGCGAACTCGTAGGCCATGCGGGTTCCTCCTGGGACACGCGCGGAGTCTGGCGGCGCGTTCCCCCGCCCCGCAACCCGTTGGCGGACACATGCCGGTGAACGGCGCCGTTCATCGCGGCGTTCAGGGTTCTGCGAGATAGGACGGGAACCACATTCGGATAGCAATCGTTGGCCTACCAACCGGCGCCGGCCGAAGGCCGACGAAGAGGAACCGACCATGCGAGTACCCCAATTCATCGGACTGATCGGCGCGTTGATCGCCACGATCGCCCTGATCCCCGCCGTCGCGAGCGCCCAGCAGCCGATCGACCCGCCGATCCTGCCGCCGGACCGCTGCTTCGACTGCTGGTGGCCAGTGATGCCGGTCGCGTCGCTCGACCGCTTCGAGGCGGAGATGGATGTGACGGATGGGCTGCTGGTGTCGCGGTACCGGCTGGAGCTGTCGAACCCGCACGAGGGGCTCGCGGAGGGGCGAATCGTGGTGCCGGTACCGGCGGGCAGCTCGGTGACGGACCTCGTGCTCTCTGGGGGTCCGGAGACCCTCGAGGGACGCGTGCTCGACGCGGACGAGGCGCAACGCCTTTACGACGAGATCGTGCGCCGGCTGATCGACCCGGCGCTGTTGCGATCGCTGGGCGACGACCTGTACGAGGTGCGCGCGTTCCCGGTGCCGGCGGGCGAGGAGCGGGCCGTTTCGTTCACCGTGACGAGCCCCCTGGTCGCGCTAGACGAGCAGGTGCTGTTGGAGATCCCGTGGGCGCGGATGTCACCGCGGCCGGCCGCGGCCGCGGTGTCGATCGACATCGATGTGCCGTGGGCGGTGCGGTCGGTGCTGGCGCCGGGGCTGAACCTGGACGTCGACCGCGAGTCGGCCGGCGAGCTGACGGCGAGCTGGGAGTCGAGCGCGGGCTGGGCGGCGACCTCGAACCTGCGCGTGTACGTGGCTGGTGGCGAGGGGTTGATCGACACCCGCGCCCTCGCGTACCGCGAGCGCGGCGAGGACGGGTTCTTCGCCCTGCTGTTCGCGCCGGTGCTGGAGATCGACGAGGCGGTCGCACGCGACCTGGTGCTGGTGCTCGACACCTCTGGCTCGATGGAGGGCGAGAAGATCGAGCAGGCGCGCGACGCCGCAGCCTACGTGCTCGAGCGACTGGGTGAGGATGACCACTTCGCGGTGGTGAGCTTCTCGCGCTCAATCCGGGTGTTCGGCGACGGGCTGGAGGACAGCGACCGCGCCAACGCGGCGATCGATTATGTCGACGGGCTCGACGCGGCAGGCGGCACGAACATCGCTGACGCGCTGGATACCGCGTTCGAGCTGCTCGACGGCGAGCGGCCCTCGACGGTCATCTTCCTCACCGATGGGTTGCCGACGGTGGGCGTGCAGCACACGGACACGATCCTCGACCTCGCGAGCGGCGCGGCACCGGATCGCGCGCAGCTCTTCGCGTTCGGGGTGGGCAACGACGTGGACACGGTGCTGCTGGATGCGCTGGCGACGCGGTTTGTCGGCACGAGCCACTACGTGACGCCGGACGAGCGGATCGACGCCGAGGTGGGCCGTCTCTACGAGCGCGTGTCGACGCCGGTGCTGACCGACGTCGAGATCGAGATCGACGGCGGCGAGGTGGAGGCGCTGGCGCCGCGCGCGATCGCCGGTCTCTTCGCCGGGCAGCAGGCGCTGCTGACCGGCCGCTACGCGGAGCCCGGTCCGATGAGCGTGGTGGTGCGGGGCAACTCGTTCGACGGTCCCGAGGTGTTCGAGTACTCGATCGACCTGCCGGAGCGCGAGACGAGCGAGCCCGCGGTCGCGCAGCTCTGGGCACAGCGCCGGGTGGCCAACCTGCTGACTGAGGTGCGGATCGAAGGGCCTCGGGACTCGCTGATCGAGGAGATCGTGGAGCTGGCGACGCGGTTCGGGATCGTGACGCCGTACACGTCGTACCTCGCCGAGGAGCCCGAGCTGGCGCTCGCGAGCGACGACGCGCTGACCGCGTTCAGCGAGCGTGCGGCCGCGGCGCCCTCGAGCGGTGCGGACGCGGTGGCCGGTGCCGCCGACCTCGAGGAGCTGCGCGACGGCGCGTTCGAGGGCGACGCGGACGCGGCGGCGACGGTGCGCCAGCTCGGCGCGCGGAGCTACTACCTGATCGACGGGGCGTGGACGCGTGACGGCTACCGGCCGGAGCTCGACGTGACGCCAGTGACGGTCGGTTCCGCAGCATTCGCGGCGCTTGTCGAAGCCGAGCCGGAGATCGCCTCGGCGGCGGCGCTCGGCGGGCGGGTGATCACGCTTGCCGCGGACGGCACGTGGGTCGAGTTGAGCTGGCCGGACGCCGAGTCAGGCGAGGTGGTGGTCTTCGAGCTGCCGCAGCACACGAACGGGACGGACCCGGTGACATCGATCGCCGTGTCCGACCCACCAGCGACGCAGCAGCTCAACGCGCAGCCGGCGGCGAACCGCGACCAAACGGTCGCGAACCTCGAGGGGGACGACGGGGCACCGTGGGTTGCGATCCTGGCGGGCCTCGCCGCGCTCGCGCTTGGCGCGGGGGCGGCGGTGCGGATCGCGCGGCGGTAGCGCGTCGCCTCCGAATGTAGGCGCACGGGATCGCGAACCGGCGGCGGTCTAGACTGCCTCGATGAGTGAGACGCCTGCCGACCGGTACACGCACGGCCATCACGCCTCGGTGGTTGGGCAGCATCGCCGCCGCACCGCCGAGGACGCGGCGGCGTTCTTGCTGCCGCACCTGGAGCCGGCGATGTCGATCCTCGATGTCGGGTGCGGGCCGGGGAGCATCACGACCGGGCTGGCGCGGCGGGTGCCCGACGGGCACGTGACCGGCATCGACGTGGTGGAGGACGTGCTCCTCGAGGCGCGCGAACTCGCCTCGGACAGCGGGGTGTCGAACGTGACGTTCGAGGCCGGGGACGTATACGCGCTCGCGTACGAGGAGGACCGGTTCGACGTGGCGTACGCGCACCAGGTGCTGCAGCACCTGACCGATCCGGTGCGAGCGCTGGGCGAGCTGCGGCGCGTCGTGCGGCCGGGGGGCCTCGTGGGGGTGCGGGACGCCGACTACGGGACGATGGTGCACGCGCCGGACACGCCGGAGCTGCATCGCTGGCTGGAGCTGTATCACGCGGTGGCAGCGCGGAACGACGCAGAGGCGGACGCCGGCCGCTACCTGTATGGGTGGTTCCGGGATGCCAGGTTCGACGAGATCGAGATGAGCGCGTCGACGTGGGTGTTCCACGAGCCGCGCCAGATCCTCAACTGGGGCGACTCCTGGGCGGAGCGGGTGACGCGATCCGCGCTGGCCGAACAGGCGGTCGAGTACGGCCTCGCGAGTGCCGATGAGCTGGAGGCGATCGCCGAGGGCTGGCGCCGCTGGGCGCGCGAACCGGATGCGTTCTTCACGTTCCTGCACGTCGAAGCCCTCGGACGGGTGCCGGCCGCGGGGTGAGGCGCCCTACCGTTCCTCGGAGGCGACGAGAGCCAGACGCCCTCGGAGACGCCGCAGACGCCACGAGCCCCGGCCGTCCGGCCGGGGCTCAAGTGGGTGGAGCCGCCCGCGTCGGGTTGGGCGGCTCCGAAATCCCGCCAGGGACTTCGTGACACGAGGGGCGTGGAGGGGCCCCTCGTGACGGGTTGGGTGCGCCTAGTTCTGGTCGTCGACCGCGCGGAGCGCGTGGAACGAACCTTCGTAGGCTTCGGCGCCAGGCATGTCGAACGTGCGCGGGCGCAGGCCGGTGGAGACGAGCTCGCCGATGATGCGGCCGTCGTCGTCGATGCCGCGCTGCTCGAAGTAGTAGAGCTGCTGCATCGTCATCGTGTCGCCCTCCATGCCGTGGAGTTCGGTGATGTCGGTGATGCGGCGTGAGCCGTCGCGCAAGCGGGAGACCTGGATGATGAGGTCGACCGCGGACGTGACCTGCTCGCGAATCGCGCGGAGCGGCCAGTCGTAGCCGGCCATCATGACCATCTGCTCGATGCGGCGGAGCGCGTCGCGCGGGGCGTTCGCGTGGACCGTGGTCATCGAGCCGTCGTGGCCGGTGTTCATGGCCTGGAGCATGTCGAAGGCCTCGGCGCCGCGGACCTCACCGATGAGAATGCGGTCGGGGCGCATGCGGAGGGCGTTCTTCAAGAGCTGGGCGCGGGTGATGTCGAAGCCGCTCTGGTCGTCGCGTGCCTCGAGGGCGACGACGTGCGGCTGGCGGAGCGAGAGCTCGGCCGGGTCCTCGATGGTGACGATGCGCTCGCCGTCCGGCACCCAGCTGGAGAGGACGTTGAGCATGGTGGTCTTGCCGGCGCCCGTGCCGCCGCTGACGACGATGCCCGCGCCGTTGGCGACGGCGGTCTCAAGGAGTGCCGCCGCCTCCTCGTTGAGGGAACCCATGGTGATCAGGTCGCGAGCCGTGAGGCGGTCCGCGACGAACTTGCGGATGGTGATCATCGGCCCGTCGATCGAGGCGGGCGGGATGATCGCGTTGACGCGGGAGCCGTCAGGGAGGCGCGCGTCGGCCATCGGCTGGGAGTAGTCGATGGTGCGGCCGACGTTGGCGAGCATGCGATCGAGGACCTGCAGCACGTGGTCGTCGTCGCGGAACTGGACCTCGGTCAGCTCGATGCGGCCGAAGCGCTCGACGTACACGCGCTCGGCGCCGTTGACCATGATCTCGGAGACGGTGACGTCGCGGAGCAGGGTCTCGATCGGACCGAGGCCGATGACGTCGTCGACAAGCTCGTTGAGGAGCTGGACGCGGCTGCCGCTGAAGTTCTCCGGCACGTCGGTGTCGACTAGCTGGCGCGCCATGGCGATGACGATGGGCCGCGCCTCCTCGAGGGGGAGCTCGGCGAGACCGCGGTGGTCGAAGTCCGTGATCAGCGAGCGGTGGAGCCGAGCGCGGAGCTCGGCGAGCTCAGCGCGCGTCGGCGGCGGCGTCTGGTCGATGACCGGCGTGTCCGGCTCGATGACGACGGGCGCGTTCTCGACGCGGGGCGCGGTGACCTCGGAGGGTTCGAGGACCTCGGGGGCGTCGCTGTCCAAGTCGCGGTCCGCATTGCCGCCCTCGGGGCGCTCGGCGACGAGGACGTCGCCGTCGTGCAGTTCGGCCTCCACAGCCTGCTTGCGCTCCGGGAGGTCGGACCAGGGATCCACCTCGGTGGTCCCGTTGTCCGATCGCCGCCAGCCGATCCGTCCCATACCCATGTCCCGACGCTCCTTGTTGTGCGGCCCCGTAGCCGCAATCGTTCTGGTGACCGAGACGCCCCGCCGCGTCCCGGTCGAGTACGAAGGTGCGGGCAGAGCCGTTAATGGCGCCGAAGCCGGTCGGAAGAAATGCATAAGAACGAGTTGCCGAGCGCCGGAAACGCCCGGAAACTTGGGCTTTCGGGCGGGAGATCATGCGTATGGACGCCTACGAGGCAATTGTTTCGAAGCGGGATACGCGGGAATACGAGCCGCAGCCGATCTCCGCTGAACACCTGCGGCGCATCGCCCAGGCGGGGCGAATGGCGGGCAGTTCGAAGGATGAGCAGCCGATCCGGCTGCTCTTGCTGACCGAGCCGGACGACAAAGCAGCGATCGCTCAGTGCGGCGACTTCGCCGAACATCTGCCCGGGAGTCCGCTCGTCGTAATCGTGGTGCGGTTGGGCGACAGCCGACCGTTCGACGCCGGGCGTGCGGCGCAGAACATGATGGTCGCGGCCCACGCCGACGGGATCGCGAGCTGCCCGGTCGGGATCCAGCACGACGACTGCGCCCGCGAGGTGCTTGGTTTGCCGTCGGAAGCGACGGTAGCGATGGCGATCACGTTCGGGTACCCGACCGGAGGGCGCGCGCAGGGGCGCGGCAGCCGGCGGATCGACCTCGAATCGTTCGTACGCCTCGGACGGTGGGACGGGCCGGCGGGGTTGTAGCGGCTCGGAACGCCGCCGTTGGGGGCGCCGTAGAGGTCTTCAGAGCCTGACATTCGCGTCGATGATGTACGCGATGAGTAATTCACCACGCTTGCTCTTCGGGGTGTCCCTGATCGTGATCGGGCTGCTTGCAGCCGCCTGCTCCGAGCCTGGTGACGCCGCGACCACAACGCCGGACGGGACCGAAACGACGGTCGCCACGGCTACCAATGAACCGACCGCTTCGCCGACGTCCGACCTCCCCGACTGGGTTCGCGACCGCATCGAGAGCGGTGACCTGGACGGCGACGGCGTTGAAGACGAGTTGGCACGTTATGTCGCCGGCACCGGTGGGGGTGGCGTGAGCCACCGGACCGCCTGCGAGGATTCGGCACGCCTCGATACGGTGTGGGACGACGGCACGGTGCTGGAGGTCGTGGCCTCGAACAGCGCCGAATGCGACGGCTGGACGCTCGTCACCGACGGCGAGACCACCAGCTGGGTGCTGAACAAGTACCTCGACGATGAGAAGCCCGCGCCTGCCACCGGCGGTGGTGGCGTCGGCGGAGGCGCCCCAGGCTGGGTGCAGGTCCTCCAGTACGGCCAGGGTGAGTGGAAGATCCCGCTGAGCGAGCTCCACGTTGTGCCAGCGGCGGACACCTGGTGCGAGACCGACTCGTGGCACGACCCGCCCGGCGGCGACTACCTGGTCACGACTCTCGATGGGCTGCCGTTCATCAACCCTGACCCGATCCGCTGCGGTTTCGGATCCGTGAACAGCGCGCTGATCTTCTGGGTGCCGGCTCCGTAGCGAGCCGGCATTCGCTCCGATTCCCTAGGTCGATGCCTCGCCGGCTGGTAGGCGCTCGACGGCGTCTCTCATTCCCTGCGCAGCCTCGCGACCGAGCTTGTTGAAGGCGCCGCGGAGCACCAGCGGTGCGATCAGGCGGACGACGGGGTTGTTGAAGGTGAAGCTCGCGACGTAGGTGACGCGGGTGCCGGCCTCGGTTGGTTCGAAGGTGATCTCGTCGACGGCGCCGACGCTGTCGCTGGTGCCGGTGAGGACGATGCGGCGCGGTGGGTCGTAGGCGGTGACCTCATAGCGGAGGTCGACGTTGCGGCCTCGGAAGGCGGAGACGACCTCGTACCAGGTGCCGACAGCGAGGGGTCCGTCGGAGCGCGACTTCACCTCGACGGCTGAGGGGTCCCAGTCAGTGAGGTTGTTGAACTCGGCGAGGTAGGGGAAGACGACCTCGGGTGGGCGATTCAGCTCCACCACTTCGCGAATCTCGATAGCGCACCTCCCTGGCCGCGCCGCCTCGGCGGGTTCGGGGAGAGGCTATCGCGAGCGGCCGCGGCGGATCGGGGCCACTGAGGATCGGCACCGTGGATCGGGCGCGAACGGTCAGGCGCAATTCGTCAGGCGGCCATCGGGACGCGCGGCTCGGCGTTGCCTTCGATGCGGGCGAAGATGTCGTCGAGGTCGGGGCCGGTGATCGTGAGGCCGTGGTTCTTCTGGCCGACGATGGCGCGCCCCGGCTCGGGGGCGGCGGCCACGAGGTCGGCGACGGTGTTGGCGAGCTCGACGGTGCCGCAGGGGTAGTTGATCTGCGTCGTGACGACGTCGGGCATCCAGGCGTGGGCGTGGACGATGGCGCCGACCTCCGGGTGGCGGTGGTAGATCATCCAGTGCTCGATGGCGTCGACCGAGACGCGACCCGGGCGCTCCACCGACGGCGGGACGCTCAGCGTCATCGAACGGTCGTCGGGGTTGAAGCCGGTGACGAGGAGCATGTCGCGACCGACCTCGGTCATGGCCGACTTGTCGACGCCGCTGGCGCTCATCCAGAACGAGTCCTCGTCGCGTCGAAGGCTGAGGTTGCCGTAGCTGAGGCCGCCGACGCTGAAGAGCATCTTGACGTGGCGCAACTCGCGAGGGCCGAGCAGGTCCTCGAGGGGAAACGGGGCCGGGAGGAGGCCGAGCTGATCGAGGCGGCGTCCGGCCTCGGCGAGTCGCGCGGTGTGGAGTTCGTCGGCGCCCTCTTCGAGGTTGGGGACGAACTCGTTCGCGATCACGAGCCGGGAGAGGGCGAGCGGGGCGACGCGGTCGTACACCGCATCGAAGTAGGCGTCGGTTCCGTCGCCGCGGACTTCGTAGACGCCCTGCTCAAGCGTGATGAAGACGGGGCTCGGGAGGTCGCCGCCGGGGACGAGGTAGAGCCCGAGGTTCGAGAGCGAGCGGACGAGATACGGGTAGGCGGCGGCGAGCAGATCGTCCGGGCGGTCGGGCGCCTCGATGACACCGATCACGAACGTGCTGGCGCTCGCCCGCCGGTACGGCTTCGGCGACGCGTGCGAGGTGACGTGCAGAACCACGCTCGTCCCCGCGCCCGGTTCGGCGTGCTCGGGATGGCCGGCGGCGAGCATGCGGGCGCGCAGGCCCTCGATGAATCGACGGCCCGCCGGTGTCTCGGGCGCGCCGTGGACGGCGAAGGGGGCGTCCCGCGTTCGCACCGGGGTGCGGATCAGTTCGTCGATGCGATCGAGTGCCGGGTGATTCGACATCGACGGCTTCCTATTCGTTTCCTCACGCTGTGCTCTCAGACGCGCGTGAGGCTGACGGCGGGCGAGAGATATCAGGGGTCTCCCGGGGATTCCGCCCGTCCGCGCTCTCTAGGGTCGCCATCCGATGCCGATCCTGAGATTGGGGAACACCCCGCGTGCGCCGGCCCGGCGCGAGGAGCGAGCGAGTACTGTGCTGCGAGCGTTGAACTCGACGGAGGATCCCGGGGAACTGCCACAGTTCCTGGGCAGTGAGCGGCCGGCACCGGAGTCGGCGCAACGGCTGTTGCTGATCCGCGGGGTCGCGGTCGCGACGATCGTGCTCACGGTCGCCTACCTCGCGTGGCGCACCGCGGCGACGGTGGATCTGTCGGTGTGGTGGGTGGCGGTCCCGCTGCTCCTCGCGGAGATGCACAACGCGCTCGGGCTCAGCCTCTACACGCTCAGCCTCTGGGACGTCGACGACGCGCCGACGTGGCGACACGTCGAGGAGACCGACCAACGGATCGCGGTGCTGCTCCCAACCTACGAGGAACCCGAGGACGTGCTGCTGCCGGCGATCGCTGCGGCGGTCGCGCTTGAACCGGCACACGAGACCTGGGTGCTGGATGACGGCAACCGACTCTGGGTGAAGAGGCTGGCGGACGAGCTGGGCGCTCACTACCTCGCTCGAGCGGACAACGCCGGCGCGAAGGCTGGCAACCTGAACCACGCGATTCCGAAGATCGACGCCGACCTGTTCGCGATCTTCGACGCCGATCACGTGGTGCAGCCGGACTTCCTCCACCACACGCTCGGCTACTTCGACGACCCGACGATCGCGGTCGTACAGACGCCGCAGGACTTCTACAACGTGGACTCGTTCGAGCACGAGGGCACCACGCAGGCAGACGACCGCCCATACAACGAGGAGGCGATCTTCTATCGCGTGATCGGGCCGGCGAAGAACCGCTGGGGCGGCGCCTTCTGGTGCGGTACCGGCGCGGTGGTGCGGGCAAGCGCGCTCGAGGAGGTCGGGCTGGTCGCGACCGAGACGGTCACCGAGGACATCCACACGACGATCCGGATGAACCGCCGTGGGTGGGGCGCGGTCTATCACAACGAGGTGCTGGCGCGCGGGCTGGCGCCCACCGACGCGTCGCAGTACATGCTGCAGCGCAACCGCTGGGCGCTGGGCGCGATGCAGGTGCTGCGCCAGGAGAGCCCGCTGACGACGAGCGACCTGACGTTCGGGCAGCGGCTCGCGTTCGCGACGACGCTGTTCGGCTGGTTCGACTCGTGGCGGACGTTCGCCTTCATGGTGCTGCCGATGATGGTGGTGATCAGCGGGGCGTCGCCAATCAACGCGCCGGGCTGGGTCTACGGCCCGGCGTTCGCGACGGTGTTCGTGATGCAGTTCGTGGCGCTGCGGCTGCTCGCGCGTGGCTACTACCCGCCGATCACGTCGCTGCTGTTCGAGGTGCTGCGGATGCCGGCGGTGATCCCAGCGACACTGGCCATCCTCACCGGTGGGCGCGGCGCCGCGTTCCGGGTGACCCCGAAGGGTCCGAGCGCCGATCGGGACGGAACGCCGGTCCCGTGGCTGCTCCGCGCCATGCTCGCCGGCTCCGCGGTCGCGCTGACCTGGTTCGCCGCGACGATCGCGGGACTGACGCCGACCACCTACCACGAGATGGCGGCGACGATCGGGGCGGTCGGGTTCCTCGGGCTGAACGTTTCGCTGCTCGTGCTGGCGATCCGCCGGATCCGCGATCCGCGGTTCGCTGGCGACCGTCGTGCGGGGGTGCGCTTCGGCGTGCGGCTGTTCGGGGCCGTGAACGGCGCGCAGTGCGAGATCGAGGACCTCTCGACGACCGGCGCGAAGGTGCTGCTCACCTCGGCGACCAGCTTCGCGCCGGACGAGACGACGCTGGGGGTCGATCTCCCGGACGGGCGCACACTGCGACTCAACTGCGAGGTGCGGCGGCGGATTGATCGCGAGGACGGGCTCGAGCTGGGCCTGCAGTTCGCCGAGGGCCAGCGGGCAACGCTGGGCCAGATCGCGCTCGCGCTGCTCCACCAGCGCGAGGACGAGCTGGCTCAGCAGGAGCGGCTGGCCGCTTAGCGCTCGCGCCCCTGATCGTGCCTCGGATTGCGGCCGCTAGCCGCTGTACGACCAGCCGGTGATCGTCGACGTCAGCGGATCGCCGCTGCCCTGCACGCGAGCGGTGAGGACGCGGGCGACGACGAGGACGTGGTCGCCTACCTCGACGAAGTCTTGCGCCTCGGCCTCGATCCAGATGAGCGCGTCGTCGAGGATCGGGCAGCCACGCTGGTCGAGCCGGTAGTCCACGTCGGCGAGCTTGTCGTGGCGAACCGCCGCGGCACCGTCGCTGCGTCCCTGCACCTTGGCACCCGAGGTTGGCTGCACGAAGCTGCGCGCGAGCGACATGCTCTCCTCGTCGAGCAGGTTGACGGTAAGCGCGCGGTTGGCGCGGATGTTCGAGAGGTTGGTCGAGTCCCGCTCGAACGCCGCGCCGATCAAGCGCGGGCTGAACGACATCTGCATCACCCAGTCGGCGATCATCGCGTTGGGCGTTCCGGCCGAGGTCGAGCCGATCACGTAGATGCCGTAGGGCAGCTCGTGCATCGCATCCTGGATCAGCTCGTCCTCGGTCTTCGGGCCGCGCGTGTGTCCGGGTCCCTGCTCGGTCATGCGGCCTCCTCGAGGGGTCTCGTTGCGCGAGCGGTGCCGCGCGGACGGACGGGGTGGGCGATCGGCCTCGTACAATCCGACGATACCGTCGGCCCCAACAGCGGGCCACGCGGACCCGACTCAGCGCACCCGGACCGGCAGCCCGGCCGCATCAGGCGGGCTGGCCAGGGGTGGAGGCAGCGTGAAGCTCAGCGTGCTCGACCAGAGCCCGATCCGCGAGGGTGGGACGGCCGCCGAGGCGGTGCAGGAGTCGGTCGCGCTCGCACGCGCGGCGGATGCGGCGGGGTACCACCGCTACTGGCTTGCCGAGCACCACGACAGCACCGGTCTCGCCTGCGCCGCGCCCGAGGTGCTGATCCCGCAGGTGGCGGCTCAGACGGAGCGGATCCGGGTCGGCTCCGGCGGGGTGATGCTGTCGCACTACAGCCCGCTCAAGGTGGCCGAGGTGTTCCGGATGCTGGAGACGCTCTACCCGGGGCGGATCGACCTGGGGATCGGGCGCGCGCCGGGGAGCAGCGCGCACGTCGCGCAGGCGCTGGCGCTCGGGCCGGGCGCGGTACCGCTCGACCAGTACCCGCACCAGGTGGCGGACCTCGTCGGGTACCTGACGAACGATCTGCCGGAGGGGCATCCGTTCTTCGGCGTGCGGGCGCAGCCCTCGGGGGCGGGCCAGCCGCACATGTGGATGCTGGGCTCGTCGCTGGAGAGCGCGCAGATCGCGGCGGCGCTCGGGCTGCCGTACTCGTACGCGCACTTCATCAACCCGGAGGCAGGCGCGCGGGCGATCGCGCTGTACCGGGACCGCTATGAGCCGTCGGAGCATTACCCGGAACCGCTGGTGTCGGCGGGCGTATCGGCGCTCTGCGCGGCGACCGAGGAGGAGGCGGTGCTGCTCTCGTGGAGCCGCTACTGCATGCGGTTTAGGCGCCTCGGTGTCCCGTCCGTCGAGACGGCGCTGGCCTTCGACTACAGCCCGGCGGAGCTGGAGTACATCGTGTACTCGCGCTCGCGAGCGGCGATCGGGGACCCGCCGATGGTCCAGGCGCGGCTGGAGACGCTCGCCAAGGAGCTGGACGTCGATGAGCTGGTGCTGCTGACGATCACGTACGACTTCGCGGCGCGGGTGCGCTCCTACGAGCTGATCGCGGAGGCGTTCGGGCTCGAGGGGGCAGCGGGCGGTGCGCCGGCCCTCGATACCTCCGCCGCGCGCTAAGCGGCGGCGCTAGCCGACGGCGGCGAGGGCGCGCTCGATCTGGGCGGCGAAGGAGACGGCGTCGGGCGAGCCGTGGAACCGCATCACCTCGCTGCCGGTGGCGTCGAGCATGACGAAGGTGGGGGTGCCTCGGACGCCGTAGCGGCTGCTCGACGAACGGTCGTGGTCGACGGACTTCTCGACGAAGACGAGCCGGTCGGTGAACGCGCTGGCGGTCTCGTGGGCGAAGGGGGCCATCTGCTCGCAGATGTGGCACCAGGTGCCCGAGAACCAGACGAGGGTCGGCTGACCGTCGGCGCGCGGCGCGGCGCGCGAGGGCAGCGGCGGATCCGAGTGGTAGACGACGTGGGCGCTGCCGCTGTGGACGGTGACGTCGGTGCCAGCGTTCGCTCGAGCGAGTTGTTCGGTCGCCGCATCGGCCTGCTGGGCGCCCCCCGAGGCGGAGAGCGCGAGGATGAGCAGCGCAACGACGGCGAGCCCGCCGATCGACCAGCCGATCGTGGCGAGCGGGATGCCACCGCGCTGCTTCGATCGCTTCGACTGCTTCGCCGAACGGTTCTTCTTCGGCGCCCTCGTATCGACCTTGGTTGGGGCAGCGCCCTTCGGCTGACGGTCGCCGGCGCGGGCGGCTTCCGCGCGAGCGGCACGGCGGCGCTCGGCCCTCGAGCGTGACTTCTTCGCCATGGTGCCGCGCCCTCCGGCCGTGCTGCGGTCGCCGCCGGGTTGATCATCGACAGCAAGTTGGGCGGCGGCTGTGAGCCGGGTCACGGGACACCGGCGAGAACGACGGGCCTATAGTGTCGGCGATGGAACCGCAATCGGAACGGACGCAGCGGCGGCTCGACGCGCTCGCGGGTACGAAGCCGGCGCTCTACCTCGCACTCGGGATCGGGGTGGTGACGGGCGGCTCGGTCGCTGTGGTGATGGTGATTGCCGCCTTGCTGCTCGGCGCGATCGGAGGGGTCGGCTCAGGGGCGTCGGGGTTGTTCACGCTAGTCGGGGTTTCGATCGCGTTCTGGGTCGGGACCTCGGTGGGTGTGATCCTCGGTGCAGCCGTCGGCTTCCGGGCGTGGACGGCGCTCTATCCCGCATACGAACGGCGCAACGCGGCGGCGGAGCGGCGGGCGGCCGTCGACGAGGTGGAGCTGTGGTTGCGTGAGCCCTCGAACGATCGAGACCGCGACTAGGCAGGCGCCTTCGAGAGACCGTCGATGACCTCGGCGCGTGGCAGTGCGACGAGGGCGGACGACGGGACGCGTAGCTTCTGCGAGCGGCTGCCGCCGCCGATCACGACGCTCTCGACATCCACGACGAGCTGGTCGACGTAGACCGGCAGCTCCTCGGGCAGTCCGAACGGGGTGACGCCGCCGATCAGCATGCCGGTGAGCGCGGCGGTCTCGTCGGCGGAGGCGAACGAGAGCTTGCGGACGCCCATCAGGCGGCGGACGGTGCCGTTCACGTCGAGGCGGGTGTGGCTGAGGACGAGGCAGGCGGCGTACTGCTTCGGGTCCTTCTTCGAAGCGACGACGATGCAGTTGGCGCTCTCCTCGAGGGCAACGCCGTAGCGTTCGCAGAAGATGGCGGTGTCGGCGAGATCGGGATCGCACTCGATCAGCTCGTAGGGCTGGGCCAGCGCCTCGATCGATCGGAGCACGTGGCCGCCGGGGTCGCGGGCGACGTCGTCGATGGTGGTCACGATGCGCCCTCGGTCTGGCGGGGGAGGCCGGAGTACGCGAAGGCGGCGTCCACGAGGGCCTCCGCGTCCTCGATTTCGCTCTCGACGGTCATGAAGCGGTCTTCGTCGCCGTAGAGGAGCTTGTGCCGGACGTTGCCGAGGTACTCCACGCGCTCGATGCGGTGGAGGTCAGACCAGGCGAACTCCTCGAGGATCCGGCCGTGGTGGAGCGAGGCGATGCCACGCTCGCGGACGGCGATCGCGGTCGCGGAGCCACGCCAGGTGAGCAGCACGACCGGGACCATGATCAGCGTCACGGCGCCGAGGAAGATGCCGAAGCCGAGGGCTTCGCCGATGCCGAAGATCAGGCCGACCGTGATCGAGACGACGAAGCCGAGCATCGGGAGGGCGAACGACGCGTTCTGCCACCAGTAGGAGTCGTTGACGTGGACGCGGGCGAGGTCGGTCATCTCCGCGACGATCGCGCGATCACGCTCGTCCAACGCCTCGAGGGTGAGCGACGCGTCCGCGGGTGGGTTGGAGGCCATGCCGCGATGATCGCGCCGTCGCGCGCCCTCGGCAAGCCCGCCGGCGCGAGATTGAGGTTGGGGTCCGGGGGCCTCGGGTGGGGGTTAGCCCATCGTGATGGCGGAGATGTCGGCGGGGTTGAACAGCTCGTAGTGCTTGGAGAGCACGGCTTCGGCGAGGCGGCCGCGGAGGCTGTCGGTTGCGAGGTCGGGGACCTCGATCATGCCGTACGACCAGGAGAGGGCGCCGACGATCCAGGTGCGGTTCGAGAGTGCCTGGAGCAGGCCCTCGAGCTGGCGCGCCTGGGCGAACTCGCCGGTGGGGTCGCCGGGCGAGGGCGTCGAGGGCACCTGGAGCTGGTAGAGGAAAATCGGGCGCTCCCAGGCGTCGTGGATCGGGTCGAGGCGGGTGTCGAACAGGGCCTCGTAGGCGACGCGCCACTGGTCGACGGTGGCGGTGGCGGCGAGCGCGGGGTGGCCGGTGTCGAAGGTGGTGACGCCGACGACGTCAGCGAGGCCAGGGGCCTCGAGGGTGGTCTGGCCGCCGCTGATCAGGAGGCGGCCGTCGTAGCGGTCGCGGACCTCGCCGATGAGGGCGATCAGCGACTGGTCGAAGTCCTCGAAGCTCTCGGTGGAGGGGAAGGCAGAGGGCTGGTCGAAGACGTGGAAGGTCGGTCCCGGGAGCAGGAGGATGTCGGCGTTGATCGCGTCGGCGACCTCGGCGTTCCAGAGCCAGAGACGTTCGGCCTCACGGAGCCAGGCGTCGATCCACTGCTGCGACTTCGGCCCGCCGAGGGAGGCGCCGTCGGCGGTCATCTCCGGGTTGAACTGCGGCGCGAGGATGACCGGGACCTCGCCGCGACGCGCCTCGGCAGCCTGTTCGACGAGCGCCTCGAGCGGTGTGGCGACCGAGGGCGCGAAGAGCGAGCGCGACTCGACGGTCGGCTCGGGGCGCACCTGGCCGTAACTCCAGACCGAGGAGAGCGCGGCGAGGGCGTTGGGCCGCTCCTCGATGACGTCGATCGTGGAGCGGGTCAGGGCCTCGAAGCCGGGGCTCCAGAAGTCGGGGAGGTAGTAGCCACCTCGGAAGCGGTCGTCGCGGGGCTGGACGTTGGGGATCTCGGCGGACCAGCCGGAGACCCAGTCGTTGACGACGTGCTCGACGAGGGAGATCTCGAGGTTGCGCGGGTGGGCGGAGGGGATCGGGTCGCCATCGGGGTCGGCGGGCATGCGCCGGACGTCGTAGATGTAGTTGCCCGCAGGGAGCGAGGCGGAGCCGACGTAGAGGGTGGGCGTGCCGGGGACGACGGTGAGGTCGATGCCCTCGCCGAGTTCGCCGGTGCCGACGAGGCGGAGCGTCGAGTCGCCGTCGGTCGTGGAGGCTGGGACGGTGACGCGGAACTCGACCTCGGCGAGTTCGCCGTCTGCGAGCGCGGCGACGCCGGGGCGGCCAACCCAGTCGGTGACCGCGACCGCGAGGGCGGTATCGGCCTCGGGGATCTCGATCGTGCGGCGACCGAGCGGTGCGCCGGCGGAGGAGTCCGCGCCGGCCTCGACGTCATCGCCGAGGCGGAGCGCGTAGGTGAGGGTGTCGCCGGGACGGCCGTAGAGCACGGTGGACCAGGCGCCGTCCTCGTCCTCGGTCATCCAGTGGCCGGGGCCCATGACGAACTGGATCGGGACGCCCTCGGGGGTGTTCGCCGGGACCTCGGCGCGGAGTACCACCTCGGTCTGGTCGGCGGGGCGGAAGGCCTCGATCTCATCGACGCGCACGCGGCTGGCGCGGCTGGCGATGAAGGAGCGGGGCGCCTGCTCGCCATCGAGGCGCAGCTCGCTGCTCAGGCCAGGGCCGGCGAGGGTGTAGCGGTAGGAGACCGGCTGGCCCTCGTAGAGGTCGAACGCGAACTGGACGCGCTCGGTCTCGCGACCGCGAACGGCGCGGCCGACGGGGAGGCGCAGGCCCTCGGGCTGGCCGGGGGCGGTGTAGAAATGGCCACCCAGCTGCCAGGCGTTGCCGTAGACCTTGACGGTGGCGCCTGCCGGCATGTCCTCGGGGATGATCGCCTGGATCTGGACGGTGACGCGGCGGGCGGGCTCCACGGCGAGCGAAGCGGCGGCTTCGGCGCCAGCGCGGACGGTGACCGGGGTCGAGATCGCCTTGTAGTCGCCGGTGGCGCGGTGGACCGTGACGACGTGCTCGCCGGCGGCGACGCCGCTGAAGCGGTAGCTGCCGTCGTAGTCCGTGGCGGTGTGCATGCCGGTGACGGAGACCTCGGCGTCCATGACGGGGTCGCCGGTGACGGAGTCGGTGATGACGCCGCTGACGCTGCCGGACGGCACGGTCGCGCGCTCGTCAGCCCACATCGCGACGGTGTCGTTGACCTCGGCGAGGTCGGGAGCGACGTGGATGATGCGCCAGGTGGTGTCGAGGGCGAGCGCGGGGGCTTCCCGCCGTTCGATGAAGGAGGGGAAGTCCTCGAGGGTGCCGCGGTCGTAGGCGTAACGAACGAGGGCGCCTTCCTCGAGCGGGACGGAGCCGGTCCAGCGATCGCCGTCCGCCTGGCTGAGCGCGACGCTGCGCGCGATCTCGAACTCGCTGACGCCGAAGACGCGGACGGAGACTGGGCCGGTGGTGCCGGCGGGGAGCTGGACGGTGAAGGGGACCTCGCGGGTGGGGAGCGCGTAGGGCGCGACCGACGAGACCTCGGGAGTGGCGGTCGGATCGGCGGTCGCGGTGGAGCCGGACGGTGCGGCCGGCACGGTGGCCGTGGGGGTGGCGACCGGATCGCCGCCGCTGCACGCGGCGAGCAGGAGCGCGACGATGAGCGTCAGCGCAACGGGGGCGATGCGGGCAGTGGGCAGGCGTCGACGGTCCATGAACCAGCATCCTCCGGGCTCTCGTTTGAGCGTCGGCGAGCGCCGCCCGTGAGCACAGGGGGACACCCCGATATGGTCGGTGCCGACGCGTGCTCACGAAGACCCTGAGGACCTCGAAAGGACTGCCCGATGGATGTGAAGCCCCCGGACCAGATCGGCCTCTTCGAGGCGCTCTACTCGACGCGCGCGCTGCGGCGGTTCACGGACCAGCCGGTGCCGGACGAGGTGCTGTTCCAGGTGGTGGACGCGGCGATCCGTGCGCCGGCCGGCGGGAACATGCAGATCTGGCACTTCCTCGTGGTGCGGGACGAGGCGAAGCGGCAGCGGATCGGCGAGCTGTACTGGCAGACGTGGACGGACTACGGGAAGCAGTACGTGGACGACCCGTCGACGATCGACGAGCTGCCGCGGCAGATGCGGCTGGTGGTGCGGTCGACCGATGACCTCGCGCGGAACATCGGCAAGGTGCCGGTGCACCTGTTCGTGTGCGGGCCGGAGCAGTCGCAGGGGACGATCTACCCAGCGGTGCAGAACGTGGCGCTGGCGTGTCGCGGGCTCGGCCTCGGGACCGTCGTCACCGGGTTCCACCGGCGGTGGGACGCGGAGATCCGCGAACTCCTGGGGATCCCCGACGGGCAGGTACCGCACGCGCTGATGCCGATCGGGTACCCGTCGGACAAGATCGGGCCGGTCGGGCGGCGGCCGGTGCGGAAGGCGGCGAGCCTCGATACCTGGGGCAACGCGTGGACGTTCGCCGAAGAGCAGCCCGAGGAGGGCTGGCGCGACCGCTGGATCGAGGGCTAGCTCGCCACCCGTTCCGGGCGCCCTCGGACGGTCGGAAGCCCTCGGAGGGTGCGCGCTACGTCCCGGTGAACTTCGGCGGGCGCTTCTCCATGAAGCTGGCGCGCGACTCCTTGGCGTCGTTCGGGGCGAGGCCGGAGAAGCGCAGGCCGCTGGTTTCGTTGCGCAGGGCCTCGGCGAGGTCGTCGGCCTGGAGATTGCGCTGGACGGTGCGCTTCGCTGAGCGCATCGCCAGCGGGGGCCAGACGGCGATCTCGTTGGCGAGCTTCAGGGACTCCTCGAGGAGCTGGTCGTGCTCGACGAGGCGGTTGAGCAGGCCGAGCTCGTGCGCCTCCTCGCCGAGGATGGCGCGGCTGGTGAAGATCAGGTCGACGGCCTTCGAGTAGCCGACGATCCTCGGGAGGAAGTAGCTCATCCCGGAGTCGGGCGAGAGGTTGCGCTCGATGAAGACGGTCTTGAACCGCGATTGTGGGGTGCCGACGCGGAGGTCACAGGCGAGGGCGAGCGACATGCCGGCGCCGACAGCGACGCCGTTGACGGCGGCGATGGTGGGCTTCTCGAGGCCGTAGACGGCCATGGCCTGGCGGCCGACCCAGCCGTACTCGTCGAGGCGGTCGTCCTGCGAGGGGACGGCGTCGGGATCGACGGTGCGACCGCTCGTGAGGTCGGCACCCGCCGAGAAGCCGCGGCCCTCGCCGGTGATGATCAGGGCGCGGACGTCGTCGTCCGACCCGACTTCGGCGCAGACGGCTTCGATCTCGTCGTGGAGGACGGCGCCGAGGGCGTTGAGCTTCTCCGGGCGGCGGAGGGTCATGATGGCGATCTGGCCGTCGCGCTCGAGGGTCAGATCCTGGTAGGTCAACGTCGGGCTCCTCGGCTGCGGCGGCGGATGAGTGGGTTCAGGAACGCATAGTGCCTGTCGAGTGCCCTCGGGCGCTAGGATCACGGGCACGGAGCACGGGTTGGGAGGCCTCGGATGTGTCGATCGATCAAGCGGTTGCGGACGTACGACGAGCCGGCGACGGTGCAGGAGTTTGACGAGGCGGCGCTGCAGTTCGTGCGGAAGATCAGCGGGTTCCGCAAGCCAGCGGCGAAGAACGAGGCGGCGTTCAACCGGGCGGTCGAGGAGATCAGCGTGGTGTCTCAGCGGCTGCTGGCCGAGTTGCAGGTGCCGGCTCGACCCGCCTCTAAAGCGGGGTAGGCCACCCCACCTCGGAGGATCGCGCTTCGGGTGGGGCCTGCCTGCGGCTTAGCAGCGAAGCCGGGCGCGCCTATCGCCCTCGTAGGGTGGCCACGGGCGACGCCCGTGGCCTGCCTTTCCAGGTACCCGGCCCACCCACCCCTTGTGCCTGTGGGGCTCCGCCCCACACCCGGTGTTCGAGGGCATTGCCCCTACGGTCGGGCTTAGAACGGGTCGAGGCCGGATCGATCTAGAGGCGGTTCGTCAGCGGAGCTGCTCGCGAGCCTGCGGGTTCGGGTATGGACTAGGTGCCCGCCAGAAGCCGGAAACCGAGTAGCCGCTGAACGACGAGCCGTCCATCAGCAAGCGGTAGTAGTACGTGCGATCCCCTGCGGTGCCCTCCAAGTAGATCCCCATTCCCCCGTAGCCGTTGAGGCGTTCGAATTCGACGGCCTTGACGACGTCCGGCTTTCCATCGGGGTGCATCGCCGCGATGGCGGCGTCGATCTCGTCGATAGAGAACTCGTCGGCCAGATCTTCGCTCAGCAAGTCGAGCGAACCGGCTCCGTCGCCCTGGACGAACGCGATCGACGCGAACTCCTCACCCACCTCTGCCGCCAGCTCAGGTGAATGCGACGAGACGTGGAACCGGAACGAGAGGGTGCCGGTTGCGAATGCGACGATCAGGAGTGCTGTGAGGCCGCCTCCGATCGCCAGCAAGATCCGCTTCTTCGACATGCATGACTATCGGCTAGCCGTGAGCCTTCAAACAGAGTTGAGGGCGCGAACGAATCGGCTCTAGGCCTCGAGACCGATGTCGCGGAGGAAGGCGTCGTTGCGAGGCTCGCGGCCGAGGAAGTCGCGGACGAGGTCGGCGGCGTCCACGGCACCGCCCTGCTCGAGGATGATCCGCCGGTAGTCGGCGCCGGCGGCGAGGCCGTCTTGTTCGAAGCGCTCGAACATGTCGTCGCCGAAGACCTTGGACCAGAGGTAGCCGTAGTAGCCGGCGTCGTAGCCGAAGAGGTGGCCGAAGCCGGCCTGGAAGTGGGTGTCTTCCGGGAACGGGAAGCCGGTGATCGGGTGCAGGTCCTCGGCGATGGCGTCACTGTCCTTGGCCTCGCCGGCGGCGTGGTAGGCGAGGTCCAGGCGGGCGAAGTAGATCTGGCGGAGCCAGTGGAGGCCGCTGGCGACGTTCTTCGAGGCGGTCATGCGGTCGAGGAGCTCGCGCGGGAGCGGCTCGTCGGTTTCGACGTGGCGGGCGAAGCCGGCGAGGACGTCGGGGTCCCAGATCCAGTGCTCGAGCATCTGCGACGGGGCTTCGACGAAGTCGCGCTCCACCGAGGTGCCGGAGAAGCGCGCGTAGCGGGCGCGGGTGAGGGTCTGGTGGAGGATGTGGCCGAACTCGTGGAAGAGGGTTTGGACCTCGCTGTGGCGGAGTAAGGACGGGGATGACTCGGTGGGCTTGGTGAAGTTGGCGACGATGGCGCTGACGGGGGGCTGGTAGCTGCCGTCGTCGAGGAGGCGGCCCGGGCGGAGGGTGAAGGCGGCGGCGTGGCCGTACTTGTCCGGGCGCGGGTGGAGGTCCATGTAGGCGTGGGAGATGTGCGCGCCGGTTTCGGCGTCCTCGATCGCGTAGAGACGGACCTCGGGATGCCACGCGTCGGTGTCCTGGATGCGCTGGAAGCGGACGCCGACGAGGCGGGCGTAGACGTCGAGCATGCCGTTGAGGGTGGCCTCGAGCGGGAAGTACTCGGCGATCGCGAACTGGTCGACGTCGTGCTGCTCGCGGAGGACGCGCTGCTGGTAGTAGCGCCAGTCCCAGATCTCGAGGGTGGCGTCGGGGTCTTCGAGGTGGGCGCGCTTGGCCTCGGTCAGCTGCTCAATGTCGCGGTCGGCCTTGACGCGGACGCGACGTTCGAGGTCCTTGAGGAAGTCGAGGGCGGCGTCGGGCTTGCCGGCCATGCGGATCTCGAGGATGTAGTCGGCCCAGGAGTCGTAGCCGAGGAGGCGAGCGGCCTCGTCGCGGGCGGCGAGCGCCTCGTCGAGGAGATCGAGGTTGGTGTCGGCGGCCTTGTTGTGGTTGAGCAGGAAGAGTTCGCGGCGGAGTGCGCCGTCATCGGCGGCTTCGAAGAAGGGGTACATCTCGGGGTAGTCGAGCGAGACGCGGTAGCGAGTGCCCTCGGCGGTCTCTTCCTGGCGGAGACCGTCGATGTACGCGTCTGGGAGGCCGGCGAGCTGGTCGCGGGTGAGGAGCAGCGCGTCGTCCGACTCGTCGATGTTGCGGCGGAAGCGGACGCCGAGGTCGACGAGCTGCTGCTTCAGCTCCTCGACACGGGCGCGCGCCTCCGGTTCGAGGTCGAAGCCGTTGCGCCGGAAGTCGCGGAGCGTGAACTCGAGCAGCCTAGAGGCGTCCGTGTCGAGGTCCGCGGCGGCAGGCGACTCGGCGAAGGCGCGGACCGCGCGGTAGACGTCCTCGCGGAAGCCGAGGGCAGTCGCGAAGGCGTCGAGCTCCTGCTGGAAGGCGAGCGCGGCGTCGCGGACGTCTTTCTCCGGCGCGACCTGGGCGAGGAAGGCGTAGCGGCCGCTCGTCTGGCCGAGCGCGTCGTGGGCGGCATCGAGCGCCTCGAGCGTGTTGGCGAGGGTGCGATCCGCGTCCGGGATGGCGACGAGCATATCGATGGCGGTGTCGACCTCGGTGATCGCGGCGGCACCACGCTCGGTGATCTGCTCGGCGGTAACGGAGGCGTAGTCGAACGGGGCCGGTTCGGTCACGGGAGGCGCGTTCTAGTCAGCGACCTGGTCAGCGACCTGATCGGGTGCGCGGAGGCTGTCGAGCAGGTGGTCGACGTACTGGCCGACTTCCTGGCGGGCGGCGGTCACGTCCTCGGCGCCGGCGATGACCTGGGAGGCTTCGCTGAGCACGCCGAGCATGAGGTGGGCGAGCGTCTCCGAGTTGGATTCCATCAGCAGGCCCTGTTCGAGGGCATTGGCCATCGCGTTCTTGAGCATGCCGAGGGCGTACTCGGAGTCGATCTCGCGCCAGCGTTCCCAGCCGAAGACGGCGGGGGCCTCGACCAGGACGATGCGCTGGACGGTGGGCTCCATCGAGTGGTCGAGGTACTCGTAGACCCCTCGGCGGATGCGCTCCCAGCCGGGGGCGTCGGGGTCGGCCTGGGCGGCGGCGACGATGCGGTCACGGAGGTCGTTCTGCAGGTTGGTGTAGACGGCCTCGAAGAGGTCTCGCTTGTCGACGAAGTGGTGGTAGAGCGCGCCCCGGGTGACGCCGGCGGCCTGGACGATGTCCTCGGTACCGGTGGCGGCGTAGCCGTGTTCGGCGAAGAGCGTGCGGGCGGCGTCGACGAGGGTCGCGCGGGTGCGCGCGGACTGGTCGTCCTTGGGACCGCGAACGACGGCTTCTTCGACGATCACGCGAACTCCGATCCGAGCTGCCGGCGGATGCCCGTCCAGCGCCTCGACCAGTCTCTCACAGCCGTGGCAACGATCCCGTCCGGGCGCGGACGATCGTTATGCGCGCCCTGCCATCGGCATTTCGGCCTCGTCAGGTTCGGGCAACCACTCCTCGGCCCAGACGGAGATGGAGTCGATCACCGGCGCGAGGGCGCGGCCCTTGTCGGTGAGCTGGTACTCGATGCGCACCGGGGTCTCCGGGTGGACGGTGCGGATGACCACCTCTTCGCCCTCGAGCTCCTTGAGGCGCTCAGAGAGCAGGCGGTCGCTGAGGCCGGGGACGGTGGCGGCGATCTCGCTGAAGCGGGTGGAGCCGCTGAGCATGGCGCGGAGGATGGCACCCGACCAACGGCGCCCAATCAGCTCGACGGCGTGATGGAACCGCGGACAGAACGCTTCGACGTGCTCGCGCGTCATCTCTTCGGTCATCGGTCGATCTTACCTCACGTAAGGCACTTCGGTGCGCCGTTCTGGCGAGTTTCGCTGATGCGCCTCGTACAATCACGCGGTTCAGGAAGTCAGTTGGTGAGGCGTCTCGGCAGGTCGCGTGAGCGCGGACGGGGTGGCGATGCGAGCGGTGCACTGCCAGGAGTTGACGGGCGTCGATGGACTACGACTCGTCGAGGTCGATCCGCCGGCCCTCGACGCCGGCGGGCTGCTGATCGATGTACACGCGGCCGGCGTGAACTTCGCCGACACGCTGATTACGCGCGGCAAGTACCAGCTCAAGCCCGACCTCCCCTTCGCGCCGGGGATGGAAATCGCCGGGGTCGTGCGCGAGGCCGCGATTTATGTGAACAACGCGGCACCCGGCGACCGGGTGCTGGCGCTGCTCAACCACGGCGGCTTCGCGGAGGTGGCGGCGGCGCACGAGGCCGACGTCATCACGATCCCGGACGCGATGGATTTCGAGACGGCGGCGACGTTCCCGGTGGTCTACCTCACCTCGCACCTCGCGCTGCAGCACCGGGCGCGGCTGCAGCGGGGCGAGGTGCTGCTGGTCCACGGCGCCTCGGGCGGTGTTGGGCTGACGGCGGTCGAGGTGGGGAAGGCGTTGGGGGCGACGGTGATCGCCTCGGCGAGCTCGGCGGAGAAGCTCGAGGTGGCGCGCGCGCACGGCGCGGACCTGCTGATCAACTACGCGGAGGAGGACATTCGCGAGCGGGTGCTGGAGCTGACCGGCGGCGCCGACGTGGTGTACGACCCAGTGGGCGGCGACGCGTTCCGAGCCTCGCTGCGCTGCATCAACCCGGGTGGACGGATCCTCGTGATCGGGTTCGCCAGCGGGGACGTGCCGCAGATCCCGGCGAACCATCTGCTGGTGAAAGACGCCTCAGCACTGGGGCTCAGCCTGGGGCAGGTGCGCGAGCATCAGCCGCAGCTGATCCGGGAGTCGCTGCGCGAACTCCTGGAATGGTGGGAGCGCGGGAAGCTGCAGCCGCTGGTGTCGAAGACCTACCCGCTGGAGGAGTATGAGGCAGCGCTGGGCGCGATCACCGGGCGGCGGGTGACCGGCAAGGTGGCGCTGCTCCCTCGGACGGAGCGGGCGGCGTGAGCCGGGTCGCGGTGATCGGGGCCGGTGCGGTCGGCTGCTACTACGGCGCGCGGCTGGCCGAGGCGGGGCACGACGTGCACTTCCTGCTGCGGAGCACGTACGACGCCGTCGAACGAGGCGGCCTGCACGTCGAGAGCATCGATGGCGACATCCACCTCAAGCGTCCGTCGATCGCGCGAACGGCGGCGGAGATCGGTCCCGCGGACTGGGTGGTCTGCGCGTTGAAGGCGACGGCGATGGACGACGCGCGGGAGCTGATCGCGCCGTGCGTCGGGCCGCAGACGAGCATCCTCGCGCTGATGAACGGCCTCGGTATCGAGGATCAGTTCGCTCAGTGGTTTCCCGAGACGCCGATCTTCGCCGGTCTCGGCTTCACCTGCATCAATCGAGGAGCCGACGGCCGCATCCACCACATCGACTACGGGCCGGTGACGGTCGCGCATCTGGGTGACGAGCCGGCCGAGGTGGAGCGCGCGTTCGCGCTGTGGGCCGATGCCAAGGTTGAGGTGCCCACAGCGCCCTCGTTGCTGGCGGCGCGCTGGCAGAAGCTGTGCTGGAACGTGCCGTTCAACGGGCTGACGGTGACCGGTGGCGGGATCACGACGGACATCGTGATGGACGACCCGGAGCTACGCGGTGCCGCCGAGGGGTTGATGCGCGAGCTATGCGCGGCCGGGAATGTCGATCTCGAGGCGCACGGGAGCGACGCACGCCTCGATGCCGACGCCGTCGTGGAGAGCATGATGACGCGGACGGAGGCGATGGCCGCCTACCGACCGAGCACGATGATCGACTTCGTCGAGGGACGCGAGATGGAGGTCGACGCGATCTTCGAGGCGCCGCTGCGACGCGCCTCGGAGCTGAGCGTGCCGACGCCACTGCTCGCGATGATCACCGGACAGATGCGGATCCTCGGACGGCGGGCCGGGTAGCGAGCGGTCGAGGTCGGCGGCCCTCGCGAGGTTGACGTGAGGGTTATAGTTCACAAATCGATAGTGACCTTCGACCGCATGCCCGGCGGCGCGCAATGGACGGACCCACCCCTTGGCCGAGCTTCAGGAACGACCCGCCCTCGATGAGGGGGAGGCGCCCCCGGGGAACATCTTTCAGCGGTTTCGGCGCTCGCCGCTCGGCGAGACGCTTGGCATCCGCTCGTTTCGGTACTACTGGTCGGCGGCGTTCTTCTACTTCCTGGTGTTCGGGGCGCAGCGGTTCACATTCGTGTGGCTGGTCCTCGAGCTGTCGGACAACGAGCTGCTCGCGGGCGTGACGGCGTTTGCCCTCGGGATTCCCGCCTTCTTCGTGACGTTGCCAGCCGGGGCGTACGCCGACCGGCTGGACCGGCGCGCGATGGTGATCTGGACGAACGTGGCCGGCGCCGCGATCTCGATCGCGATCGCGGCGCTGATCTGGGTCGACGTGATGACGGTCGGCCTCGCGATCGCGATGGCGCTGGCGACGGGGGTGACGACGGCGGCCACGCAGCCGCCGCTGACGGCGATCGTGCCGACGATCATCCCTCGAGAGCGGCTGATGAACGGCATCGTGCTGCGCACGATGGGGCAGAACCTGGCGATGGTCCTCGGAGCGACGCTGGGCGGCGTGATCATCGACGTGTGGGATATCGGTGGGGCGTTCGCGGTGTTGACGGCGGCGTACGTGCTGAGCGCGGTGACAATGCTGGGCGTGCGGATCGAGCTGCCGACTGGGGCGCCGGGCATCGCGGGACCGCGGCCGAAGCTGGTGGACTCAGTCCTCGAGGGGTTGCGGTTCATCTACCGGAACCCGGGGCTGCTGGGCCTGATGGTGCTGCTGGCGACGCTGGGGCTCGTGATGCTCGGCCCGGTGTTCGTGCTGGTGCCGCAGATCGCGCGCGAGGATCTCGGGCAGGAGGCGACAGGGGCGTCGATCCTGTTCGCGATCACGAGCGTGGGCATGTTCGCGATGTCGGTGGTGCTGGCCTCGATGAGCAACTTGCGCCGCAAGGGGGCGATCCTGCTGATCACGCTGGTGATCGGCGGGGTGGTGATCGCGGGGATTGGGGCGTCGGAGTGGTACCCGCTGACGGCGGTGCTGATGTTCCTGTGGGGTCTCGGCGGCGGGATCATGGTGAACCTGAATCAGACGCTGGCACAGACGCACACGCCGGACGAGATGATGGGCCGCGTGATGAGCGTAGTGGCCCTGGCGGTGGCGGGGATGATGCCGCTGGGCTCGCTGATCGCAGGCGGTGGCGCGATCGCGATCGGCGCCGGCGAGTGGCTGATGGTCTGCGGCGGAGCATTGATCGTGATCGGCGCGGTGCTCTGGCTCCGCCTCCCGGCCCTCCGCGAAATGGACTAAGCCCCCTTCGGGGATTTCTGACGCTTCGCGGCTGTTTGAGTTGCGGGGTGGTTCGGGTCGAAAGCCTAGGTGCCGCGGTCGTCGGTAGCGGGACGTGCACAGGTCGAAGGCCCGGTGCCGCGGTCCCAAGGGGGCGGGGTCCTCGGAGAGGTGCGTGGCCTCGGAGGGTGGGGGCGGATGCGGTAGGCTGCGGCCGAGCCCAACGGTAGCGACGAACGACGACGACCCAGGCGAGGAGATGCGCGATGGCGAAGGCCCATTTCGGTGTGATGGTTCCCCAGATCAAGCGGACGTGGGAGCAGTCAGAGGCCGCAGCGACGACGTTCGAGGAGCTGGGGTACGACTCGATCTGGGTCAACGACCACCTGTACGGGCCGGGGTCGCCGCAGATTCCGATGCTCGAGGCGTGGACGCTGATCGCGGCGCTGGCGGCGAAGACGGGGCGGGTAGAGATCGGGACGCTGGTGACGCCGGCGGGGATGCGGAACCCGCAGCACCTGGGGAAGACGATCGCGACCGTCGATCACATCGCGGGCGGGCGCGTGATCGCGGGCCTGGGGTCCGGGTGGATGCCGGCCGAGTACGAGGATTTCGGGATGCCGTTCCCGGAGCCGCCGGCGCGCGCGCGACAGCTCAAGGAGACGGTTTCGCTGCTGAAGCAGATGTGGACGTCGGACGAGCCGGTGACGATGCACGGCGAGTTCGTGAACGCGACGAACCTGGTGACGCTGCCGCAGCCACCTCGAGAGGTGCCGATCTTGATTGGCGGGACCGGCAAGCAGGTGACGCTGCCGCTGGCGGCTCGCGAGGCGTCGATCTGGAACAACCCGGCCGGCTCGCAGGGGCGGCTCGAGGAGAATGTCGGGGCGCTGCGGGCGGCAATGGAGAAGGCGGGACGCGACGCCTCGGAGGTGACGATCTCGCAGCAGTGCTTGGTGGCGATCGCGCCGAACGAGGCCGAGGCGGAGCCGATGATCCAGACGGCGACGAAGATCTTCGGCGGGCACATGGGCGACCCGACCGGGCCGATGGCGATCGTGGGGACCGCGGACCGGATCGTCGAGCAGATCGGGAAGCACATGGACCTCGGGTGCTCGATGTTCATGATCGAGTTCTTCGGGACGGACACGCGGCTGCCGGCACAGATGTTCGCCGAGCAGGTGCTGCCGCAGTTCGACCGGAGCTAGCCGGATGGCATCGACCGGCGACGGCCCCGTGGCAGCGGATGAGGTCGTCTTCGAGCAGGTCGGGCACGTCGCGACGATCCGGCTGAACCGGCCGGAGGCGCTGAACGCGATGAATCGCGCGGTCCGTGATGGGCTGATGACGGGGCTCGAACGGGTTCGCGATGACGACTCGATCCGAGCGGCGGTGATCACGGGGACCGGGCGCGCGTTCAGTGCCGGGGCCGATCTGAAGGAGCGGGCGCGCGGCGATAGCGACCGCAGCGGCGGCCCGGAAACGGTTCTGAACGGGTTGCCGAAGGCGTTCTACACGTTCGACACGGGGAAGCCGCTGATTGCGGCGATCAACGGGCTCGCGCTGGGCGGCGGGCTCGAGCTGACACTGGCGTGCGACCTGCGAGTGGCCTCGAAGGAGGCGATCCTCGGGACGCCGGAGATCACGCGGGGGTTCTTCCCGGGTGGCGGCGCGCCGCAACGGTTGCCGCGGCTGATCCCGAAGGCGCTGGCGCTAGAGATGCTGCTGACGGGCGATCCAATCGACGCGGAGACGGCGCGGTCGTGGGGCCTCGTGAACCGCGTGGTGGATCCGGACGAGGTGATGCCGACGGCGATGCAGCTGGCGGAGCGAATCGCGAGCCACGCGCCGCTGGCGGTACGGGCGAACCTCGAGCTGGCCCACTCGACGGCGGATATGACGCTGGATCAGGCGCTGCGATTGTCCTCGTTGTCGCGCTGGGTCGTCGGGCAGACAGAGGACGCAGCCGAGGGCCCGCGCGCCTTCGTCGAGAAGCGCGCCCCCGAATACAAAGGCCGCTAGCGGGGGGTCTTCGACCCCTACTTAGACGCTTCGCGCCAATCAGGCCTCGCGCCGAGGGTGCTTCGAAATCCCGAGGCGCGGGCGGGTGGTCGCGCGATCGAGGCGAGGGTCCGTGCTTCGCGCGAGCGGAGGCGTGGTCGCCGGAGCCCGAACTAGAGACGGTTCCAGGCGCGGAGCGTTCGAACTGCTTCGAGGGTGCGGGTGCCTCGCCACTCCCAGAGGGCGGCTTCGCTGGGTGGCTGCCAGGCGACAGGCCAGCCGCCGTCGTCCTGTTGGTCGAATTCGAGGGCGTCGAGGTGGGCCTGGATCTGCGTGTCATCAAGGTGAGGCCGGGTCGGGGCGTCGGGGGTGGGGGCGAAGGTGAGGGCGGTGAGGCCGTACGCCTCCGACGGTTCGGGGAGGAAGTAGGCGGCGGCCGGGAGCTGCGCCATGACCTCAGCGAGGGCGGGCTCGGCGCGCGGGCGGTCGGGGACGTGGCTGAGGAAGGTCGTGACGCCGAGGAGGTCGTGGGCCTCGTCGAAGGCGCGGCCCTCGAGGCGGCGCCACATCCAGTCGGTGGCGCGGTCGAGCCACGGGTGGGTGACGCCGAGCGCGTGGAGCGCGCCGGCGATGCCGGCGGTGGGGTTCGGGGAGTCCTCGGCCCAGTTGTCGGTCTGCCAGTGGGCGGCGCGCGGCGATTCGAGCGCCGAGGGGAGGATCGTGCGGACGGCGCCGTCGGGCTGGGCGATGCCCTCGAGGAATGCGCATGCCTCGGCGGCCCACGGGTGGGGACCGGCGGCGATCTCCTGCAAGACGGCGAGGGCGACCTCGCAGAAGAGGGGCTGGCTGGCGGAGGTCCGGAGGTCGGCCTCGAGGGCGTGTCCGAAGCCGCCGTCGGGGTTGCGATAGGCCCCGAGCGCGACGAGCACGCTGTCGGCGGAGGCGCCCTCGAAGTGGTGCTCGTAGCGGCGGCGATCGAGGGTGCGGGCGTTGCGCAGGATGAAGTCACGAGCGCGATCGAGCGACGCGGGCATGGCCGGCTCCTCGGTAGGTGGCGATCCTCGGTGGGTGGTCACGGTAGCGAGGGCTGCTGACGACGGGGTGTCAGTGGTGCGGGGACCTGGCATCGCGGTCAGGGATACTTGGAACGAGCTGCGGATCATCGGCGCGGTGCTGGAGGGGCGATGGCCAACGTCCGCGCGAACGAGTGGATCGTGATCGGACGCTCCATCGAGGCGGTCTTCGACGCCATCGCTGATCCCGAGACGTGGGCGCGAAGCGAACCGGGCGTCGAGTTCGACGTGTCGGGGCCGTTGAGGGTCGGGACGCGGATCCGAGCCACGGCGAGGGCGGGCGGCCGGCCGGAAGTTCACGAAGCGGTCGTTGCAGTGTTCGAGCGGCCACGCCGGTTTGGCGTTCAGGCCCGCGGCGAGGCGTTCCACGGCAGCGGGCTCGTCGAGCTGGGCGGCGACGAGCACCGAACCCGCGTGTCGGTCGAAGTCGAACTGGCGCCGCGCGGACTGGTGTCCGGGCTGTCATTCGGCCTCGGTGGTCGGTTCATCGGCGGCGCGATCTCCAAGGTCGTCCGGCAGAAGCTGGACGAGCTCAAGGCGGAGCTGGAGTCAGTTGAGCCCCGGGAGCGAGCCTAGTTCGAGTTGCGCGCGATCCGGACGCCGGCCTCGGAGTCGTCGACGGCGATGGTGGTGCGGCCGGCGAGCCAGTCGAGGACGTCCTGGCCGGCGAGTTCGCGGCGCCAGGTGGTGAGGAGCGGGACGTCGGGTTCGGCGTCGCGGTCTCCGGTGAGCCACCAGGCGATGACGTCGTCGATGTCGGAGCGGGTGGCGACGAAGCGGGGGGCCACCTCCACCTCGCGGCAGCGGGTCTGGACGATGCCGCTCAGGATGGCGGGCCAGGCCTGGCCGACGTTGGGGAGGCGCGGGGCGCGCCGGGGGACGTCGGGCGGGTCCTGCTGCCCGTCGCGGATGAGCTTCAGGAGCTCCTTGCCGTAGCGCTGGGCGGTGCCGTTGCCCATGCCTCGGACGTCGCGGAGCCCTCGTTCGTCGCGGGGTGGGCGACGGCAGAGCTCGAGCATGGTGCGGTCCTGGAGCAGCCACGAGGGCGGGCGGTTGTGCTCAAGCGACTCCTCTTCGCGCCAAGCGGCGACGGCGCGGAGCGCGCCGAGCTGGCGCGCATTCAGGCCGTTCCAGCCGCGCACGCGCATGTACATCTCGTCGGGCGGGGTGCGGCGTGACCAGGTCTCGGCCATGCGCTCGCATTCGTCGTCGACCCAGCCGCGGCGGTCGCGGTCGTCGAGGTCCGCGCGGAGGCGGTCCCACACCCGCGGGAGGTAGCGCACGTCATCGAGGGCGTACGAGAGCTGTTCGGGGGAGAGCGGTCGGCGTGACCACTCGGTGAACTGGGCGCCCTTGTCGAGCTCGATACCGGTGACGCGCTGGACGAGCGGGCCGTAGCCGATCTGGTCGCCCATGCCGAGGAAGGCGGCGGCGATCTGAGTGTCGATGAGCCCCTGCGCGCGCGCCTCGTACTGCTGTCCAAGTAGGGCGAGGTCCGCCTGCGCGGAGTGGATCATCGTTTCGATCTCGGGGTCTTCGAGGAGCTCGACGATCGGGTCGATGTCGACCTTGAGCGGGTCGATGGCGGCGACCTCGGGGTCTTGAGGGTCGCCCCAGCCGACCTGGACGAGCGAGAGCTCGGCGACGTAGCGACCTTCGGTCATGAACTCGAGGTCGAGGGCGAAGCTCTCGGCTTCGTCGATCGCATCCGCGATGTCGTCGACATCGCGGGGGTTGGTGATGGGGGTGGGGGTGGACTCGGAAGGTCGTCGGGAAGCGGTGGTCACGGCTCGACGATAGCACGCTGCTGGGGAGTGCTCGCGCATGTTGCGGCCTAGTCTCACGGGCGTCTTGCGGACCCGTTGGCCCGGTTGTCGACCTCGGGCGGGACTTAGCCGCCGCCGCGCTGGGCCTTCTTCATGAAGTCCTCGAAGACCTGCTCCAGGTCGTCGCCGGTGAAGACGAGGTCGAACTGGGTGAGCGAGAGGGTGCCGCCGGCGATGCCGACCTTCTGCTGATCCCAGGTCACCGACCAAGCAGCGGCGTGCATCGTGGTGGGTGAGTCGGGGTCCGGCGACGCGCCCATCTCGATCAGGTACTCGCGGATCAGCCACTCCGGGAGACCACGGAGCGAGAGCTCGAGCGGCTCCGTCACCGACTCCCGCCCGCGACGGGCGGGAAGATGTCGAGAGTGGCGTCGCCCTCGAGGGGGGTGTCGAGGCCGTCGAGGTGGCGGATGTCGCGACCGTCGACCATGACGGCGACGAAGGGGCGGACCGTGCCTTCCTCGGAGAGGAGGCCGGCGCGGAGGTCGGGGAAGCGGTCGATCAGCTCCTCGAGCGCCGCGCCGACGGTGTCGGGTTGGCGCTCGAGGGTGACGGTCTTGCTCCCGGCGATCGCGCGGAGCGTCGCGTAGAGCTTGGCCTCGATCATCGCTGGCGGTCGGGTGACCTCGTTGGGTCGCTCGGCTACTGGACGATCTGCAGCTCGCGGAGCTTGGACTCCGGGACGACGCCGTCGTCCCAGCCGCGGGCGGCGTAGTACTCGGCCTTCATCTCGTCGAGCTCGACGACGGAGCCGGCCGCGGGGCCGGTGCCGGGCTCCTCGAGGTACCGCTTCGGCAGGGTGTCGTCCTTGCCGTCGAAGCCGGCGAGGTTGTTGAAATGGCGCTCCAGGTTGTAGATGCGCTCGCCGGCGACCATGACGTCGTCAGCGGTCATCTCTTCCCCGACGATCACGGAGTACTGCGATGCGTACTCCTCGGCGCCCTGGGCGAACGCCGAGAACTTGCAGAGGTCGAGCGAGTCGCTGAAGGAGTGGAGGTCCTGGAAGATCTTCAGCAGCTCGCCCTTGCCCTTCCACTCGAGCGGGTCGGTCTTGACCGGGATGCCGAGCAGCTCCGAGGCGGGGGTGTAGCCGCGGAGGTGACAGGCGCCTCGGTTGCTGGTGGCGTAGCCGATGGCCTCGCCCTTCATGGCGCGCGGGTCGTAGGCGGCGACCGCCTGGCCCTTGACGGTCATCGCGAGCTCGGGGTGGCCGATCTGCTCAGCGGCGCGCGCGGTGCCATCGGCGAGGAGGTCGCCGACGCCCTCGCGGAGGGCGATCTGGTCAACGGTCGCGACCATCGTGTCGGTGTCGCCCCAGACGATGCCGCCGCCGGTGACGTACTCGTTCTGCGTGGCTTCCATGTACATCGAGATGGCGTTGCCGATCTCGATCGCGTCCATGCCGTAGTCGTTGCACTGGTCGATCAGCTTGGCGAGGACGCGCGGGTCGTCGACGTCGCAGTTGGCGCCGAGGGACCAGGCCGGCTCGTACTCGAGCGACTCCATGTGAACGCCGGCGTGGGGGCCGTCTTTGACCTCGACTTCGATCTTGCAGGCGACGGGGCAGGCGTGACAGGTCGGGTCGCCGACGAGCATCGTCTCGCGCACGGTCTCGCCGCTGATCTTCTCGGCGCCGTCGAACTGGGTGGTCTGCGAGTTGCGGGTGCCGATGCCGCCGAGGGCGTTGACGGGGTTCATGAGCACGTTGGTGCCGTAGAGGGAGAGGCCGCCGGCCTTCGGCGCGGTGACCTCGCTGTCGAGGATGACGCCGAGGGCGCGCTGGTGAACGGGCCGCCAGGCATCGCGGTCCTCGACCTTGGGCATCGTGTCGTCGCTGGCCTTGATGACGACGGCCTTGAGGTTCTTGCCGCCAGCTACGGCACCCATGCCGCCGCGCCCGGCGGCGCGGTCGTGCTCGTTGATGATCGAGGCGAAGCGGACGCGGTTCTCGCCGGCCTGGCCGATCGCCATGACGGAGACGTCGTCGCCGTAGCGGTCCTGGAAGTGGGGGACCGTGTCGTGGACGCCCTTGCCCCAGACGTCGGTCGCGGGGCGCAGCTCGACCTTGCCGTCCTCGACGTAGGCATACACAGGGGACTCCGCGCGGCCGGTGAAGAGCAGCGCATCGAAGCCGGCCCAGCGCATGCGGGCGGCGCTCCAGCCGCCGATGTGGCTGTCCGAGACGGTGCCGGTCAGCGGCGACTTGGTGACGATGGCCATGCGGCCGCTCATGGTGGCTTCGGAGCCGGTGAGCGGGCCGTTCATGAAGGCGAGCATGTTGTCGGGGCCGTCCGGGTCGACGGTGGCGCCGTTGTCGAGGAGGTACTTCACCCCGAGGCCGCGCGCGCCGATGTAGAGCCGCGCGTCCTGCTCGTTGATCTCCTCGTAGGTCACCGTCCCCGAGGTGAGATCGACTCGTGCAACTCGGTTCGCGTATCCGCCCAGTGCCATGTCCATGCCTCCCTCAGGAACCCAGAACCCGTCGTCGTGGGTGCGGAGGCGAATCATAGACGTGATGCGAGGCGATGTGTGTACCACGCTTCACGTTCTCCTCGGTCGGGCGTGACGGCCGGCGCACAGCAGGGCGACGACGTGACTACAATGCCGCCATCACATCACCCGTGCGGCGGCACTCCGCAACGGGCATCGCCTCGAAAGGAACCCCCAGATGACACAGGCTGCCGTGTTCAATGCGGTCCAGGAACCACTGACGATCGAGGAGATCGACGTCGCGCAGCCGGTCGACCGCGAGGTGCTGGTGCGCACCGCGGCGAGCGGCGTCTGCCACAGCGACCTGCACTTCATCGAGGGTCTCTACCCGATGCCGAACCGGGCGATCCTCGGGCACGAGGCGGCCGGGGTCGTGGAAGCGGTCGGGCCGAACGTGACCGAGGTGGAGCCGGGCGACCACGTCATCGCCTGCCTCTCGGTGTTCTGCGGACAGTGCGACTACTGCTACACCGGCCGCACGCACCTCTGCGGCAACCGCCCGGCGCGGGCGGCGGACCAGGAGCCTCGGCTGTCGCAGGACGGCAAGATGCTGACGCAGTTCGCGAGCATCGGGTCGTACGCGGAGCAGATGCTGCTGCACGAGAACGGGGTGGTGAAGATCGACAAGGACTTCCCGTTCGCGCAGGCGGCGCTGATCGGCTGCGGCGTGACGACGGGCGTGGGCGCGGCGCTGAAGACGGCGAAGGTGACGCCGGGCTCGACGGTGGCGGTGTTCGGCGCCGGTGGCGTCGGGCTGTCGGCAATCCAGGGCGCGCGGATCGCCGGGGCACGGAAGATCATTGCCGTCGACATGGTCGAGCACAAGCTGCAGACGGCGCGTGACCTCGGTGCGACGGACGGCGTCGATGCGTCGCTGGGCGACCCGGTGGAGCAGATCCGGGAGCTGACGGACGGTCAGGGGGTGGACTTCGCGTTCGAGGCGATCGGACTGAAGGTCGCGGCCGAGCAGGCGTGGCAGTCGATTCGCGCCGGCGGCGTGGCGACGGTGATCGGCATGATCCCGATCGGTCAGAACGTGGAGATCCCTGGCAACGAGTTCCTTCGCGAGAAGAAGATCCAGGGTTCGAGCATGGGCTCGAACAGCTTCAAGGTGGACATGCCGCAGTACATCGAGTTCTACCGCCAGGGGCGGCTGAAGCTGGACGAGATGGTGACGAAGACGCGTCCGCTCAGCGAGATCAACGAGGCGTTCGCGGACATGAAGAGTGGGTCGGTGGCGCGCTCGGTGATTATGTTCGACTAAGGTCAGCAGGCCGCACGAGAAGCCCCGCCTCGCGGCGGGGCTTCTTCGTGTTCGGGGATGGGTTCTCCTCGGCAGGTCGCTCGTCGCGCGACGCCTCGGCGGGTGGCTAGTCCCTGGGGGCGGCGCTGTAGTCCTGGTAAGGGCCGTCGCGCCAGGCGAGGGCTTCCTTGAGGCCGCCTTCGCGCATCTTGTCGCTCCACATGTAGGACTGGCTGGTGTAGGTGCCGGCCGCGTCGAGGTCGGTGCTGGCGTGGACCGAGCTGTAGATGCCCATGTTCTCGTAGAAGCGGTTCATGTGGATCTTGAGCATGGCGAGGTGGTCGGCCGGGAGGTTCGCGATCCGGTCCGCGAGGGCGATCGTCCTGTCCTCGAGCTCGTCGAACTCCCAGGCGTAGTTGATGAGGCCGATCTCCTTCGCCTCGCTGCCGGAGATGTTCTCGCCGGTGTAGAAGAGCTCCTTGGCTTTCCGCATACCGATGATGAGCGGAAGGATCATCGAGGTGCGCGTGCCGGCGAAGCGGAGACCGGGGTGGCCGAACTTGGCGTTGGCGTCAGCGGTGACGAGGTCGGACATCATCGAGAGTTCGCACCCGCCGGCGATCGCGTAGCCGTGGACCTGGGCGATCGTGATCTTCTGGATGTTCCAGTAGTACATGTGGATGTTGGTGATGCGCTGCATGCCGGCGCGGACGCCCTGCCAGAGGCGGCGACCCTGGTCGTCCTGGGTGCGGAACTGGCGGACGATGGCGTCAGCGCCGGTGCCCTGGGCGGGGGTGAGGTCGTAGCCGGCGCTGAAGGTGCGGCCGGCGCCTTTGAGGATGATGACGCGGGCGCTGTCGTCGGTTTCGAGGTACTCCAGCGCGTCGCGGAGCTCGAAGAGGAGCTCCTGGGAGAGGGCGTTCATCTTCTCGGGGCGGTTCAGGGTGATGCGCGCGACGCGGTCGTCGCTGCCGACGCGATCGATCAGCAGGTTCTCGAAGGTGGGCTCAGCCATGGGGTCTCCTCGCTGTTGGGTTCGCGGCGCGAATATACCGCTCGCATCGCCTGAGCAGCGGTCCGGGCGCGGACCGTGCGGGGCGGCCGGTCGTACGCTGAGGGCGTGACTATCACGGACGGTTCCGGGCTGCTCGGAGCGGACGAGGCGGGGCCTCGGAAGGCGGCGCTGCGTGCCGAGCTGCGCGCGCGACGGGACGCCCTCGATGCCGGCGAGCGCGCGGCGGCTGCGCGAGCGATCGAGGCGCGCGTCGCGGCGTCGCCGAGCGTGAAGACGGCGCACGTGGTGCATTGCTACGTGGGGATCGGGAGCGAGGTCGCGACCGAGGCGCTGATCCGAGGGTTGCTCGAGCGCGGGCAACGGGTGGTGTGTCCTCGGGTGTCGGGACAGGGCGAGCTAGACCACCTTGAGGTGTCGGAGATCGAGTCGCTGGTGGCGGGGCCGATGGGGCTCCGTGAGCCGGACGCGCGCTGGGCGGAGCCGGCGGACCTCGCCGAGGTGGACGTGATGCTGGTGCCGGCGCTGGCGTTCGACCGGCGAGGGATCCGGCTGGGGTACGGGGGCGGGTACTACGACGGCGCAATCGCGGAACTCCGGGAGCGCGGACGAGCGACGGTGATCGGGCTGGCCTACGAGGCACAGGTGGTGGACGAACTGCCTCGGGAGGCGCACGATCAGCCGGTCGATCTGATCGTCACCGAGGCGCGGACGATCGTCTGCGAGGCGTCGTGAGCTTCGAGATCCTGCTCCTGAGCTGGTACGGCGGGGTAGCCGCGATCCTCGGCGGGCTGACGTTGCCGCTGGGGCCGCTCCGGCCGTGGGCGTTCCGGCTGGGCGTGGCGGTGATCACGGCGGCGGCGGCGACGATGGCGCTGGAGTTCGTCGACCTCCCGAGCTAGCCCGCGGCTCAGCGGCGCAGCTCCCGCACCAGGAACTCTCGCGCGAACCGCAAGCCCTCGTCGGGTGTGTCGTCGTGGCCACCGGGGTAGACGATCATGCGCTTGTCCTCGGCGCCGATCGCGTCGAAGAGGGCGAGCTGGCCGGACCGATCGAAGAGCTCATCGTCCCACTGCATGACCCAGAGCACCTCAGCCTGCAACGACGCCGCGATCTCGAGGGAGTGGGTGTCGCCGATGCGGCTCGAATCGGTGCCGTACAGACCGAGGACGGCGACCTTGATGCGGCTGTCCGCTGCGACGAAGGGGAGGCCGTAGTCGGTGCCGAGCGAGAGGCCCCAGTAGCCGACGCGGGTAGCGTCGACCTCGGGGAGGGCGACCAGGGCATCTAGGGCAGCGGTCCAGTCGGCCAGCGCCATACGGCGGCGGGCCTCGTGAGGCTGATCGTCCTCGGATGGTGGGCGGTCGCCGTGGCCGGGCTGGTCGAGGAGGGCGACGGCGAAGCGCTCGCGGCGGACGAGGCGGCGCGCGACGGAGTAGGGCGCGGGGTGGCGCCGGTGCAGCGTGCGCCCGTGGCCGACGAGCACCAGCGGGTGCGGCGCCTCGGAGGGTTGGGACGCCTCGGTCGGCGCGGGGGTGAGGAGCACGCCGGGGACGGCGCGGCCGTCGAGGTCGAGGGCGAAGCCGCGGTCGACGACGCCGTGTTCGGTGGCGGGGTCCTCGGTCCAGCGCATGCAGGTGATCCGATCACGGGGCGCGAGAAGACTGTACTCTGACGATCAGTAAGCAAGGCGGCCCCACTATGACGACTGCAGAACCCGACGCGCGAACGACGATCACGGTGGTGAGCGACTTCATCTGACCGTGGTGCTACGTCGGCCTGGTCGAGGTCGAGAAGATCCAGAACGAGTGGGACGTGGACGTCGAGTGGGCGCCGTTCTTCCTCGATCCGTCGATCCCGCCCGAGGGGCGAACGCGGGCGCCGCGGACGACGCCGGACACGCCAAAGTCGGCGCTCGAAGAGCGGGGCGAGAGCCTGGGGATCCAGTTCACGCGCGGGCGGACGTACACGCCGAACTCGATGCTGTCGCTGCAGGCCGGCGCGTTCGCCAACGAGCACGGGACCAAGGAACAGCAGCACGAGTTCCACAAGGCGATGTTCAAGACCCACTTCACGGAGATGGGGAACCTCGGGGAGATCGACACGCTGAAGGAGCTGGCGAGCGGGGTCGGGCTCGATGCGGAGGCGCTGGGTGAGGCGCTGACCGACGAGCGCTACCGGTTGCAGGTGGAGCAGGAGATCGACTGGGCGCGCTCGGTCGGCGTCACGGGGATCCCGACGTTCATCCTCAACAACCAGTACGCCGTGGTTGGCGCGCAGCCGTACGAAGTGTTCGAGCAGGCGATGGAGCAGCTCGGGGCGAAGCGGCTCAGCGCGGGGTCCTCGGAAGAGGCGAACGCCGAGGAGGCGGCCGGCGCCGACTAGCCCTCGACAGCCCGACTGGCCTCGAGGGCTACGACTGGCCGATCAGGGCGTCGATCGACAGCGGGCCGGCGCCGCCGAGGGTGAGGGTGATCGCGGCGGCGACCATGAGGACGTCGAGCTCGTAGCCCTGGACCTCGCCGCCCTGGAACGGGGCGCCGAGCTTGAACTTCTGCACGTAGGTGGCGACGACCATGTTCGCGGCGAGCGGGATCGCGAGCCACTGCACGCCGAAGCCGAGGATCAGAAGGATCCCGCCGACGAGCTCGAGCGTGGCGACGAAGCGGGCGGTCGGCTGCGGGAACGGGAAGCCGAGGCTCTCGAACCAATTGCCGGTGCCGGAGATGCCGCGCCGCCACTTGCCGAGGCCCGCGTCGAGGAAGATGTAGCCGAGGACGACGCGTAGCGGGACGACGGCCCACTCGATCGTGTCGGCCTCGAAGAGCTCCTGCCAGGGGCTCGTCATCAATTCCATGTCGTCCTCCTGCGTCGCGCCGAGCGTCACACGGCGGGTTGGGCGTCATCGTAGTGAGCGTCACGCGCTGCGATCGCCCGGCTCGCTGCGATACTGGCGCGATGCCGAATGACGAGCCGACACCGATCGATCCCGAGGCGCTGCAGCGCTGGATCAACGACGACCTCGGGATCGAGGGGACGCGGCGCCTCGTGCGGGACGACGGGCGCGAGGCGCTCGTCTCGAAGTTCGACGAGGGGTTCGCAGCCGGGGTACACGAGCTGATCGCGTTGATGCCGGAGTTGTTCGAGGAGTCCTCGGTGGTGGCGGCGTACCAGCGCGAGGCGGCATCCGGTGGGCTGCGCCTCGATGCGTGGCACCGGGCGATGCACGGGATGCTACGCACGGCCGGTGGGCGGGAGGGGATCTCCGACCTGCGGCAGGCAGAGGTGCGGACCGGGATCGACTCGGTCTACGCGATCCTCGGGACGGCGCTCTGGAGCGACCCACGGGTGGATGAGGCGTTCTCGCCCGGGAACGGGGAGCGGGTGGCGTACCTCGAGGCGTTGGAGTCGCTGTCGGACGGGCGCGACATCTTCATGCGGGTGTACGGGCGGTTCGAGGGTCGGATGGTGGTGAACCACTGTCCGGGGGCGTCGTTCGCGCGCGTGATGCTCGCGCAGGGGTGGACGGCGTGCACCGGCGAGGCGCCGCCCGTCGCGGAGGCGGCGGACTAGTCCGAGGTGAGCCTGGCCCGCACGAGGTGCCGCTGGAGCTTGCCGGAGGCGGTGCGCGGCAGCGGGTCCATCGTGAATTCAAAGCGACGCGGGAGCTTGTAGCCGGCGAGGTTGGCACGGAGGTGGTCCGCGAGCGACGCCTCGTCAGGTGGCTCGGCCTCGCGGGGGACGACCACCGCAGCGACGGTCTGGCCCCAGCGCGCGTCTTCGATGGCGACGACCGCGGCCTCGAGGACGGCGGGGTGGGTGGTGAGCGCGGCCTCGACCTCGGCGGGGTAGACGTTTTCGCCGCCGGTGACGATCAGGTCGTCGCGGCGGTCGGAGACGAAGAGGTAGCCCTCCTCGTCGAGGTAGCCGAGGTCGCCGGTGTGGAGCCAGCTGTCGCGCAGCGCCTCGGCGGTGGCCTCGGGGCGATCGAGGTAGCCGGGCATCACGGTCGGGCCGGCGACGAGGATCTCGCCGACCTCGTGGGGTGCGGCGGGGCCATCGGCGGTAGCGACGGTGAGCGTGGTGACCGGGAGCGGCTGGCCGGCGGAGCCAAGCTTGCGCAGGGCGTCGGCGTCGCTGAGCGTCGCGACCTGCGACGCCGCCTCGGTGAGGCCGTAGGTCTGGAGGACCGGCAGTCCTCGGTCGCGGGCGCGGAGCAGCAGGTCCTCGGGGACGGGGCCGCCGCCGACGAGGACCGCGCGCACGGTCGAGGGGTAGGGCGCCTCGTCGGCGTCGAGCATGCGGCGGAGCATCGTCGCGACGACGGAGAGGAGCGTGACGCCCTCGGTGCGGAGGGCGGCGTTCACTCGGTGCTCGTCGAAACCGTCGTGGATGACGGCGGTGGTGCCGTAGATCGCGGAGCGCAGGAGGATCGAGAGGCCGCCGACGTGGAACAACGGCATGCAGGCGAGCCAGCGGTCATCCGGCTCGACGCCGAGGTTCTCCGCCGAGCCGACGGCGCTCCAGTAGAAGTTGCCGTGCGTGAGGCGGGCGCCCTTCGGTGCGCCCGTCGTGCCGGAGGTGTAGATGACGCTGTGCACCGCGTCGGGGTCGAGCGCAGCCGGCGCGGGGACCGGCTCGGCCATTCGCCACGACTCATCCTCGAGTGACTCGACGCGAGCAGCGGTGCCCGCCGACGCGGCTCGCGCCAGTTCGAGGTGAGCGGCGTCCGCAATCAGAAGCGGCGCCTCCGCGTCTCGCAGCTGGAAGCGGAGCTCATCCTCGGTCAGCCGGGCGTTCAGCGGGAGCAGCGTAGCGCCGGCGCGAGGGATGGCGTGGGCGAGGATGGCGAAGCGCGCGGTCGCACCAGCGAGGAGGGCGATGCGATCACCCTCGGATGCGCCGAGCGCGCGGAGCCAGCCGGCAGCCCGTAACACCTGCTCGTCGAGCTGGGCGTAGGTGAGGTGCGCGCCCTCGGAGGCGTCGATCGCGAGGTGCGCGGGGTGGGTACGGGCGCGGTGGGCTACCCAGTCGTGCAGCGGGAGCGTCGTGTCGCTCACGGGAGCGCGCGGGGCGCTCACGCGCCGACTGCGACCTCGGTCCAGCCGGCGGTCGCGACCTCGGCGAGCGCCTGCGGGTCGGGCGCGACGCCGAGCCCGGCCGCGGTCGGCAGCGCGAGGCGGCCGGCCCTCGGGAGGAGCGTGCCCGCGGTGACGTCAGCGCCGAGGTGGGCGCCGGTACCGAGGCCCTGCGCGGCATCGGTGGGCAGCGCCGCAGCGAGGTGCAGCGACGCGGCGATGCCGATCGAGGAGTCGAAGGTGGTGGTCGCGAAGGCGCTGATCGAGTGCTCGGCGGCCCGCTCGGCCTGCTCGACGCAAGGGGTGATGCCGCCAAGGAACATCGGCTTCAGCACGATGAAGTCGGCAGCCCGGAGTTCGAGCAGGCGCTCGAAGCGCTCGGGGGTGTCGACCGACTCGTCGGCGGCGATCCGCATCGGCGCCTTCTCGCGGACGCGCGCCAGGCCCTCGATGTCATCGGGGGCCGTCGGCTGTTCGAGCAGCTCGATGCGGTAGCGGTAGAGCGCCTCGAAGGCGCGGAGCGTGGTGTCCTCGTCCCAGGCGCAGTTCGCGTCGAGGCGGATCGTCGCCTCCGGGCAGGCTTCGCGGAGGGCGGCGACGCGAGCGGTGTCCTCTTCAAGCGAAGCGAGGCCGACCTTCAGCTTCAGGACGGCGTAGCCAGCGTCCATCGCCTCGCGGCCGTAGGTGGCGACCTCCTCGGGCGGGCCGCCGCCGATCACGGCGTTGACGTGGACCCAGGGGGCGGGCTCCTCGGAGAAGAGCGCGGCGATCGGGCGGTCGCCGGCGTCGGCGCGGAGGTCGAGCATCGCCACGTCGAGGGCGCAGCGGAGCGCGGCGGCGCCGGGTGCGCTGCCGAGGTGGTCGGTGCCGTCGAGCAGCGAGGCGCCGTGTTCCTTGAGGAGCGCGACCACGTCTGCAGCGGTGCCGCCGCCCATCGCGGGCATCGGCGAGGCTTCGCCGGTGCCGTAGCGGCCGTCGCCGTCCTCGATCTGGAGCAGGACGCCTTCGCGAGTGTCGAGCACGCCGCTGGCGGCCTGGAAGCGGGCGCTCATCGGGAGTGCGAAGGGGCGCCAGCGGAGGGCGCGGAGTTGTAGGTCGGTCACTGGCTGAGTCCGATCGCCAAGAGGATCGCGAAGATGAAGTGGAGTCGCGCCGTCGCGCGCAGGGCAGCGTTCAGGGGCGGGCCCTCGACGCGGGTGAGTACGGCGATGATCGGGCTGATCGCCGCCGGGATGCTCAGCCACGAGAGCAAGGTCCAGCCGGAGAACGAGCCGACGAGGAACAGCGCGGCGGCCGAGACGTAAGCCCCGACCATGAACAGGACGTACTGGTATCGAGCCAGCCGCCGCCCGAGGTAGACGGCGAGCGTGTACTTGTGCGCCGCGCGGTCGGTGTCGATGTCGCGAACGTTGTTGACGACGAGGATGGCGGTCACAGTCAGGCCGACCGGGACGGCGGCCGCGACAGCAGCGCCAGTCACTTCGCCGGCCTGCACGTAGTAGGTGCCGGTGACGGCGACGAGGCCGAAGAAGATGAAGACGAAGAGCTCGCCGAGTCCTCGGTAGCCGAAGGGCCACGGACCGCCGGTGTAGGTCACCGCCGCGAGGATGGAGGCGAGGCCGATGCCGATGACCGGCCAGCCGCCGACGACGGCGAGGTAGAGGCCGGCGATGGCAGCGACGAGGAAGGCGACGAGCATGCCGGCCATGACCTGACGCTCGGTGAGCAGGCCGGTCTGGGTCACGCGGATCGGTCCGATGCGGTCGGCGGTGTCGGCGCCGCGACGGAAGTCCGAGAGGTCGTTCGCGAAGTTGGCGCCGACCTGGAGCGCGAGCGCCCCGAAGAGCGCGGCAAAGGCCGGTCCGGCGTCGAAGACGTCGTCGCGGACGGCGACGGCGCTGCCGACGGCGACCGGGGCGATGGCGGCGGTCAGGGTCGGCGGACGGGTCGCCAGCAGCCAGACGCGGGGTGAGCCGGGGGCGAGGGCAACTGACTGGGAAGTCATTGTGCTGAAACTCTACGGCAACTCGTGGCTTGCGATCTGCCCTCAACGACTCGCGGGTGGCCGCCGATCGAGGCGTCTCAGGAAGTCGAGGACGGCGGTCTCGAACGCGCCCGGGTCCTCGAGGTGGACGGCGTGGCCGGCGCCGGGGACGACGCAGCGCTCGGCGTTCGGCATAGCCGTGGCCATCTGCTCGGCGATGGCGCTGAACTTCTCGTCGAGCGCGCCGGTGAGGAGGAGCGACGGCACCTCGATGGCGGCGAGACGGGACTGGAGCGGCTCCTGCGCGCCGGTGCCCATGCCGCGGAGGCTGTTGGCAAGGCCGGTCTGGGTGTTTGCCATGCGCTGCGCGCGGATCGCGGCGACGGTCTCGGGAGCGAGCCCATCCTGCGTGTCCCAGAGCGCGATCGACTGCCAGAAGTCGACGAACGCCTCGAGGCCGTCGCGCTCGATCCGGTCGGCGAGCGCCTCGTCCGAGGCCACGCGGGCTGCGCGTTCGTCCGCACCGGCGAGGCCGGGCGTGACGCCCTCGAGAATCAGCGCGTCGACGGCCTCGGGTCGATGCGCGGCCAGCTGGAGCGCGGTGCGCGCACCCATCGAGTAGCCGAGCCAGGCCGCGCGATCGTGGCCGACGGCGTGGAGCGCGGCGACGAGGTCGTCGACGCAGCGGCGCATGCGGTAGCGGTCGACCGCGCCGGGCGACGCGGAGCGGCCGTGGCCGACGATGTCGATGGCGATGACCTCGAACTCGGGGCTGAGCACGTCCGCCAGGCGGCGCCAGGTGGTGGTCGAGCCGGTGAATCCGTGGAGCAGCACGACAGGAGGGCCGGAGCCGGCCCGCTCGGCGTGCAGGGTCAGGCCGTCGACTTCGAGGTCGGGCATCAGCTTGCGGAGGCCGGCGTCGCCTCAAGGGCCGCGCGGATCGCGGCGGTGCCAGCGGCGATGATCTCGCGGTGCAGCTCGAGGTTCCTCGGGCGGTCGGTGCGCAGTTCGAGGACGTCGAGGCCGGGGCGCTCGATGGCGGCGGCTAGGGCGGCGGTGCGATCGACATCGAGGAGTTCGTGGCGGCCGCCGTACTGGGCGACGGCGTGGCGGAAGTCGAGGCCGTGCGGGGTGCCCCACCAGGGGTCGAAGCGGTCGCCGACGAGCTGCTGCTGCGGGAGGAATTCGAAGATGCCGCCGCCGTCGTTGTTGACCAGCAGGACGGTGAGGTCGAGGCCGTGGCGATGGACGGGCCAGAGGCCGTTCTGGTCGTGGAAGAAGGAGAGGTCGCCGATCAGGAGGACGACCGGGCCCTCGACGGCGGCGGCGCCGGCGGCGGTCGAGACGACACCATCGATGCCGGAGGCGCCGCGCGTGCCGAGCAGGCGCATCGGGCGCGGGGTGTTGGGGAAGAAGGTGTCGACGTCGCGCACGGGCATGCTGTTGCCGACGACGAGGGTCGCGCCCTCCGGCAACGCGGCGGCCAGATCGACGGGAGCGGCGCCCTCGAAGGGTTCGTCCAGCGCGGCGATGGCGGCGTCGACGGGGGCGCGGGCGGCGGCGTTGAAGTC
>JANQNP010000126.1 GCA_028279505.1 Dehalococcoidia bacterium
CGCCAGCCACTCCGCCGCGGCGGCCGGCCCGCGCAGCTCCGTCGCCTCCCCGTCCTCGTCGAGGCCCATCACCCGCACCGACCGACAGCGCCAGCCAAGCAACCCCTCCGCCGAATCGTCACGACAGATCGCCACCCCTCGCGCGAAGTCCGCCGCCTCCAGCCCAAGCCCAAGGGCATCCGTCTGCCGCAGCACCACCTCATCGAGGTCTGCGTCCTCCCTGCTGCTCGGACCAGCCAGCCGAACCAGCAGGTTCGACTCCCGGAACTGGAGATAGACGTGCGAGTCCTCTCGGCTCAGACCGCCCGCCGGATTCAGCTCGGTCCAGAGTGCACACGCGTTCGCCATGAGTCGCCTCCGAGGCTTCGCGCGCAGCCTATGCTCCTCGCACAAGCGAGTACAAGTTCGTACTAGTGAGTACAAACAAGTATTGATGATATGAACGAACTTCCGAGGCTCGGTCACGCTCCCGAGCCCCCGCCTCAGTCGAAGTCCAGATCCATCCACCGATGCTCGATCCCCGCATCGAGGAACACCGCACCCCGCGCTTCGTACCCCAGCCGTTCGTAGAACGGCATCGCCTGCACCTGCGCCGACAGCGTGATCCCCGGCCGCCCGAGGCGACGCGCCTCGTCCTGCAGCGCCTCCATCACCACCCGCCCCGCACCCGTCCGCCGGTGCTCCTGCAGCACCGCCACCCGCCCGATGTGTGCCCGCTCCGCCGGCGGATCGTCTAGCAACAACCGCCCCGTCCCCACCGGCTCCCCATCGAGGCGTGCCAGCACGTGTACGCAGTCGTCCACCATCGTCGGATCTTCGTCGAACCGGTCGATCTCCTCCGCCTCCGGCACCAGCTGCTCCTCGATGAAGACGCGCCGCCGGATCTCCAGCGCGTCCGCCAGCTCCTCCAGCGTCTCCACCCGAGTCACAATCAGGTCGCTCATCGCCGCACCTACAGCCGCTCTACAAAGCGACGAATCATCGCGGTCAGCTGCTCCGGCGCCTCCAGCTGCACGAAGTGCCCGCACAGCGCCGCCTGCGCGTACGCCGCCCGAGGCAAGATCGCGTGCACCGTGGCCGCCGGCCGCAGATTGTGCCCCCCGTCCACGTACAGCACCGGCTGCCGCACCTGTTTCGCGATCGCCGGCACGTTCGCCGTCAGCGACGCGCGCCACGACGCCAGCGCCGCGTGCTCCGGCGTCCGCACCGCCTCCCCGACCACCCGCTCCGCCAGCGCCGCATCTCGAGGATCGGGGAAGAACCGCGCGTAGAACGCCGCCATCGCCGCCTCGTACGGCGGCTCCGCCACCGCTCGCCACAGCTCCGTCCCCGCCACCTCCCGCGCCGTCGCGTACTGATCGAGGGCGCCATCCACCATCACCACCCCGCGCACCAGTCGCGGGTGCCGGCGCGCCAGCTCCAGCGCCACCGTGCTCCCCATCGAATGGCCCACCACCACCGCGTCCCGGACCCGCCGCGACCGCGCCAGCGCCGCCGTGTCATCGGCGAACTGCCGCATCGAATACCCATCCGAGGGCGCATCGGACTGGCCGTGACCGCGCAGATCGAGCCGCAGCACCCGGTGCTGCCGGGCCAGCGGCGTGGCAACCGCCTGCCAGTGATCCAACCTCGAGGCCCAACCGTGGATGAGGATCAGCGCCGGACGGCCCTCGCCGGCCTCCCGGTAGTTGAGCTGCACCCGATCCGGCGTCCGGTAGGTCGGCATCCGCGCTCCTCCGGACGTACGATACGCGCACCATGACCCGCACCGCGGTCGACCAGCTCCTCTGGCTCCTCGATCAGGCCTTCGAGGCCGACGACGAGCATTCCGTGCTCGCCAACCTCGCCCATATCGACGGACTGTGGCGCGTCGTCCCGCCGGGCGGCGAGCGCTCGATCGCCGACATCATCGATCACGTCGGCGGCTGTAAGTTCATGTACGAGAACTACGCCTTCGGCGACGGCGCCTACACCTGGGACGCACCACCCGCCCGAGGCCCAACCGACCAGGCCGAGGCCCTCGACTGGATGCGCGAAGGCCACCAGAAGTTCGTCGCGTCAGTCCGAACGCTGGACGACGCCGAACTCGACACCCCGCGCCTCACCAACTGGGGCGAACTCATGGAGACGCGAAAGATCATCGAGGTGATGGTCGCGCACGACTTCTACCACGCCGGCGAAATCAACCACATCCGCGCCATGCTCCAGCAGCGCGACCGCTGGGCGCACCTGCCGCAAGATTGAGCGCCCGCTGGGAGGCTCGGCCGACCGACGCTCAGTCGAACCGAACGATCTCCAGCTTCGGCGGCTCGACCTCCGGCTCGGGCAGCCGCTCCCAGCCGTCTGGGTAGGACACCTCCAGCCGGCCGATCCGCCACTGACCGCCACTCGCCCACTGTCCGGCGTTGCGCTCGTGCAGATCGCACATCGTCAAGCCGCTGCCCGCGTGCACCCACGTCGCCGGCTGGCCGCACACATCGTCGGCGCCGCAGCAATCGTCCTCCGCTGAGACCGCCTGTGCGCAGGTCAGCGCGCCACCGCTCATCTCACACCCCTCGGAACCCTGGACCGGACGCCAAACGGGCGCGCCGCTTGCGCGACGCGCCCGTCGTTGGTCCAACCCTGCTAGCTACCGGTCGACGTTGGTGATGTCCGGAGCACCGTCGTCGAGCCAGATCGCTCGTGCCTGGTCGTTCGCGTAGCAGACGTAGCTGCCCATCAACGCGTGGTACCGGTAGTTCATCACGTAGTTCTTCCACGCCACGCGGACCAGCGGCTCCGGGAACCACGCCTGGTACACCTTGTCGTGGATGCGGTCGAAGATGTCCAACCACACCTGCTTCTGCTCGTCGCCCGGCGTCAGCGAGCGGTTCTTCTCGAGCAGCGCGTCCAGCTCCGGGTCGTTGATGCTGCCGTAGTTCACGCCACCAGTGGAGTGGTAGAACGGGAACACCCACTGGTCCATCGAGTAACCCGGCGGGCCCCAGAGGAACCCGATCGTGTCATCGAAGTTCCGGTCGGACATCAGCGTCACGTGCGTCGGGTTGTCCACCTCGCGGAACGAGATGTTCACCTCGGGCAGGTTCGCGTTGATCCCCGGCACCACCAGCTCAGACAGCTCACGCCGGTAGTAGAACGACGGCATCTCCATCTCGAGCGGTGAGTCGGCCGTGAAGCCGGCCGCCTGCATCTTCTTCGACGCCTCGTCCGTGTTGAGCTGGTACCACGGCCCGTTCGCCGCTGCCGTCGGGTACTCATCGAAGAGCAGCGCCCACGGCATCGGAGCGTTCGAGTACGGACCCTCGGGGTTGTCGTTGTCGCCAACGTTCCGGGCGAAGTCGTACTCCACACGGTCGAACGCCTGCGACAGCGCCTGTCGCACCCGGTCGTCCTGGAACGTCGGGTTCTTCATCTGGAACTGGAACCCGTTGACGTTCGCGCCACGCGACCGCGGGAACACCTCGGCAACCAGGTCGCTGCCGTGCGTGTTGTTCATGTCCTCCAGGTCGGCCTGGTCGGTCGGGTAGAAGTCGATGAAGTTGTCGGTCTGGAACCCGGCGCGGCGAACGTTCGGGTCGTTCTGCGTCTGCGCGATCACCTCGTCCAGATACGGCAACCCCTCCTCGAAGTAGTTGGGGTTCCGCTTGAAGACTGTGCGCTCGTTCTTCGACCAGTCGTCCTGGATGAACGGGCCGGTGCCGACCGCGACCTCCTGCCGCAGATCCTCGTCGTCCACCAGCTCCTTCAGGTAGATGAAGCCCCACGACGCCAGCGTCGTCGGGAAGTCGGCCAGCGGCTGGTTCAGCGACACGCGAACCGTGTAGTCGTCCGGAGCCTCAATCGTCTCCGCGACCGCCAGCACGTCCTTCTGGGTACCGCCCTCGCGCAGCATCTCCAGCGTCGAGACCACGTCCTCGGACGTGAACTCCCGGCCGTTCGCCGGCGCCTTGTCGTGCGTCATGATCCCTTCACGGAGGTTGAAGACAAACTCCGTGTTGTCGTCGGACGCCGCTTCCCAGGACTCGGCGAGGTCGGGCTCGATCTCCACCACTTCCTGGTTCGCGCTCGCACCGGTCTTGCCGCGCAGCAGCTTGTTATTCGTGAAGTTCAGCGTGTGGTAGATGGTGCATGACAGCGTCCGGTTCATGTCCATCCGCGGCGGCTCGAGGTAGCGCGTGTACAGCGTGCCGCCGTACTTCGCATTGTTCGCCGGGTCCGCCTCCGCGGCCGATGGGCCCACGTGCCCCTCGTAGATGCCCGGCGTCAGGCGAACCTGGTCTGCGGGGACTCCACCGCCGCCACCGTTCCCGCCGCCGCCGTTGCCACCACCGCCGCCGCCGTTGTCGGGCGTCGACGTCGCGTCGTCGTCATCGCCGCCACAACCGATCAGCGCCGCGCCCGCCAGTCCGGCACCGGCAACGCTCGCGCCCCGGAGCATCGTGCGCCGGCTGACGCGACCGCGCGTCCAGTAGTTCCCGCGTTCTCGCATGGGTCCCTCCCTCTGTGTGGCGCGCTCCCCGTCCGGAGCGCGGTCGTGGGCGGTACGATAACGCCCGGTATCAGACAACACAAATGTGGTTCGTGAAGAAGAGCACGAGCAGCCTCCCCGTCACCCATCGCCAACCACACCGATTGCAACGACCGAGGCAGGCGCGACCACCGAGGCATCCGCGAAGGCACGACCACCGAGGCACGACCAACGAGGCTCACCCGAAGGCGCAGCTACTGAGGCACAACCACCGGAGCACGACCGCGAGGCCACGGATCGCGAAGACACGGATCGCGAGGACGCAGACCGGAAGGAACGGCGAGAAGCACGACCACGAAACCGAGAACGCGAACGCACCCGGAGGCCGAGCCCATGCAAGTCACGATCCTGCCCAACCAGCGACGCCCCGGGGTCGGCCGCCAGCCAGTCCGCGAGAACCGCCGCGCCTGGCTCCCCCAGCAGGCACGCTTCTGCCCCGTGCTCGAAGACGGCAGCCGCCTCGGCTTCCTCGTCTACCCGCCCCTCGAGGACCCCGAAGTCCTCCAGATCCGCCGCACCCGCGACGAGACCCTGCGCTTCTCCTTCGCCACCACCGCCGAGGACGGCACCACCCGCCCGCTCTGGATCCTGGACATGACCGCCTCCGCCGGCGGCGGCGGACTCGACGCCCACGAGCTGCGCTTCGTCGACGAGCAACTCCAGCTCTCACAAGAGCAGGTCCTCGGCCAGCTCGACGCCCTGACCGTCAACCTCAACGCCCCGCCCGGCGCCGTCGGCATCCGCGGCGGCTTCGACTTCGTCACGCCCGAGGGTTGGGACACCGTCTACCTCGGCGTCCTCAACGAGGTCCAACCACCCCACGTGCCCGTGCTCGCCGCCCGCATCGAAACGGACTGGTACTCCCAGCCCACCGAGTTCCGCTACGTCCTCGGCACCGGCCAGACCATCAGCATCGCCGGGTCCGCCCCCATCGGGCAGGTCTTCTTCGTCCCCCGCGAGCCCGTCGAGCTACAGGAAGGCTCCGACGCCGACGCCACCCGCTTCGAAGAAGCGCAGCGCGAGTACTGGACCGAGCGTGCTGAAAAGGAGCGCCCCACCAACTTCGGAACCATCCACTCGTACCACTACCGGGACGTCCAACGAGCCCGTGGTTCCGGCCTCAACGCCGAGTGAACTGCCGCTCGCAGGGCCACCGCGACCCCTGGATCGAGCGCCGAGCGTGAGGCCGATTACGTTGTGACCGTCATAGCGATTGTGGTATCACCCTCGGGTTATCGCATGCGTGTTCGATCGATCGCTCCGCCCGCCCGTCGTCCGTGAGGAACGCAGATGCAGCAATACATCCTCCGTCGTCTCATTCTCATGATCCCGACGATCCTCGTGATCACGCTCTTCACCTTCGGGCTGCTCCGCATCATGCCCGGCGACTTCATCGTCGCTCAGATGGCAGAAGCCCGCGGCGTCGACGAAGAGCAGATGCAGATCTGGCGCGCCGAGCTCGGCCTTGATGAGCCCGCCATCACCCAGTACGTCAAGTGGGTCGGCGGCGTCCTCACCGGCGACTGGGGCACATCCTTCTGGCAGAACGAGCCGGTCACCCACGTGATCGGCCGCGCGCTCCCGATCTCGATCGAACTCGGGCTCTTAGCGATCATCATCGGGATCATCATCTCGTTACCCGTCGGCGTGATATCCGCCGTCCGCCAGGACACCTGGTTGGACTACCTCGGCAGAAGCATCTCGATCGCCGGCATCTCGATCCCGAACTTCTTCCTCGCGATCCTGATCATCATCTACGGCGCTCGCTGGTTCGGATTCTTCCCGACTCAGGTCTATCAGAACCCGCTCGACGACCCGATCGCCAACCTCAAACAGTTCCTCCCCGGCGCGTTCGTGCTCGGTGCCGCGCTCTCCGCGCAGAACATGCGCATGCTGCGCACCACCATGCTCGAGACGCTCCGCGCCGACTACGTGCGCACGGCGCGCGCCAAGGGCCTGCGCGAGAGCGGGGTCATCTTCCGCCACGCCTTCCGCAACGCCCTGATCCCCGTGGTCACGCTCCTCGGCTTCCAGATCTCCGTGGCGATCGGCGGCTCCGTCATCGTCGAAACCGTCTTCGGTATGAACGGGATCGGCCGGAACTACATCGCGGCGGTGCAACAACGCGACTATCCGCTGGTCCAGGGAATCCTCCTGGTCCTCGTCTCCACCACGCTGTTGACCAACCTCTTAGTGGACCTCAGCTACTCGTGGCTGGACCCGAGAATCCGCTACTAGCCACCCAGACGGCTCAGACTCGAACCTTCGGAGGGAACGATGGTCGCTAGTCCTGATGCAATGGAACTCTCGGGTGCGCCCGCTGAGTTGATCCGCTCGAAACCACCCCACGTGCGCCTGTGGGCCTTCACGCGCCGACGCCCGCTGGGAGCCGTCTCCGGCCTGCTCTGCCTCCTGATCCTCATCACCGCCATCGGGGCCTGGACCGGCGTCTTCGTCCCCTACGACCCCATCGAACTCAACGCACGCGACCGGCTCGCCCCCATCTGGAGCGAATCGCTCGACGGTGAGAAGTTCTTCATCCTCGGCACCGACGACCTCGGCCGCGACATGTTCAGCCGCATCGTCGAAGGCGCCAAGATCTCCGTCTTCTTCGGCATCGGCGTCGCCGCCATCGCCGTCGTCATCGGCGGCTTCATCGGCCTCATCTCCTCCTACGTCGGAGGCATCGTCGACCTCGTCGTGCAGCGCGTCGTCGACGCCCTCCAGACCGTGCCGCTGCTCGTCCTCGCCATCGCCGTCGTCTCCATTAGCGGACCCGGAATCATGAAAGGCTTCTGGATTCTCGCCTTCCTCTCGATCCCGAGACCCGTCCGCGTCATCCGTGGATCGGTCCTCGCCGTCCGCGAAGAGATGTACGTCGAAGCCGCGCGCAGCCTCGGCGCCAGCGACATGCGCGTCATGTTCCGCCACGTCCTGCCCAACGTCATGGCGCCCATGATCGTCCTCGCCTCGTACATCCTCGCCGTCGCCATCATCGTCGAGGCATCGCTCTCCTTCCTCGGCATCGGCGCCCAGCCGCCGACGCCATCGTGGGGCGCCATGCTTTCCGGCAACGGCGCGATCTACTTCAACACCAACCCGCGGCTCGCCCTCATGCCCGGCCTCGCCATCAGCATCGTCGTCTTCGCGACCAACATGTTCGGCGACGCCCTCCGCGACGAACTCGACCCCCGCCTCCGCGGCTCCCAGTAGCCGAGGAGGCATCGAGAAAGGCACAGCCCCCGCGGCTCGCAGTAACCCCACTGCACCCGCGACCACCCAGACAAGGCGCCGGCACCCTCCGGCGCCTTGTCCGATCCCGGGCCGCGTCGCCCAGGAGCCACACGAGCCGCCAGCCGCTCAAACGACTGGCGATGAACTCCCCTCCCCACCCGAACCCACCGACAGTCCGGACCCGCCACCCTCCGGAATCGCCGGCCCTCCGGAATCACCGCCCCTCCGATGTCACCGCCCCTTCGGAATCACCGACCCTCCGAAGTCACCGCCCCTTCGGAATCACCGACCCTCTGGAATCACCGGCTCTCCGGAATCACCGACCCTCTGGAACTCGCCGACCCTCCAGAACTCGCCGACCCTCCGGAGTCACCGACTCCCCGGAGTCACCGACTCCCCGGATTCACTGGCCCTCCGGAATCACCACCCCTCCGGAATCGCCGGCCCTCCGGAATCGCCGACCCTCCGGAATCACCGACCCTCCGGAACTCGCCGACCCTCCGGAACTCGCCGACCCTCCGGAGTCACCGCCCTCCGGAGTCACCGCCCCCCGGAATCACCGGCCCCCCCGGATTCACTGGCCCTCCGGATTCACTGGCCCTCGGGATCACCAGCCCCCGGAACCGCTAGCCCCCCGGAAGTCCCGAGGTATCGGAACTCCCCGACCGCTCGGACCTCCAAGCCGCTCAGAACTCAGCAGCCTCCCGAGTTCACCGGACTCCGGGACTCGACAGCCTCCGATCCGACCAGCCCGCTCGGGATCTAGACCTCGCATGAGTCAAGATCCCGCCCGCCGAGAGCCATGATCGAGGCCCACCCCCACTGCGAATCCCCGACCCCACTCGAGGCCCTGATCTCGACCCGCATACTCCGAGAGCCAGGCCACGTGATCGCTTCCAGGTCAGCCACTTGAAAGAGTCTGCGGTCCTGCCAACCTGAACCCAACACATCGGGACCCGCACGAATCACGACGACCAGCTCGCGAGACACGGCGCCCTCGCCGCTGGATCGTCGCGCCCGGATTCGGCGAACCCCCGGCACGAAAGGAGAGCCACCCCGTGGCCAACTTCGGATACGAAAGCATCACCGTGGGCACGAGCGCGGTCGGCATCGCCAACGCCACCCGCGAAGGCCGCAACCGCGCCCTCATCACCGTCGAAACCGACCAGATCCGCTTCCGCACCGACGGCCCCGCCCCCACCGCCTCCGAGGGCCATCTCGTCGACGCCGGCGCCTCCATCATCCTCGAATCGGCCCCCGAGCTCGTGAACTTCAAAGCCATCCGCGTCACCGCCGACGCCACCCTCAAGGTCACCACCGACCACCGCGAGGAGGCCTAACCGTGGCCATCATCAAGTCCCCCGGCGTCGGCCTCTCCGACGCCACCCCCGCCGACGTCACCTCCGCTGCCGGCGCCCCCGGCACCGCCTCCGAAGCCTCCCGCGGCGACCACCGCCACAGCGCCGCCGGCCTCGCCACTGCGGATCAGATCGCGCCACTACTCGACAACACGGAAATCACCACGACGGCGGTCACGCCGGGAACCTTGCCAGCCAACAACGGCAACGGTGTGAGCATCGATCCTCAGGGCACGACAGTAGCGATCGCCCACGATGTCACGCCATTCTTCCGTGCATACGCGTTCGGCTCGGGCGGTTTCGGCTCCACGGCGACAGCCGTTCCAACTTCGGCGACGGCCGGCCGTGGCGTTTCCGTTCATCCGGACGGCGACTTCATCGCCGTCGCCTACGACAGCGGCGATCACCTCTCCGTCTTCCCCTGGGACGGCTCATCGCTCGGAACCGAGGTGCTGCCCGCTGCGTCCCCGATCGGATCGACGTCCAGGGACTGCGCCTTCTCGCCGGACGGAACGTTCGTCGCCAGCGCGGAGGGCGACGGTGGCCCGCTCATCTACCCGTGGAACGGAACCGCGCTGGGCACTCCGATCGCTCCAACCACGACCGCCACAAACATCCAGAGCGTCCAGTTCTCATCCGATGGAAACCAGCTGATCGTCGGTCTCACCGCGACGCCGTTCGTTCAGGTGTACCCGTTCGACGGCGTAACGCTGAGTCCAGCAGTCGTGCCATCGTCGCTACCCCCGAGCACCGTCCAGGACGCCGCATTCTCGCCCGACGGCAGCTTCGCGGCGGTGGTCTTTGGCTCAGCTACCGGGGTGATGGGCCAGATCTACTCGTTTGAGAACGGCACCTTTGGGTCCGTGATCACGACGATCCCTCGGACAATCCTGAACGCCAATGGAGAAGCGGTCACTTGGAGCAAGAGCGGACAGTTCGTGATCATCGGGCAGGGGGAGGGCGGCGGTTCGGTCTCCTTACGAATCATCCCGTTCGACGGAACCGCGCTCGGGCCGGAAACGCAGGTTGATGTGGCTGGCGGCAACAGCACGGGAAACGACGTTGCGATCACAGATGACGGCCGGAACCTCGCCGTCGCAATCGGAGGTGCAAGCCCGTACCTCAGGGTCTACGAGCTGAGTCGCGACCTCGGCATCTAGCCCAACCCGCTCCGGCGAGGGCGCCCCCCTCGCCGGGTCTCCCCCACCCTCCCGACGCCAATCCACCCTCCGAGGCCCGGCGAGGCTCCCCCTCGCCGGCCTCCCCCCGCCCCCGAGGCCAATCCACCTCCCGAGGTCAGCGTCCCCCCACCTCCCGAGGGCTACGCCCCTTCGAGGCCAGCTACCCCAGCGACGCCCGCAACTCCGGCGCCAGGTCCCCCTTCCGCCGTGCCTCCACCCCATCGAGGCCCAGCCACCTAGCCATCGTCCCCAGCTCCCCCGCCAGCTCCGAGGCCACTCGCGGCGCATCCGCGCCCGCCTCGAGATGCGTCGCCTGCGCCCGCAGCACCGAGGCCTGTCGGTCCGCCTTGAGGTCGACGCGCGCCACCAGCTCCCCGTCCAGCAGGAACGGCATCACGTAGTACCCGTACTGCCGCTTCGGCGCCGGCACGTAGATCTCGATCGTGTAGTCGAAGCCAAAGAGGCGACTCGCCCGCTCCCGCAGCCACACCACCGGGTCGAACGGCGTCAGCAGCGCCCGCCCCTCGATCCGCCGAGGCAGCTTCGCCGCCGGGTGCTTGAACGCCGGCTGCTTCCACCCCGCAACGCGCACCCGCTCCAGCCGCCCCGCGTCGGCCAGCTCCTCGAGGCGTGGCCGCGCCCGAGGCACCGTGATCCGGTAGTAGTCCGCCAGGTCCTTCGCCGTCCCCACCCCGTGCGCCTCCGCCGCCAACAGCAGCAGCGCCCGGTGCGCCTCCTCCGTCGACGGCTCGGGCTGTTCGAGGACGTGATCGGGCATCACGCGGTCCATCAGGTCGTACACCCGCGTGAACCCGCGCCGCTCGTGTGTCGTCAGCTCCCCCGTGCGGAAGTGCCATTCGAGGGCAACCTTCCCTGGCCCGTACCCCCACCACGGCCCCGTCCGTCTCCCCGGCTCTTCGAGGTCCGCAACCGTCAGCGGCCCGTTCGCCCGGACCTCCTCCAGCACCTGCGCCGCGTACTCCGGGTGCTCCTTGAACAGCGTCGCCGACCGGTAGCGCGGCTTCGCCTCCGCCATCCGGTGTCGAAACAGCGCATGGTGCTCAATCGGCAGCAACGAGGCCTCATGACCCCAGTATTCGAACAACTCGCGCCGTCGGAACGCCAGGTCGTGCAGCATCTCCTGCCGGTACGGCCCCAGCCGCGAGAAGAACGGCATGTAGTGCGACCGCACCACCACGTTCACCGAGTCGAGCTGGAGCAGCTTGATCCGCTGCAGCACCCGCCGCAGGTGACGCACGTCCACTCGCCCGCTCGGCCGCCGCTCGGCGAACCCCTGCGCACCGAGGGCAATGCGACGCGCCTGCTCGTTCGATAGATCAGCTCGCCGCATCGTTCGAACCGGCCCTACCGGAACGCGGACGCGACCTCACTCAAGAACTGATCCGCCGAGGCCTTCGCACGGTCCGCGTTCTGATCGCCTCGGAGCTGGAACACCGGCACCACCAGCTCGTCTACCCCCGCGTCGACGTACTCCTGCACCACCGACTGCAACTCCGAGGCCGACCCCGCCTGCAGCCGCGGGTTCGCCTGCTTCGCCTCCTCCGCCGCTGACGCGTCGTCCGTCACGAGGAACATCGCGTTCGCCGACTTCCGGATCTCCGAGGCGTCCCGTCCGAGGTCCGCACAGTGCCGCTCCAGCACCCCGATCTTGCGGCGCAACGTGTTCGGGTCGCCCCACACGTTCCACTCGTCCGCGTACTGCGCCGCGATCCGCATCGTCACCCGCTCGCCGCCGCCACCGATCAGCAGCGGCGGTCGCGGGCGCTGCACCGGCTTCGGCGCCAGCGGCGCGTTCGCCAGCTGGTAGAACTTCCCGTCGAAGTCCGTCCGCTCGTCGGCGAACAGGCCGCGGATCACCTGCACCGCCTCTTCGAGGCGCCGCAATCGCCCGCCCACGGTGTGGAACGGGATCCCATACGCCTCGTGCTCGTTCTCCTGCCACGCCGACCCAATCCCCAGGACCAGCCGACCGCCGCTGATGATGTCGACCTGCGCCGCCATCTTCGCCAGTACCGCCGGGTGCCGGTACGTGTTCCCCGTGACCATCGTCCCCAGCCGCACCCGCGGCACGGACGCGGCCAACGCCGCCAACGAGGTCCAGGCCTCCCCGGTCGGACCGCTGTTGTCTGCCTGGTTCGGCATGAAGTGATCGGCGATCCACAGGCCGTCCCAGCCGCTCGCCTCCACGTGCGTCGCGAAGTCGCGGAGCGGCTCCCAGGCCCCGGGCTGGTTCGGCCATGCGCTGAATTGCATCGGGTCGGTTCCTATCGCTGGTCGCGGTCGGTCTGGCTGGTCGTAGTCGGTGCGATCGTCAGGCGGCCGTCACGGCGGAATGCTGCTCGATGAACCGGAGCACCCGGTCCCAGGCATCCGCCGACTCGGTCGCGTACTCCTCGAACCCACGGTCGAAGAACGAATGCGGCGCGCCCGCGTAGCTCACGATCTCGTGGTCGGTGCCGGCCGCCTCCAGCGCCGCCTCGTACGTCGCCACCTCCTCCTGAGGGATCCCCTGGTCCGCGCCGCCCATCAGCCCGAGGATCGCGCACTCGAACTGCGGGACCAGATCCACCGAGGCCGCGGCCCCCGCCGGGAATCCTTCGCGCGTGGGGTGACCGTAGAACCCGATCGCCCCGGACAGGCCGTGGCCGTTCGCCGCCTGCCCCCAGGAACCGCTCCCGCCGTAGCAGAAGCCCACCGTGAACACCTCGCGCGACTCGTTGCCCGGCGCAGATCTCAGGTACGCGACGCACGCCGCGACGTCCTGCTTCACGCCCTCGAACGTCGTCTGCGCGATGTGCTCGCGGAACTCGAACTCCGCATCCCGCTTGCCCACGCCCGCGCTGCGGCCGAAGTAGTCCATCGCGATCGCGTCGTAGCCGCGCTCCGCGAACCGCATCGCCAGCTCCTCGTAGAACGGGAACAGCCCGCGCACGTCCGGCATCACCACCACCGCCGGGCCCAGCGACTCCTCGGCGCGCGCGACGAACGCCGCGAACGCCGTGCCGTCGCCCGCCGTCAGCGTCAGGTCCTCCGTATCGATCGCCGCCCCGGCTATCGGCGTGATCGGCGGTGTCGCGTCGTACGGAAAGCACATGACGGTGTCCTTCGGCAGCTTCGAGGTCGCGCGGTCTGACACGCCGCGCGGGCCCTGATACTACCTGTCGCCACCATCCCTCGGCGCACCGCCGCGACGGCCACCCCCGAGGAGCGCTCGCCACGGCCGCCCGGAGCGAGTTCCCAACCGATCGAGGACAGCGGAAGCGTCGAGGACTAGACCTCTTCCTCGAGACTCAGCAGGTCGTCGATCGTCTGCCGGCGCCGGATCAAGCGCGGCTCGCCGTCCTCGATCAGCACCTCCGGCGCCAGCCCCCGCGTGTTGTAGTTGCTCGCCATCGAGGAGCCGTAGGCCCCCGCGTCGTGGAACACCAGGTAGTCGCCCACCTCGATCTCCGGCAGGTCGCGCGGGACGACGAGGCCCCCCTCCTCCTGCGTGAACACGTCGCCCGACTCGCAGAGCGGCCCGCCCACCACCGTCGGTTGCGAGCTGCCGCCAACTACCGACCCGTCGCGTCGCACCACCGAGATCTCGTGGTAGCTCCCGTACATCGTCGGCCGCATCAGATCGTTGAACCCGGCATCCACCAGCGCGAAGCGGCTCAGGCTCGTCCGCTTCACCGCGCGCACCTCCGCGATCAGCTGCCCCGCCTCCGCCACCAGGTACCGGCCCGGCTCGATCTCCAGCGACACGTCGTGCTCCACGCTCCGCTCGATATCGCGCCGCGCCACGTCCCACACGTTGAAGTACGCATCGAGGTCGATCCCCGCGTCGCCTGCCCGGTACGGCACCGGCAGCCCGCCCCCGCACGACACCGCCCGCACGTCCCGGCCCACCGCCCGGATCTGCTCCACCATCGCCCCGGCCACCAGCTGTAGGTGCTCGAAGTCCGTCCCCGACCCGATGTGCATATGCAACCCAACGAGGTCCAGGCCGAACTCGTCGACCACCGCGAGCGCCTCCGCGAGATCCTCGTGCCAGATCCCGTGTTTCGAGGACTCGCCACCCGTGTTGGTCTTCTGACTGTGTCCGTGGCCGAAGCCCGGGTTGATCCGCAGCCACACCCGGTGCCCCGGCGAGCGCGCGCCCAGCTGCCGCAGCATGTCCGCCGACCCCGCGTTGACCGGCACATCGCGATCCACCACCAGCTGCAACGTCGCCTCGTCGATGATGTCCGCGGTGAACACCAGGTCCGAGGGCTCGCCGGCCCCCGTGTACCCCACGCGCAGCGCGCGCTCCACCTCACCGCCCGAGACCGCGTCGACGGCGACACCCAGCTCGCGCAGCACCCGCAGGATGTGAGTGTTCGAGCTCGCCTTCTGCGCGTACCGAACCACGTCGAAGCGCGACAGCGACGCCACCCGCTCGCGGATCACCCCCGCGTCGTAGCTGTAGACCGGCGTGCCGAACCGCTCCGCGATCGCGCAGACCAGGGGACCATCGACCGACTTCGACACGACACGCTCCGCGCTGCACCGGGTGACAGAAGGTACTGAGGACGGAAGTATAGGAGCGGCCCGCCATACGAACGCGATCTACCCGCGACGGGAGCAGACGCGACGCGGCCTGATCGGCGATCGGGATCAGACCCCGAGCGGCCGAGACGACACGTGCGTCAGGCGATCAGCAGCCCCTCGTGGCGAAGCGCCGACTCCACCACCAGCTGGTGCAGCTCGGAACGGCGCGCCTCCGGTTGCCCCTGCTGCCCCATCTCCACCAGCACCGGCACCAGCCCCGGAACGAACTGGTCGAGCCCCAGCGATGACGTGCCCCCGGTCGGCCACGACGGATCGAACGGCGGACGCTGCGTCACCGTCGCGAACCGGTTCCGATCGCGATCGCGCAGCACCAGCTGCTCACGGTCGCTGATCAGTGCGTTCACCGTGTCGGTCACCGCCTCGATCCGCGGCGTCTCCGACACATCCGCCCCGTTCGTCACCGTCTGTCCCAGGAACGCCGTTCCGTTCTCGGTCCGCTCGTTGAAGAACCCCCACGACTCGTGCAGGTCCAGCAGCAGCCCCACCTCGAACTCGCGAGCCAGCTCGACGATCGAATACGCCATCCACTGCATCGGGAACGCCTCGGTCGACTCGAGCGGCTCCCCCGGGTAGAACCGATTGAGGTCCCCAAGCTCCGGCAGCGTACGCTCCAGCGCGTGCGTCGCCACGATATTCGCCCGCGGGATCACCACCGTTACCCCGCGGTCCGGCATCCAGTCCGCGATCACCTCGGCCGCCGCCCAGCTCCCCGGCTCGTTCCCGTGCACCCCGCCCAGGATCATCACGCTCGGCCCCGGCTCGCCGCTCCGATTGATCAGCACCGGCGTCTCCCACGGCGTCCCCGGCAGCGCCAGCCGCTCGAGCTGCCGCCGGTCCCCGATCGCCCGCGCCGGACCGGCCGCCTGCGGTGGCGAAGCCACGCTCGAGGCCGAGGTCACCACTGGCGTCGCCGTCCCCGCACCTCCCGAGGTGGACTCGGCCGGCCGCTCGGAGACGGAAGGCTCAGACTCGGGATCGGCCCCACAAGCCGCGAGGAACGCAGCCCCGGCGGCCGCCCCGCCGAGCTGTAAGAACCGACGTCGTGACGCCAGCCGGCGCCCGCGAGATCTGTTCATGACCTTAATCATATCCCGAGCGACACACCGCGACCGCGTGCGCGATCACTCTCCCGGGATCATCGAACAGGCCCCGCCCGAACTCGACCGCATCGGGCCGAACGCCGCGACCAGGCTGAATTCCCGCCCTGATGGAGGAGCAGCAAGAACACCCGGAACCAACCCAGAAAGCCCGGAACGGGCCTGGAACCAACCCAAAGAGGGGCGGAACGCCCCTAGTAGAAGGAGACGTCCATTTGTGGGAGCTCGCCTGTGACCGTGTATACGGTGCGCTCCGCGATGTTCGTGGCGCGGTCCGCGATCCGCTCCAGGTTGTGCGCTACCCAGAGCAGGTGCGTCGCCGGCTCGATCGTGCTCTGATCCGTCACCATCACGCTGATCAGATCGCTATAGACCGTGTTGTACAGCTCATCGACCTCGTCGTCGGAGCGGCCCACCGCGAACGCCGCATCGGTATCGCGGTCCACGAACGCCTGCACCGCATTGTTCATCATCTCGCGCGACTTCTCGGACATCAGCGGGATATCGACCAGCGGCTTCACCAGCGGCTCGTCCTGCATCATCACCACGATCCGAGCGATCCCCTCGGCGTGATCGCCCATCCGCTCGAGGTCAGTCGCGATTGCGGTTACTGAAATGACGAGGCGCAGATCGCCCGCCATCGGACTCTGCTGCGCCAGCAGCGCGACGCACTGATCGTGGATGCCGTACCCGGCCTCATTGACCAGCTGATCCTCGTCGATCACCACCCGCGCCAGCGCCGTGTCGCGGTTCACCAGCGCCTCGACCGAACGCTCGATCGCGCGATCGACCATCGAGGTCATCTCGAGCGTGTGATCCTGGAGCTCCGACAGCTGCCGGTGAAAGCGCTCGCGGAGTTCACCGCGGGGCTGGGGCTCGGGGGTGACCATAGTGCGCCTTATCTTACACAGCCGGGTCGCCCCTGCGCCCCACGACAACGCCCGGTGGGATCCCGGGCGGGCCGCTCAGCGCACCTCGGCCTCGCTGGATGCCGCCCGCATCCCGGGTCGGATCAACCGCTCGTACATCCCGGCGCCGGCCAGCCCGCCGATCAGCGGCCCCACGATGTAGACCCAGAATCCGTCGCGTGGCCCGGGGATCGCGATCGAGTCCCAACCGGCCAGGAACGCGACGATCCGCGGGCCGAAATCCCGTGCTGGGTTCCAGCCCGCTTGAGTGATCGGCGCGAACAGGCTGATCAGCGCCGCCACCGTGAAGCCGATGAAGAACGGCGCCAGCGACGCGCCCGGCCGCGAGCTGTTCCACTGATCCACCAGCGCAAAGATCACGAACACCAGCACCGCGGTCCCGAATGCCTCGACCCCAACCGCCATTAGCGGTGACACGAGATCGAAGGCGCGTTCGTCGGTGCCGAACACGTCCGGGTTCGGGAAATACTCCCCGAACACCATCGCCGACGCCTGGCTGCCCGGCTCGCCACGGACCAGCCCGCGATCCTCTTCGAACCGATCGATGAACGGCCCGAACGCCACCAGGATCGCCAGCCCGCCCAGCGCCGCGCCGGCCAGCTGCGACCCCCAGTAGCCCGGCAGCCGTGACATCGGGAAGTCGTTCGGTCGCCAGATCGCGAACGCCAGCGTCACCGCCGGGTTGAGATGCGCGCCCGAGATGCTCGCCGTCGCGTAGATCGCCAGCGTGACGCCGAAGCCCCACACCACCGCCACCTGCCACAGCCCCATCTGGGCCCCGGTCAGCACCGCCGCGGCGACCGATCCCGTGCCGAACAGCACGAGGATGAACGTCCCCACGACCTCCGCCGCGTACGGGTGGAATCGTGCCGGGATCACCGGCCCTCCGCCGCCGGCTCGACTGGCGTGACGACCTCCGCAAGCAACGTCTCGACACGAGCACGGATCTCATCCCGGATCGGTCGCACCGCCGCCACGTCCCGTCCCGCCGGATCGTCCAGCTCCCAGTCCACGTACCGCGTCCCCGGGAACACCGGGCACGCGTCACCGCAACCCATCGTCACCACCACGTCCGCCGCCTGCACGATCTCGTCCGTCCACGGCTTCGGGAACTCCTCCGAGATGTCGATCCCCACCTCGGACATCGCCTCCACCGCGGCCGAGTTGATCGCGTCCGTCGGCTCAGAGCCGCCAGAGTAGACCGCGACCCGGCCCGCTGCGAGATGCTTCATCCACCCCGCCGCCATCTGCGAACGCCCCGCGTTGTGCACGCACAGGAATAAGACGTGCGGCACGCCGTCGCCGGAACCACCCTCGACCTTCGCCAGCGCCCGCAATCGGTCACGGGCGAAACGCTCCGCGATCACCGGCACGAAGCTCTTGATCCGCGCGTTCCCCAGCGAGTCGAACGAGTCGCGAACGAATCGCTCCACCGTCTCGACGTTGAACTGGCCCTCGGTTTCCCGCGCGAGATTCGCTACCACGGTCCGCAGTGCCTGGGTCACGTCGGGGGTGTACGCGTCCTCTGACGCTGACGGCTCGGCTTGCTCGCTCATCTCGATCGCTCCATCCAGCAGCGGTCACTCCAGCAGCGGTCACGTGGCCCCGCGATGGTCCCTTGGCCCCCGCGGAGCGGTCAGGTTGGCCCTCACGGTCGTCCAGGCCCGCCCTCACGATCGTCGAGACCACCGGAGAAACATCGCTGGTGTGATGGCGTCGATTAGAGGGTCGAACGATTAATGACCGCTTAACGACGCGGCTCGATGCTCGCCAACGGTTCAGAGGGAACGAGTCGGCGGGTCGTCGGCTCCCAGTCACGAAGGACGAGAAGACATGGAGCGACTGTTCGCCAAACGGCGATTTCTGCTCATCAGCGTCGCGGCCGCGCTCCTCGCGCTGTTCGCCGTTGCCTGTGGCGGCGACGATGACGATCCAACCGCAACCCCCGCACCAGACGACAACGGCTCCGCCAACGGCGGCACCAACCTCGAAGACCTCAGCGGCGACGTCGCCGTCGACGGCTCCAGCACCGTCTTCCCCATCACGGAAGCGGTCGCCGAAGAGTTCCGCAAGGTCGCCCCGGACGTCCGCGTCACCGTCGGCGTCTCCGGCACCGGCGGCGGGTTCGAGAAGTTCTGCGCCGGCGAGACCGACATCTCCGACGCCTCCCGCCCCATCAAGGACTCCGAGCGCGAAGCCTGCGCCGAGAACGACATCGAATTCGTCGAAGTCCTCGTTGGCCTCGACGGCCTCGCCGTCGTCACCAGCACCGACAACGACTTCCTGACCGACGGCGTCACCACCGAGCAGCTCGCCACCATCTTCGGCGCCCCCTCGGAGGGCGAGATCACCAAGTGGAACCAGGTCGACCCGTCCTGGCCCGACGAAGACATCGACATCTACGCCCCGGACACCGACTCCGGCACCTTCGACTTCTTCAACGAGGAGATCACCGAAGACATCGGCGGCAGCCGCGCCGACTACACCGCCTCGACCGACGACAACGTCCTCGTCGTCGGCATCTCCGGCGACGACAACACCATCGGCTACTTCGGCTACGCCTACTACGCCGAGAACCAGGGCAGCCTCCAGGTCATCCCGGTCAACGGCGTCATCCCCACCGACGAGACAGTCGCCGACGGCAGCTATGTCCTCTCGCGGCCGCTCTACATCTACGTCCGCATCGACTCGCTCCAGGAGAAGGAGCAGGTCCGCGAGTTCGTCCGCTTCTACCTGAGCGACGAAGCGATCCCCCTCGTCGGTGAGGTCGGCTACACCGCCGTCACCACCGCCGAGATCGAAGCCTCACGCGACGTGGTCGAGCAGGCGATCGCCGGCGAGATGGTCGCCAGCGACCCGATGGATGACGGCGACGAAGTCGACCTCGCGTCGCTGAGCGGTGACGTGGCGGTCGACGGTTCCAGCACCGTCTTCCCCATCACCGAGGCCGTCGCGGAGGAGTTCCGCAAGGTCGCCCCGGACGTCCGCGTCACCGTCGGCGTCTCCGGCACCGGCGGCGGGTTCGAGAAGTTCTGCGCCGGTGAGACCGACATCTCCGACGCCTCGCGCCCCATCAAGGACTCCGAGCGCGAGGCCTGTGCGGGCAACGACATCGACTTCATCGAGGTCCTCGTCGGCCTCGACGGTCTAGCCGTCGTCACCAGCACCGAGAACGACTTCCTCGTCGATGGCCTCACCACCGAGCAGCTCGCCACCATCTTCGGCGCGCCCTCGGAGGGCGAGATCACGAAGTGGAACCAGGTCGACGAGTCCTGGCCCGACGAGGACATCGACATCTACGCCCCGGACACCGACTCCGGCACCTTCGACTTCTTCAACGAAGAGATCACCGAAGACATCGGTGGCAGCCGCGCCGACTACACCGCCTCCACGGACGACAACGTCCTCGTGGTCGGCATCTCTGGCGACGACAACACCATCGGCTACTTCGGCTACGCCTACTTCGCGGAGAACCAGGACCGCCTCCAGGTCATCCCGATCAACGGCGTGGTGCCCACCAACGAGACGGTCGCGGACGGCAGCTATGTCCTCTCCCGCCCGCTCTTCATCTACGTCCGTGAGGACTCGCTCCGCGACAAGGAGCAGGTCCGTGAGTTCGTCCGCTTCTACTTGAGCGACGAAGCGATCCCGCTCGTCGGCGAGGTCGGCTACACCGCCGTCACCACCGCCGAGATCGAAGCTTCACGCGGCGTGGTCGAGGACGCGATCGCCAGTTAGCATCGCCGACGGTTGCGGGGCGGAGATCCATGGCCACGGGAACACCAGCGATTGACGGTTCGGGAGCGTCTGCGCGATTCAAACGCAGCCGCTCCCGGCACCTCTTCGAGCAGCTGATCGGCCTCAGCCTCTTCGCCTGCGCCGCCGTCACCGTCGTCACGACGGTCGGCATCGTCGCCATCCTCCTCGCCGAGGGCCTCACCTTCTTCACTGAAATCAGCCCGCTCGAGTTCTTCACCGGAACCCGGTGGACGCCCCTCTTCCAGTCGGCCGGCTTCGGCGTCCTGCCCCTGGTCAACGGCACCCTGATCGTCGCCCTCGGCGCGTCGCTGGTCGCGCTCCCCGTCGGCACCCTCGCCGCGATCTACCTCTCCGAGTACGCCAGCCCCCAGATCCGAAGCATCATCAAGCCCGTCCTCGAGGTCCTCGCCGGGATCCCAACGATCGTCTTCGGCTACTTCGCCCTGACCTTCATCACCCCGTTCCTGAAAGACACCATCTTCCCCGAGATCGGCGTCTTCAACGCCCTCTCCGGCATGATCGTGGTTGGGATCATGACGATCCCAATGGTCTCCTCCATCTCCGACGACTCCATGCGCGCTGTGCCTCAGGAGTTGCGAGAGGCCGCGTACGGCGTTGGCGCCACCAAGTTCGAGGTGGTCACGAGGGTCACCTTCCCCGCCGCCCTGAGCGGAATCGTCGCCTCCTACATCCTCGCCATCTCGAGGGCGATCGGTGAAACGATGGCGGTCACGCTGGCCGTGGGCGCTACCCCCCGCATGGGCTTCGACATTCTCGACAGCTTCCAGACGATGACCGCGTACATCGTCAACGTCTCGCTCGGCGACACGCCGCAAGGGACGACCGAGTTCCGCACGATCTTCGCGGTCGCGCTGACCCTCTTCGCGATGACCCTGCTGATGAACCTGATCAGCGCCCGCGTCGTCCAGCGATACCGGGAGCGCTACGAATGACCGCCGAGGCTCCCGCCGCCACCACGCGCGACCTCTTCGAGGTCAACCTCGCTCGACGGCACATGATCGGTGTGATCTTCCAAGGCGTCGCCCTCCTCGGCACCCTCGTCGGAATCATCGTGCTCGCCGTCCTCCTCATCGAGGTTTGGCGCGACGGAATCCACTTCCTCGAGCTGGATTTCCTGAACCGCTTCCCCTCCCGGTTCGCCGAGCAAGCTGGCTTCAAATCCGCCTTCTGGGGCTCGCTCTGGGTGATCGGCTTCACAGCGCTGCTCGCCTTCCCGATCGGCGTGGGGGCCGCCGTGTACCTCGAGGAGTACGCGCCCAAGAACGCCGTCACTCGACTCCTCCAGACAAACATCTCGAACCTCGCCGGCGTCCCCTCGATCGTCTACGGCATTCTCGGGTTGCAGCTCTTCGTCCGCGGCACCATCGGCATCGGCCCGAGCCTAGAAGACCTCGGCCTGCGCGATCTAGATCGATCGGTTCTCGCCGGCTCTGCGACGCTCGCGCTGCTGATCCTCCCAGTCGTGATCGTCGCCTCGCAGGAGGCGCTGAAGGCAGTGCCACCATCGATCCGCGAAGCCTCGTACGGCGTTGGAGCGACCCGCTGGCAGACCGTGCGAAGTCATGTTTTGCCGCAGGCGTTCCCAGGAATCATGACCGGCACGATCCTCGCGCTCTCGCGCGCCATCGGAGAAACCGCGCCGCTGATCATGATCGGTGCGCTCTCGTTCGTCGCCTTCACGCCGGGCAACCCACTCGATGACTTCACTGTGATGCCGATTCAAATCTTCGGCTGGGCGGTACGGCCTCAGCTCGACTTCCAGGATCTCGCCGCGACCGGGATCATCGTCCTCTTGATCGTGCTGCTCTCCATGAACGCCATCGCCGTCTACCTGCGCCACCGCTTCGGCGGCCCGGCCAGCCGCTAGGAGTTACACTCATGGCCGATTCCACGAATTCGAACGGGGGCGTCGCCGTGGTCGACGAGCAGGTCGCTGATGAGCGAGACGCCGCCGTCGGCGCTTCCTCTTCGGGCCGTGACTTCCGGCCAACCCTTGGCGCCGCGCAGATCGACCAGCAAGAAGACACCATCGAGGACGTCGCCGTCCAGATCGACGACGTGGGCCTATGGTACGGCGCCAAGAAGGCGATCGAGGGCGTCAGCCTCGATGTCCAGCGACACGAGATCACGGCGCTAATTGGGCCGTCTGGCTGCGGCAAGAGCACCCTGCTCCGCTGCATCAACCGCATGAACGAGCTGATCCCCGGCGTGCGGATCGAAGGTCAGATCCGCGTCGACGGAGACCCGCTATACGGATCGGATGTCGACCCCGTCGAGGTCCGGCGCGCGGTGGGCATGGTCTTCCAGAAGCCCAACCCGTTCCCGAAATCCATCTACGAGAATGTGGCCTTCGGCGCCCGGATCAACGGCTACAAGGGCAACATGGACGAGCTCGTTGAGCGATCACTGCGACAGGCGGCGCTCTGGGACGAGGTCAAAGACCAACTGAAGGAGTCCGGCCTCGCGCTCTCCGGTGGGCAGCAGCAGCGGCTCTGCATCGCCCGCGCGATCGCCGTACAACCCGAGGTGATCCTGATGGACGAGCCCTGCTCGGCACTCGACCCGATCGCGACCCAACGCATCGAAGACCTGATGCAAGAGCTGGCCGCTGACTACACGATTGTCATCGTTACTCACAACATGCAGCAGGCAGCGCGGGTCTCGAACCGAACCGCATTCATGCTCGCCGAGGAGGACCTCGTGGGCCGGCTCGTCGAATACGGTCGTACCGACCAGCTCTTCACTAGCCCGAATGACAGCCGAACCGAGGACTACATCACCGGTCGCTTCGGCTAGCCTCCGAGATCGCGCCCGCAGCTGCCGACGAGCTCGCAGACAGCTCGCCGCTTTCCCACGCCGAGTCTGCGGTGTCAGCGCCGCTCCGACTCGCCGGAAGTGTGAAGCACAGAGTTGCGCCCGGGACCTCGTCGGCGACCCAGATGCGACCTCCCTGCCTGGTCACGATGTGGCGAGCGATCGCCAGACCGAGACCACTGCTCGCCGTCCGGGACTCGTCGCCGGTGTAGAAGCGCTCGAAGACGCGCGTTCGGTCGCGAAGAATGATGCCCGGTCCCTGATCCCGAACCTCGAACTGGACCTCGCCATCGGCCGGCACGGCGGCCAGCCTGACCAGGCCGTCATTCGGGCTGACTCGCAGCGCGTTGTCGAGCAGGTTCGCGAGCACCTCGAGCACGCGCTCGCGGTCGCCGTCGACCAACGTCGTCGACTCATCGACGATCTCGAGCGATTGGCCGGCCGCTAGCAGCGGCTCGATCCGACGCGCCGCCGTCTCGAGCAGCTCCCGTGGGCGCAGGGGCTCGATGACGAACTCGTCGCTCCCCGACTCGACACGCGAGAGGTTGAGCAGTCCCTCGATGATCTCGCTCAGCCGTGAGATCTCGCCGGTCAAGCGTTGGTGAAAGTCCTGCTGCAAGCTTTCGTCGGAGACACCAAGTTCTAGCGTCTCGGCGAGGGCGAGTGCTGCTGTGACCGGCGTACGCAGCTCATGCGAGGCGTTGGCGATCAGATCCGAGCGTGCCCGCTGCGCGTCGCGCAGCTCCGTCAGGTCTTCAAGTGCGAGGACATGGCGCGCCCCCGCGATCGGCTCGTCCAGACGAGTGGCGGTCGCCCGCACCATCTGACCGTCGCGGACGTCGACCTCCTCGGGGGCCCCGGACGACTCACGGGCGATCTGCGCGATGTTGTGGTCTCGAATCGCGCGGATCAGCGAAACGCCCTCGACGTCGCGACGGTCCCGACCGCAGAGGTCCAGCGCCGCCTCGTTGGCCCCGACAACCAGCAGGTCGTCGTCCAAGAGGAGCACGCCGCAAGGGACTGTCTCGAGCCAGTCCGACGCTTCTTCGCTCGGTTCAACGGGGCTGGGCTGCACAGCTGGAGCCGTTGTCATGACGCGTGGACGGCCGCTCCGCACCACCACGGCCGAGGCGAGAACCGCACCCGCAGCGGCAGCGATCCCGAGACCCACAGGCAAGGCGGCCACGGCTAACCCCGCGCTGATGGCGAGGAGGACAACGACGGCTCCGCGCCTCATGGCACGAACTTGTACCCGACGCTACGAACGGTTTGGAGGTGCGCTGGACGGGCCGCGTCTTCTTCGATCTTCTCCCGCAACCAACGGACGTGGACGTCGACCGTCCGGGTTTCGCCGACGTAGCTGTAGCCCCAGACCGACTCGAGGATCATCTCGCGGGACAGCGCCTGACCGGGGTGGCGCATCAGGTACTCGAGGAGTGAGAACTCGCGGGGGCGGAGCGCGACCGGCAGCCCTCGAACTGTTACTTCGTGGGCGACGAGGTCGAGGATGATGTCTCCGCCCTCCAGGCGGTCGCCGCTCTTGCGGTCGGTCGCGGCGACGCTGCGCGAGAGTTCGTCGCGGCGCAGCGCCGATGAGACGCGGGCGCGGAGTTCTCGCATCGAGAACGGCTTGGTGACGTAGTCGTCCGCGCCGAGGTCGAGGCCCTGGACCTTGTCGGCCTCGCTGTCGCGGGCGGTCAGCATGAGGATCGGCATCGGCTGCTCGGTGCGGAGGATGCGGCAGACATCGAGGCCGGACATCCTCGGCAGCATCACGTCCAGCAAGACGAGGTCCGGCCGCTCGGTGCGCGCGAGTTCGAGACCAGCGAGGCCGTCCTCGGCGCGTAGCACGTCGTGGCCATCACGCTCGAGGTTGAATGCGACCGCTTCGAGGATATTCGAGTCGTCTTCGACGATCAGGACTGTAGACATTAGGTCGATCGTACCGGGCGTCTTCCGGAGATGGGCCGATCTAGCGTTAACAATCTCACGGCACAGGCGCGCAGGATGCTACGGGACGTCCATCGTGCGAAGGCGGCGCTCGGTCAGCCAGCTGAATACAGCGACAACGGCAACCGCGCCGATGATGGCTGGCGCGAAGTCCAAGGCGACGCCGCCGGTGTCCTGCAGTCGAGCATCGTCGAGCCCTCGGATCACGCCGAGCGTGTACTGGCGGATGCTGACGAAGCGCAGCCCCGAGAACAGCGTCGCGATCGAGGCTTCCCAGAGGAACACGTAGACGAGGCCGAAGACGATCGCCTGGCGGGTGGCGAGGCCGCCCCATGTGAACACGACGCTATACGCGGCAGCGCCTACTCCGAGGCCGGCGGCGGTGGCTAGGGAAGTATTTATGTCTCCCTCTGTGATGAGGATAGACATGATCATGCCGCTGACGGCGACGGGGACGGCGACGCTGAGGACGGTGGCGAGCATCTTGGGCACGACGATGTGCCATCGGGGGATTGGCTTGAGGGTTAAGTAGCCCAGGGTGTTGTCCTCGACTTCGTCGCCGAGGGTCGCCGTTGCCAGGAGGAGGGCGGCGATCGGGAGGACGGCGCTGTTGAGGACGAGGGCGGTGAGGGCGTCGTGGAACTCGAGTTCGTCGGGGCGGGTGGCGGCGTCGGAGAACCAGTAGATGACGCCGAGGAGGATGGGGACGGCGGAGAGGAGGAGCACGACGATGTAGCGGCGGCGCTGGGTGAGCTGGGACAAGGTCAGGAAGAAGAGCGGCATCATCGCGGCACCTTCTTCCCGACGCCGGCGCCGTCGGCGAGGTATTCGAAGACGCTTTCGAGGGAGTCGTCGAGGGGCTGGACGCGCTGGAGGCGGACGGCGCTGGCCTGGGCGGCGACGGGGATCGCCTGCTGGAGCGCGCGGACGTCGGTGCCGAGGACGCGGAGGCCGTCGTCGTCGATGGTGAGCGACTCGACGGCGCCCTCGCTTGCTAGGGCCGAGGCGAGGACGCGCGGGGCGTCGCAGTCGACGCGGACGAGGTAGGGGCGCTGGTTGAGGCGGCGGCGGATGGCGCGGTAGTCGCCGGCGGCGGCGAGCTTGCCGCCGACGATCAGGAGGATGCGGTCGGCCATGGACTCGACCTCCTCGAGGATGTGGGAGGAGATGAGGATGGTGCGGCCCTGCTTCGCGAGATCGCTGATCACGTCCATGAACTCGAGGCGCTGACGGGGGTCGGTGCCGCTCAGGGGCTCGTCGAGCATGAGGACCTCGGGGTCGTGGACGAGCGCGTGGGCGAGGCGCATCCGCTGGCGCATGCCGCGGGAGTAGCCGCCGAGCTTGCGGTGCTGGTCGTCGGTCATGCGGACGATCTCGATGGCGCGGTCGGTGGCCGCGGCGACGTCAGGGACGCCGGTGAGGGTGGCGGCGAGTTCCACGAACTGGCGGCCGGTGAGGTAGGAGTAGATCTGCTCGTGGGCGGTCATGACGCCGAGCCGCTTGTAGATGCCGGGATTGTTGCGGACGGGCTCGTCGAGGACGGTGATGTCGCCCTCGGAGGGGCGGGCGAGGCCGGCGAGGAGTCGCAGGAGCGTGGTCTTGCCGGCGCCGTTCGGACCGACGAGGCCGGTAACGCCGGGGTAGACCTCGAACGAGATGTCGTTGACGGCGACGACGCTGCCGAACCAGCGGGAAGCGCGGTCGACGCGGATGGTGGGGTGGCCGTCGTTCATCCGGCGGCTCCCCGGTAGCGCCACCACATCACGACCCAGCCGATCGCGACGATGGCGGCGACGTCGGCGACGTAGATCCAGTTGGCGAGCGGCGCGTCGCCCTGGACGTCGCGGAAGATCCAGTCGTTGACGTTGAGGACGGCCTGGAGCATGTCGATCAGGCCGAGGTAGTCGCCGGCGGATCCGCTGACGAGCTCGGAGAGGATCTCGCCCACGATCGAGAAGAGGATCAGCACGCCGAGCGCGGCGCCGGCGGCGTAGGGCCGGCGATCGGTGAAGGAGGAGACGGCGAGGGCGACGGTGGTGAGCATCGCGGCCATGACCATCCCAGAGAGGGCGACCTGCGGGAGGATCTCGAGGTTGTCGGTGACCCAGTCGAAGGGGCTGTCGGCGATCATCGAGCGGGTAAGGAAGATCAGGAGCTGCGGGAGCCAGAGGATGACGGTGCTGACGGTGAAGAAGCCGAGCCAGCGGGCGACGACGTAGTTCATCGGGGTGAGCGGGCGGGTGAAGTAGAGGACGAGGACGTTGCTGCGCCGGTCCGGGCAGAACATCTCCGGCCCGATCATCGAGGCGTAGAGGATCAAGGGGATCAGCGCGAACTCGTAGTACTCGCGGTTGGAGAGACCGTCGAGCTCCAGCTCGTCGACGTCGCCGCCGAACGAAGAGACGAAGCCGGCGATCACGACGACGAAGACGGCGGGCAGCAGGACGAGGACGATCAGGCCGAGCGGCAGCAGCTTCGAGGAGAGGCTGCGGCCGAGGCCGAGCGAGGCGCGGATCGAGTCGCGCCAGATCGCGCGGATGGCCTGGGGGCGACCGGAGCGCTCGCCTTCGAAGCGCTGGTAGCCGAGGTCGTAGACCTCTCCTTCGGTGGAGCGCTGGCGCGGTTGGACCTCAGTGGTCACGCGTTGTCGCTCTCGCTGAGCGACTGGAGCGCGGGGTCATCGCGGAAGAGCTCGGTGAGCGAGTGCTGGCGCGGCGCCATGGAATAGAGGAGCGCGCCGGAGCTGACGATCGCGTCGCGGATGATGTCGAAGCCGGCGTCGTCGACGTTCTCGACGACGATCGACTCGCCCTCGATGCGCGACTCGATGCCGCGGCGGCCGAGTTCGGCGAGGAAGTCGTCGGCACCCTCGGTGACCTGGATGGCGAGCAGCGTGGTCTCGGTGGTGAAGCCGGCGACGGAGCCTTCGCGGGAGACGGCGCCGGCGTCGAGCACGATCACGCGGTCGCAGGTGCGCTCGACATCGCCCATGAGGTGGGAGGAGAGGACGACGCTGATCCCGAACTCGCGGCCGGTGTGCTCGACGAGCTCGAGCATCTGCTGGCGGCCCATGGGGTCGAGGCCGGCGGTGGGCTCGTCGAGGAGGACGAGCGCCGGGTCGTGGACGAGCGCCTGGGCGAGCTTGACGCGCTGCTTCATGCCGGTGGAGTAGTCGCCGAGGGGGCGGTATCGCTCCTCCTCGAGGCCGACGTGGCGGAGGGTGTCGGCGGCGCGGACGCGGGCGTCGTGCGATGGGAGCCCGGAGAGCTGGCCCATGTAGGAGAGGAACTCGATCGCATCCATGTTCCGGGGGAGGCAGTCGTGCTCCGGCATGTAGCCGATGCGCTGGCGGGCCTGGGGTTGCTCGGAAACATCAACGCCCTCGAAGAGGGCGCGTCCGGCGGTGGGGCCGATGAGTCCGAGGAAGAGCTTGAGGGCGGTGCTCTTGCCGGCTCCGTTCGCTCCCAGCAGTCCGGTAATGCCCGATTCGACGGCGAAGCTGACGCCGTCGAGGGCGCGCACGGAGCCGTAGTGCTTCTTGAGCTGCTGCGCTTCGAGGAGTGCGGGCATGGCAGCGAGTATAGGGCCCGCACTGCTTCAGCCAGCGTCCCTCGTTGGGGGTATATCGCCGGGCGGCGGGCCGGATCAGGCGATCCGGCCCGTCAACACTGGGCGAGGTCGCGGGGGCTTCGCGTGACCCAGGATTGTGTGGATACGCTAGTGGCCTCCCCTAGGTCGGGTTGGCGTGCATGTTGTCGAGGCTGGTGGGACCGGCGGTTTCGGTTGTGGGCGGCTTGCTTTTGTTCTTCGCCGGTGTCGGACCGCAGGAAGCCCGCGAAAACGCGGCTGAGTGGATCGCAGAGATCCCGACGACCGACCTCGGACAGTGGCTTCTCGCGCTGGGCGGCGCGGCGTTGATTGCGCTGGGCGCGGTGTGGGGTTCGATGGTCTACCAGAAGCGGGGTGCAAGCCGAGACGACCAAGAGGCGGCGACCACAGATGGCGGGGCCGGACGACTTGAAGCCGCCGACGAGGAGTTCTCGAAAGCTGTCGTCCGGGAGACCGGTGCGTTGCTCCGCGCGACGGAGGCAGAGCAGAGGGTCTCGGAGTTAGAAACAGATTTGGCAGCAACGAGAGGGGCGGCGTCCGAGCCGCAGCCACTGCCGCCACCGGACGAGCAGCTTGTGATCCTGCTGCGTCGCTACGGGAAGCCAGCACATGAGGCTCTGATTGCTGTTATCGACGATGCGACGTCGAAATGCTTCGACATCGGAGGTTGGCAAGCCACCACCGCTCGGCTCGTCCGAGACCACGTCCTAATGCCCGCAAAGGGGTCGCTCACGGCGGCGATGGCCAGTGCAGCCGGAGAAGGCGACCTGTCGCTCGACGAGGCGTTCCGGCTGTTCTACATCGACTACAACGACTTGGCCGCCTACGGATTCCATCTTGGCCACCGTGACGTTGCCCTCGACTCAAAGCGCCTCGGGCTGTGGATCGACCGTGAGGCCCGATTCGAGAAGGAGTTCTTGGATCGGGCCGCGGGAAACAACGCGGGAGTGCTTGCGAACTTTGCTCCATCCACACCAGAAGGCCGGCGACTGCTTCGCGGGCTCTACGAGCGGCGCGACGAGCTTGCGGACGAGCGCATGTACGAGTTTGCAACCACCGCGATTGCCACCGGCACGAGGTGCCGGAACCGGCTTGCGAAGGGATTCCCGATCGCAACAAGTGAGTTGCTGAAGTGGCGCACGTTGACGGCCAATCTCCTTGAGACTCTCGATCGTGAGAAGGCGGCAGAGTTCAGGAAGGCACAGACTCCGAGGAACCCGATTCGGGACCCCGCCCTGACAGCAGATCAAACGCTCGACCTCGATCGAGCGATGGCGCAGCTGGAGTTCCTCGAAGAACTCGCCGCGTCTAGCTCGCCGCCAGATCCAGATAGATCAGAGGGTCGGCTGTGACGAGCACGCGCAACGTCTTGCGGAAGATGTGCTCATCGTCGCGGTGTGGTTGACGAGCGACTCTAGCTCGTCGCGGTAGGCCGGAGGATGTTTCACGCTCGGACGGTGGATAGGAACCAAGCGGTCTTGTACGTGACGCCGAGCACCCGCTTGACCTGGTTCGATGCGATGCGCTGCTTCGACTCGGCGATCAGGAACGCCACGAGATACCAGTTCCAGAGCGGAACCTTCGGGTCTTGGAGCACTTCTACCGCACGCACGCTGAACTGGTGCTGACACTACCTTTCAGCGGTGTGCGCCGCGCGACGGAATGTCGGTGATCCTGCCCCCCGAACGCCCCGCAACGACGGCAGATCAACCCCTCCAGCCAGGTCGTCGGCTCCGCTGGCGAGGGGCTAGGTGGTTGGCGCCGCCTCGATCGCCGGGGTGGGCTCCGATGCGGTCGGGGTGTCGCCGCCTCGGAAGCCGCGCCAGACGAGGAGGGCGATGGCGCCCGTGCCGGCGAGCCCGGCGAGGGTCGCGACCAGGAAGCCAAGGACGGGGATCCAACCGACGAGCTGGAGGAGCCCGACGCCGATGAAGGCAGCGAGGTAGGGGTGGTCCGGCGTCTCGTCGGGGCGACCGCGGTAGAGGATCCAGGTGCCGAGTCGGAGGCCGGCCACGGTGTAGCCAACGATTGCGAGCGCGGGGAGGATCATCGCGACGATCATCAGGCCGGTCGGGATGCCGATGACGGTGATGAAGGCGAGGAGCGCGACGAGCGGGACGGTGACCCAGAGGATCAGGGCAGCGAGGGCGACGGAGCCGGTGTCGCTGGTGATCGCAAGGCCGGCCGCGTTCGACTGGCGTCCGGCGACGGCGGCGATGGCGAACGCCAAGACGACGATGGCGACGGAGAGGCCGATGTATAGCAGGACGGAGATGACGCCGAGCGCGATGCCGAAGCCGACCTCGCCACCTTCGTAGACGCTGCCGGCGATGCGTGCATCGACGCCCTGGTTCAGGTTGCCGTCGACGAGGTGCAGATCCTGGGAGATGAGCGTGGAGCCGGTGAGGGCGACCTCGCCCGAGACGACGGTGAGGTTGCGGACGGTGGCGTCGTCCAGGGTGATGTCGCCGCTGACGACGACGACGTCGTCGACGGTCCCTCGGACGGTTGCGTCGCCGTCGAGGACGATCAGGGTCTCGACGGTCTCATCTGCGTCGACGGTGACGGTGCCGCCGATGCGGAGCAAGAGGCCGTCGTCGCCGCTGGTCTGGGCGTAGGCGACGGCGGGGGTGAGCACGAGCAGCGCCGCGATGGCGATCGCTATGAGTCGCTTGTTCATGGGAGTCCTCCTCACCGGGTATCCGGTGGCGGTGAGTGTCGGCTCGGCACGGGCTTCTCGCGTCTCCCGTTCGGGGGATTCCGAGGGCCGCGCGAGTCGACCGCGGGCCATGGCCTAGTACGGCCATCGGTAGGCGCGAGGTTAGGACCGGGCGATCGGGCACCCGAGGGGCGAACGGCCTCGGACGTTTGCCCTAATGTCCCAGCCGGCCGACGCACCCCAGGCGATGCGCGCTAGGTGGCGAGCCACTCGAGCCAGCGGCCGTGGGGGTTGGCGTTGGCGAGGTGGGTGACCGAGCGCTCGCCGCCCTCGATCCAATGGAGAAACAGCTCGGAGTAGTCGACGCCGGTGCCTTCCATCGTGATGAACGCGAGCGGCCGCTCGCGCGAGACGGCGGTCATCGCGTCGAACATTCGCTGCCGGCCTTCGCGGGGGATCTGGTAGAGCGCGTGGGTGGCGAAGACGCAGAGCTGAGCGTTCGCCGGTGCCTCAGCGAGGAGGGCAGGCAGGTCGCGGGTGGCGTCGCCTCGGATGACGCGCGGGGGATCCGGATTGTGCGATCGCGATGGCGGCCCCGAGGCGCTGGTGGCGCTCGACGTGTTCGGGCCAGATGAGGGCGCGGAGCCAGCGGACAGCGTCGGGGTCCTCTATGTCGACGGGGTCGAGTTCGAGGCCGGCGCTCCAGGCGACCTCGATGGCGTCGGGTAGCGGTGGGGTCGTGTCGCCGCGGACCTCGGCGGTGAGCTGGACCGCCGAGGCAGGATCGCCCCAACTGGCCAGCTCAGCGTCATCGCGCTGATAGCGGTAGGCGTAGCGGTCCCAGCGGAGGTTGAGGCCGGCGCTGGCGCCGACCTCGATGACCGCGAGCGGGCGACCGGGGTTGCGGGCGGCCGCGGCGGCGAAGGCCGGGAGGAGCGTGGTGCAACGCTGGATGACATTGGTCTGAACGCGGCGGGTGCGGAGGAGCGCGTCGATCTCGGCGCGGTGGTCGAGGACGTAGGCGCGGAAGTGCGTAACGGCCCCGGAGGGATCGCCGTCGCCGCCGAGGTCGCGGTAGTAGGCGCACAGCGGGGCGGCTTCGTCTTCGAGTAGGAGGTAGTGGACGGCGCCGAACAGGAGGTTCGGCGGCGGCTGCGACGCGGGGACGGGGGCGGCGACGGCGAGCAGTTCGGGGTCCTCGGCGATGGCCGCGCACAGCGCCTCGTAGAGGTGGGCTTCGAGCTGCGGCGCCTCGAACTCGCCGAAGTCGCGGAAGACGAGGGCGAGGTTCTCCGGTGAGCGGTCGCCGTGGACCGGGCGCTCGCGCGTCACCGCTGACTGTTCACAGGTAGGGTCCGGCCGTCACTTCCGCAGCTCGGTGGCCGTGGCCTCGTTGGCGACGATCACGGGCTGGCGCCAGCTGACGAAGGCGGTGGGGTCGATCGCGGCGAGCGGCTCCCAGGCCGCGGCGCCCTTCGCCTTCGTCCAGATCTCGTGGCCGCCGGCGGGGACAAGGACCGCGCTGGCGGCGATGTCCCAGACGTGCGGGTCAGGGTTGCGCGCGCCGGCGAGTACACCGGCGGCGACCAGTGCGCCCTCGAGGGCCGTCGAACCCAGAGAGCGGTAGTCCCAACCTCCCGCGCGGCGACTGTTGCCCATCGGCGTCGCGACGATCTGGCGCATACGGCCGTTGGACGAATCGCCGTGCTGGGGCATCGGCTCACCGTCGAAGTTGAGCGCGCCGCCGCGGTGGGCGTGGTAGACGCCCGGGGTGCCTCGGTGGGTGGCGACGCCCCAGACGGCGGCAGCGACGGGGGTAGGGCCGTCGAAGACGCCGATGGAGCAGGAGTAGAAGGGGAGGCCGTTGACGAAGTTCTGAGTGCCGTCGATGGGGTCGACGGCCCAGGTGAAGCGGGCGCCGGGGAGGAAGGTGTCGACGGTCTCTTCGCCGAGGAAGGCGTGGTCCGGGTAGCGGGTGAGGATGCGGTTGCGGATCAGCTCCTCGGTCGCTCGGTCCACGTCGGAGACGGGGTCGATCGGGGCGCGTTCGCCGGCGGGCTTGTCCTTGTACGAGACGAAGATCTCGCGACCGAGCGCGTCGAGGATGGCGGCGCCCGCCTCGGCGGCGACGGAGTAGGCGGTCTGTTCGAGGTCGGTGAGCTCCTCGGGAGAGGTAGGTGGCTCGGGGGCAGCGTCAGGCATCGGCACTCACTTCACTGCCCCGCCGCACCCGAACTTGACCGAGCGGCGTTAAGCCCCTGACAAGGCTCCCGAGGACTCCTCGACGAGGTTGAGCAGCTCGTCCATGAGCTCGACGAGGTCGAAGTCCGACGGGGTGAAGATGCGGCTGATGCCGCGAGCCTCGAGGGTTGGCATGTCTTCCTTCGGGATGATGCCGCCGAATACGACGGCGATCTCGTCGGTGGCGCCGGCCGCTTCGAGCTCGGTCATGAGCTGGTCGGCGAGCTCGAGGTGGGAGCCGCTGAGGATGGAGACGCCGATGACATGGGCAGACTCGTCGACGGCGGACTGGACGATCTCGGCCGGGGTGAGGCGGATGCCCGAGTAGATGACCTCGAAGCCGGCGTCGCGGGCGGCGACGGCGATGACCTCGGCGCCATTCGAGTGGCCGTCGAGGCCGGGCTTGCCGACGACGATGCGCGGGCGGCGGCCGGTGCGCGAGGCGAACTCGTTGGAGCGCGCGCGGAGGGCGTCCATCTGCTCGCTCGTGAGGCCGAGGTGTTGGCCCTCGATGCCGGTGGGCGGGCGGTATTCGCCGAAGGCGCGGCGGAGCGCGTCGGACCATTCGCCGGTGGTGACCCGAGCGAGCGCGCACTCGATGGAGGCCTCCATCAGGTTCTCGCCGGCGCGGGCGGCGGCCTCGAGGGCTTCGAGCGTGGCCCGGGCCTTCGCTTCGTCACGGTTGCGCTTGGTCTCCTCGAGGCGGTCGGTGGTCCAGCGGACCTCCTCCGGGTCGATGCGGAAGATGCCGCCCTCCTCGTCGCCGGTGAGCGGCGAGTCGATGGCCTCGGTCCAGCGGTTGACGCCGACGACGACCTTGTCGCCGGAGTTGATGGCGCTGACGCGCTCAGCCATGGAGGCGACGAGCGCGGACTTCATGTAGCCGGACTCGACGGCCTCGCGGATGCCGCCCAGCTCGAGGATGCGGTCGATCTCGGCGCGGGTCTGCGCCTTGAGGTCGTTGACCTTGGACTCGATGACGGGGGATCCGTCGAAGAGGTCGGGGTACTCGAGGAGGTCGGTCTCGTAGGCGAGGACCTGCTGGAGGCGGAGCGCCCACTGCTGGTCCCAGGGCCTGGGGAGGCCGAGCGCCTCGTTCCAGGCGGGGAGCTGGAGGGCGCGGCAGCGGGCGTTGCGGCTGAGGGTGACGCCGAGCGTCTCCAGGAGGATGCGCCAGGCGTTGTTCTCGGGCTGCTGTTCGGTGAGGCCGAGGCTGTTCACCTGCACGCCGTAGCGGAAGCGGCGGAAGCGCGGGTTCTCGACGCCGTAGCGCTCGCGGGTGATCTCGTCCCACAGCTCGGTGAACGCGCGCATCTTCGACATCTCTTCGACGAAGCGAATGCCGGAGTTGACGAAGAAGCTGATGCGACCGACGACGGCCTCGAAGCGCTCGCCGGTGATGTTCCCGCGCTCGCGGATCTCGTCGAGGATGCCGATCGCGTTGGCGAGGGCGAAGGCGAGCTCCTGGCCGGGCGTCGCGCCGGCTTCCTGGAGGTGGTAGCTGCAGATGTTCGACGGGTTCCACTTCGGGATCTCGTCGAGGCAGTACTCGTACATCTCGGCGATGAGGCGGAGGCTGGCCTCGGGCGGGTAGATGTAGGTGCCGCGGGCCAGGTACTCCTTGACGATGTCGTTCTGGGTCGTGCCCTGGAGCTTCGAGATGTCCTCGCCACGCTCCCGCGCCAGCGCGACGTAGAGCGCGAGCATCCACATCGCCGTGGCGTTGATCGTCATCGAGGTGTTCATCTCCTCGAGCGGGATGCCGTCGAAGAGCACGTGGAAGTCGTCCAGGCTGTTGATCGGCACGCCGACCTTGCCAACCTCGGGTCGGGCGAGCGGATGGTCCGAGGAGTACCCGGTCTGCGTCGGCAGGTCGAAGGCGATCGAGAGCCCGACCTGACCGGCGGCCATGTTCGAGCGGTAGAGCTCGTTGGAGGCGCGCGCGCTGGTGTGGCCCGCGTAGGTGCGGAAGATCCACGGACGATCGCTGATCGCGTCGCCGTCGTCGTTGTAGAGCTGGTGCGCCTGCTGTGCGCCGTTGTCGCCCATTACCCGCCGCCCCCTCGAACGCTCGCGCTCGGAACGTCCCGATGATCACATAACGCCGCTGAGGGTGCCAAGTCCTCGGCTATGGTGGCACGCCGTTCCGGGACGCCACGGAGGATCCGCTGATGCGAGACATCTACGTCGTAACGCATACGGAGTCGCAGCATCACGTCGATGGGCTGGTTGGTGGCTGGTACGACTCCGCGCTGACGGAGCGGGGGCGACGGCAGGCGGATGCGGTGGCGGCGCGGCTCGGGGAGCTGATCGAGGCGCCCTCGGTGGTGGTGACGGCCTCGGATCTGCGGCGGACGCGGGAGACGGCCGAGCCGATCGCGGCGCGGTTCGGGGTGCCGGTCCTCGAGAGTCGCGATCTGCGGGAGATCAGCTTCGGGCCGGCGGAGGGGAAGCCGCAGTCGTGGCTCGACGAGCGGTTCGAGCCGTCGCCGGACGACAACCGGCTCGACTTCCGCAACAGCGAGGGCGGCGAGACGCGGCGGGAGCTCGCGACGCGGATCTACCGCGCGGTGGCGGGGATCCTCGAGCGTGACGCGTCGACGCAGGTGGTGGTGACGCACGGGTTCGCGATGACGTTCGTGGTGGCGGCGTGGATCGGGATGCCGATCGATGCGGTTGGGAGCGTGAATCTGCGCGCGACGTCAGGCGGGATCACGCACCTGCACGAGGATGACTTTTTCCGGAACCGGCAGGTGGCGTTCCTCAATGACGCGAGGCACCTCGAGGGGATCTGAGGTCGGGGACCTCGAAGGGGACTATCGCCCGCCGATCGTCGGGACGACGAGGGGGCGGCCGTCCTCGGGGTGGCGGAGCACGGAGACGGTGGGGCCGTACAGGCGGGCGACGTGCTCGGTGGTGATGACCTCGTCGGGGGGGCCGGTGGCGACGAGGCGGCCGGCGGCGAGCAGGGCGACGCGGTCGCAGGTGGAGGCGGCGAGGGTGAGGTCGTGGAGGACGACGAGGACGCCGACGCCGGTGGCGGCGAGTGTGCGCAGTAGCTCGCAGATCTCGGCCTGGGCGCCGGCGTCGAGGTTGGCGGTCGGCTCGTCGAGGAGGAGGAGCTCAGGCTCCTGAGCGAGGGCGCGGGCGATGAAGGCGCGGCGGCGCTCGCCGCCGGAGAGCGTGCCGACCTCGCGGACCTCGAGTTCGAGGCAGCCGGCGCGGGCCATGGCGTCGCGGGCGATGCGGGCGTCGCGGGAGGATTCGCGCTCGAACCAGCCGAGGTGGGGGTGGCGGCCGAGGAGAACGAGCTCGGAGACCAGCATGCCGGCAGGGGCCTCGGGGAGTTGCTGGACGACGGCGAGGCGTTTGGCGAGCTCGCGGCGATCAACCTCGGTGGTTGGGGCGCCCTCGATGTGGACCGAGCCGGCCTCGGTGGGCTGCACGCCGCTGACGGCGCGGAGGAGGGTGCTCTTGCCGGCGCCGTTGGGGCCGACGAGGCCGAGGACTTCGCCGGCGGCGACGTGGAGCGATGCGTCCTCGACGAGGGTGTTGCCGTCGATGCGGACGGTAAGGTCGCGGACCTCGAGCAGTTGGGTTGCGAGTGCCGTGGTCACGAGCGACTGCCGTCCACGCGGCGGGTGCGCAGCAGGTAGAGGAAGAAGGGGCCGCCGAGCATGGCGGTGAGGACGCCGACGGGGATCTCCTCGGGGGCGAGGAGCGTCCTCGAGACGAGGTCGGCGGCGATCAGGAAGGCGGCGCCGCCGAGTGCCGCAACCGGCAGCAGCCGGCGGTGGTCCCAACCGACGATCATGCGCGCGCTGTGGGGGACGATCAGGCCGACGAAGCCGATGATGCCGGCGACGGCGACGGCGGCGGCGGCCATGAGGGATGCACCGGCGAGGATGATGAGGGTGGAGCGGGTGACGTTGACGCCGAGCTGGGCCGCCTGCTCACGGTCGAGCTGAAGGACGTTCATGACCCTCGAATGGAGCGCGACGACGACGGCGCCGACGAGGACGTAGGGCGAGGCGGCGGCGATCCGCTCCCAGGAGGCGGTGTTGAAGCCGCCGAAGATGAAGGACAGGATCGGCTGCGCTCGCTCGCCGCCGGTGAGGAGCATGAAGGAGATGCCGGCGGAGAGGACGGCGGAGAGGGCGACGCCGGCGAGGATCAGGGTGGCGCCGCCGGAGCCGGAGGCGGATCCGGGGGCGGAGCGGGCGGCGGCGTAGACGAGCACGACGGTGGCGATCGCGCCGGCGAAGGCGAAGACGGGGACCCAGCCGAAGCCGTAGGCGCTGCTGGGGAGCGGCGAGAGGATCGCGATCGCGGCGCCGAAGCCGGCTCCCGAGGCGACGCCGAGCAGGAACGGATCGGCGAGCGGGTTGCGGAAGACGCCCTGGTAGGAGGTGCCGGAGTAGGCGAGGGCGGCGCCGACGAGGCCGGCGGCGACGATCCTCGGGAGGCGGACGTCAAACACGATGCGGTCCCAGGTGGCGGGGACATCCTGCTCGATCGCGACGAACGGGAGCCGGTCGAGCAGCAATCCGAGCGTGGTCCGAGCCGGGATGTCCGCGGCGCCCTGGGTGATCGCGACGAGGGCGACCGCGAGCAGGAGCAGCGCCGCACCGATGACGGGATGTGGCCGCACGAACGCCGTCAGCCGTGCCCAGATCGAGGGCGTGTCGGCGACGGCGTCCGCACGTTCCAGGTTCATCGAGGCAGCGACCTACTCGAAGAGCTCGGGGTAGAGCAGCGCGGCGACCTCCTCGATCGCCTCGACGATGCGAGGGCCGGGGCGGTTGCCGATGTCCGGATCGACGGGATAGAGGCGGTCGCTGGCGACGGCGTCGATGACGTCCCAGCCCGGGCGCGCCGCGACGTCTTCCGGCCTGCCACCGTCGAACTCACCGTCGGCGAGCAGGATGACTTCGGGATTCGCCTCGATCACCGCTTCGGCGGTGAGCTGGGGGAACTGGCTCTCCGCACCCTCGGCCACGTTCGATGCCTTGAGCAGCGTGAGGTAGCTGCCGATGAAGGTGTCGGGCGCGACGGTGAAGAGGCTGTCGCTCAGCTCGTAGAAGACGCTCGGGCCGGCCTCGACATCCGCGATTGCACTCTCGACGGCGTCGATCCGCTCCTGCATCGAGGTGACGAGTGCTTCGGCTTCGTCGCTCTGACCGGTGACCTCGCCCAGGAGCGTGATGTTCTCCAGCACGCCGTCGACGCTGTCCGCCGCGCGGTTGAGGAAGACCACGAGGCCGAGCCCGCGGAGCTGCTCAACCGATTCCTGCTGACGGGTGGCGACGATCACGAGATCCGGGTCGAAGGAGAGCACGTTCTCCGGGTCCGGCTCCGAGTAGGAGACCTTCGGAAGGTCCGCGGTCTCGGCGGGGAAGTCGGAGAACTCGTCGGCGGCGATGACACGGTCGCCGGCGCCGATCGCGAACAGGATCTCGGTCGCGGCGGGCGAGAACGACACGATCCGGGTTGGCGCTTCCTCGAACTGGAGTTCGACGCCATCGGAGTCGGTGACCGTCAGCGGCTCTTCAGTCGGCGCGGTCGTCGGTGTCGGCGTGGGATCGTCGCTGTCGCCGCACGCGACCAGCGCGAACGCCAGCAGCAGCGGAGCCAGTACGAGCCCGGGCCCGAAGGCCCAACGTTTCCTCGGAACAATGCTCATTTCTCATACCTCCTCGAGGAGGGGGCACAAGAAACCCCCTCCATCGCGAGGGGGCAGGTGTGAGGGCGAATGCGGGGCCCGCGGTGCTCCGCATGCCGTCGCCTGTCCTCGCAGGTTCGACAATTACGCGGGCCGGTACTCTGGCTCGCCGCTGTTCGGGAGCGACCCGATCAGCGACTCACAGTTGCGGGACAGCGCCGGATTCGCACCGGACTTCCCCGGTCACCGCGTCGTGACCGAGGCAGCTTAGCACCCGCTCCCCGTTACGCGCCCACCGGTGGTCGCTTCCGCCTACGATGGGGCTATGGCCGACCGAGAGTTCGCCGATCACGCGCTCGAGTTGCTGGCACCGCTCGGCCCGGTTCGGGCGCGGGCGATGTTCGGCGGCTTCGGCATCTACCACGAGGACGTCATGTTTGGCCTCGTCGCCTACGACCAGCTGTACCTGAAGGTCGACGACGAGACGAAGGAACGGTTCCGCGAGGTGGGCGGGGAGCCGTTCAGCTACGACGGCAAGGGCAAGCCGATCGAGATGTCGTACTGGACGCCACCCGAGGATGCGCAGGACGACCCGAGCGCCCTGCTGCCGTGGGCCGAACTCGCCCTCGAGGCGGCGCGGCGCGCGAAGGCGAAGCGGCCGACGCGGCGGCCTCGGAAGCGGCGGGCGTAGTAGGGAAGGGCGGGGCGCTGCCGGGGCCGGCGGTTGGCTGGCCTCGCGTCAGCGTTGGTCGAGGCGTCCGGCGAGTGCTTCCACTTCGTCCGCAACGGCGCGGGGTTCGACGACTCGGACCGGGGCGGCAAGGGCCAGTCCGACCACCGCCATGACGAGCGCGTCCAGGTTGCGGGCGCGGAGTCGAAGCGTGCAGGAGTCCGCTTCGGTGTCGACCGGGGTGTGATCGACCGAGGACAACGCGTCGGCGAGCTGTTCGTACGGGGCGCGCACGGCGACGAGCGTCTCGTGCTCGCGAGGGATCGCGGCGACCGATGCGGCGAAGTAGGCAGCCGCGTCGCCGCCGGGGATATCACGCGGCTCGAAGCGTCCGCCGGACCGTCGCGCGCCACAAAGGCGGTCGAGGCGGAACGTGCGCCAATCGGCGCGGCGGAGGTCCCAGGCGACGAGGTACCAGAGACGGCCGGCCGCGACCAACTGGTGCGGTTCGACCACTCGCCGGCTGCCCTCGCCGTCGGGGCGCTGGTAGTTGAAGCGGACTTCCTCGTGGTCGCGGCACGCCAGGGCGAGGACGCCGAGCACCTCGGGGTCGATGACCTCGTGATCGCCGGGCGCCCGACCGAGGGACACCACGCTGGAGTGGAGCGCGGAGACGCGACGGCGCAGGTGGTTGGGGAGCACCTGCTCGATCCGGGTGAGCGCCCGGAGCGAGGTGTCCTCGAACCCCGCGATCGCGGCACCGGCGGCGGCGCGCAGGCCGACGGCGACGGCGACGGCTTCGTCGTCGTCGAAGAGGAGGGGCGGCAGGTGGGCGCCGGCGGCGAGCCGGTAGCCGCCATCAGCGCCGGGGGTGGCGTCCACCTCGTAGCCGAGGTCGCGCAGCCGGTCGACGTCGCGGCGGACGGTGCGCTCGGTGACCTCGAGGCGGTCGGCGAGCTCGGCGCCGCGCCAGAGGCGGTGGGTTTGCAGTAGGGCGAGGAGCCTTAGCGCCCGGCCGGTGGGGTCGTTCTGCATGTTCGGAGGATGCCATCAATTGCGGACATGATCTGTCCGCAATGGGTCGTACGTTCGAGTTCGACCGAGCCGATCAGGAACAGCGAACGAGGGATGCACATGTTCGATCCAGCCGACTTTCTCAAGCCCACGCTCATCTCCGTCAACGGGGTGGAGCTCGAAGTCTTCGAGGCAGGTCAAACGAATCGGGAGAAGGCAGTCGTGCTCTGTCACGGGTGGCCGGAGCACGCGTTCTCGTGGCGTCATCAGATTCCCGCTCTGGTTGCGGCCGGGTATCACGTGATCGCTCCGAACCAGCGGGGCTACGGGAACTCGTCTCGTCCGGACGAGGTGACCGAGTACGACATCGAACAGCTGTCGGGCGATCTGGTCACGCTGCTCGATCACTACGGGTACGACGACGCGACCTTCGTCGGCCACGACTGGGGTGCGTTCGTGGTGTGGGGGCTAACGCTCCTGCATCCGGAGCGGGTGAACCGTGTCGTGGCGCTGAGCCTGCCGTACCAGGAGCGCGGCGAGCAGCCGTGGATCGAGTGGATGGAAGCCTCGTTCGGCGGCGACTTCTACTTCGTCCACTTCAATCGTCAGCCGGGTGTCGCGGACGCGGTGTTCGAGGAGCACACGGCCCAGTTCCTCCGCAACACGTACCGGCAGAACGTGCCGCCGAGCGAGCCGCAGCCGGGGATGGCGTTGATCAACCTCGCCAGGGCGGAGAGGCCGCTCGGCGAGCCGATCATGAGCGAGCGTGAGCTGGACGTCTTCGTCTCGGCGTTCGAATCGTCAGGGTTCACTGGCAGCATCAACTGGTACCGGAACCTCGATCGCAACTGGCACCTGCTGGCGGACGTCGATCCGGTGATCCGGCAACCGGCGCTGATGATCTACGGGGACCGCGATCTGGTGGCGCGAGCCGAGCGGCTGGCAGAGTTCGTGCCGAACGTGGAGGTGGTCAACCTCGATTGCGGTCACTGGATCCAGCAGGAGCGGCCGGACGAGACGAACCGGGCGATCCTCGAGTTCCTCGAACGGCAGGACGGCGGCTAGCCGCGGAGGCGAGCGCTAATCGGATCGACCGTCGCGCGCGAGCAACTCACGCGCGCGGCGAGCGGCTTCGGCGACCTTCGGGCTGTCGCTCTCGGCGAGTTCATCGAGCTGTTGGGCGGCGTCATCGTCGCCGCCGATGTCCTCGAGCACCTGGCGGTGCAGGTCGGAATCGTGGCCCGCGGCGATCGCTTCCTCGATGAGCGGCACCGAGCGCTCGCCGGCCTGAACAAGCATCATCCCGGCCATGGTGCGGACGTCCTCGTCATCGGAATCGAGGGCCGATACGAGGGTGCGGCCGGCCGACTTGAGGGAGGTGCGCCGCCAGGCTTGTCCGGCGCTCAGCACGCGGAGTCTGGAGCGAAGGCTCATGCGTCGATCCTAACCCAGGCGGTCACAGGTGCCGCGCGAGGTCATGCTCCTGCCAGTAGTCGGCTTCGTGGGTCGCACCGTGGTCGAACCAGCCGTTGCGATGCTCCTCGACGGCGGGATGACGGAATCGCTGCCCCCCTCGGTCGGCCATGATCACGAGGTCGAAACGCACCCGGAAGGAGATGATCCGCTGGACGTTGGCGAACGCCGGGTACCAGGCGCGATGCACCGGCCAGCTGAGCAGCACGAGTCGATCGACCTCGAGCCCGAGCTGTGTCGCGAGGTTGGCCACGGTGCCGCCGTGGCTGTGTCCCACGACATCGGGCGTGTCGAGCCCCTGATTCTCAACCCACTCCACCATCCGGGTCGCGGCGGCGACCCGTGCGGCATGGTTGTAGGCGCCGCTCCACTTGAACGGAGGATCGTGGATCGGAGCGAGGTCCGTTGTCGCGAGGTGCTGAATGAAGTCGGACCCGGCCTGGTACCAATCAGCGTTCGATGCCCAGGTGCCGTGGGTGACGAACGCAGTGTTCGACCGCGGTCGAGGGTCACCGTCTGGCTCGATCTCGACCGCGAGTTCGAGGAGGCGCGGGTGGTCAGCTCGGACGTTCGCTAACGCGGTCGCGGAGATGTCACGGGCGAGTTCGTCTTCGGAACCGATGCCCTCGACAAGCTCGTGGACGAGGTCGTCGCGCGCGCCGCTGGTGATCACAGCGGCAGCCGCAGCTGCCGCGCGAACGACGGGAGCATCGCTGTGGGTGGAAGCCTCGATCAGTGCGCATGCCGCCTCGGTGTCTGCCTCTGCCGCGCGTACCGCGAGCTGCGGGCCACGATCGTGGACGAGACGGGGAGATCGCTTTGCGCGGTGCGTGGCGAGATCGATGTCGAGCGTCGAGACGATCCGCTCGTAGTCGATCGGTCCCGACGCCTGCAGACGACGGCGGTCGGGGAGCGGGAACCGGCGATCGCCGTCGAGCCGATCGCCATCGCCGGTGAGGATCAAGCTGGTCGCGAGCAGGAATGCGGCCTGCGAGAGTTGCGCCGCCTCACCCTCGGCAGAGAACGCGTCGGGGCCGGGTATCGGGGCTGCGCGTCGGTACATTGACTCCCCTCAACGCGGCTACCGTCCAGGGACCGAGGCCGACTAGATCGGGCGAGCGCCTCTCGCCGCGAGTGAGCATAACATCAGTGATGCGTGAGTCTCTCGACTGTCGCGCTGCGCTTAGCTCCGCGTGGTCGAGGTTGAGCAGGCGAGCAGGGAACTCCGGCGCCCTCGACCCCGGTCGCGCTCAACCGGACTAACCGCGGAGGCGGGTTTCGGCGAGCTCCGGGTTGCGGCGGGCGAGGATGTTGTCGAAGCGCTGGCGCAGGTTCGGGTCCTGGGTTTCGTGGGTCAGGACGTAGAACTGGTCGTCGTTGATGGCCTGGAAGACCTTTTCCGCGGTCTCGGAGGGGTCCTGGCCGGTGTCGCCGATCCGATCCGCCCAATCGTTGGTGCGCTTCGCGGTCTCGGCGGCGTCGATGCGGTGGACCTCGTCGGTGACCTGGTCCTCGGGGCGGTTGCGGCTGGCGGCGGCGATCTGGGTTCGGACGCCGCCGGGACAGAGGACGGAGCAGCCGACGCGACCGTCGGTGGCCTGACGGAGGTGGAAGTAGAGGGCCTCCGAGAGGCGCACGACGCCGTGCTTCGAGACGCCGTAGATGCCGAGCTGCGGGCCGCCGGAGAGGCCGGCGGTGGAGGCGGTGTTGACGATGTGCCCGGGCTCGTCCTGCGCGAGCATGATCGGGGTGAAGACGCGGATGCCGTGGACGACGCCCCACAGGTTCACGTCGAGCGTCCACTGCCAGTCGCTCAGGGGCTGCTCCCAGATGTACTGGTCGCGGTCGCCGACGATGGAGCCGCCGACGACGACGCCGGCGTTGTTGCAGAGGATGTGGACGCCGCCGTACTCGGCGAGGGTGCGGTCGGCGAGGTCCTGCAGGGCCGCCTCGGTGGAGACGTCGCAGACAACGCCGAGGACGTCGTGCTCGGCCTGACGCATCTCGGTGACAGCCGCCTCGAGGGCGTCTTCCTCCACGTCGGCGAGGACGACCTTCATGCCGGCCTGAGCGAAGCGGTCGGCCATGGCGCGGCCGATGCCGCTGGCGCCACCGGTGACGACGGCGACTTTGCCCTCGAACTCTTGCATGCCGATCTCCCTCCCGACGGGTTAGCCCGTCGCTACCAACCTGACGAAGACGTTGAGGCCCCAGTGGATGAGGAACGGGTAGAGGAACGAGTTCGTCCGCCACGCGATCCAGCCGAAGCCGGCGCCGCCGAGCACCGTGGTCATGGTCTCCAGCTCGGGCTTGCCGAGGTGGGCCATGGCGAACGGTACCGCCTGGAGCATGATGGCGGAGGGGCCGACGACTCGATACAGCCCGAAGAAGAGGAAGCCGCGGAAGAGGAACTCCCAGGCGAAGAGGTCAGTGCCGGAGACGACGAGGACGTCGAGGGTGCTGCGGTCGCTCCTCGAGTAATAGTCCTGGACCTCCGAGGTGTTCGCGGCGATGAAGAGGAACGGCGAGAGGACGAGCAGGACGCCGGCGGTCCAGCGGAGGCCGGCGCGCCAGTCGCCGAGCCGGAAGCCGTAGTCACGTAGCGAGTCGCGGAAGACGAGGAGCACGAGGGCGACAGGGATCACGAGATAGAGGAGGACGCTCTCGGCGGCGGCGCTGCGCAGCGAGGTGGCGAAGGTGTCGCGGGGGACGACGTCGTGGTACTCGTCGACGAGCAGCAGCATGGTGCTGGCGAAGACGATGACGTTGAGCCGGACGTCGAGCTTGACGCCGAGGATCGTGACCTCATCGCGCATCGATCGGTCCCTCACCCCTCGGGCGCTGGCTGGGCGCGTTCGCGGTGGATCGCCGCGCCATGATATGCAGCGCGTACCGACCCGCCGTGATCGCAGCGACAGGAGTCCCGCGATGGCCACGAAGTTCGAGCAGCACCTCGAGGCCGCGGTGTCGCGCACCCTCGACGAGGCCGTGCGCGTCGCGGAGATCGCAGCGCCGACGTTCCAGGAGCAGGCGCGCGCCCGCTACGTGGAGGAGCGGTTCGCGGCGATCGGCGGTTGGGACGCGCTGACCCGCGATCGGATGGGGAACGTGGTGGCGGTGCGGAAAGGCGAGCGCGGGCGGGGGCGAGTGCTGGCGGCGGCGCACCTCGACACGGTGTTCCCGGACGCGGAGGTGTCGATCCGGAAGGCGCGCGGGAAGCTGCTGGGGCCAGGGATCGGGGACAACTCGCTGTCGGTCGCGACGGTGCTAGCGGTGGGCGAGGCGCTGCAGGCGGCACCGCCTCGGGGGGTGGGCGACATCCTGCTGGCGGCGAACGTGGGCGAAGAGGGGCGCGGCGACCTGCGGGGGATCCGGGCGATCTGCAAGAGCCACGCGGGGCAGTTCGACCGGGTGCTGGCGGTGGAGGGCCTTGCACGGGACCGGGTGCAGCTGGGGTTCGTGGGGAGCAACCGCTACGAGCTGACGGTGACGACGGAGGGCGGGCACTCGTGGGGCGCGTACGGGCGGCCGAACGCGATTCACCTGCTCGCGCAGGCGCTGGCGGCGCTGGATCCGGTCTATCCGCAGCCGGGGATCGAGCCAAAGACGACGATGAGCGTGGGCATCATTCGCGGCGGTCGGTCGGTGAACACGATCGCGCCGGAGGCGACGGCGGAGATCGATCTGCGCTCGGAGGACCCGAACGCCCTCGAGGCGCTCGACGCGGCGATGAAGCGGACGGTGCGGGGGGCGGTGGATCCGAAGCAGGGGGAACTGACGATCAAGCGGATCGGGCGGCGGCCGGCGGGGAGCATCAAGCGGAACGATCCGCTGGTGGAGGCGGTGATGAAGGCGCGCCGGGACAGCGGGCTGCCGGAGCCGGTGTTCAACAGCGGGAGCACGGACGCGAACCATGCGATCGGCCTCGGGATCCCCGCGACGTGCGTGGGGGTGACGAACGGCGGGGAGGCGCACACGCCTCGGGAGTGGATCAGCACCGCGCCGGTGCGCGCCGGGCTGCCGTACGTGGGTCGGGCGATCGTGAACGCGGCGCGGCTCGGGCGGCGGCGCTAGCGAGGACGGCCTTTCCTCGGGGGTTCGGGGGAGTTCGGGAAGTCCCGAGGCGGGGGCGGGGCGCGGGCTCGTATCCTCGCGGGCATGAAGACCTCGACCCGCCTCGCCCGTCTCGCCCTCCTGCTCAGTACCGCACTCCTCGTATTCGCCGTCGCCTGCGGCGGCGACTCCGACGACGCCGACGCGGAGACCGCATCGCCCACCTCGACGGTTGAGTCGAGCACGGAGACGGCGACGCCGCGTCACGACGACAGCGGCGGCGATGGCGGCGACGACGACCGCAACGACGGGCCGTCGGACCGGAACAGCGATGGTGGCTCGGCGGACGACCTCCGGCGGGACGTGACGGCGATGCTGGAGGCGGCGTTCGGCGAGGAGCTGGACGTCGCGACGTTCGCGGAGCACTTCCCGGAGGAGTGCCCCGCTGACCTGGGCGAGCTGGCGATTGGTCTGGCGTTCGCGCAGGCCTTCCTCGGGGAGGAGTCCGTCGAGTTCGAGGTCACGGACATCGAGTTCATCGACGATGACCGGGCACTGGTGACGGTGGCCGGCTCTGGTGGGCTCTTCGATCTGGCGGACAGCCTCCCCAGCGAGGAGTCGCCGGAGCTGTTCGTCCTGCAGGACGGCGTCTGGCGGAGCACCAGCGACTGCGCGGCGTTCGACGAGGAGCGCGAGGCGCTCGGCCTGAGCACGACGACGTCCGACGACGGGGACCTCGATGGGGACTTCAGCTTCGGGCCGGAGTTCGGTCCGCCGGTGGCGGCGTCGGTCGGTCAGGAGCTACCGGTCGGGGAGCTGGTGGTGACGATCACCGGGGCGTCGCTGTCCTCGGAGGCGCCGGACGCCTTCAGCGATCCGCCGCAGGGCGTGTACGTGGTGGTGGACTTCACGTTCGCGAACGACGGGCAGGAGCCGACGAGCCCGTGGTGGGCGCTGGACATGCAGCTGTTCGACGACCAGGACCGGACGTGGGACCACGCGGGCCTGCCGTTCGACGACGTGGGGCCGGGGTTCTCCGGGGAGTTCCAGGTGGCGTGGGATGTGCCGCCGGACGCGACGGGGTTCCGGGTGATCGTGAGCGCGGATGCGTTCGTCGACCTGCCGCTGCCGGATGACTTTGCGCCGTGGGAGGTCCCGCTCGGGGACGTCGAGTAGCGCCAGCAGGTCACGCGGCAGCGGGCGCGCCGGATCGACGGACGAGCCTCAGTCGGTCGATTCGCCCTGGAGGAAGCGCTCGACGTCGCGGAGTAGCTCGTCGGGCGAGGGGAGCTCGTCCGAGCCGGTGGCGTCGGGGACGCCGCCGGTCATCTGCTCGACGATCGACTCGTAGCTGTCCTCGAGCTCGTGGACGGCCTGACGGAGGTCGTCTGACTTCTCCATCTCCTCGGAGGCACGGACACCGAGCTGGTCGGCGGCCTCCTGGAAGTCGTCGACGGGAGTGGTGGTGCCGGCGAGGCGGTCGAGGGACCTCGTGAGGGCGACCATGCCGTATGGGTTGGGGACGACGCCGAGGTAGTTCGGCACGACCGCGGTGAGTCCGGCGGCGGAGCCGCCGGCGTTGGAGTGGAGCGCGCTGAGCACGCCGCCGAAGTCCACGGGGCCTCGGTAGGCGGTCTGGTTCACGGTGAGTTCGAGCTTCGAGGCGAGTTCCTCGTTGGCGCCGCTGAGGCGGAGGACGATGGGGCGGGTGTGGGGGACGGCGGCGGGCCAGGTGCGGAGGATGACGACATCCTCGATGGCGTGTTGGGTGACGAAGCCGTGGAGCGCCTCGGCGAAGACCTGCCAGCGGAGGTGGGGCTCGATGCCGGAGAGGACGATGACGTCGCGGTCGGCGACGCCGGCCTTGAGGAGGCGGAGCTCGTTCTTCGGCCAGTCGATGATGCGCTGATCGTCCTCGGGGCGGACGGAGGGCGGGACGACGGTGAAGTCGTAGAAGGCGTCGGGGTCGACTTCGGCGACGATCTCGGCGTCGTGGTGCTGGGCGTACTGGGCGAGGGTGGCGGCGGCGGTGGAGTTGAAGCCGTTCCGGCGGACGAAGGTGGCGACGAGCAGGGGCGCGCGCAGGTCCTCGAGCTCTCGATGGAGACGCAGGGTCGGTCGGTCCATCACGACGGGCATCCTCCGGGCGACCGACTGATGGTCGCGCCAGTTCGCACGTTAACCCTTGATCACGCGAGACGCTCGCGCGTCGGTACTTCCCCGGGGCGTCCTTGTGAGTGTGGGAGCGCCGGCGGGCTAGTCGATCTGGTTGATCCGGGTCCAGCGCATCAGGGTGACAGCGACGATGAGCACGCCGACCGCGGTGCCGCCGAAGGCGACCTGCGCACCGACGGCGTCGGCGGCGAGGCCGACGGCGAAGGTGCCGAAGCTGGTGAGGCCCCAGCTCAGGGTGTAGACGCTGGAGACGCGCCCTCGGTAGCCGTCTGTGGTGTAGGCCTGGATCAGGACGCTGGAGACGGCGAAGCGGGCGGTCTGGCCGAAGCCGACGATGACGAAGAAGAAGGCCGAGAGCCAGAACATGGTGGAGGCGGAGAAGGCGAGGAGGGCGGCGCCCATGATGACGGAGGCCCACATCATCATCTGAGCGCGGCGGCGGTTGGGGAGCGAGGCGATCAGGAGCGAGCCGGCGAGCGAGCCGATGCCGGAGATGCTGAGGAGGGTGCCTACCTCGAGCGCCCCGCCGTCGAGGACATCGTCGACGAAGCCGGGGAGGAGGAAGAAGTAGGGCATGGCGACGACCTCGAGGACGAGGTTGACGGCGAGGACGAGGGAGACGTCGCGGTTCCCTCGGATGTAGCGCAGGCCGTCGGCGACATCGGCGAGGGCGCCGCGCATGGTTCGGGGGGCGTCGCTGCGGACGTCGCCGGCCCTCGAGACGGGGAAGAGGAAGGCGATGGCGGCGAGGTACATGGCGCCCATGAAGATGTAGACGTACTCGGCACCCTCGACGCCGCGGCCGCCGCCGACGGCGGCGACGAGCCAGCCGGCGAGGCCCGGCATGGCGAGGCGGGCGGTGTTCATGCCGGCGGTGGAGAGCGCGGTGGCGTTCATCAGGCGGACGGGGCCGACGATCTCGGGGGTCATGGCCTGGCGCGCGGGGAGCATCAGCGACATGGCGGTGCCCTGGACGACGGCGGCGATCATCAGGTGGACGACGGCGATGTCACCGGTGATCACGAGGACGGCGATGGCGAACGAGTTGACGCCGTTCACGAACTGGCCGGCCTGGACGACCCACTTCTTCTGGGGGACGAGGTCGGCGAGGACGCCGCCGGGCAGCGAGAAGATGATCTGGGGGATAGCGGTGGCGAGGGTGATGCCGCCGAGGAGCGCATAGCTGCCGGTGAGCTGGAAGACCATCCAGCCGCGGATGAACAGCTGCATGTTCATGGCGGTGAAGTGGCCCATGAGCGAGGAGAAGAACCAGCGGTACTGCGGGTCCTTCAGCGACTCGAAGGTGCGGAGGTCGAAGCGGCCGCCGCGCCTCCTCGGGGGGATCGGGGCGCCCGCGGACGCGGCGCGCTGGTCGCCAACCCTCGGAACGACCGGGGCGGCGGCGGGATCGGCGTGCGGGCGTTGGCGGGTAGCCACGGGCCAGCCTGTCTTGCTGCGGTGCCGCGGCCGGGCGCGCGGTCGCATCGGGCGACGTTAGTCGACCGGAGCGGCTGCCTCCACCACGCGCTCGAAGAGGCGGACGAAGGATCCGCCGAGAACGAGGGTGACGTCGTCCTCGGAGAGACCGCGCGCGGCGAGGCCGGCTTCGAGGTCGTCGAACTGCTCGAAACGGGTCATGACGGGGCGGTAGTTGCCATCCATGTCGGTGCCGATGCCGACGTGCTCGGCGCCGAGGAGGTCGACCATGCGGGCGATCTCGTCGAGGTAGCCGTCGAAGCTCTGGAGAACGAAACCGGAGGGCCAGACACCGATGACGCCGCCGGCAGCGGCGACGGCGCGCGCGTGTTCCTCGGAGAGGAGTCTCGGGTGCGATTCGCTGGTGGCCGGGATGAGGTGGCTGTGGGAGATCATGACCGGGGCGGTCGAACGGGCGAGTGCGGGCTCGACGACCGACCAGGGGGCGTGGGCAAGGTCGACGATCATGCCGAGGCGGTTCATCTCCCCGATGACGTCGCCGCCGAAGGGGGTGAGGCCGCCGTGGACCGGCGGCTCAGTCTGGATGTCGCCGAGCTCGTTCACGCGGTAGTGGACGAGCTGGATGGTGCGGACGCCGGCCTCGTACGCCTCGGCGACGCGGGTGAGGTCGCGCTCGAGGAAGTCGCCGCCCTCGCAGGCGAGAAGGACGCCGAGTTCGGCGGCGGCGGAGGTAGCTTCAACGTCCTCGGGAGCGAGGATCGCGCGGACACCGGGGCGGGCGACGATCTCATGGAGGCCGGCGAGCTGGCGCTGGTGATCCTCGAAGGCTTCGCCGGGGGCGAAGTCGCGGACGGCGGACATGCCGGCCTCGGTGGGTCGGAGCACGCGCATGTCGGCGACGGTGGCGAAGCTGGCGGCGGTGACGCGGCCGGCGCGAAGCGAGGTGAGGGCGCCCTCGATGTCTGGACCGCGCGCCGGGTCGCCGCCGCCGAGGCCGTGCAGGAAGCAGCGGCCGGGGTGGGCGTGGAGGTCGATGCGCGGGCGCGCGGGGGTGCGGGTCTCCTCGGGCGGGGGCATTACTCGACCCAGATGTTGATCACCTCGAACTCCTGGTCGGCGATGTCCTGGACGTAGGTGAAGATGCCGTAGCTGTACTGGTTGTCGGCGAAGTTGTCGCTGTCGAGGTCACCGACCTCGACGGAGTAGGTGGTCTGGGCGCCGCTGGAGACGGTGAGGCTGGCCTCGGCGCCGTAGCCGGCGGTGTAGCCGGCGAGACCGCCGCCGCCGGTGACCTCGACCTCCTTCTCGTACTCGATGCCGAGGCTGCCGCCGAGACTGACCTCGGTGGAGACGGCGATCTCGAGACCGCTGCTGCCGCCGCCCTGGCCGACGGAGATGGGGCCGTTCTCGAGGCCGCCGTACTGGCTGAGCAGCGAGTTCTTGCGGCCCTCGCTCGGGTAGCTGCCGATGTCGCCGACCGTGTGGTCGAAGATCCGGTCGTCGATCTGGATCGAGGACTCGATCACGTTGGCGTTGTAGAACTCGCGATCGACCTTGAGGATGATCGGCTCGCGCGGCAGCGAGACGATCACCGTGGTGCCGACGAGGTCCGGATCGGGGTGTGAGAGGACCTGGTAGGTGTAGCGGTCGTAGGGGATGGTCGTGAAGACGACGCCGTCCTCGAGCGACCCGGTGGTGAAGGTCCGCGACTTCTCGACGGTGTAGGACGCGCCGGCGGACGCGGATGCCGTGGCGGTGACGCTCTTTCGGAGCGAGCCGCCGATGCCCGCGGTGAGCGGGCTGCCCTGGACTTCGAAGCCGGTGTGGATGCCGGCCTTCACGGTCACCGTGAGGGAGGCGTCGACGGTATTGGTCTCGCCCTGGCCGAAGGTGGTGAAGCACTCGCCGAGGTTCTGGCCGATGCCCTCGGCGCAGGGGGCGGCGGCGAGGGCGGCGACGACAAGGGGCTCGGTGAAGACGAGCTGGTACTCACCGTCCGAGTACTTGAGGGCGGGGCTGTCGGTGTCGACGTTGATCGGCAGGACGATCGACTCGGGGCGGTCCTGGGTGTTGAAGCGGCTGGGGACCTCGATGGTGGTCAGCTCGGCGAAGCCGACGGTTTCGATCGCGGAGAGGCCCCAGACGTGGAGGTCTGGCTGCCACTGCGTGTAGACCGCGAGGTTCTCGCGGCCGTCGCCGGTGATGTCGCCCGTGGCGATGGTGGTGGTGGCGGAGCTGATGTAGGCGCCGGCGTCCGAGCCGCGGTCGACGAAGACTTCGTCCGGCAGTTCGTGGATGAGGGTCAGATCGGCGGACTCGCCGAGATCCTCGTAGACGCGGACGTTGGCGTGGAGCTCGTCGAGGCCGTCGCCATCGAGATCGAAGGCGCCGACGTGGAGGAAGCGGAGGCGCCACGGGCCGAACCCGGGGCAGTTGCTGAAGAAGGCGTTGAAGGTGTCGGTGTCGAGTGCGGCGAGGTCCTGTTCGAGGTCGTCGCGGACGGTGATGAAGGCGTCGTAGGGCTCGCAGCCGGTGTGGAACTCCTCGAGGCCGCCGAGGACGATCTCGTCGAGGCCGTCACCGTCGACGTCGCCGAGGTCGACATCGGAGACGACCGCGGTGACGACCTGGCCGTCGCGGCCCTGGACGGGGCCTTCCTCGAGTAGTGCGAAATCCTCGATGGCGTCGTCGTAGAGATAGAAGGTGGAGGCACCGGCGATGCGGCCGTTGAAGTCGGTCGAGAGCTCGTTGACGACGACGGCGAGCTCGGCGGGGTTGTCGTAGTCGAGGTTGCCGGCGACGAGCTCGAGGGTGATGGAGGTGCGGTCCTCGAAGGAGACGCCGTAGGTCTGGGTGAGCGCGTCATCCACGGCGTAGTCGTTGGCGGCGTCGAGGAAGCGGAGTTCGGCGCCTTCCTCGAAGCCGACGCCGAGCGCGATCTGGGCGGTGCCGTCGCCGTTGAAGTCGGCGGCGACGACCGCGAGATCGCGGATGTCGTCGCCGTCGCCGAGGGTGAAGTCGGTGGTGGCGAAGGCGCCCTCGAGGTCGTCGATGACGCGGAGGCGGAGGACGCGGTCGGCGGCGGAGGTGTCGACGAAGGCGACGATCGCCTCCTCGAAGCCGTCGCGGTCGACGTCGCCGGCGGCGACGGCGCGGAGCTGGCGGGTGTCGTCGCTGTCGCCGTTGCGGGCGCCGGGGGTGGTGGCCCACAGGTTCGCCTCCGGCTCGAAGGCCTGGAGGACCGAGGTGGTGCCCGGATTGATCTCGCCGTCGCCATCGATCTGGACGCCGAGCTGCTCGATCAGGGTGAGCGGCGTGTTCTCGCCTACCTCGAAGCCAACGAGGAGGAGTTCGTCGGTCTTGTTGAGGCCGCTCTCGTCGGAGCCCTCGGCGCTGTCGCCGAAGGAGGGGGAGGAGCCGAGCGGGCTGTAGCTGTCGGGAAGCGGCTCGCTGTCGGGGTCGACGCGGTCGCTGGCGGTGGTGTCGACGCCGAGGCCGGTGAGGGACTGCTCGACGTCGGCAGGGGGTGCGGCGCCGCCGGCGCCGGAGGTGGGGGTCGCCTCGGCGGTTGCTTCGGGCGTGGCGGTGGGGGTCTCGTCATCACGGTCGGCGGGGACGGAGTCGCCGTCGGATCCGCTGAGGAGGGCGAAGAGCAGGGCGGCGATGACCGCGACGGCGATGACGCCGCCGCCGATCACGAACCGGCGATCGACTGTTTCAGGCATGCGGCTCCGCTCTTCGGGTGCTCAGACGGTTCGTGATGCCTCGATGGTTTGCTCGGGCATCGGTGCCCGACGCTTCCGGGGATATCGCGAGCACTTCGAACGCTATCGCAGGCAACCTGTCTTCAGGCTCCCAGCGACCCGCCGCAAAGCGATCGGTCGTGCGGCGTCCCGACCGGCGCGGCGGTGGATCGGCGATTACTAGTGGGTGCCGTGTCCTAGTGGGTGCCCTGGGCGGCCATGACGGTGGGCATGCCCTGCATGCCTCGGAGGGTGTTGATCTCGCCGCGGTGGCCGTTGAAGTGGCCCATCATGTGGAGCGAGATGGCCTCACCGACGCTCTCGGTGCCGTTGCGGGCGGGAATCTCGCGCTCGAGTTCCTCGTCGCTCGCGTTCGACAGGAAGTCGACGGTGCGCTGGAACACGGCCTCCTGGTAGTCGTGGAAGGCCTGCATGTCGGTGATGTGGATCTGCTGCGCGTCGTCGTCCGACATGTTGGTGCCGAAGCCGTCGAAGGGGAGGCCGGTCTTGGAGGCCCACTCCTCGCTCCAGACGGGGTCCTGGCCAGTGATCCGGGCCATCATCAGGTCTTCGATGCGGGAGGTGTGCCAGAGGCACCAGGCGATGGAGTGACTGCCCTCCGGCGGGACGAAGTGGAGCTGCTCGTCGGTGCCGTTCCGCGCGTCGCGGAGGGCGTTGTGGGTGAAGTCGAGGCTGCGCTGGATGAAGGCGACGGTGCTCATGGATCCTCCTCGGCGGGTGGGCTTCAGGCTGGAGCTGCGGGGGCGATGCTACCTCGGTCCGGGTGTGGGCGGGGCGTGGTCACGCCAGGGGCGCTACTAGCGTCGCTACGAACTTGACGCTGCCCCACCTTGAAGCAACGAGTAGGGAATCGGAGGCAGTGATTCTCGGAGCAAGGGGCACACGCGGGCCGCCGCGTCAAGCGTGGGGCGGAGGGGGTAGGTGCGCCCGAGGAACCAAATCGAGTTAATACCCGAGCGATCGAAGCTGACTCCAGGTGCAGGGTTGTCGCGAAACTGCTCGAAGATCTTCTCGGACCCGATCCTTAGCGACCGATCTCGCTCGGCGAGATGCTCTTGCCACGTACCCATGTTCGCCGCTCGCCAACCTTCCTCCACCCCTTGAGCCATAAACACATCGATGTGTTCCAGCAAGTTTCGAAGTCGTCTGAGCTGAGCCCGATCGAAGGATCCAACGTAGGCATCGACTGCTCGCGCCAAGGGTTGGTGCTCGATAGTCGGCCGGACCCATCTCAACCGTCGATAGCCTTGCTTCATTCCCATCACGAGGTCGTAGGCCGCGAGCTGCAAACGCTCCAACTGATCTTGAAGCATCAGAGCGCGAGTTCCGTCGTCGGTGTCTTCGGCCCACTCAGGTCGAGCAGGGACCTGGGAACGTCGAGGCAGCGACTCCAGCCACATCAGAGCCTGCCGACTCAGCACCCAAACTGCGTCGTCATCCACCTCGGAACGCCTCGGCGAGGAGGGTGTCGAGGAGGGCGTTGAAGGCGGCGGGGCGCTCCCAGTAGACGGAGTGGCCGGTGTTGGGGACGCCCTCGTAGCGGGCGCCGGGGACGAGGCGGCTGGCGCGCTGGATGAGCGGGGCGGGGATGATGGCGTCTTCGTCGCCGGCGAGGAAGAGGACGGGCATGGTGAGCTTCGCGAGGTCGGCGACCGGGACGGCGCCGTCGGCGACGGAGTAATCGGCGGTGAGGTCGCGGGGCGGGTTGGTGCCTCGGACCTGCTGGTAGAGGAACAGTCCTTCCGGGTGCTCGTGGATGAAGGACTGGGCGACCATCGAGGTCTGGCGCATCGGATCGTCGGGGGTGGGGACGGCCTCGAGGGCGGCGCGCCATTCGGTCAGGAGGTCCTCGTCGCCGACGCCGAGGAGGGTGTCGGCCATAACGAGGCCGCGCACTCGCTCCGGGTGGGCGGCGGCGAAGGTGATGCAGGTGAAGCCGCCCATGGACTGGCCGACGAGGACGGCGTCGTCGATGCCGGCGTCCGTGAGGATCGCCTCGAGATCCGCGGTGTAGGCGCGGATGTAGCTACCGGAGGCGTCGGTGCTGGCGCCGAAGCCGCGGTGGTCAAAGATCAGGCAGCGATAGTCGTCGCGGTAGCGCGGGATCTGCTGCCACCAGCTCAGGTGGTTCCCGCCCGCGCCGTGGGCGAAGACGATCGTGCGCGGGCCGTCGCCGTGCAGCTCGTAGTAGAGGGACGAGCCGTCGGCGACGGTGACGGCGGGCACGCGCGCCCTCGGAGGCTAGATCTCGCCGAGGCCCCAGCTGACGCCGTTGGCGAGGAGGGTGCGGAAGCCCTCGGTCTCCCAGGAACCTCGGAGGTGGAGCGGGACGACGTGGTTGGGGTCGACGCTCTCGTGCACCGAGCGCTGGCTGTTGGTCTGCGGCGTGTGGCAGTGGCCGAGGGTGGTGTAGGCGACGGCGCCCTGGCTGAGGGTGCGCTCGAAGGCGATGGCGCGCTTCGAGGTGCCGGGCAGAACGGCGGTGTCGGCCTCGTAGTAGAAGCCGGTCTCGGAGGGCGGGACGAGGCCCCAGTCGGCGGTGAGCAGGACCTCGGTCTGGTCGGGGGCCTGGAGTTCGACCATGTAGGGCTCATCGATGGTCTCGAAGACCTCGGGCATGCCTTTGGTCAGCGGGTGCTTGGTGTCGGTGAGCTCGACGTTGAACTTGCGGATCGGCGGGTGGTGGATGAAGAAGCCGCCGAGGGTGTTGTGGTAGTCCATCTTCACCATCTGGCGCTGGTCGCGATCGGGCATGCGGGCGGCCTTGCCGCCGCTGCTGCCGTGGAGCGCGAGCCAGCGACCGCCGGCCTCGACCCACTGGCGGAGCACCTCGTGCTGGTGCTCCTGGGCGATCGGGCCCGAGACGTAGGTGACGAGGAGCTTGCAGTCGGGCAGCCACTTCTCGATGTCGTCGTAGTCGTTGGTGACGGTGGTGTTCACGTGCTCGCGCTTGTTGAGCTCCTCGAGGATCTGGAGGCGCGCGTAGTCGTGGTCGTGACCGGCCATCTGCCCGGCGGGGAAGCCACCTGCCAGTACGTGTGCGCGGATTCGTTCGGTGGCCATCGTCAACACTCCCCCTGCGCCGTCGGGCGCTCGTCGTTCCCGCGCATCCTACGACCTGCGGCCGTGCATCACACGCCCGGTGGCCGACAGTCGGCGCACCACGCGGGGTGCGGTGCGGCGCACGGCGATCCGACGCCTGGCAGCGGGGGGTGATGGCCCTCGAGCGCTGGGGGCTAGGGACCGGGGAGCGAGGCGTCCGGCTGGACGTTGCTGTAGTCGCCGCGGAGGACGCCGTCCGCTTCCAGCTCGGTGGCGAACCACTCGATCTGGAGCGGGCCCTCGCCGTAGGCGCTGAGATCGACCTGCATGAAGAGGGTGTCCGGCGCGGTGATCTGGATGCAGACGTCGCCCGCACCGCCCGCCTCGACACCGTCGACGGTCTGCACACAGGTCAGGGGCTCACCGGGGCCGCCGCTCAGGATCTGCTCGATGCGGGGGCCGGCGGCCCCGGTGATCAGGAGGCGGTACTCAAGCGGCAGCTCCGGCTGCGTGGGGATCGGCGCGCGGAAGGTGACGGTCCGATCGAAGGAGCGCAAGACGGGGCGCAGCGTCGAGCGGCTGGTCGCGGGCGCGTAGTAGGGGCGGCAGTGGAGCGCGTCCTCGTCGGGGTGAATCTGGCAGGTGGTGTAGCCCTCGGGCGGTCCCTGGTCGGGGGTGGGGGTTGCGGTGGCCTCGGTGGCGGGCGCGGCGGTCGTGGTCGGGGCCGGGGTGGAGGTAGACACGGACGTCGCCGCGACGGCTCCTCCGCCGCCGGTGGGCGTGGGGGTGCCGTCCTCGTCAGTGCCGTTGCCACCGCCGATGACGATGACGAGGCCGACCATGGCGGCGGCGAAGATGCCGCCGCCGGCGATGACGAGGCGGCGGCCGCCGAAGAGGCCGCCGCCGGTGGCGGCGCCGGCGTCCGCGGTGCTGTAGCCGTAGCGGTCGAGCGCGTCACGGACGCAATCGCGAAAGGGTCCGAGGCCCTCGATGAGTTCGCGCTTGGTGTCGAGGATCTGCTCGGCGCGGCGGACGGCCTCGGCGCGGGCGTCGGAGCCCTCGGGGAGGGTCTGGGCCTGGGTCATCAGGTCGAAGGCGGCGCCGGCCATGCCGCCGACCATGTTCTCGATCTGCTCAAGGCTCTCGCCGTTCGGAGTCGCGTTGCTGACGATGCCGCCCTGGGTGCTGGCGAGCTCGATGAGCGCGCGGAGTCCGTCACGGTTGCGGCTGGCGCAGAAGTCGAGCGCGGCGGCGTACTGGCCCGCCTGCAGCTCGGCGATCAGTTCGCCACGCCTCGTATAGAGGTCACTCAGCCGGCGGTTGAGGGCACGCTGGGCCTCGTCGGCTTGCGCGGCCGCCTCCTCTTGCGCGGCGAGTTCGGCGGCGACGTCGATCTCACCGCCTCGGGAGTTGATGATCGCGTTGCGGCGCTGGGCGTACTCCTCCATCCGCTCGAGGCCGACCGCGGCGCTCTGGAGGGCGGTGGCGTAGAGGCCGATGAAGACGCCGATGACCGGGTTCACGGAGAGGCCGGTCATCAGCTTGGCGAGGTCGGTCACACCGGAGATGACGTCGGCCATCTGGCGGGCCTTGTCGGCGCCGGTCGATTCGTCGGCCTTCGCGACGGCGGTGCTGAAGGAGAGGACGGCCTGGACGACGGTGTTGATGTTGCCAGCGGTCTCCGCAGCGGTGCCGAGCGGCTGGGCGAACTCGGTCCACTCGTTGAGTGACTCGGAGAACTCGAAGGCGGCGTCCTTCAGCTGGCCGAGCTCGTAGCGGACCGTCGGGTCGTCGCTCATCCAGTTGGTGATCTCGCCGCCGGAGAGGTTGCTCATCCAGTCGGTGAACTGCTGGAGCTGCTCGCCGAACGCCTCGGCGGTTTCGAGCAGCTCGATCTCGTGCAGCACCTCTTGCAGGGTGGGCTCGGCCATCGGGAACCCCCGTTCGCCCGGGCGCGCCGCGGAGACGCGGGCGCCTCACCGGGAATCTACGCCTGTGGGCGGTGCGTTTGTGTAGGGCGGCGTTCACGGGTGGGTTGGGGTTCGTCCAAAATCGCGTAGGCTCCTTCGATGACCGAACAGCCCGCGATCCGTCTCGACCAGGTGAGCAAGCGCTTCCCGGGGTCCGAGGTGGAAGCCGTCCGCTCGCTCAGCCTCGACATCCCGCGCGGCTCGATCGTTGCGCTGATCGGGCCATCGGGATGCGGCAAGACGACGACGCTGCGGATGATCAACCGGCTGATCGAGCCGACCGGTGGCCGGATCGAGATCGAGGGGGTGGACGTCACCTCGAGAGCGGCGACGGAGCTGCGGCGGGGCATCGGCTACGTGATCCAGCAGGTGGGGCTGTTCCCGCACCGGACGATCGCGCAGAACATCGCGACGGTGCCGAAGACCCTCGGCTGGGACCGGGCGCGCGTGGACGCTCGGGTCGAGGAGCTGGCGGAGCTGGTGGGCCTCGAGGCGGAGATGCTCGACCGGTACCCGGACGAGCTATCGGGCGGGCAGCAGCAGCGGGTGGGCGTGGCGCGGGCGCTGGCCGCGGATCCGCCGGTGCTGCTAATGGACGAGCCGTTCGGGGCGGTGGACCCGATCGTGCGGGGGCGGCTGCAGGACGAGCTGCTGGCGCTGCAGACGCGGGTGCACAAGACGATCGTGCTGGTGACCCACGACATCGACGAGGCGGTGAAGGTGGCGGACCGGATCGCGCTGCTGAACGTGGGCGGGATCCTCGAGCAGTACGCGTCGGCGGATGAGTTGCTGCGGACGCCGGCGAACGCGTTCGTCGAGGAGTTCGTGGGCGAGGACCGGGGGATGAAGCGGCTGACGCTGCGGCTGGTGTCGGATCTGATCGTGACCGACGGGGCGGTGGTGGATGCGGAGGCGGACCGATCCGCGGTGCCGCCGGTGTTGCGGGCGGCGAACAGCGACTGGTTCGGGCTGACGCAGGACGGCCGGTTCCTCGGATGGGTGAGCCGGCAGGACTACGAGGCGCAGCCGTCGACGGCGCTGGCGGATCTGCCTCGGGCGCTGCCGGCGGCGCAGGTGACGCCGGACAGCACGCTGCGGCGGGCGATGGAGGTGATCATGACCTCGGACACCTCGACCGCGGTGGTAGATGACGGGGGACGATTCGGCGGGGTGGTGACGCTGGAGCAGATCCGGGCGGGGCTGGCGGCTCCGGAGGGGTCGTAGGTTCGGTGTTCGATCTGCCGGTCCTGCAGGCGCGGAACCCGATCATCCGCTGGTCCTACTTCGTGGACGAGTGGGACCAGATCCAGGCGGCGCTGCAGCAGCACATCGAGCTGACGGTGATCGCGATGGCGATCGGGATCGTGGTGTCGTCGGCCCTCGCGGGGGTCGCGCTGCGGTACGCGTGGAGCCTGCCGCCGATCACGGCGTTCAGCAGCTTCCTGTACACGATCCCGAGCGTGGCGCTGTTCGGGCTGCTGGTGCCGTACACGGGGCTGTCGCGGACGACGGCGGTGATCCCGCTGGCGAGCTACACGCTACTCGTCCTCGTGACGAGCATCGTCGACGGGTTCCGGGCGGTGCCGGCGGAGGTGCGTGACGCGGCGGATGGGATGGGGCTGACACCGCGGCAGCGGGTGCTGCAGGTCGAGCTACCGCTCGCGCTGCCGTACATCGTGACGGGGCTGCGGATCGCGACGGTGTCGACGGTGGGGCTGGTGACGGTGGCGGCGATCATCGGGCAGGGCGGCCTGGGGCGCCTGATCCTCGATGGGTTGCGTCGCGCGTTCTGGACGCCGATGACGATCGGGGCGTCGCTGTCGATCGTGCTGGCGCTGCTCCTCGATGCGGCGACCTACGGGGCGGGGCGGGTCGCGATGCCGTGGGCACGGCGAGGTCGGGCCTCGTGAGCGTCGTCGTGGTGCTGCAGGCGGCGGTGCCGCGGGATATCGGGCTGTTCGAGTGGCTCCTCGATGGGGACACGTGGACGGGGCGGGCGGGGATCCTGTCTTCGCTCCTCGACACGGTGATCCTGTGCGGTGCGGTGATGGCGACGGCGATCGTGCTGACGGTGCCGCTGGCGACGGCGCTGGCCCACTACCGGAAGGGCGAGCTGACGCTGACGTGGTTCGTGACGCTGAGCCGCGCGATCCCGACGTTCGCGGTGGCGGGGTTGCTGGTGCCGATCGCCCTCAAACGGGGGTGGGGATTCGAGCCGTGGCCGATCTTCCTCGCGCTGTTGTTGCTGGCGCTGCCGCCGATCTACCTCAACACGTACACGGCGGTGCGGCAGGTCGACCAGGGGGCGGTGGACGCGGCGCGAGCGATGGGGTTCCGCGAACGCGACGTGCTGTTCCGGGTTGAGTTGGCCCTCGCGATGACCGTGGTGTTGACGGGGATTCGAGTGGCGGCGGTGCAGGTGGTGGCGACGGAGCCGATCCGGGCGTTCCTTGGCGGTGACGGATTAGGCAGATATGTTCGTGATGGGTTAGGCCAGAACAACGACACGCTTGTCGTGGGTGGAGCGATACTCGTCGCCGCCCTGGCCGCAACGACCGGGCTCGCGTTCGCCCTCCTCGAACGCGTGGTGTTGCCGAACGGGATCCGGCGACTCCAGAGCACACAAACACGTTAGGCAGAGGGAACTGATGACGAAGAAGATCGTATTGCTATTGGCTGGGCTGATGATGGCCAGCTTGCTCGTCGCCGCGTGCGGCGACGACGACGGGGACGACCCGGAGGGCCCAACGATCCGGGTTCGTGGTCAGGCCTTTTCCGAGTCCGTGACGATCGCCGAGGTCTATGCGCAGTACCTGCAGGCAAAGGGCTACGACGTTGAGGTCTTGACGGCCGCCGGGTTCCGGACCGAGGCGATCGACGCGCTGCAGAACGACGACGTCGACCTGATCATCGACTACATCGGCGGGGCGCTCTCCGCGCTCGCACCGGATGCCGGCCCGAGCGCCGACCCGGATGAGATCGTGGAGACGATCGCGCCGTTGTACGAGGAGTTCGGGACGACGCTGCTCGACTACTCACCAGCGGTCGACGGGGACGCGTTCGTGGTCCGCGGCGACTCCGAGGCGTCGACGATCTCTGACGTCGCTTCGCTCAACTACGTGCTCGGCGCTTCGGCGGCCTGCTTCGAGCGGCCGCAGTGCTTCATCGGCTTCACGGACCCGGAGATCTACGGGATCGAGTTCGCCGACGAGGTGACGATCGAGTTCGGTCCGCTGCTCGGTGAGGCGCTTGCCGCCGAGGAAGTGGACGCGGTGATCTGGAACACGACCGCGCCGCAGATCGACGCGAACGGGTTCAAGGTTCTCGAGGACGACCAGGGGCTGTTCCCTGCTCAGAACATCGCTCCGATCGTCCGCACCTCGGTGCTGGACGAGTATGGCGACCAGCTGAAGGACGACCTGAACGCGCTCAGCGAGGCGATCTCGACGGAGGACCTGCTGGCGTGGAACAACGAGACCGACATCGAGCTGCGCGAGTCCGATGACGTTGCGGCCGAATGGCTCGAGGACGAAGGGCTGCTCGACTAGGCGAGCCCGTGCCCGGCTTGCCGGGCCAGTGATCGAACGGCAGAGGCCGGGGCGAGTGCCCCGGCCTCTGTTTATGTCTCGATGACGGAGCGAGGCCGCGAGCGCACTCGGAACCCGGGGGGCACGGCGGATGCCCCGGCCGTTTGTGCCCCGCGGACGAGACGGTTGGCCCTTGGCGCGTCGGCGCGGGCCTGCTCTGCTCGCCCGATGAACGCGGGAGGGCAAGGAGCGGAGGACGGGATGTCCGAGGCTGAGACCGCCGCGCGCGAGGCAGCAGGCGCCTTCGACCTCAGTGCGGTGGCCCGCGAGGTGCGAGCGCAGCGGGCGAGCCGGGGTTGGTCGCACGCGCCGACGCCGAAGGAGCTAGCGACGGAGCTATCGGTCCGCGCGACCGCGCTCCTCGAACAGTTCGAACACGGGAACGAGACGAGCGACGAGGTGCGGGCGGACGAGGAGCGGATGGCCCTCGTGCGCGAGCGCCTGGCGGAGGCGGCGCTCGACCTGATCGCGCTGTCGCAGGAGCTGGAAATCGAGCTGGACGAGGCGATCGCGTCGCTGCTGGAGTCGCGGCGGGCGACGGCCGGCCTCGGCGCGTGACGAGCGGCGTGACCGAGGGCGACTCGACCGCGGTCGACGGGAGCGAGGGGTACGAGCGCGCGGTCGCGCTGCTCCTCGAATGCGCGACGCCCGAAGGGTTCGTGGCGAGCCCCCGGGGCGAGTACAACTACCGGCGCATCTGGAGCCGCGACGGGGTGATCATCGGCCTGGCAGGGCTGATGACGGGCGACGCAGGGCTGGCACACGCGTTCCGAGCGACCCTCGAGACGCTGGCGGCGCACCAGGGGCCGCACGGGGAGATCCCGAGCAACGTCGACCCGCAGAGCGGGCGGGTGAGCTACGGGGGGACGACGGGGCGCGTCGATGCTCCGCTCTGGTTCGTGATCGGCTGCGTGGAGTACCTGCGGCACGCGCGCGACCTCGCGTTCGCGCGGGCGCTGCAGCCGGTGCTGGAGCGGGTGCGGTTCCTGCTGGGGGCGTGGGAGTTCAACAACCGCGGGCTGCTGTTCGTGCCGCCCGGCGGCGACTGGGCCGACGAGTTCGTGCACAGCGGGTATGTGCTCTACGACCAGCTGCTCTACCTGCGGGCCCAACAGAGCATGGCCGAGCTGCACCGGGCGCTCCACGGATCGCCGGACCACATGCTGCTGGAGCGGGTAGCGCGGCTGCAGCACCTGATCGAGACGAACTACTGGCTCGAGCCCGACGGTGCGGGGCCACCGCCGCCGGACGTGTATCACGAGGTGCCGTATCAGCGAGCGCTGACGGCGGCCGACAGGTCGGCGGGCCAGTACTGGCTGCCGTTCTTCTCGCCGTTCGGGTACGGATACCGGTTCGATTCGCTGGCGAACGTGCTGGCCTCGATGTTCGGGGTGGCAGACGAGCGGCAACGGGCGCGCGTGGACCGGCACATCGCGGAGGCGGTGCGGCCCGAGGGGTTTGCGCTGCTGCCGGCGTTCCACCCCGTGGTGACACCCCGGGACCACGACTGGAACGGGCTGCAGGTGACGTTCAGTCACGTGTTCCGGAACGCGCCGCACGAGTATCAGAACGGCGGGCTGTGGCCGATGATCACCGGCTTCCATGTGGCCGATCTGGCGGCGCGCGGCGAGGCGGAGCTGGCCGAGACGTACCTGGCCGGGATCCATCGGGCGAACGCGCTTCCGGTCGACGGGGAGGCGTGGAGCTTCCCGGAGTTCGTGCACGGGCTGGATTTCACGGCCGGCGGTACGCCGTCGCTCGGGTGGAGCGCGGCGGCGGCGGTGATCGGGCAGCGCGCGCTCGAGGGCGCGGAGCCGTTCGACGGCGCCCTCGAACTGGACGGGGTCGAGGGCGCCGTGTCCGGAGCCGAGGGCTAGACGGCGGCGGGCGAGGCTTGCTCGACGCGATCCATGGCGCGGCGGAGGGCGGCCTGGGCGCGCTCGGCGATCGGGAGCAGGTCGGCGAGGTCGCGGACCTCCTCGATCGAGAGCGGGTCGAAGGCCATGACGATGCGGTGGTCGCCACCTTCCTGGATGATCACGTTGCACGGCATCAGCAGGCCGAAGCCGCGCCAGACCTCGAGCGCGTCGTGGGCGATCGGCGGGTTGCAGGCGCCGAGGATCTTGTAGCGCTCGATCTCGACGTCGAGCTTGTCGGCGAGCGTCTGCTGCAGGTCGATTTCCGTGAGGACGCCGAAGCCCTCGGCGGCGAGCGCTTCTCGGGCGGCGGCCTCCGCGGCGTCGAAGTCGAGCGCGGTCTCCACGCGCAGGCCGAGCGATCCCTGCTCCATGTTCTACCCCCTCGTTAACGTTCGTTTGCTCCACTGTCCCCTCCCGTGGCGGCGGTTCCCAGAGACCTGCGGCCCGGAGCGCCGGGACGTTCGCCGGCCTGAGGCCGCGAGATCGATTGGACATACTCCTCGTGAACCGAGCGCCACGCGTCGCCGACACCGCGGTCGGGCCGGATGGCCCGGGTGGTGTGCCGTTGGCGCCGACGGCGAACGCGGTGTTAGGTGAGACGATGACTGCACCGATGCGGAGGCATCTGTGATCGAATCGGAGCGCGCTTCCGCCTGGAGCGGTGAACCGGCGGAGGCGATCGAGGCCCTCGATAGCTCCGAGCGCGGGCTGGGGTCTGAGGAGGCGGAGCGACGCCTCGCGGTCCACGGGCTGAACGAAGTGAAGCCGCCACCGGCGGAGCCGTGGACGCGGATTCTCATCCGGCAGTTCCAGAGCCCGTTGATCTACATGCTGATCGCCGCGGCGGCGGTGGCGCTCGCCCTCGGTGAGGTGATCGACGCGACGGCGATCGCGATCGTGCTGCTGTTCAACGCGGCGATCGGGTTCACGCAGTCGCTGCAGGCGGCGCGAGAGATCGAGGCGCTCGGGCTGCTGATCCCGGAACGAGCGAACGTGATCCGCGACGGGACCGAGGTCACGATCGAGGCGAACCGACTCGTGCCCGGCGACGTGGTGTTGCTTGAGGCGGGGGCGAAGGTCCCAGCGGACCTTCGACTGCTCCATGCGGTGTCGCTGGAGGCGGACCAGGCGCTGTTGACCGGCGAGTCGGTGCCGGTCGCGAAGTCGGTGCGCGCGGTTGCCGAGACGACCTCGCCCGGCGACCGGCTCAACATGTTGATCGGCGGCACGGTGGTGGCGCGTGGACGGGCGCGCGGCCTGGTGGTGACGACCGGCGAGGCGACGGAGCTGGGGCTGATCGCCGCGAGCGCAGCGGCGGCGGAGACACCCGAGACGCCGCTCCAGCACCGGATGTCCGGGCTGGCGCGGGCGATCGGCGTGGTCCTCGTGGGGGTGCTGGTCTTCGGATTCGCCGCGGGCCTGGCCCGGGGGGAGAGCCCGGGCGACCTGCTGCTGACGCTGGTGGCGCTGGCGGTGTCAGCGATCCCCGAAGGGTTGCCGATCGTGTTGACGATCACGCTGGCCGTCGGCGTGCGGCGGATGGCAGCTCGCAACGCGATCATTCGCGTCCTGTCGGCGGTCGAGACACTGGGCAGTTGCACGTTCATCGGCTCGGACAAGACGGGCACGCTGACCCAGAACCGGATGACGGTGAAGGAGATCTGGGCGGGCGGGGAGCGCTACGAGGTCAGCGGCTCCGGGTACGAAACGGCGGGGCAGGTGCTCAGCGGGGGAGCGGCACCCGAGCTCGACTCGCACCCCGACCTCCGCCTGACGCTGGTGGCGGGGGCGCTCTGCAACGAGGCGAGCATCGTCAGCCGCAACGCCGAGTACGACGTGTACGGCGACCCGACCGAGGTGGCGCTGCTGATCGCCGCGACGAAGGCGGGGCTCGACCTCGAGGAGCTGCGCTCCGAGATGCCTCGGGTGGCGGAGATCCCGTTCGAGGCGGAGGCGCGGTTCGCCGCGACGGTGCACCACGACCACGGGGGCACGATCACGTTCGTCAAAGGCGCGCCGGAGCGGGTCGTCACGATGTGCTCGCGGGGCCCGGACGACTCGCCGTTGGACGCCGAGGTGGTGCTGGAGGAAGCGCACCGAATGGCCTCGGCTGGGATGCGCGTCCTCGGAATGGCGTACCGCTCGGATGCGGGCGGCGCGGCGAGCGGCGACGCGGAGCAGGCGGTGACGAGCGACCTCACGTTCCTCGGGCTGCAGGGGATGATCGATCCACCCCGGCCAGAGACGGCGCAGGCCGTACACGACTGCCAGCGCGCGGGCATCAAGGTGCTGATGATCACCGGCGATCACGCCGCCACCGCGCTGGCGATCGCCGGACAGCTGGGGATCGCGGACGCCAATACGACGAGCCTGCTCGGGTCCGAGATCAACGAGCTGGGCGACGAGGAGCTACTCGAACGGCTGCAGGAACGGCCGGTCTGCGCGCGTACCTCGCCGCAGGACAAGCTGCGGATCGTCTCGCTCTTGCAGGCGCAGGGCGAGGTGGTGGCGGTCACCGGCGACGGGGTGAACGACGCTCCAGCGTTGAAGGCGGCGCACGTCGGCGTGGCGATGGGACTGTCCGGCACGAGCGTGGCGCGCGAGGCCGCGGAGATGGTGGTCGCGGACGACAACTTCGCCAGCATCGTCGCCGCGGTCCATCAGGGGCGGGTGGTTTTCGACAACGTGCGGAAGGCGACGTTCTACCTGATCTCCTCGGGCGTGGCGGAGATCATCGCGGTGCTGACGACGATCTTGCTGGCGTGGCAGCTGCCGTTCGTGCCGGCTCAGCTGTTGTGGCTGAACGTGGTGACGAACGGCGTACAAGACGTGGGACTCGCGTTCGAGCCGGCTGAACCGCGGGTGCTGGAGCAAGCGCCTCGTCCGCCGAGAGAGCCGGTGATCTCGCGTCTGTTGTGGGAGCGGACGGTCCTCGTCGCGATCGTGATGGCGGCCGGGACGTTGGTGCTGTTCCGGCTCGAGCTCGACGCCGGGCATTCGATCGAGCGAGCGCAGACGGTGGCGCTGACCACGATGGTGCTGTTCCAGGCGTTCCACGCCGGGAACAGCCGTTCGACGTGGCAGTCAGTGTTCGCGATGAACCCGTTCTCGAACCGCCTGCTGCTGCTCGGCACGGCAACGGCGGTCAGCCTGCATGCGCTGGCGCTCGCGCTGCCACCGATGCAGACGGTGCTCCGCGTCGAGACGCTGGGGTTGGCGGACTGGGCACGGATCGCGCTGGTCGCCTCGTCCGTCGTCGTGGTGGTCGAGATCCACAAGCGGCTGCGCCCGATGCCGATGCCGGCGGTGTCGACCGAGTCGACGGAGCCGGCGGCGGCGTAGCGCCCTCGGACGGGTCGGGCGCCCTCGGTTGGTCGGGCGCGGGTGTGGGCCGAAGGTCCCGGGCTCTCGGCCGAGGTCTCTGCCACACTGCGTCGGGTGCTCGATGGCGCCGGGTCCGCGCGCGGCGCGGCGTGCGGCGGGGCCGCCTCGGATGAAGGAGTGGGCGATGAAGTTTGGTGTGCTGCAGTTCTTCAGCTGGCCGGGTCGACGGGTGCCGTTGCCGACGGTGTACGAGCGCGCGTTCGAGCGCGCGGAGATCATGGACCAGAGCGGGTACGACGCGGTGTGGCTCGCGGAGCATCACTTCAGCACGTACAGCGTGTGCCCCTCGATCCACATGATGGGGACGCACATCGCGTCGCGGACGAAGCACCTGCGGATCGGGACGGCGGTGTCGCTGGCGCCGTTCTACCACCCGCTGCGGCTGGCGGAGGAGGTGGCCCTCCTCGACGTGCTGTCCGGCGGGCGGGTGAACTGGGGCGCCGGGCGCGGGTTCGACGCGACGGAGTACCGGAGCTTCGGGGTGGACCGGGAGGAGAGCTACCCGCGCTACCGCGAGACGGTGGAGATCGTGCTCAAGGCGTGGGAGGACGGTCCGCTGACGTACCACGGGCAGTTCTACGACTTCGAGGACGTTGAGGTGCTGCCGAAGCCGCTGCAACAGCCGAGCCCGCCGGTGTGGATGGCAGCGACGTCGCCGGACGCGGTGAAGTGGTGCGCGCAGCACGGGTACACGATCCTGATGGACCCGCACGCCTCGCATGGTGACATCGCCTCGAAACGTGCGATGTACCAGCGGGAGCTGGAGGGCGCGGGGTACTCGATGGCGGGGCGCGAGATCCCGATGGCGCGCAACATCGCGCTGGCGGAGACGCAGGAGGAGGCGGAGGCGATCGCGCGCCGAGGGGCGGAGTTCATGTTCGGGTCGTACCTGCGGAAGGGAACCGGAGCCGCGCAGCCCTCGGAGCCTCAGGCGGAGGGGAAGACGCAGGACACCAGTGCGCTGCCGGAAGTGGCGGACGAGGATCCGGTGGAGCGCTACGTGAACCAGGTGGTGATCGCGGGGACGCCGGACAAGGTGATCGACGATCTGCAGCGGATGGAGGAGGAGCTGCCGCTGCAGTACCTGATGTGCACGCCGCTGTCGCACTCCTCGTTCGAGCTGTTCACGCAGAAGGTGTTGCCGAAGTTCCTCTAGCGCGCAGGGCTCGGATCGCGCGCAGGGCTCGGATCGCGCGCAGGGCTCGGATCGCGCGGGGGCGCGCGGTCTGGCCGCCCCCAACCCCGCGCGCTTGACTCATGCATTCAGATACACGATAATTATTTCGTACTATTTGATTCGCGATTTTGGATAGCAGTTATGGCCGGCATCGGTGAGTGGACGTTCCTGACCAACTACACGCACGTGTTGCTGGTGATCGCCGAGGAGCCGGATATCCGGCTCCGTGACGTCGCCGAGCGGGTGGGCATCACGGAGCGAGGCGCACAGCGCATCGTTCGCGAGCTGGCGAACGAGGGGTATCTCCAGACGGAGCGGGTCGGCCGTCGCAACCGCTACGCGGTGATGGGTGACCACCCGCTGCGACACCCGATGGAGCAACACCACAGCGTTGGCGAGCTGATCGAGCTGCTGCGCTCGGATCGCGTGACCGCGAGCTAGCCCGACATCAAGTGACCAACCGGCGCCCGACCGCGCCGGCGCCGAGACCGACGCGTCGCGTTGGGGCCGGTGGCGTGCGCCGCGCGATGCGCGGCAGACCCGAGGATGGCCGATGAGCCCTCGAGATCGCGCGCGCGCACCGCTGCTGGCGGCGATCCCGGCCGCTCTCTTCGTCTACTTCCTGACGCTGGTTCCGACGATCAGCGACGGGTCGACGGTGGAGGGGTCGGTCGAGTGGATTCCACTGCTCGACGTGGCGCTGTCGTTCCGGATCGACGGGCTCAGCCTGATCTTCGGGCTGCTGATCACGGGCGTCGGGGCGCTGGTGGTGGTGTACGCGTCGGCGTACCTCGATCGGGACGTGCCGCGGGCGCGGTTCTTCAGCTTCCTGCTGCTGTTCATGGGCTCGATGCTCGGGCTGGTGCTCGCGGACGACCTGATCGCGCTGTTCGTGTTCTGGGAGCTGACGAGCATCACGTCGTTCGCGCTGATCGGGTTCGAGCACCGGAAGGTGAGCGCGCGCGACGCGGCGCGGCAGGCGCTGCTGGTGACGGGCGCCGGGGGGCTGGCGCTGCTCGCGGGGCTGGTGTTGCTCGCGGTGGTGAGCGACACCACCACGCTGTCCGGGCTGGCGGCGCCGGGGGCGATCGAGGCGACCGATCGGCTGGTGGTGGCGGCGTTCCTGCTGGTGGCGCTCGGGGCGCTGACGAAGTCGGCGCAGATGCCGTTCCACTTCTGGCTGCCGGGGGCGATGGCGGCGCCGACGCCGGTGAGCGCGTACCTGCACTCGGCGACGATGGTAAAGGCGGGGGTGTACCTCCTCGCGCGGCTGCAACCGGCCCTCGGAGAGGTCGAGCTGTGGACGCCGCTGCTGGCGACGGCGGGCGGCGTGACGATGGTCCTCGCGGTGGTGCTGGCGCTGCGGGAGTCGGACCTGAAGCGGGTGCTGGCGTACAGCACGATCAGCGCGCTCGGCACGCTGGTGTTCCTGATCGGGCTCGGGGAGCCGGCGGCGCTGAAGGCGGCGATGGTGTTCCTGGTCGCGCACGCGCTGTACAAGGCGGCGCTGTTCATGGTGGCCGGGGCGGTCGATCACGAGACGGGGACGCGGGACGTCACCTCGCTGGGTGGGTTGCGCACCGTGATGCCGCTGACCGCGGCGGCGGCGGCGCTGGCGGCGCTGTCGAAGGCGGGGTTGCCGCCGGCGCTCGGGTTCCTCGGGAAGGAGACGGTGTTCGCGGCGACGGTCGAGGGGGAGACCGCGGTGCTGCTGAGCGCGGCCTTCCTCGTGACGGCGATCTTGACGTTCGCGCTGGCGGCGCTGACCGGGCTGCGGCCGTTCACGGGGGCGCTGAAGCCGACGCCGCGGGCCGCGCACGAGGCGCCGGCGTCGCTGTGGGCGCCGCCGCTGGTGCTCGCGGTCCTCGGTGTGGTCGCAGGCATCGCCGGGCCGTGGCTGGCGGGGCCGTTGTTCGAGCCGGCGGTGAGCGCCTCGGTCGGGGGCGCGGCGTCGGTGAAGCTCAGCTTCTGGCCCGGGGTCGGGTCGGTGCTATGGCTGAGCGTGGCGGCGATCGGCCTCGGGGCGGTGGCGTCAGTCGAGGTGGAGCGGCTACGGCGCGTGGCCTCGGGCGTGCCGCTTACACCGGCGAGCGACGTCTACGAGCGGTCGCTGGACGGGGTGAACGCCCTCGCGCGGTTGCAGACACGGCGGCTGCAGAACGGGCACCTGTCGCGGTACGTGGCGATCGTGGTGCTCACGGTGGTGGCGCTGACGGCGGTGCAGTTGATCGTGCGCGACGCGGCGGTGTGGCCGGACGGCTGGAACGATGTGCGGCTGATCGAGCTGGCGGTGGGTGCGCTGGTGCTGGGGGCGGGGTTCGCGGCGGCGATCGCGCGGTCGCGACTGCGGGCGGTGTTGGCCCTCGGTGCGGCGGGGTACGGGGTGGCGTTGCTGTTCGTGCTGTTCGGCGCGCCGGACCTGGCGATGACGCAGGTGCTGGTGGAGACGCTGACGGTGATTCTCGTGGTGGCGGTGTTCCGGCACCTGCCGGTGACGGCGCCACGGACCTCGAGCGGGAGTCGCGTGCGCCACGCGGTGCTGGCGTCGGCGGTGGGTTTGATGATGACGGCGCTGACGTGGTCCGTGCTGGCGGCGCGTGGCGATCGTGAGCTGTCGGAGTTCTTCCTCGAAGCGAGCCGGCCACTGGCGGAGGGACGGAACGTGGTGAACACGATCCTGGTGGACTTCCGCGCGCTGGACACGCTGGGGGAGATCGCGGTGCTGGCGATCGCGGCGATCGGGGTGATCGCGCTGCTGCGGCTACGGCCGCATGGAGATGAGGTCAACTCGTGAACTCGATCGTTCTCCAGGCAGCGACGCGGTTCCTGATCACGCTGTTGCTGCTGTTCGCCGTGTTCCTGTTGATCCGCGGCCACAACGAGCCAGGCGGTGGCTTCATCGCGGGGCTGGTGGTGGCGAGCGCGATCGCGCTGTACGCGCTGACGTGCGGGATGAGCGCGGCGCGGACGCTGATGCCGCTCGACCCGACGATCCTGCTCGGGACGGGGCTCGCGGTGGCGCTGGTGAGCGCGGTGCCGGGAATCATCGAGAGCGGGGCACCCCTCGATGGGGTGTGGGGCGAGGTGCCGCTGCCGGGTGACCGCGGGGTGAAGCTGGGGAGCCCGCTGCTGTTCGACCTGGGGGTGTTCTTCACCGTGGTGGGGAGCGCCGTGACGGTGCTGCTGTCGCTGTCCGAGGAGGCCTGACGTGGAAGCGATGCTGCCGCTGGTGGTCGGTGTGCTCTACGCGGCGGGGTTCTACCTCGTGCTGCGGCCGACCCTCGGTCAGTTGATCGTCGGGCTGGCGCTGCTGACGAACGCGACGAACCTGCTGATCTTCACGGCGGCGGGGCTGTCGCGGGACGGCGCGCCGTTGATCGCGGCGGACAGCGAGACGGTGAGCGGGGCGGTGGCCGACCCGGTCCCGCAGGCGCTGGTGCTGACGGCGATCGTGATCGGGTTCGGGGTGCTGGCGTTCTTCATCGCGCTGGCCTACCGGGTGTACCGGACGATGGACAGCGACGCGCTGAACGACCTGAACTCGACGGACCGGCTGGACATCGGTGGTCTAGACGCGGGGGGTGAGGCGTGACGGCGCTGCTGGTCGCGCCGTTCGCGGTCCCGATGATCGCGGCCGTGCTCGCGATGCTGGGGCATCGGAGCGTGAAGCTGCAGCGGATCCTCGGAGTTGCGGGGGCGCTCGGGCTCCTCGTGACGGGGATCGCGCTGCTGATCGCGATCGAGCGACACGGACCGCAGGCGACGCAGCTCAGCGGATGGGATGCGCCGTTCGGGATCACGATCGTCGCGGATCTGCTGAGCGCGATCATGGTCGTGATCTCGGGGATGGTGGCGACGGCCTCGGCGGTGTACTCGGCGGCGACGGTGGATGCGCGGCGCACCGCGTTCGGCTACTACCCGCTGACGAACTTCCTGCTGGCGGGGGTGGCCGGGGCGTTCCTCACCGGTGACCTCTTCAACCTGTATGTCTGGTTCGAGGTGATGTTGATCGCCTCGTTCGTGTTGCTGGCCCTCGGTGGCGAACGACCGCAGCTCGAGGGCGCGGTGAAGTACGTGGCGATCAACCTCGTGGCGTCGACGATGTTCCTGGCGGCGGCGGGGCTGATCTACGGGCTGACGGGGACGCTGAACTTCGCGGACCTGGCGCAGCGGCTGCCGGAGGCGGAGCCGACGGGGCTGGTGACGGCGATCGCGATGCTGCTGCTGGTGGCGTTCGGGGTGAAGGCGGCGGCGTTCCCGCTGTTCTTCTGGCTACCGGCGTCGTACCACACGCCGCCGGCGGACGTGGCGATCCTGTTCTCCGGGCTGCTGACGAAGGTAGGCGTGTACGCGCTGCTGCGGACGTTCACGCTGCTGTTCGACCACGACCCGGGGCTGATCCAGCCGCTGTTCCTGTGGATCTCGTCGACGACGATGGTGATCGGCGTGCTGGGGGCGCTGGCGCAGGCGGAGTTCCGGCGGGTGCTTTCGTTCCACATCGTCAGCCAGGTCGGATACATGCTGCTGGGGATCGGGTTGTTGACGCCGCTGGCGCTGGCCGGGGCGATCTTCTACATCGCACACCACATGCTCGCGAAGACGGCGCTGTTCCTGGTCGCGGGGGCGGTCGAGGGGACGCGAGGCTCGCGCGCGCTGGCTCAGCAGGGTGGGCTCTTCGAGCGGCGGCCGCGGCTCGCGATGGTCTTCGCGATTGCGGCGCTGTCGCTGGCCGGCATCCCGCCGCTGTCCGGGTTCGTCGCGAAGTTCGTGCTGGTGCGGGCGGGGCTGGAGGCGGAGGCGTACCTGGTGGTGGCGGCGGTGCTCGCGGTCAGCCTGCTGACGATCGTCTCGATGGTGAAGCTGTGGAACGAGGCGTTCTGGAAGCCGGCGCCGGAGGCCGAGGAGGGCGAGGGACCGACGGGAGCGCCGGCGCCGGCAGCAACCTCGGTGGGGACGGCGACTGCGACCTCGGCGGGAGGGGGGCGCTGGCGGCTAGCGGCGCAGCTCGCGCCGGGGGCGGCGCTGGCCCTCGGTGGGATCGCGCTCGGGATCGGGGCGGGGCCGGCGCTGGACCTCTCGATGCGGGCGGCAGAGCAGCTGCTGGAGCCGACGGCGTACCTGGAAGCCGTGCTTGGAGAGCCCGCATGAGTGGTCTGCTGTGGAACATCCTGCTGGCGGGGGCGTGGGCGGCGTTCACCGGCGACATCAGTCCGCTCAACCTCGCACTGGGCGGGGTGTTGGGGGCGGTGATCCTCGCGGCGAGCCGAGAGGCGATCGGCGTTCCGCACTACCCGACGAAGCTGCGGCAGGTGTTGTCGCTGGCGGTGTTCTTCGTGTGGGAGCTGCTGGTCTCGAACGTGCGGGTCGCGCGCGATGTGATCCGACCGCGGACGCGCATCCACCCGGCGGTGATCGCGATGCCGCTGCGGGCGAAGACGGAGGCGGAGATCACGCTGCTCGCAAGCTTCATCACGCTGACGCCGGGCTCGACGAGCATCGACGTCACCCCCGACCGGCGGTTCATGTACGTGCATGTCATGAACACCGAGGGCAGCTCACCCGCGGAGGAACGCGCGCAGCTCAGCGACGGGTTTGAGCGGCGGATTCTCGAGGTGACGCGATTCGAGGTCCCACGATGACGGGCGCCGAACTGCTCGACTTCTCGATCCTGTTCGCGTTCGGCACGCTGGCGATCGCGATCGGGATCAGCTTCCTGCGGATGATCCAGGGGCCGACGCTGCTCGACCGGGTGGTGGCGCTCGATCTGCTTGCCTTCATCACGGTGGCGCTGATCGCGGTGGTGGCGATCGACAGCGGGCAGCGGGCGCTGATCGATGTGGCGATCACGGTCGCGCTGATCGCGTTCATCGGGACGGTGGTGTTTGCGCGGTTCCTCGAGGAGGAGGGGCGGCGTGACTGAGCTGATCACGGCGGCGCTGGTCTTCACCTCGGCGCTGTTCCTGCTGCTGGCATCGCTCGGGTTGCTGCGGATGCCGGACCTCTACACGCGGCTCGGAGCGGCAACGAAGGCGGTGACGCTCGGGGGCGGGCTGATGTTCGCGGCCGTCGCGGTGCACTTCGCGGATATCGCGTCGGGCGCTCGAGCGGTGGCGGGGATCGTGTTCCTGCTCGTGACGGCGCCGGTGACGGCGCATGTGATCGCGCGCTCTGCGTTCCACCTGGGTATCGACTTCGTCCCCTGGACGACGATGGCGATCGATGAACCGGACGCAGAGGCCGCGCGCGACCAGGATCGCGTCGAGCGCTAGCAGCGCGGCGGTCGCACCCCTCGGACGCGAAACGGGGCGGGCGGGATCCTCGGACGCAGACGGGGCGGGCATTGCTGCCCGCCCCGTCCGGATCCGCCTGCGGCGGTTGCTAGTCCTCGATCGGCACGGGGACCGGGACCGGCTGACCGCCGGTGAGCTCGATGACGGGCTCGCCGTCGATCGACTCCTCGGTGGCCTGCACCTCGCGGATGCGGGTGGGGACCATCGTGAGGGCCACCGCCAGGGTCGCCAGCAGGATGGCGGCTGAGACGAAGAAGCCGTTGGTCATGGCGTCGACGAAGGCGACGTTCGCGGTCGCCGTCAGGGTCGTCGCCACCTCGGCGGGTAGCTGCGACGCGGTGAGCGTCGCGACGCCGATGCCCTCGCGAGAGGCTTCGAGCACCTCGGCGGGGACCTGGCCGGTCAGCGTCTCGTCGATGTTGCCGCGGTACCAGCCGTTCACCAGCGAGCCGATGAGGGCGATGCCGAGCGCACCACCGAGCTCCCTCGTGACGTCGTTCACGGCGGAGCCGATGCCGGCGTCATCGACGGGGACGGCGGCCATCACCGTGTCCGTGAGGGGCGCCATGCCGAGCCCGGCCGCGAGGCCGAAGGTCGAGAGGGCGGCGATCACGTAGGTGGTGCTCGTGTCGACCTGGACCTGGGTCAGCATGAGGATGCCGGCGGTCATCAGCACCATCGAGGCTGAGATGAGCACGCGCGGTCCGACTCGCCGGACCAGCGCACCGGAGATCGGGGCGCCGACCATCATCGCTGCCGAGGTCGGCAGGATGAGCAGCCCAGCGGAGAGCGCCGAGCGGCCCTGCACCAGCTGGAAGTACTGGGTCAGGAAGAAGAACGAGACGAACATCGCGAACATCATCAGGCCGATGATGACCACCGAGGCCGTGAAGTCTCGCTGCTTGAAGAAGCGCAGCGGAAGCATCGGCTCGGCGGCCCTCAGCTCGGTGATGACGAACGCGAGCAGTGCGCCGGTCGCGACCGTGAACGAGGTCAGGATCTCGGCGGAGGTCCAACCCGCCTCGCCACCGCGGATGATGCCGTAGACGAGGGCGATCAGCCCGACGGTGGCGAGGACGCCACCGGGGATGTCGAGGCTCCTCGCGCGGCTGTCCTTCGACTCGGGAACGATGGCGACGATCCCGATCAGCGCGGCGAGCACCAGCGGGACGTGCATCCAGAAGACGCTGGCCCAGCCGGCGTTGTCGACGAGGTAGCCGCCGAAGGCGGGCCCGAGGCCGATGCCGAGCGCGCCGACGCCGGTCCAGACGCCGATTGCCATCGTCCGCTCTTCGCGCGGGAAGACGTCGGTCAGGATCGACAGGGTCGCCGGCATCACGAGCGCCGCGCCGACGCCCTGGAGGCCGCGGAACGCGATCAGCACCTCGGCGTTGGGACTGAGGGCGGCGCCCACCGACGCCAGGCCGAACACCGACATGCCGACGAACATCCAGCGCCGGCGGCCGAAGCGGTCACCGATGGTGCCGCCAAGCAGCAGCAAGCCCGCCAGGATCAACGAGTAGCTGTCCACCACCCACTGCAACGTGGACGTCGACGCCTCGAGCTCCCTCGAGATCGCCGGCAACGCGGTGTTCACCACCGTGTTGTCCAGGAACACCATGAGGATGCTGAGCGACATCACGCCCAGCACCCACCATCTGCGACTGTCCCGCGGCTCCTGGGCCGCGGTGTTGGTATCGCCTATCACTCCGAGAGCCATCGCCTGTACCTATCCTCCAGACCGAAGTTCTGTAGTTGTTCGAAGTCGATCTAGACATCTGTCCAAATCGAATAGACGACAGACTAGACAATCGTCTAAACTCTGTCAAGGACCCGTTCCGAGTAGGATTGACCTAGATGAAAACACCGCCGCCCGAGCTCACCGACCGGTTGCTCGCTGTCTCCGACCAGCTCGAAGGCACCGAGTTCGACGTGACGATCGACGAGGTGGCGAAGCTGGCGGACATCCCGCGCGCGACGCTCTACTACTACTTCTCCGGCAAGGACGACCTGATCGCGTTCTTCCTCAACCAGAAGTTCTCGCTGGTGCGTGAGGCGATCGCGTCGGCCGCCTCATCGGCTGGATCGGTGAGCGAGCGGCTGGCCAAGGCGATGACGGCGATCCTCGAGAGCATTCAGCAGCACCCACCGCTCTGCACGGAGCTGCCGCTGGCGGTGAAGCGCTCCGGCAACATGAGCGAGGTGATGGCGAACGCGGACCGGGTGATGATGACGCCGCTGCGCGAGCTGCTGATCGAGGGCCGAGCGACGGGCGAGCTGACGGTCGACGACGTGGAGCTGGCCGCGACCGCGCTGATGGGCGCGCTCCACTTCGTGGGGATGATGCACGTCACAACGACGGGTGAGCTGCACGCCGAGCAGGTCGCGGAGCGTCTGGTGCCGCAGCTGATCAACGGGCTACGCGCGCCCGCCGCCGCGGCGGTCTAGCCGGACCGAGGGCCTCGCCCCGCCTCCGCCCGCCCGGGCTTCGCCCGCTCCGGGAACCTTTTCGGACTCCAGGGTGTAAGAGAGGTGCGTGGACGCGCACCACTAATGGACGACGCCACTGCGATCACCGCGGTGCGGAACGGCGACGCGGAGGCGTACGCCGCTGTTGTCGAGCGCTACCAACAGGTGGCGTTCCGGACGGCGTACCTGGTGGTGCGCGACACCGATACCGCCGAGGACGTGGCCCAGGAGGGGTTCATTCGTGCCTATCGCGAGCTCGCGCGCTTCCGGGTGGGCGAGCCGTTCCGTCCCTGGCTGCTGCGGATCGTCACGAACCTGGCGCTGAACGAGGTGCGTTCGCGCGGGCGGCGGCGAGGGCTGTTCGAGCGGCTGGCGCCGACGCGCGAGACCTCGGTGCCCGGCCCCGCACGAGCGGTGGAGCAGGGCGAGCGACAGCGGGAGCTGCTGGAGGCGATCGGGCGGTTGGGGCACGACGACCAGGTGGTGCTGTACCTGCGGCACTTCCTCGATCTGCCCGAGCGCGAGATCGCGACGACGATCGGCAAGCGGCCGGGGACGGTGAAGTCGCGGCTGAGCCGGGCGCGGCAGCGGCTGCGGGCGGTGATCGAAGCGAGCTACCCGGCGCTGATCCCGGCCGACCTCCTGGGGGAGGTGGCCGATGACTAGCGAGCGGCACGAGATGTTGTGGGAGGCGCGCCTCGACGAGATCGCGGCGGAGAGCCGCTACCCCACCACGCCGGACCTCGGAGGTGCCGTGCTGGCCGCGGTGGGTGGCGAGCCGATACGCCCTCGAGTGGTCGGTTGGACGCCGCGGTTTGCGGTGGCGGCGGTGGTGGCGCTGTTCCTGCTGGTGGCGGCGGTGGCGGTCGAGCCGGCGCGCACGGCGGTCGGTGAGTTCTTTGGCCTCGTAGAGGGGGAGCGCATCGAGGTGTTGCCGACGCCGCCGCCCGGCGCCTCGCCAACGGTGCTGCCGACGGCGGCGCCGGTGGAGAGCTTCGGTGCGCCGTTCACCCTCGCGGAGCTGGCGCGCGAGATCGGGTTCGAGCCGGCGCTGGCCGGCGAGGAGCCGCCGCGGGCGGTGTACCTCGTGGACTACGAGGGCGTCGAGGTAGCGGTGCTGCAGTACGACGAGTTCGACCTGTGGCAGACGCGGGAGACGGGCTACGGGTACTTCGGCAAGGTGGTGCGGGTCACCAACGTGATCGAAACGCCCTCGGTGAACGGACAGTTCGGCTACTGGGTCAGCGGTGGCGGCTACGTGGTGCGCTTCATCAACGCGGATGGCGAGGAGGTGATCGGCTCGCGGCGTACGATCGATCGGAACGTGCTGATCTGGCGGAGCGCGACGGGAACGTTCTACCGCCTCGAGACGTCGCTCGGGATGGAGGAGGCGGTCGCGATCGGGGCGACGCTGCCGTAGCGATCGCGGCCGGAAGCGGGGCAGGTTGGCCTCGCCTCGGGGGTGGCGATCTGGTGTCGCGTTCTGGATAGCAGGGCGTCTCGCGCGGCGCGATCCTGTGAAACACAGGACGAGGAGCGACCCGAGATGAACGATGAGACTCGCTGGCAGGCCGTCGCGACGCGCGACCGCGCCGCCGCACCCCGATTCGTCTACGCCGTGGAGTCGACGGGGATCTTCTGCCGCGCCGGCTGCCCGAGCCGGACGCCGCGCCGCGACCGCGTGACCTTCTTCGATCGACCGGCCGAGGCTCGCCGGGCGGGATACCGCGCGTGCCGACGCTGCCGCCCGGAGGAGCCGACGGACGGGGCCGAGGCGGACCGGGTGGCGCGGGTACGGATGGCGTGCTCGCTGATCCACGCGCAGCCGGAAACGTCGATCGCCGAGCTGGCGCGCACCCTCGATGTGACGACTCGGGGGCTGCAGCGCGACTTCCAGCAGATGCTGGGGCTGTCACCTCGGGAGTACCGCGCGGCGTGCCGGTTGAGCCACTTCAAGCAGGAGGCGAGCGCCGACCGCGACCTGACGGCGGCGATCCTCGATGCGGGTTACGGCTCGAGCGCCCGGCTGTACGAGATGAGCGGGGCGCTGGGAATGACGCCGGGGGCGTACCAGCGCGGCGGGGTGGATCAGCTGATTCGCTACGCGGCGGGGCCCGCCGACCCGGGGACGATCGTGATCGCGGCGACGGAGGCGGGGATCTGCTCGGTGCGGTTCGGTGACGACGAGGCGGAGCTGCTTGCCGGGCTGCAGGCGGAGTTCCCGGCCGCGGAGCTGCGCGAGTCCGAGGAGCAGCTGCTGCCGTGGCTCGACCTGGTGCGCGCCTATCTCAACGGGGCGACGCGGATCCTCGAACTGCCGACCGACGTGCGGGGGACCGCCTTCCAGCTCAAGGTGTGGGCGGCACTGCGCGCGATCCCTCGGGGGGAGACGCGAACGTACGGGCAGCTCGCGGAGGAGATCGGGGTGCCGGGCGGGGCGCGCGCCGTCGCCCGGTCGTGCGCCAACAACGAGCTGCCGGTGGCGATTCCCTGCCACCGGGTGGTGCCAGTGACCGGGGACTCCGGCGGCTACCGCTGGGGGAAGGAGTGGAAGCAGCGCTTGCTTGCCGTCGAGCGGGCCGACGCGGCGACGCCGAAGGTGGCTGACGCCGTCTGAGAGCGCGATTCACGCGGACGCGCAGGGGGACCGAGGTGTGTTGATCCTCGAGAGCTGCGATCCATATCGCAACTGATTGGTTGCGATATGGATCGCCGGTGCCTATACTCCGCCGGTCGAACGAAGCATCGGCGGCGGGAGGCGCGGTGGCAGCGCTGATTCTGACCCGGGCGCTGGCCGCCCAGGTGGACCACCAGCTCGAACACGAGGTCGAGGGAGCGAGCGTCCGTGAGGCGCTCGACTCGCTGTTCGCCATGCACCCGCAGCTGCGTCGCTACCTGCTGACGGACGGCGGGACCGTCCGGCAGCACGTCAACGTGTTCCTGAACGAGACGCTGATCGAGGACCGTCGTGGTCTGAGCGACGCGGTCTCGCCGGGCGACACGATCCACGTCATTCAGGCCGTCTCAGGGGGATCCGCATGACCTACGAACTGCTCGTCAGCACGCGCAAGGGGCTGGTGATCGGCCGGTCGGAGGATCGGCTGCGCTGGGAGTTCAGCGACACGCACTTCATGGGCTGGCAGATCGATTACGCGGTTCGCGATCCTCGGAATGGCCGAATCCATGTGGCGGCGAGCCACATGCAGTGGGGGCCGCACATCCACCGGTCGGACGACGACGGGGCGACGTGGCAGGAGGCGGCGGCGCCGGAGTTCCACGGGGAGACCTACAGCTACTCGGACTGGGATCCGGCGACAGACTCGTGGATGGCGCCAGTTGAGCACGAGGCGTCGTTGGAGCGGGTGTGGACGATCCAGCCGGGGGCGGCGTCGACGCCGGGCGTGCTGTACGCCGGGGTGGACCCGGCGGCACTGTTCGTGTCGACGGACGACGGGGACTCGTGGGAGCTGTGCCGCTCGCTCTGGGAGCACGAGACGCGGCCGATGTGGGTGCCGGGAGCGGCCGGGATGACGCTGCACCACATCGCGATCGCCGAGGACGACCCGCAGCACCTGTACGTGGGGATCTCCTCGGCGGGTGTGTTCGAGAGCCTGGACGGCGGCGCGACGTGGGCGGCGCGGAACAGCGGGTGCGTCGCGGATCACCTGCCCGACGCGGAGCCGGAGGCGGGGCAGTGCGTCCACTCGCTCTACGTCCACCCGGGCGACAGCAGCCGGCTGTTCCAGCAACACCACCCAGGCGTCTACCGCTCGGACGATGGCGGGGCGCAGTGGACGCCGATCCACGACGGGCTGCCCGGCGAGTTTGGCTTCGCCTCGACGATCGATCCGGCGGACCGGGACGCGTTCTACGTGATCCCGCTGCAGTTCGATCAGGCGCGGGTGCCGGCCGACGGCGACCTGCGCGTGTACCGCACCCGTGACGCCGGGACCTCGTGGGAGCCGCTCGGCAACGGGCTGCCGAACGGGCACGTGCTGCAGGGGGTGTACCGCCAGGCGCTGACGAACGACGGCGTCAGCGACGCCGGCGAGCTGGGTCTGTACCTCGGAACGAGCGGGGGGCACGTGTACGCGTCGAACGACGGGGGCGAGCGGTGGGCGGAAGTCCTCGATCACCTCGCGCCGGTGACGGCGGTTCGGTGCGCTGAGGTGGGGTAGCCCTCGGAAGGTAGCGACGCGCCGCCCAAGGGGTGGCGGGGCGCGGTGCGGCGGCGGAGGAGCGCCGCTGCCGGAGGTAGCGGGGCACCTCGGGAGGTGCTGGTGCGCCGCCGGAGGTGGCGGGGTGCGGTGACTCAGCGACTAGCGACTCACCACCAGGAGGATGGTGTCGGGGGGCACGCCGAGCAGGAAGTGGCTCGTGAACTCCTTGTTCGCGAATCCAGGCGCACCGGGAATCAGCACAATCAGCTTGCCTCCGACGGATGCGGCCACCGAGATCGCCCCGGCCTCAGACGCCTCTGCAGCTAGCTGCCCCACCGTGCCGCCACCGTACGCGGTGATTGTAGTGCCAGGGGCGATCGGCTTCGAGAAACCGCCGACCGAAGCATCGGTGATGTCGGAGACTCGACCTGCGGATTCCTCAGCAACGATCAGTCGTCCCTCGGACGTGAATACGAGGCTTGTCGGATTCTTCAAGAGGTTCGCGACCGTGGTCGGCTCACCATCGACGATGCGGGAGACTCGCCCAAGGGCGTCAGCGGACACGTTGGTGCTGTACTCCGACACGAAGAGACGTCCGCTCGCATCGAACGCGACGTCCGTAGCCGCGGTCAACCCAGTCGCGAACACGGTCAACTCGCCATCGTCCAGCGCGTCGCCATCACCGGTCGTGTCGCGCATGCGGTAAACCCGAGCTTCTCCACTTGGATGCGGGAACCCAGTGAAGGTAGCCGCGTAGAGAGCCCCGTCAGGGCCGATGGCGAGACCAGATGGCATCTGATCGATCGTCTCGGGACCGGAGGAGGGGTACAACGGGTTCGGGATGTCCGGGAACACGGCGAACGCTCTCACATTCCCATACACGTCGACGCGAATGATGGCGTCCGCACTTGGGTCGCTCACGAACACGCCGCCGGAGCCATCGAAGGCGATATCGAACGGGTTCGAAAGCAGCTCCGGGACGCCGTTGTTATCCGTGTCTCCGTCGGAGTTCTCAAGCGTCTCGAACGCGTCGAGGTCGGCGAGCAGGGTCGTCGCTCCACCGAAGGCCGCATCGTACACCGAGGCCGCGCCTTCAGCTGAGGCCGCCCCAACGACATACCGGTAACCGCCGAAGGCGTCGGCTACCACTGATGAGACCCCGCGTGTACCGAGCGGCACCTGCTCAGCAGCCGATGCGGTCGGCAGACCGGTAAGGATCTCAGTTGTAGAGCCGTCCGAACCGAGACGGATTATCCGCCCAGCACCAGCCTCAGCCACGAGCACATCCCCTCCCGGGAGTGCAGCGAGGCCACGCGGGCTTGATAGGCCAGTCGCCCAGGATGTCGACGTCTGAGCTGACTGTTGAGCGTTGGCGGGCGCAACGAGTCCGGCCGCCAACAAGGCAGCTAACGTCAGTGTGCTCCACCTCGTGATGAATCGAACCATTGATGACTCCCGACACTCGTCGCCGGAGAAGATCATCGGCACCGTTAGGGATTACCCGTAGGCAGAGCACCTAAGGCACCGATTCCGGCTGATGAACGACGCCAGCGAGCTGAGTGTGTACCCCAGGAACGAGCGGGGCATGTGTACGCGTCGAACGACGGGGGCGAGCGGTGGGCGGAAGTCCTCGATCACCTCGCGCCGGTGACGGCGGTTCGGTGCGCGGCGGTGGGGTAGCGCGCCTCGGGAGGTGGCGGTGCGCCGCCGGGGGTGGCGGGGCGCGGTGCGGGGCCTCGGGAGGTGGCGGTGCGCCGTCGGAGGTGGCAGGGCGCGGTGCGGGGCC
>JANQNP010000017.1 GCA_028279505.1 Dehalococcoidia bacterium
AGCGTCGCGAGCTTCGCTCGCGACCATCCCGCGCCACAGGCGCGTCCGATATCGATGCCCATCCGCTCGCCGGCGCGAGCGACAACCGCACTGAGCTGCTACCAAGACCCGAGAGAGCGGATCGTGGGGCGCTCCCCCGCTAGGCGATCAAGAAACAGCCCTACATTCTTGGGGTGGCCCCGCCCGTAGGGCGATCGAGACAACCAGGCAGGACTCCGAGAACAAACGTCGCAGCAACAGCCGCGACCATCCCGCGCCGCAGGCGCGTCCGATCTCGACGCCTCTCCACCCGACAGCGCGAGCGACGACCGCACCGCAGTGCCCCCAAGACCCAAGAGAGCGGGCCGTGGGGTGCGCCTGTAGGGCGATCGCGAGAGAGAGCCGCCCACGGCCCCCAGCTCCTCCTATTCTGGACGTGATACGCCCGCGTCAGACACCGCGGGCGAAGGCGGCAGCCATGCAGTCCGCTCGATCCCGACTCCCGCTCCCGATCGCACTCGCGATCGCAGCCTTCGTCATGCTCGCCACCGCCTGCGGCGACGGACCGGCCTCCGAGGCCCTCCAACCCTCCGAGTCACCGACGCCAGCGCCCACCGCGACCCCGACCGAATCCCCGTTCGCTCAGCTCCCCCCGCGCGACTTCATCACCCCGAACACCGTCGCCGAAAAGGAACTCGCCCGGCAGTTCCTGCCAGCGCTCGACCAGTTCCCGCCGGCTTGGCGAGAGCTGTCGTCCGGCGTCGCCGAAGAACCGCCCGAGGCAACCCCCTCAACCGACCAGGGCGCCTGCCCGACCCCGACGCTGAGCGGACAGACCGGCGCCGCCTTCGCCACCTACCAGAACTGGGACGCCAATCACTACGTCAGCTGGAGCACCCAGATCTTCGCCAGCGAAGACGAAGCCTCCCGGTACCTGAGCGACCAGGCCCAGCTGAAGCCCGCGATCGTCGACTGCCTCATCGCCCAGATCGACGGCGGCACCTTCTGCTTCGACAACCTCGACTGTCGCGCGGGCGCCGAGGGAACGCCCCGCGGCGCCCCGACCCACCACCCAACCACCCAGTTCCGCGTCACCTTCGACTGGGCTGCGTGGGCCGTGGCCGACCAGCCGGACCTCTTCCTGACCGGACACCTCGATGCGACCGTCGTGCAGGTCGGCCGCTCGGTCACCACCCTCTCGCATCTCTCCTTCAGAGCCACCGCCGACCCGTCCGCAACGCTCGACGAGCTCCTCGCCCGCTCCACCCTCGCGCTCGAAACCGAGCTGCCGCCCCCATAGCCCGCACCGCCGAGAACGCGCTCGGCACGCCGTGGACGCAGCCCCGATCACCCCGCGCCGCCGCCGCGTCCGATATCGATGCCCACCCGCCCACCGGCGCGACCACCGACCGCACCGGGGTGCTCCCAAGACCCGAGAGAGCGGGGGCGTAGGCGCTCGCCCGGTACGCGATCAAGAACAGCCGCATATCACTTGGGGTAGGCCCCCGCCCGTAGGACGATCAAGAAGACGAGGCGAGACCCCTGAAAAGAACCGTCGCGAGCTCCGCTCACGACCGCCCCGCGCCACCGGCGCGTCCGTGCCCTGCCCATGCAGGCCCCCACCCGCCAGGCGAGACCGCCGCACGACTCGAACAGTCGATCGATGCTGAGACTCAGCTGGAGTCACGACTCCGAGTTCCCGAGAAGCGGGGCGTGGGGCGCAGCCCCACATTCTTGGGGTGGGCCCCGCCCGTAGGGCGATCGAGAAGACGAGGCGGGATCCCTAAGAAGTGACGTCGCGGGCGTCCGCCCGCGACCATCCCGCGCCGCAGGCGCGCCCGGCACCCACCGAGGGCAAGCCTGCCGCCGAGGCTCCGCCACCTCACGCTGGCCCGGTCCCCGCCCTCACGCGCCGCAGGCAACCCCGCTCAGCGCAGCGCCACTCCTACCCGCCGCAGAACCCCGCGACATCGATCGCCGGCGTCACGGCAGGATTCGCCGCTGCCACACTCGTCATCCCAATCAGCGCACCCGCGGCATCAAACGACTCGACCGTCCCGTACAGCGTCCCGCTCGAGGTCGTTGGAATCGCCGTGACATACACCAGGTGGATCCCGCAGGCCTGCACCCCAACCCCCGGCGGTGCCGCCGGCACCGTATCGGCGCAGCCGCCAGCCACGTTCGGCGCGTTCGACACATGCTCGAATCCGGACGCCGTCTGGATCGAATTCCCCGGGCACAGCGGACCAATCGAGGTCGCATTGAGCCCTCGGTAGACCACGACGTAGCTGCCGTCCTGCTGGTACCAGTGCGCCTCCACACTGCCCGGCTCGAACGGCAACTCCTCGAGGCCGACCTGAACGCTCTGCCCGCCCACGAACTTGTACGGCCCACCGATCCGACCGATCACGGCGGTCGTCTCCAGTCCGCTCGCAGCCGCCAGCGCGGGCTTGCGCGCATACCGCCCCGTCAGCTCCGCGCTCCCGAGGATCGCCCCCTCCATCGCCGCGATCAGCTGATCCTTCGTCGATCCCTCGGCCAGCGTCAGCTCGCGGTCCAGCGCATACAGCTCGAAGAAATAGGTGTGCGACCCGTCCGGCGGGCACGGCCCGCCGTAGCTCAGCGACTGGAACCCGTTGATCCCCGCCGTCCCGATACTCCCGAGGAGGTTCACCGCCGAAGCCCCCTCCTCGAGCCCATCCACTGGCGCGATGTTGAACCGCACGAAGTGATCGAACGTCCCACCCGGCGCATCCGGATCGTCGATCACCAGCGCCAGCGTCACCGTCCCATCCGGCAGATTCGCAAACTCCAGCGGCGGCAAGATGTTCGCGCCATCGCAGGTGTAGCGGAACGGAATCTCCGCCCCGTCCTCGAACGCCGGACTCGAGATCCCCAGCCCCGCCGACGGCTCGTCCGCCGGCTCCTCAGTCGGCGCCGCCGTCGCCTCCTCGGTCGGGGCCGCCGTCGCGGTCGGCGCCTCCGTCGTCGCAGCCGCCGGCGCGTCGCCCGTCCCCTCCGTCGCCGTCGCATCCTCCGAGGACCCCGAGCACCCGACCGCCACTAACGCGATCGAACCGACGGCCACCAACAGAAGAACTCGCATCGACCCGCGCACCAGCAGCCAGCCCTGCATCAGTCCAGCCATCAGACACCCCCGCCACCCGCGCGCTCAGCGCGTGGGCGCCAGTCTAGCCCCGAGCGAGAAGGCCCCTGCCTCACGCAGCTCCCCCCGAACGCCCGCGCGCAGCAGCCCACCTCTTTCCCTTACGCAACCCACCAGCCGTTATGTTCAGCCAACCCTCCGAGGACACCCCGACCTCCCGAGGCCAAGACGCACAACGAGGACCGCCCGAAGTGCAAACCACCCACCCGAGGGCGGAACACGGTCAGGCCACCACGATGGCCGCGATCGCCCTCGCCGGCGTCGCAACGTGGCTTCTCATCGTCATCGCCATGCACGCCATCAAGCCCGAGCTCGACCCCGCGTACCGCTACATCAGCGAATACGCCATCGGCGACACCGGCTGGCTCATGCGAGCCGCCTTCTTCGCCGTCGCCACCGGCGCCATCGCCATCGCCGCCGGCTACCGTCACGCGCTCCACCCAACGAGGTACGCCCACCTCGCCGTCGCGCTCACTCTCGTATCCGCCCTCGGCTTCATCGCCGCCGGCGTCTTCGTCACCGACCCCAGCGACGTCGCCGACCCCACCACTACCGGCGTCCTCCACCTCGTCGGCGCCCTCATGGCGCTGCCCACCCACGCCCTCGCCGCGCTCGCCTACCGAGGCGCGTTCAACCACACCGAGGGCTGGCAACCCGTCGCCGCCAGGATCCGCTGGCTCCCCGTCCTGCTCCTCCTCGCCTTCCTTGTCTCGTTCTTCACACCGCAGGGCGCCGCCGTCGGCCTCGCCCAGCGCATCTTCGTCGCCATCGTCACCGCCTGGCTCACGTTCCTCGCCCTCGAGCTGAGGTCCCGCTCCACCCGCGCCTAGCCCGCGCACCCACCGAGGACCGCCCCACCTCGCAGCCCTCCGCGATCGGAATCGCCCGGCCCTCCCTAGCCTTCGTCCTCCGGCGCCATCAGCACCCGCGTCCACACCCCCACCCAAGCGAAGACGAACGCATCCTCCTCAGCCCCCGCCGGCGTCCGCCCGTAGATCGCCTCGTCCTCCCGGAAGTGCACCAGCGCCCCCAGCGCGATCGCCGCCAGCGACACGAAGTCGATCCCCTCACTGCCCAGGCCATGCGCCACCCGCAGCCGCCGGAACAGCTCGATCGTGAACTCGTAGCCCCGGCCGACCAGCTGCTCGTGCACCTCCGCCGCCAGGTCCGGAAAATCCGTCCCGTCCCGCTGCATGATCCGGAACAGATCCGCCTCCGCCCGCAACCCCTCGAGGGTGAACCGCGCCGCCGCCTCCAGCGCCCCTGCCGGATCGTCGAACCCGCTCTCGTCCCAGACCCCCTCCACGCGCCCGAACTTCTCCGCGTAGCGCGCGATCGCCGCCCGGAACACCGCCTCCTTCGACTCGAAATGGCGGTACAGACCACCCCGCCGAGGCGCCAGCCCCGCCGCACTCTCGATCTCCCCGATCGTCGTCGCCCGATACCCACGCGCCCCGAACAACGCCATCGCCGCATCGAGGATGCGCTCCCGCGTCGGCCGCGCCGCTTCCGAGCTGGTGCCCATCGCCCGAGGATATCGCCCTTGACGCGCCAGTAATCGATCGATTACATGTGAGTAATCATTCGATTACATCACCTGAGCCACCAACTTGCTCGGGTCACCAAACGACCCAGCGCAACACCACCAGCCGAAGCCGGCCAAACAGCCGAAGACACCCGAAGCCAGAGGACCAACCCATGAAACGCCTGCTCGAACGCACCTTCCCCGTCGCCACCACTCCCGAGGCTGCCTGGACCACGGTCGCCGACGCCTCTGCCTGGCCCACATGGGCCGGCCACCTCCGCCGCGTCGACCTCACCCCCACCGGCCTCGTCACGCCCACAACCGAGGCGAAGCTCACCCTCAGCAACCGCACCACCGCCACCGTCGCCGTCACCGAGTTCGACCCCGGCCGTCACTTCCGCTGGGAGGGCCGCTTCCTCTGGCTCGCCCTCGGCTACGACCACACCATCGAACCCACCGAGGACGGCACCGCCCGCATCACCTTCGCCGTCGACGGCGACGGCTTCGGCGTCAGCACCCTCGGCCGCCTCTTCGCCGCCATCTACGCCCGCAACCTCGACCGCGCCATCCCCCGCCTCCAGGCCCAGCTCGAAGCCGCGCCCGCACCCCCGCCACTCGAGCGCCAGATCGGAACCGAACACCCGTCCGCAGGCTAGTCCGACCGAGTTCTGACTTGCCGCATGCGCGACCGCGTCCCTCACGCCCCGAAAGACACGCGGCGCCGGCTCCTGTTCCCTCTTGGCGCGCAGCACCAAGAAGGGGGCGTGGGGGCTTGCCCCACATTCTTGGGGCCTCGCGCGTAGCGTGATCGAGAGAACAAGGGCGGGCGGGATCACCGGAAACAAACCTCGGGGGCGCTAGCCCCCGGCCATCCCGCGCCGTCAGGCGCGTCCCCCGCCCGGCCCCTCGCCGTCAGGCGCGCTTGATCCGCGCGTGAGTTGCCGCATCCGGCACACCCTCGACCACGTCGCACTGGTGGCGCACCTGACCCATCCCGGCGCGCAGCGCCAGAAGCGGGGCGTGGGGCGCAGCCCCACATTCTTGGGGTGGGCGGGCGGGAATACTAGAAACGTAGCGTCGCGAGCTTCGCCCGCGACCATCCCGCGCCGCCAGGCGCGTCCGAGCCAGCGCAGCTTGGGAGGTAACGAGGTCGGAGCGACAGGCGTCCGCCGGGCGCGCCCGGCTAGAAGTACAGCTGGTCGATGTAGACCGGCCCCGGCTCCAGCTCCGCCAGCGCCCCGCCCGAGATCAGCTTGTACCCGTCGACCCGCTCCGACAGCGCCATCAGCTCCTCGTACGCCGCGCCACCCACCGAGGACATCAGCGTCACCTCCGTGTCCCCGCCGTCGGCCAGCTCCGCGCACGCCGAGCGCAGCAGCGCCACGAACTCGTCCTCCGCACCGGCCTCGAACCCGTAGTCCAGCACCAGCGCCCGCGTCCCCGCGCTCGTCGCCTCACCCGTCTGCCGCCGCACCTCGTAGGCGCCCGACCACACCCCGATCGCCGCGCGATCCGACACGAAAAACGACTCCCACGAATACAGATCAGGCGCCCGCGACAGCCGCTCCTCCAGGCTCGCCGCCGTGTACGGCACGAACAGCTGCTCGCCCGCGTGCGTCCCGTTCAGCAGCTCCACGAGCCGCCCCGCGTCCGCCGCCGTCGCGCGCCGTCCGAGGGCATCGCCACGATGCGCCGCCGTCCCGATGCTGATCCGCTCCGGCTCCACCGGCAGGAACAGCGCCGGCGGGAACAGCCGGATGATCGCGTCGTTATCGCGGTGCATCAGCGCCATCCACGACTTCGTCCCCGCCGGCGAGGACACCAGCGCCGCCCACTGCGTCGCGCCCCGCACCCCCATCCGCTGCGCCGCCGGCGCCACCCGCTGCCGGTGGATGTAGTCCACCGCCATCGTCTCGTCGCCCACCCGCACCGGCTGGCTCACCGTCGCGATGAATGCCACCGGCGACCCCTCGTACTCGGCCACGAACCCCCGCGAGGTCCCCATCAGCCGCTCCGAGGCGAACAGATCGTCCCCCGGGTCGTAGACTACGAGCGTCTCCCCCATCTGAATCGGCGCCTCGAGGTTGATCGCCCGCACCGCCCCGGCGTCCGCCTCCTCGTCCAGCGCCCGCATCGCGAGCTGAGGCGGCGTCGGCACCGTGATCGCCCCGATCAGCCGGTCGCCGTCCGCCGGATCCACCAGCGCCACCACCGACCACAGCCCGCGCTCCCCCTCGAGGACCGCGCCGACTACCGTCTCGAACTCCGTGTACCCCCGCACCTCGAACGGCCCCACCTGCAACGGGATCGGCTGGTAGTACGCATGCGCCATCGCCACCGTCCGAGGGTTCTCCGACGTCACGAAGTGCGCGCGCACCTCCTCTTCCGACAACTGCCGCCCCTCGGCCGCCGCCGCCACAGCCGCCTCCAGGTGCAGCCCGCCATGCACCTCGGCCGCCGCCTTCAGCTCTGGCATCTCCATCGTTCGCCTCCCCGCTCAACCCGCAGCATTGAACCACCACTCAGCACGCGACTCCGGTGCCAGTGCCCTACGCGGACGCACCAATGCACCCCGTGTCGCTATACGCCAGCAACACCGCCTGCTCGAACGCCGCCTGCCCCTCGGCACGCCGCGTCGGGTCGAGCACACCCTGCTCGATCTGCACCCGCCATGGATAGGCGTCCACCACCCACTCCGTCATGATCGAGGCGCACTGTGGGTCCTCCCAGTCGAACCCACTGAAGATCGACTCATAGAACGGCCGCAGCGGCGCGCACCGCTCCAGCACCTCTGCGTGCTTGTCGATCACCGAGTCAGGCCAGGTCCTCGCGTCGGGGCTCGTCAACGCCGCCTGCTCCGCCGCCGTCCACTCCGTCGCGCTCAGCCCGTCGACCGCGCAGCTCGCGCCCGCCGCCGGGTCCTGCACGAACCCCGCGATCGCCGCGCCCACCGCCGAGGAGATCCCGCTCTGATCGAGCAGCTCACGGATCGCCCCCACCGTCGACCCGTCATACTCCTCACCCTCAACGCAGCGGCCTTCCGCCCAGTCGTACCCCCGCCCGTGATGGTGGAGCCCCGCCGGGATGGACGGAAGTCCGGACTGCGCAACCACCGGTTCCGCGGAGTAGAAGAGCTTCACGCTCGCGCGGTAGTTGATCGCGAACTCGCCCGGCACCGCGCACCGAAACACGTGGCCGTCGGTCAGATAGAGATCGCCCGTCTGTCGGTGGTCAACCGGGTGCTTGAGCTCACGAGGCACGATCGGCGCCCCGGCCGAGCTCTCGAACGTGCCGTTGAGCATCCAGAGTTCGTCGGTGAAGGTCAGCCGGTACCGCGCCTCGAACTCCTCCATCAGCGTCTCGAGGCGAATCTGGCCTGGCTGAAGTCCGTAGTCGGAGACGAAATCCCGGTACCGAAAGCCATCCGTGTTTGGCGCCTTGAGCACCGCCGTCACCTCGCGATCGTCGAACGGACGGCGAACCGCCGCCGAGGCCAGGAACTGGTCGCTGACCGGGATCTCCGTCCGATCGATCTCCGTCGACGCGCTGATCAGGTGATCGCTCGGGAGGTACATGGTCACCACGAACAGCTCGCTGAACGAATCGAGCGAGAACGACGCTTCCACCACATCCGAGGCCGCATCCTCGTTCAGCGCCAGCTCCAGCGGCGCAACCTCCCCCTCGGACACGTGCCAGATCACGAGTGGCCCGTTCAGCTCCTCCCGAGGAATCCGCACCGTCGCCGAAATCGGATCCTCGAACCGCGTCCCGCTCGGCTGCAACCCGAACACCCGCACCGGGTACGACTCCTCGCGAAGCTCAGCCTCCGCCTCCTCCGAGGCCCACTCGAACGGAATCGAGATCGCCGCAATCGAGGCCCGCGCCACCCCCGCCGGCAGCGCCCCCTCCGGCACCACCAGCTCCAGCGCCCCATCCTCCGAGGCGATCACCTCCCCGGCGCCACCCACATCGGCGCTCGCCTCCGCCTCACCGCTCGCCTCCGGCTCGCGGCCAGCCTCCGACCCACCGTCGCCCCCGCCGCACGCCACCAGCAGCAGCGACACCAACCCAACGAGGGCGAACACCACCCCCGGCGCAGCCCCAACCGTTCGCGTCCTCAAACGCCCCACCGCTCTATCGATCACGTCACACTCGCCGGCTGTCCCAACCGGAAGGCGTTCGCCGCCCCTCAGCCCAGCCCTCCCTCAGCCCAGCCCTCCCTCAGCCCAGCGTCAGCGGCGTGTCCTCTTGGTTCGCCCACTGCCCCATCGACCCGTCGTAGTTCCGCGCCCGCTCGTTCCCGAGCATCCGCAGGATGAACGCGGCGACCGCCGCGCGAATCCCGCCCTGTCAGTAACTGACCGTCTCCGCCTCCGGATCGATCCCCGCCCCCTCGAGGATCGAGCGGATCTCATCCAGCGGCCGGAATCGCCCGTATTCCTCCGCATCCAGCAACCGCGTCCACTCCAGCCACTTCGCGCCCGGCACATGCCCCTTCCGCAGATTCCCGCGGTCGTTCTCCCCAAGCCACTCCCCCTCGGACCGGACATCCCAGATCTGCACATCATCCGAACCGACGGCCGCCCGCAACTCATCGATCCGGCAGTGATGCGAATCATCCACCGAAGCCGTGAACTCTCCCGCCTGCCGCCGCGACGGCCGAGACGTCACCGTCCGCCCCTCCGCAATCCACGCCGTGATCCCCCCATCCAGGACCCGCACATCCCGGTGCCCAAACCGCTCGAACACCCACCACACCCGAGCGGCGTTCAGCGACTGGTTGTCGTCGTAGACCACCACCGAGGTCTCATTCGAAACCCCGACGCGCCCCGCCCACGCCTCGAACTCCGCCGCCTCCATCACCAACCGAGGATTCGCCGCACTCTTCAACGTGATCGGCCGCTGCCCGATCGACACCGCCCCCGGATTGTGCACCCGCCGGTACGCATCCGGATCACTGCAATCGATCAGCGCGAAATCCAGATCCCCACCCTCGATCTGCTCCGCCAACCACCCCGTCGTCACCAACAACGGATGCTGCGCCTCAGTCCCCACCATCACGCCCTCCAGCAATCCCTGATCGATCCGTTACGAACCCAGCCCCGGAGCTGGTGCACGCCACAGTAATGCGAACCCGACCCCCACGACTCGGTATGACGCTCTCGACAGCACCACATACCGAACAACACGCCTCCGCAGAGGTCGCGCAAGCGACCGGACCTCCGGTCCCGGTCTCAAAGCGGGGTCGCAAGGGGCGCAGCCCCTTGCCTAGCAGGGCGGGCGGGTGGGCCACTCTCAAGTTTCGCCGGCACGGCCGAAGGCAAGCCCCACCCGCGTGATTGAGCACCCGGGTCGAAGACCCGAGATGTAGTGAGACCATGCACCTTCCGAGGTCAGGCGCCAGGGCGCACCCCTCGCTCAGAGAGCGCACCCCTCACATCAGCGCGAGTACCGCCTCCGCGAACTCGCGAGGCGCCTCCTGCGGCGCGTTGTGCCCGGCCCCCGCCACCGCGCGGTACTCATACCTCCCCGTGAACCGCCCGTCCGGCGCCGCCCCGCGCCCAGCGGCCACCCCATCCTCCAACCCATCGAGGTGGATCGTCGGCACCCCGATCCCCGGCTGATCCGCCACCGTCGCCTCAATCCCCGCCACCCGAGGATCCCCATCCACCAACCCAAACCGGTGCCGATACGAATGCACCACCACCTCAACGAAATCCGGATTCTCAAACGACCCCGCCGTCCGCTCGAACGTCGCATCGTCAAACGCCCACGTCGGCGACCACGTCTCCCACAGCAACCGGCAGAACTCGCGCCGGTACGCCTCGAGCCCCGCCCGCCCACGCTCCCCGTGCAGGTAGTACTGGTACCAGTGCCGCTGCTCGACCTCTGGCCGCGCCGGCCGCCCCGAAACCGCAATCTCCTGCACGTTGTACCCGTTCTGCGTCACCAACCCCGACACCCGATCCGGCCACAGCGCCGCCGCGATACAAGCCGCGCGCCCACCCCAATCGAACCCCGCCAGCACCGCCCGATCGATCGCCAGCGCATCCAGCAACGCCCGCAGATCATCCGCCAGCACCGCCTGCTCCCCTGACCGACGCGTCCCCCCATCGAGGAAGCGCGTCTCTCCGTATCCCCGCAGATACGGCACCACCACCCACGCCCCGGCTTCGGCTACCAGCGGCCCAACCTCATCAAACGCCCGCACGTCATACGGAAACCCATGCAGCATCACCACCGGCGCCCCGCCACGATCCCCGTACTCCTCGTACGCAACGCTCAACACCCCAGCCTCAACCTGTTGCATCGATCACCTCTGCTCGTGAAGCACTCCCGAGGGTGGCCCCAAGATCCGGAAGAACGTCCGGAGCGGGGTCGCGAGGGGCGCAGCCCCTCGCCTAGCAGGGCGGGCGGGTGGGATCCCCCCAAGTTGCGCCGGCACGGCCGAAGGCAAGCGGCGCATCCCAACGTGTGCCGGGACTGGCCACTCCGGCCGCGTCAAGTCGAATCGGACTGGGCGCCCCATCGGGCACTGCCGGATTAAGGCCCGCCCCGCGGCCTAGCGGGCCCCGGCCTGCCAGACCACGCCCCTCGCGCGAGCCGAAGACGCCCTCGCCGGGGCGAACCGGCGCCCCCGCTCGCCCTCAGCGGGTAATCCCGCTCAACCCCTCTTGCACCCCGGCGACCGCCCACTCATTCCACGGCAACGTGAAAAACTTGAACCCCTTCTCCACGTAGAAGTTCGGGTCCATCCCCGGAGGAATGAAATACATCCCCGGCACCACCCCGTGCCGAGCACACCCCTCCGCGATCTGATCCAGCCCCGCCTGGTACGTCTCCGACTCATAGTCCAGCGGCACCCCGAGGGCAATCGACAGATCCGAGGGCCCCACCAACAACACATCCACCCCATCCACCGAGCAGATCGCGTCGATGTTCTCCATCGCCTCGCGCGTCTCGATCATGGGCACGATTACCACGTTCTCGTTCACCGCATCGAGGTAGTCGCGATACGAATCGAACTCCCCCCACTCCCCGCGAACCCCCGCGTTGCTCCGCTCGCCCAGCGGGTCGTACCGGCAGTACGAAACCATCCGTTTCGCCTGCTCCGCGTTGTTCACCATCGGCACGATGATCCCGCGCGCCCCCGCATCCAGCGCGAAGCAAACGAGATCCGCCCGGTTGTCGCTCACCCGAATGAACGGCGTCGCCGCCTTCCCCCGCAGCGCCGCCACCGTTGGGATCAGCTCCTTCACCTCCACCGGCGAATGCTGCGTATCGAACAACACGAAGTCGTACCCCGAATCACCGAGGAAGTTCATGTCGCCCCCGACGGTCGCCGTCACCCCGACCACCGTCTCCCCCGACTTCAGCATCTCCTTCACCGACGCCATCGATCCTCCAGTGCGCGCTCCGGCTCAGCCCCGCGCCCCCAGGCGCCCCGAGCCCTCCGAGGTGTTCGGCCCGAATGTACGAAGGATCGATATCGTGTACAGCGCGCTCGCAGGCCACCCGCGGCCCCCTGCCTGACCCCACCGAGGTACCGATGTCGCTCCCGGTCGATCCCCGCCAGATCGTCGCCGACGGCTACGACGCCGCCGCCGAGGCGTACGCCCGCTGGCTCGTCACCGACGTCGTCGACCCCGCCCGCTCGAGGTACCTCGACACATTCGCTGCCCTCCTCGAGCCCGGCGCCCGAGTCCTCGAACTCGGCTGTGGCGGCGGCGGCCCCACCACCCGCCAACTGGCCACCCGCTTCGACCTGACCGGCATCGACATCTCCGCCCGGCAGATCGAACTGGCGCGATCGGCCATCCCCGAAGCCACCTTCACTCAGGCCGACATGACGAAATTCGATGCCCGGCCGGCAAGCTTCCACGGAGTCGCAGCCTTCTACTCGCTCATCCACCTCCCGCTCGGCGAGCTACCGACCATGCTCGTTCGAATCGCGGGATGGCTTCGTGACGGCGGCGTCCTCATCGCCTCCCTCGCCGCCCGCAGCCAGGGCGAGCACCTCGAACCGGCATGGCTCGCCGGCGCCCCCATGTACTGGAGCGGATACCCGGTCGAAGAGAGCATCGCCTACGTCGAGGCCGCCGGCCTCACCATCATCGAAGCTCAGATCGAGACCGCGATCGAAGACGGCGAAGATGCCCCTTTCCTCTGGATCATCGCCCGCAAGACCCACCAGACCTGAAGCCGACCACCGCTCGAACAAGGTCCGACGGAGACACTCCTCTGGAGCGGAAACCCGAAACGACCCGCCCCCATCGACCCCAGAAGCCAGACCGGGCCACGACGAAGCACGAACGACGGCCCAACCGCACGTGGTCGGCACGACCCTCTCCACCGGGTGGAGGACCATCGGCCGCAGGCCGAGAAGAGCGGGGTGTGGGGCCCACGCCCGTAGGGCGATCCAAGAGGATGAGCCCCGCATTCTTGGGGTGGGCGGGAGGGATTCCTAGAGATAGGCGTTGCGGCGAAGCCGCGACCTTCTCGGGCGCACCGCGCCCGTCCGAGCCAATCGCGTCGACGCACGCGAGCTCGCCCTCCGTCTCACCGAAGCCCGCCAGCCAAGTTCCCCTCGGCTGCAGGCCGAGAAGAAGCAGGGCATGGGGCCCTCGCCCGTAGGGCGATCCTCGCCACCAAGTTCCCCTCGGCCGCAGGCCGATAAGAGCGGGGCGTGGGGCGCAGCCCCGCATTCTTGGGGCGGGCGGGCGGGATCCCTAGAAACAGACGTCGCGGCGAAGCCGCGACCTTCCGGGCGCACCGCGCCCGTCCGAGGCGTCGGCTCGCATCCAATCTCTCTCTTCGTCTCACCGGAGTCGGGCGCACCGCGTCCACCCCGAAGTGCCAACCACCCTCGGGGCAGTCGCACCGTGGCTACGGGATCAGCCCGGACGGGCTCCCCCAGCGCGTCCACTCCTCGATCGGTCGATCTGGCGTGATCACCAGCATCACCCGCTCATCTCGACGCAGCTCCTCCAGGAGCTCCTCGTCCGCCGGCGGCGTCCGACCGTACTTCACACGGATCCGGCGAAACATGTCGAGCTGAGCTGCAACGTCCTCATCGATCTCCACCGTCCCGTCGAGCAGCACCGTCTTGTAGCCCGTGTCGACGTCCACCGCCAGCTGTACCCGCGGATCGCGCAGCAGATTCCGGTACTTCCGGCGCGCCTTTGACGACGCGATGTAGAACTTCGCCCCATCCCAGTGGAACCAGAGCGGGTTCATCTGCGGGCGCCCGTCCGGCCGGATCGCCGCCACCATCACGTTCCGCGGCTCCGCGAGGAACGACTCAACGTCTTCAACTGTGAGTGGCATGCGCGCCCCTGGGTACTGAGATCGAAAGTGCTGAGATCGATTGGAGGGCGAAGATCGGCGACGAGACCGTCGCGCCGAGACTATTGAGCGAGCCACCGACCACGCCGGCCCGATGCTATCACCCCTGCAATCGCCGCCCGCTCCGGCCGACGCCCGCCCCACGGGCCACCGGCGCCCGCGCCGAGGCGCCCCCCGCTACCCCGCCGGCGTCCCAACCTCCCGAGGCGCCCCAACCTCCCGGGGTTCCAGCCCGGCCGCCTCCGCCACCAACTCATACGACCGCACGCGATCCGCGTGCGCATGCACCGCCGTCGTAATGATCACCTCATCCGCCTCGTAGTGGTCCACCAGCTCGCGCAACCCCGCCACCACCTGATCCGGGTCCCCCACGATCTGCGAGCTCGCGCGACTATCGAGGAGCGCCTGCTCCTGAGGAGAGAACTCGTACGCCTCCGCCTCCTCCGGCGTTGGGAAGCGCCCCGGTCGCCCCGTCCGCAATCGCACGAACGACAGCTTCCCGGGCCGCGCCAGCCACTCCGCGCGATCCGACGTCTCCGCGCACAACACCGACGCCCCCAGCATCAGGTACGACTCGTCAGCCCGATCCGGGTGGTTCTCCTCGAACGACTCGCGGTACGTCTGCACCGCCACATCCGTGTTCCCCGACGAGAAATGGTGCGCGAACGAATACGGCAGCCCCAGCACTCCCGCCGCGTGTGCCCCGTAGTCAGACGACCCCAGCATCCAGATCGCCGGCCGGTACCCCGCGCCGGGATTCGCAATGATCTCCTTGAACGGATGCTGCTCCGGCCACTCGCCGCCGAAATACCCCTCGAGCTCCACCATCTGGTTCGGGAAATCGTCCACCGACAGCTGCGCGCGCCGCAGCGCATACGCCGTCAACTGATCCGTCCCCGGCGCCCGCCCGATCCCCAGATCGATCCGATCCGGGTGCAGCGCCTCCAGCATCCCGAACTGCTCCGCCACCACCAGTGACGAATGGTTCGGCAGCATCACCCCGCCCGACCCCAGCCGGATCGTCGACGTCACCGAGGCCAGATGCGCCAGCAGCACCGCCGGCGACGACGACGCGATCCCCGGCATGTTGTGGTGCTCCGCCACCCAGTGCCGCTCGTACCCCAGCCGCTCCACCCGCTGCACCAGGTCCAGCGAATTCAGCAGCGCATCGCGCGCCGTGAACCCCTCCGACACCGGCGACAGATCCAGGACCGACAGCGGCACACCAAGCTCTGAGGAAGTCATAACGGCAGCCTACCGCCCGCCCCCGCGCCGGTCGAAGCCCCACGGCGAGCGAACCGGACCGAACCGCGGCGGTCACTGACCCGGACCACCCACCGACCGCGACGATGCGAGCCTCGATCGACCAAAAGCGCCCGCTCCAACACCCCCGTCAGACCCGCGATCGTCCGCACCCCGATGCCCCGGCCATCAGACTCACCGCGAACAACCAGGACGATCGAACATCATCGATCTCGCAACCCAGTCACGATCAGCCAACCCAGCGTCGCCAGATCGACCGTCGCTCTCTGCCCCCTGTGAGGCGCGTCACGCGCCCCCGGCCGAAAGCACATTGGGGCCGGGACCGGTGCCCCTACTGAGCGGCATGCCACTCCGGTTGAATCACACTGCCCCTGCGGCGCGTCACGCGCCTCACCGCGAGGCAGCCATGCCCGGTTCCCTGATGTTCCCGCTCATGCTCGTCACCACCGCCGTCGTCGCGGCCATCGTCGCCTGGTCCCTCCCCGCCCCGCGCCGAATCCCACTCCTCCGCGAACTCGCCCTCCTCCTCGCCCTCTTCTTCACCTACTTCTGGCTCCGCGGCGTCACCGAAGGTGGCGTCACCGAAGCACTCGCCCACGGCCGCCAGCTCGAAGACTTCGAATGCGCCATCGGCATCTTCTGGGAACCGGAGCTCCAGGCCGCCATCCTCGACACCGACTGGCTCGTCGACCTCGCCAACCTCATCTACATCTGGGCCCACTGGCCCGTCCTCGGCGCCGTCGCCATCTGGCTCTACCGAGGGCACATCGACCGCTACCCCGCCTACCGCAACGCCATCGTCATCTCCGGTGCCATCGGCGTCGTCATCTTCGCCCTCTACCCCGCCGCCCCGCCGAGGCTCGCCACCCCCGAGATCATCGGCACCATCGGCCAGCAGGCCGGCTACTACGAGAACTTCCAGCCCGGCTTCCTCAGCAACGAATTCGCCGCCGTCCCCAGCCTCCACGTCGGCTGGAGCGTCCTCATGGGCATCGCCCTCGTCCGCGAATCCAACCGCCGCTGGGTCCAGGCCATCGGCATCCTCATGCCCCTCGTCATGACCTGGGCCGTCGTCGTCACCGGCAACCACTACTTCATCGACGGCGTCATCGGCACCGCCCTCTCCGTCGGCGGCCTCGCCCTCGCCTCCACCGCCCTCCGCCCCCTCCGAGGCCCATGGCACCTCCCCAGGCGCTCCCCCGCCTGACCCCACCTCCGAGGCACCAGCCCCACCGGCGCACACAGACCGCACACGCCGGTCAACGCACGCGCCCGGTACGCCTCTCCGCGACGGACCACCTCGAGGTAAAGCGAGGCGAAGCAGCGAGCTCGACGAACGCGCGAATTCGCTCGATCCGCCTCAGTTACCGGCGGCACGAGACCACTCACCGAGCGAGGTCGCACCGCAAAATGAGCACGCTCCGCTGCCATACACCGGCACCGTCGTGCCTCACCGACATCGGTCCGAAGCCAGCAACCGGGAAAGCAAACCGCGACCGCGAAGCGCGTCGCGGCCGGGGGGCTGCGGGGGCTTGCCCCCGAAAACAAACTCCGGGGGCGGGTGGGCGGGTCAACAGATCAGGCGCGGGCGCAGCCCGCACCTTCGCCCCCTACCTCCCGAGGCGAATCCATCCACCGAGGCCAGGCACCCACCGCCTGCAGTCGTCCCTCCCGAGGCCAGCCACCCACCGACTGCGGTCGCCCCCCGACGGCCACCCACCACCGGACAAGAAACCGACCCGCCTAAGACGTCGACCGCTCGAGGAGAAAATCCGTCTGCATCGTCTCCCCGAGCGGAAACGGAATCGTCCCCGCCGGCTGAAATCCCCACCGACGGTAGAACGCCTGCGCGTCCGTATTCCGGTCCCACACCGCCAGCCACAACGTCTCGAACCCACGCCCGCGCGCCTCGTCCAGGCTCGCCTGCATCAACGCCGCGCCAACGCCGCGACCGTGCACCCGGTGATCCGCATACAGCCGCACCAGCTCCACCGGCCGATCGCCACGGACCGACTCGGGCGTCTCGCCGGCCCGCAACAGCGCGTACCCCGCCAGCTCCCCCTCGAGGATCGCCACCAGCACCGACACCGCCGGATCCAGGATCTGCCCGCGCTGAATCTCCGCGCCGAACGACTCAGCGAGGTACCCGTCCAGCGTCCCCGGCGGATTGCGAGCCTCATAGGTATCGACGAACGTGCGCCGCGCCAGATCGGCCAGCGCCTCTGCGTCCTCGACCCTCGCGAGGCGAATCGTCACACCATCGGCAGTCGGCATCGCGCGAGTCTAGCCGCGGCGCCAGTCAGCTGGGCGAGCGTCGACGCCGGGCTACGCCCCCGGCTCCGCCTGATCCGCCACCTCGACGGGCAGCTCGCGGAACAGCACATCGTCCAGCGTCAGATCCCCCTCCCGCTTCCCGGCGGGACGGATCTTGTCGCGGATCAGCTTCACCCGAGCGCAGCGAATGCAGTAGTGACGCCCATCCTGCAGATAGGCATAGGGCGCATCGGGCGCGCCGCAACCGGCGCACGCCTCAATCGCTCGGCGCTCAAAGTGCTCAGACTCACCCATCGCCTCGATGTTCGGCCACCGCCGTCAGACTCCATAGTAGGTACCAACCCCAGGTCCACCTGCCGCCAAACTCACCCACCGAGGAGCCCCATGACCACCGAGGCCCACCAACCGCTCGCCGCCGAAGTCGAGCGCGACCTCCAGCGCTACAACGCCGCCTTCATCCAGGCCAACGCCCAAGACGACCCCACCCTTATGCTCCCGTGGATGCACCGCCCCGTCATGCGCTTCGGCATCGGCACCACCAGCTCCGCCGCCACCGACAACGACGTCACCGCCATGTACCAGCTCATGATCGACGGCCTCAAAGGCACCGGCTACGCCAAATCCACCCTCAGCGACTTCGACGTCACCATCCTCAACCCCACCACCGCCATCGTCCGTTGCCACGCCGTCCGCGAACGCACCGACGGCACCACCGTCGAAGAATTCGACACCGCCTACCTCATGGCCAAACCCAACGACCACTGGCAAGTCGCCGCTCTCATCAGCCGCCGCCCCGCCTAGCCGATCGACAAACGCGACGACCAACGAACGTCTCCCGCGCGACGCACATCGACGAGCCGCATCCGCGGGCGAAACGCGACCGCCAAGCGCGTCGCGGCCGGGGGCTGCGGAGCTTGCCCCGAGCAGAAGCTCCGTGGGCGGGCGGTGAGGTAAGGACATGCCGCCGCAGGCGACACCCGCGTCCGTTCGCTCAAGACCATCCTACTATCGACGCTCCGCGACGACGCCGATAGGCGGGAACGCAGACCATGGCGAAATGAACGGGGGAGCGGCTCGGCCGACCCCTAGGTCCCGGCGGAGGCCGGGGG
>JANQNP010000024.1 GCA_028279505.1 Dehalococcoidia bacterium
CTCAGCCAGGAGCTGATCGACGCGACGGTGATGCAGATGCCGCAGAACGCTCCGCTGATGAACCTGGTGGAGCGCATCGATATCCCGGACGGGCACAACGCGGTGGAGATCCCACGCGCGAACAGTACGTTCAGCGTGCAGACCCCCACCGAGGGCGATGACCTCGTCAACCCGGCGCAGTTCGACCTGACGAGCACGACGATCAGCCCCACCTTGCGGGCGATCAACGTGCGCATTTCGGAGCGGGCTCGCTACTTCTCGAGCCAGGACATCCTGAAGCTGGTCTCGCGCGAGCTGGCGCGAGCGCAGGGCCAGGACGTGGACACCGACATCAGCGCGGAGTTCGCGAACCTCGGACTCTCCGAGGGCACGACCAACACCGATCTGACGCTGGCGACGCTGCGCACGGCGCGGCGGAAGCTGCAGGCGAACACGGTGGCGAACGGCGGGCCGGCGCCCGATCCCCTCTACACGGTGCTGGCGCCGATCCCGGTCGAGAACCTGCTGACCAACCTCGGCGTCCAGGGCGCGGTGGCGAACGCCAACCCGTGGGTGCCCGCGGGTCTCAGTGAGACGTTCATCCGCGAGTACCTCGTCCCGGGCGTGAACCTGGTGGGCGTCCCGATCTTCTGGGACGGCTACCTCACCGAGGACGGCTCGGGCGACTTCATCTGCGCAATGTATTCGAAGCAGGCGCTCCAGCTCGCGATGTCGAAGGACTGGGACATGCGCCAGTTCGAAGAGAGCGAGTGGATCGGCGTCATCATCCGCACCGTCGCCGACTACAACTCCGGCGTCGGCAAGTACGCCAACTGGGGCGTCGCGATCACTGCTGATGGGGCGTAGGGCCGGCTGATGACCTGGGGTCTCACGCGGGCAAAGTCGGGCCGGCTGCGCGTCAAGAAGCGCGACAAAGCCGGCCGCGAATACGTCGGCCAGAACGAGGTGGTGGTCTCCGCTGGGATGCACTCGGCCCGCGAGATGGAGCGCGAACTCCAACGAGCGGCCGACGAGTCCTCGGAAGAGGTGATCGGCACCGAGGTCGACGTCTATAGCCCGCGTGAGACCCCGGCGATCGAGACGCCGACACGGCTTCACGGATCGCAGACGCAGTGGGGTGGGTTCCAGTCGGCCTCGTGGCTGCCGGACTCACCGCAGGTGCGCCGGATGAGCGAACGCACGGACAGGCGAACGGACAACGGTGCCTGAGCAGCTGGTCCGCCCGGTGCAGACGCGCGTCGTGACGCGGAAGGGTCACGACTACATCGAGTTCGGGGTGCGGGTACCTCGGCAGGCGGTGGAGGCGTCGGCGCTGGACCCGGAGGGCGTGGCCAACGAGGTCGCGAACTCGTGGGCGAAGCAGCTCAGGCACGAACTGGGACTACCTGCCGCGAGTGGGCTGAGCTCGGCGACGAGCGCGGTACCGAGAGCGGCGATCGTGGGCGCAGGACAGCGCCCGAGGAAGGCAAGCAATGTCACGCAGTAGCGACCGGAACTTCTTCCGGCACGCGCCGGGGACGATCTCGGCGGACACCACGGCCTACTTCTCGCACGGCGAGGAGGTGGCGATCGTCTTCAAGCGCTCCCACGTCGTCCTCGTGACGGCGGGGTCGGACGAGAACGAGACCGTCGACTCCGACTGGGACTACAACACCGTCGCGGCTCCCAACTCGTGGGCGTCGATCTCGGCGGGCGCGACGCTCGACGTCGGCGGTTCGACCCTGACCGCGGCGGCGCTCGCGCTGCAGAACGGCGATGCGGGGAGCGACCTCGATGTGCGCGTGCCAGCCGAGTCGGTGGTGCGTAACACCCTCGACGTGGCTGGCACGACGCCGAGCTTCGAGGTCGTCGCCATCGGCGAGTACATCGCGATCTAGCAATCGCTCGACAGCCGGGCCGCCCCATCAGAGGGCGGCCCGGCACCAGCACGCGAACGGTCGAGGAGGCCTCGTAGATGACGATGCAGGTGCCGGCGCCAGAGGCTCCGGGTGTGGTCCAGGCGGAACGCGATATGGCGATCCGCCGCGGCGGCGGGATGGACGACACCCGTCCGCTCATCGCCTACGACGAGCTGCGCGAGTTGCAGGAGAGCGGCCAGGGCGTCCGCCTCCGCCGCTACGGCGTCGTGATGCGCGCTCCTGACCGAGCCGGCTCGCCCGGCGCCGGCGCCGTGGTCGCGATGCCCGCCGAGAAGTTCCAGAAATGGATCGGCCAGGGGTACCGACCGACGCAAGGTGTGGAGGAGCACGACCTGCAGCCATTCCCCGACCCGCCCCCGCCGCGCCAGTGGTTGCCCTCGATGGTTGAAGACGCGATGGCGCTTGGCGAGCCGATCCCGGAGGAGATGGCCCCAGTCGGGTACCTCGGTCAGACGTTCAAGCTGAAGCCGAAGGCGACGCCCCGCCGCTCCTCGAAGGCCAGCGACGCCTCGAAGGCGGGTGACGCCTCGGAGGGTGAGTAGCCCGGTGACGAGCGGCGCGCACGAGCACCCGGAACTCGCGAGAGCGGATCACGTTCATCCCGCTCCCGATCCGCACGCGCATGTTCATGCGGCCTACGCGGGCCTCGACGAGCTGCGCTCGCTCGCGGGCCGTGTCGCAGTCCTTGAGGTGGGCAACGAGCCCGGCGAGTCTGGTGACACGGAACCCCCTCCTGACCCGCCGAGTGAGCCTCCGCCTCCGCCCGATGAGGACGAGGGCGTCCTGGTCCCGGAGGGCGCGGGCCACGCCTGGTTCCTTCAGTATCCGGATGCGCCAGTCTTCCGATTCGACCGACCGTTCAGCGGCACCGTGCCCGTCATCGACGGCGCGACATACCGCGGCAACGTTGAGGTGCGCTCGAGCGACGAGGAGTTCTCGACGCCCTCGGGCGACCTGGTGCAGGGTCGCATCGCGGTGACGCCCGCTACGCCCTCGAGGCTGACGCACGAGGGGCGGGGGCCGCTGTTCGTGAACCCGGCCGCGGGCCGTCGCAGCGACGTGACGATTGAGGGCTTCGAGATCACAGGCGTCCGCACCCACGAGCTACAGCATGGGGTGTTGGACCTCGCATGGATCGACGACGCCGTCCTGCGTGGCAACTGGATTCACGACAACGGCGGGACCGCGGTGCGCATCGGGCAACGCTGCAAGGTTCGGGACAACCTCTTCCATGGGTCGGAGCACCTCGCGATCGGTGGTCTCGCGCCTGACGTGGACGTGAGCCGCAACGAGTGCTGGGGCAACACCACCGGCCACACCCGGTTCAACTGGGAGTCCGGCGCGATCAAGTTGGTCCTCGGAAGCGGTGAGATTCACCACAATTACGTCCACGACGAGCTGGCGCACGGTATCTGGACCGACATCGACGCCTACTACGACGTGCGGTCGAACGTGGTGCTGAACAACCGCGGGCCCGGGCTGATGATCGCGGAGCTCACGCTGCCCGGCTCACTGATCCACATCGAGGACAACGTCGCTCGAGGAAACGGCCACACCGGCTGGGCGAACCAGTGGTCGGTGATGCGCGCGCAGCTGCTGCTTGCCGCAGGCGCTGGTATCCGCGTGCACGGCAATGAGTTCGAGCAAACAGGCCCCGGCCAGCACGGCATCTCGATCGTCCAGCAGTTCCGCCGGCACCGGAATCGCTACTGCTACTGCGACGACATCGTCGTCGCGGGAAACAAGGTGACGCGTGCCTCGGGCGATCGGAACCGCCTCGGAACGTACGACGACACCTGCGGGCGGACATCGCCCTCGGACTTCGTACCGTGCTACCTGCGGAACTGGAACCGCAGCGACGTCCCCGCCTCGAGGCGCGCGAGCCTCGTGCTCGGGCCGAATGAGCTGGGGTAGGCGATGCCTGAACGGGAGTACGTACGAAAGATTGCTCGCAACCTCACGGCTTTGCGCTGGACCGGTCAGAACACTGCTGAGGTCCAGGGTTGGCTGAGTCGGTTGGGGGGTAGCGCAGAGCTCAACGACGAGGGCGATCTAGAGCTGGTGCAGCGCTTCCGTGGTGTCTCGGGGGCCGTGGTTGAGGTCGTCAACCCTGGCGACTACCTCGTGCTGGATGACGACGAGGTCCTCCGCCCTCGGAAGCGAGCGGACTTCGAGCGGGTCTACACCGTCGCATCGGGTCGCGGGTAGACCGCCGTGGCCGACATCCTCATCCACAACGACCTGTCCGGGGTACACGAGTCGCGTGACGCCGCATCGAAGGTGCTCTGGACAAGCACGACCACCGGCTACATCTGCTTCTACGACAACACTGGCACGACGTTCGTCGTCGAGAAGACCACTGATAGCGGTGCTAGTTGGAGCGTCATCGACGCCGCCGGCGAGCTCGCGTGCAACCCTCGTTCCTCCGCCTTTTACTGGGAGGAGCAGAACGGAAGTCCTGACGATCCTGACCTGCTGCACGTCGGGTTTCTCGACGTGGACGACGACCAAGCGCAGCACATGACCTTCGACATCGGGACCGAGTCGTGGGCCGGGTCGATCGACGTCGCGCACAGCTATACCTCGGTGATCGGCAGCTCTTCGCAGTCATCGATCGGTATGGCGGTCGCCACGAATGGAGACATCCTCGTGGTGTCGCGTGCAGACCAGGACGGCGAGGTCTCCGCCGATCTCTACGACAAGAGCGCGGGCACCTGGTCGCAGGTCGGTAGCGCAGTGGGCAACTCACCCTGGATCGGGGCGTTCCAGACCGACCAAACGCGGGTCGAGGTCGGGAACGGTGGGGTCGATTTCGTCGTCGCGATGGCCGACGAGTCTGGCTCCGCTATCTGGGTTCGGGGGTATCGAGTTGCCGCCGACGACTGGACCGCCGCGGCCTTTCCGTCGTTCACCGATCGTGGACTGGACCAGCAGGAGTTCGCGCTCTCGTTTGACTGGGTTAACGACGAAACGCTGCTAGCGGCGGTCAACGATCGCGGGCAGGCCGGCTCTGATCTCACGTTCTGGTCTATCACCTGGGACGGCACCGACGTCGCTCCGACTGTGACCTCCGAGGCGAACGTGATGACTGACGACACCTCGGTGCAGTCGGTCACGATGTCGTTCGACCCGATCAACGACCTGGCCTACGTCCACTACGCGCGGGGGACGCAACTCGTCGATGTCGACGTCTACGAGAAGTATTCGACGACGGGCGGCACCTACTCCTGGAGCGCCGAGAGCACCGCGCGCAATGGCACCACCGAGGACATCCGGACGCTGCACGGCTCCGTGATCACGACGACACGGAGCGGCGGTCGTGTGGCTTGTGTGTTCCAAGACGACGATGACAACGACCTCTGGTACCCCGACAACGACACCGAGGTCGCCGCCCCGAGCAGCGGTGTCCCCACCGTCCGAGGACTTGAAACCGGCGTTGACTACGGCGCGACCGCGGCGCGCCTGAACGGAGCGCTCGTCGCATGAGAATCCCCAGCGGCGTGACCGACCAGTACGTCTACTTCGTCGCGGTCGATGCGACCGACTTCACCACGCGGGAGACCGGACTGTCCTCGTTCACCGTGTACCGCTCGAGGAACGGTGGGGTGGCGACGGCGATGACGACGCCGACGGTCAACGAAACCTCGAGCGCGAACATGCCCGGCGTCTACGAGCTGTTGCTCGACGAGGACATGACGATCGATGCCGGCGACGACGAGCAGGAGATGGTCTTCCACATCACCGCCACCGGTATGGCGCCGGTCACGAGGGCAATCACACTCTTCCGTGCGAAGATCACCGCCGGCAACACGCTCGGCGTGGAGTCGGACGGCGACCTCACCAAGGTCAATACGCTCAACGGGCACACCGCGCAGACCGGCGACAGCTTCGCGCGCCTCGGCGCTCCCGCCGGTGCGTCCGTCAGCGCCGACATCGCCGCCGTCGAGGCACAGACCGACGACATCGGCGTCGCAGGCGCGGGGCTGACGGCGATTCCGTGGAACGCCGCGTGGGATGCCGAGGTGCAATCGGAGGCGACTGACGCGCTGAACGCCTACGACCCGCCGACGAAGGCAGAGCTGGACTCCGGCCTCGCTGGTCTGAACGACCCCACCGCCGCCGCCATCGCCGACCAGGTGTGGGACGAGGCGAAGGCCGGACACGTCTCGGCCGGTTCGTTCGGCGAAGAGGTACAGGCACACGCGCTGACCTCGGAGGTCTCGTCGCTCAACGATCTGTCGGCCGCCGACGTGAACGCGCAGGTGGACGCTGCGTTCACGACGCAGATGTCCGACTCCGTCGCCGCCGACGGCACAATTCCGACACGCGAGCAGGCGCTCCTGATGATTAGCCGATTCCTCTTCGAGCGGAGCGTCTCGAGCACAACAGTCACGGTGACGAAGGAGGATGGGTCTACCTCAAGCATGACGTTCACGCTCGATGACGGGAACAATCCATCGAGCATCACGAGGTCCGGCTGATGGCCTTGAGCGATGTGATCAGTTTCGGATTCGGCTCTCCATCGAGTGTCGAGCACTTCGTCACGCTGGGCCTCGAGGCGCGAGCGGACGTACTGCTCGTCGGCGGTGAAACCGGGTATGCGTACCCACCCGCCACTGGGAGCACGCCGGCTCTCGAGGTGTCACCTTCGGGCGCTGAACCAAGCCTCGCGTCCGGTCCAGCGGCCGCCGGCGGCTCCGCCTACACGTACGGCTCATAGGGGGTAGACGATGACGCTTTCAACCCGTGCTGAGATCCGCCGCGAGGCGCTCCGCCGTGCAGGCGGCTTCGTCGAGGATCTCACCGGCACGCAAGACGCTATGTCTGTCATCTCAGATGGAATGCGGTACCGGTTCGGAGGTGACGATACCGGCGGCGTCGGTATGGCCATCTATGAACCGACCGGCGCGGCCGCAGACCAGCTTCGCATCGCCACAACCTGGGACGACTCCGACGGTGACGCGACGGTCGATTCGCTTAGTGCTGCCATGTCTGCCGGCGACACCGTGGAGTACTATCTCCGCAGCGACCCCACGCCGCACGAGTTCAATGAGGCGATCAATCGGGTTCTGTCTGAGACCGAGCGGGTGGTCGAGTCTTGGTTGCCTACGATCGAGGGGGTGCGCGAATACACGTTCCTGAACGCCCCGTGGGTCGAGGCGCGGCGGGACGTGCTGCGCGTGCTGAAGCGCGAGAGCCCGAACATCCTCAGCAACTCCGGCTTTGAGCTGTGGGGGCGCGGAAGCGACGCGCAGCTTCAGAGCTGGGTGCTGACCGGAACGAACGCCACGGTCACGCGACTTGATGGTACACACCAACGTTTCGCCGCTCGGTTGACACGTTCAGGCGACAACGCCGAGCTAACTCAGACGATTCCGATTCCCGTCGTGCAGCTCATCGGCGAACAGATCAGCATCTTTGGTCGCGTGCGGTCGGGGACGGCGTCCGTCGCGAAGCTTCGCGTCAACGATGGACAGACTACGAGCGCGTCAACGGCCCACGCAGGGGGGAGCGACTGGGAGGAATTGTCCTTCACCCACACTGTCTCTTCCACGGTTGGCGGTCCGCTACAGGTGCTTTGCCAGGTGATCACTTCGGACACGAACGCGGACTTCGAGAACGTAGTCGCGGTCGAGGGTTCCTCGGTTCCCGAGTGGTTGCGGAAGTACGGCGACCAGCATGCGCGTACGAAGCCGATCCACGCCACGGTGCAGATGAGTGGGTTACTGCCCGTGGTCGCGACGGACCGTACCTATGGCCGCGGCTCTCAGATCGTCGTCCAGTCCAAGCAACCCTACTTCGAGCTGACGGCCGACTCCGGTACCGGCGGCGTTACCGATTTGCCGTTTGAATGCGCTGTGACGGGGACGATCGTCAAGCTCGCCGAGGTGCACTCCGTAGGTAAGCCCAACGCGGCTCGCTGGGAACGCCTGGGGGCGTACTGGCTGCCGAAGTACAACGCCTGGAAACGGAAGCTCGCCGAGCCGAGCCCAGACCCCGCCGGACCTCAAGCGGCCGTGGGCGGTGTGTAGATGTCGTCGGCGATCAACCAGATCAGCATCGACGGAAAGCCGTATCGCATCGCCGACGAATCGCTCGTCGGTAGCGGCCGCCGCACGTACACCGAGACGATGCGTCCGTCGCAGCCATCTGAAGCTACGATCAATACCCGGACTTGGCGGCTCTCGGGGCCCATCGGGAACTCGAGGCAAGCCCATGCCGATGCGCTCCTGGGCGTCGACTACACAACGACGCTTGACACTCGAAACGAAGGGCTGCTGACGAGCGCTGGCGCCAAGATCGCGATCGCTCTTAGCGGTGGGACGATTCCTCGGAAGGTCGCACCTACTTCGACGATTTCGACCAGCGCCTGGGCCCCAGGTCCGATCAGCTCGGGTCCGGACGCACACGATGACCTCGATACTTACGATTCGCCGAATGATGAGACCTACTGGAAGACCGCGGTCGCGGACGACGAGCTGACTCTGGGCCTTGCCGAGCAAATCGATCCAGGTGTGGACACAGGACATGTCGTCCGCGCCCGAATCACCGCTCCTGCAGGAAACGCGGACACCGTTGGCGTGAAGCTGCGCCTCTATGACGGAGCAAGCATTGTCGCGACATCCGACGAGTTCACGATCGACCCGATCAAGACGGTGACGCTCATCAACGGCACTTGGACGACCGGAGCCGGTGAGCTCCCTGACCATCCGGCGGGTAGCGGTGTGAACCGGATGCTCCTACTTGTCCTGACTGGCGACGACGCCATCGGTGCCAACTTCAATCGCGCTGTCGCCGTGACCTACGGCGAGCAGGCGATGACGAAGTACGGGCAGGTTGAGACCCAATTCGCGGACGCCGGCGACCGGCGAGTTGAGATCTGGTATCTCCTCGAGTCTGGCGTCGACGCGGCCACGAGTACCGAACTCGACATCACCTGGACCGAGACGAACCCGCCGGACCACGGTTGGGCTGCTTCGCTTGCGACGTTCGCGAATGTCAATCAGCTCTCGCCGATCTCAGACGACGCGGCGGATAAGGACAAACAGTCCCTGACAATGTCTGGTCTCGTCGTGGAGCAGGGCAACTTCGTCGTCGCCGGGGCAGTGAACGGGCGCTCGACACCGTCGTCCTGGACCCCTCAATCGGGCTTCACGGAGCGGCTCGACGCGCACGTGTTCGACTCGATGCACCACGTACAGGACAAGCAGATCACTGCTGATGGCACGGAGTCTGTGTCTGCGACGCTTGCGGCCTCCGACAGCCGCGGAGCCGGGTTCGCGATTGTGATTCAAGGGCAGGGGAACGCGAGCGATCGCATCGAGAACTTCGAGTACCCGATCCCGAGTTCGACGATCGCGACGCTTGGATCTTATGCCTCGCTCCGAAACTCGGTGGTTGCATCGACCTTGACCGGCGCGGATGAGGTCTACGTCACCGAGATGCAGTTCGAGCTCCCTAAGCTCGATGTGCAGAACGTATCCCACATCGACGAGCAGGACGGCCAGCTCTTCATCCACCGCGGCTCGAAGACGTCGCAGGTCAACCCGGGAGACATGAGCGAAGTGGGTTCGCCGGAGGACCACGGGGCGACTATCACCGACACTATCGCTTCCTGGCAGGGCGCGGGATACGTCTGTTTCGGGCCCGGAACCCCTGTTCAGAAGCGCACTGGGGTGTCGGCGGCCGGCGCCACCTACGATCCGGTCGCCGGATCGCCCGAGGCTCTGCACATGGCGGTTGGTCCTGATCGACTCTGGGTCGTGGACGCGAAGTCGTCGAGTTTGGACGTCGGCAAGGTCAGATTCGTCGTCGACGAGCTGACCGATACCAACCAGTCGAATGGTATTCAGGTCGCTGACCGGAACTCGGGTCACGTCACCGGTCTCTACACCCTCGGCGAGTTCATGGTGGCTGGAACGCTGCGCGGCCCACGCTCGTTCACGGACGCAGGCGCACCTGCCGTCCTCGGCGAGGCCGTCGACGCATTTCCCGACGAACTGAACGGCGCCAACGGGGCGTCGCTGTGGGGCTGGCACTATCACGCCACCAAGCTCGGGCTCTATGCCGTGCAGCCGGTCGGCCCAGTTGAGAACCCGGTTGGCCCCGGCGAGGGGTTGGCGGGCCAAGCCTTCGAGGGACCGATCGACGGTTACCCGATCGCGCTACGAGCGTTCAAGGACAGCCTGTGGGTTTCGTACCTGTCCTCCGAAGGCGACTCTTGGCTTCTCCGAGGAATTTACGGACCTCAGACTGCGGGCACGGGACGGCCTGAGTGGTTCGTGTTCAGAAGGCTCGCCGGCGTCCGGTGTGAGGCGATCGGTGCGACCACCGGTCGGAACGTTCCGGCCGTCGTCTGGGGGGAGGGGCAGCAGCCATACTTCACCGATCTCGCATTCAGAGGGCGTGAGATCGCCGACAGCACCAACTATCGATTCGCCATCGACGGCGGCGAGTGGCACGGCACGACATTGATGCTGACTCAGGGCCTCATCGCAAACGTGCGCTGGGCCAAGTTCTTCACCGAGAACTGCAACACGACCAATACATGGCAGCTTGCGCTCGCGGCGAACGAGGGCGAGTACATCGATGTCGGATCGGCCGTCACGACGAACGGCCTCCAGACTGTTCGCCCAACTGGGAGCGAGCCGAACGCTCCGTTGACCAACGTTTCGTTTACAACGCTGAAGCCACGCCTCACACAGATCGCTTCCTCGAACGCTTTACCGCCGCAGATCCGCGGCGATCTGGTGATCGCCTTCGACGAGCGCCCTGAGCACGTTCGCGAGGTCGATGTGCTCATCGAGCTCACGCAGGAGGGCGAACTTGCTGTACTTCAGGGGCTGGTTGGCACCGCTCACCCTACCCCCGTAGCTGTGCGTCTTCCGCAGTCCAGCGACGTGAACATCGATCGGTGGGCGTTTGTTCGAGCCGCCGACGTGTACGACCGTGCGGGTCCGGACGACGACGTGGCGCTGGTCAAGCTCGTGGTTTGGCCGACGACATGAAAGGCGTCTTCGACACGCTCGTCGTCCGTGGGCGCGCGGTCTTCAAGATGTTCGATGCCGCCGAGACGTCCACGGCCGGCGTCCCGGACGGGACGTTGCGTCTCTATGAAGATGGTGTGAACCAGCGAATCCAGACCTTCTCTAGGGAGCGAGGATCGTGGGCGACCTTCCGCCCCGGAGGCTCCGCTGTCTTGCTCGTCGCCGCGTATGACGCGAGCGACGTAGCGAAGCAGCAAGCGGACTTTGTTTGCGACGGGGCCGCCGATGACGTTGAGATCGAGGCTGCCCGTGATGCGTTGCCCAGCAGCGGAGGGGTCATCCAGCTCTCCGCTGGCACGTTCTCCATAGCGGATCGCATCGATCTCAACAGTGCGGACGTGCACCTCCGAGGCGTCGGGCGGGCGACGACCCTGCAGGTCGCGGCGGGTATGGGCGTCACACTCGACACGGTGCGTCTCACGGCGCCTCGATGTGGAGTCTCTGACCTAAGGATCGTCGGCCGCGCTGGTGCCTCGCGGAACGCGGTTCGCGTCGGCTCGGGTGGGAGCGACGCCATTGTGGAGCGAGTCTACATCGACGGCCCCCGCCTGCACGGCATCGGCGTAAGCGGCGAGAGTGGGAACGTGACCTCTCGAGTCGCGCTGAAACAGGTCTACGTGACGGGAGCCGGCAACGGAGAATCCACCGGCGTGGGTGTCGTGCTGTCCGAGTACACCGCCGACTGCTCAGTTGATGGACTCTGGGCGACGGGCTGCGCCGAAAGCGGTCTGCACACCTTCAACAACGATCTCGGGATAGCGGACGACCCCACGCGCCACCGGTTCTCGAACATTCACGCGTGGTCCAACACGAAGCATGGCATCAGCGTCGAGCATTGTCGTGACGCGGTGCTGAACAACTTCGTCGTATGGAATAACACCGTCGACGGGGTCCGCGCCCACCTGTCCGACCGCATCGTGTTCTCGAACGGCGTCTCATCTGCCAATACCGATGACGGATTTGCTACTGACTCGGGCTCCGACAACGTCTCTGTGAACAACGTCATCGTCAGTGCCAACGGCGACAACGGCTTCGAGGTGGGCTCGCCGAATACGCTCCTCACGGGTTGCGCGGCGGTCGAACACTCAGCCTCGTCAAGCCGAGGATTCAGTTTCCAGGCTGGAGCCTCTGGTTCGAAGATGGTTGCGTCAATCTCGCAAGCGAACGACGTCAACCTCTTCATCGCCTCGGGTGCACTGGACCTGTCGGTGACCGCCTGTGAATTCAGCGGGGCGCTGACGACCGAGGTGACCAACAACGGCACGGTGATCTTTTCTGCGAACATCGGGGTTGCCGATACCGCTACCGACCACACTGCTCTCGCGAACGTGACGGCCGATCAACACCACAACCAGACCCATGCTGTTGGGGGCTCGGACCATACCGCAGGCAGCTGGAAGGTCTTCTACTCCGGCGGGACGGGTGAGGTGATTGAGCTCGCGCTGGGCGCGAGCGGGACGGTCCTAACCTCGAGCGGTGCATCGTCGGCGCCTTCGTTCGCGGCGCCTGAGGCCATACCCGCCGGAGTAATCGTGATGTGGTCCGGCACCCTCGCGACGATTCCGTCGGGCTGGTCACTCTGCGACGGGACGGGGGGCACACCCGACCTGCGGTCCAGGTTTGTCAAGGGAGCGCCAGCGAGCACGAACCCGGGAGGTACGGGAGGCTCGTCAACGACGTCACTGACCATTAGCAATCTGCCGGCACATGATCACGGTTCGGTGGGCAGTCACTCGCACTCGGGCTCGTCGGGTTCCGGCGGATCGCACAGTCACACTTATACGGCGCCAGCTAACGCGCAGAACTTGGCGCTTGGCGCCGTCAACGCGTCGATCGTTTCCAGCCCTGGCTCCTCGACCGGCTCGGCCGGAAGCCACTCGCACTCGGTGAGCGTCAGCAGTGGTGGCGGTCACACACACTCCAGCGTGGGTTCGGGCACCGCCTTCAACCATGAACCTGCCTACTACGAGCTCGCCTACATCATGAAGGACTGACGAGGTGACTCCACCCGCCACTCCACCCCGCTATCAAGCCTGGCTCGACTCCCTGCCGAGCGATCAGCTGGCGATGATCGAACGTACCGAGGGCATGCCGCTTGAGATGGCGCTCCACTACATGTGGGTTGATCTCGACTCCAAGATCGAGGAGCTGCGACGCCCCTGGTGGCGGCAGGCGCTAGCGCCGATCGCTGCCGGCGCCGCGGCGATCGCCGCCGTGCTCACCCCGGAGGTTCCGAGGCCATGACCTACTCCTTCGCGCCCGACGTCCCGGCGGACCTCGCGGCGCCAGCACGCGTCGTGCTCGCGCCGGCGTTCGAGGGCAATCTGGGCGGCTATGGGCGGTCGAACGTACCGAGGGCGCTCGTGCTGCACACGCCGGAGGAAGACGCCGACCAGAACGAGGTGACGCCCCGCTGGTTCGCCGACCCTCGCGCGCGGGCGAGCACGCATTACTACGCCGACGACGACGGTGACCTTTACCAGATGGTCGCTGACCGTGACTGTGCCTGGGCCCAGGGCACGCACGCTGGCAACCGTCACTGGAAGGGTGCGGCCGGCGCGCTGCCGCCCTGGAACGAGGGCGTGAACAACAACTGCCGCGCCCTCAGCATCGAGATCGAGGGCCGCGCCGCCTCGATTGGTCGGACGCTCTCCGAGGCCCAGCGGCGCACCGTGGTGCGCTGGCTGGCGGACCGTAGCGCACGCTACGACATCCCGCTGGATCGCGACCATGTCGTTGGGCACGAGGAGCTGGCCACCGACAAACATGACCCGGGGATTGCCCTCGGCACGTTCCCGATCGACGAGCTGATCAGCGAGGCGCGCGCACTGCGGTTCGGCGTGGACCGCGAGTCGGTCCACGCCGAGGTCCACGCAGCGCACTCGGCGTTGGGTCGAGCGCTCGAACTGCTCGAGGCGAGTTGACTTGTCGAGGCTAGAACGCCACCGAGCGACTCCGCAGGAGGTGAACGCGATGACCGAGTTCGTAAGAGCAGCGGTGCGACCGACAGTGACGTGGGGCCTCGTGGCGGTGCAGGCGGGATTGGCCGTCGCATGGGCGGTCGGAACAGCGGCAGCTGATGCGTTCGCTGCGCTTTCCCCGTTTACGATGATGGCGATGACCTTCTGGTTCAAGAGCCGCGAGGATGTCGCCCGATAGTTGCCATCGGAGCGCATCAGGAGCGCGAAGCGCAGACGACGGCGCTCGTGTGGTGCCTTCTGCAGCCCGAATCAGCGCTCGGTCGGAGCAGGTATGATCGTTCCGACCTTGCGCGTGGAAGCTTGGGTGGTGCCGAGTCCGTTCACCTCTCGATCTGCGGTCGCGACTACATCGCTCCCGGGTGGCGCTGGTCGAGGGATTCGTCGAGCGGTTTCTCCGGGATTTCGCCTTCGTCCATGTGAACAAGACTGGGGGGACGAGCGTCGCTTGAGCCCTCAACTTGCCGTTCCGCCATACAACCGCTCACGAATGGCGAAATGAGTTCGGCCCGCGGCGCTGGGATCGCCGGTTCAGCTTCGCTTTCGTCCGGAATCCCTGGGATCGCGCTGTATCCCTCTACAGCTTCCGGGTCGATCGGGGAGACAACCGACGCGAGGGCGAGGTTGTTCCGTTCGGCGCCTGGGTCGAGGAGACCTTCGGCGATGAGCGCCAGTCCCCTGCCAACATCTGGGATGGTCCGCAGGTTGATTGGCTCTCCGACGAGAACGGCCACCTGCTCGTCGACTTTGTCGGACGCTTCGAGCGTCTCTCCGCGGACTTCGCGCATGTCTGTGAGGTGATCGGCCGCGAGGACGCGAGCCTACCGCACCTCAAGACGTCTTCGAGGTCTGCGTATCCAGGCTACTACGACGACCGGACGCGCCAGATCGTCGCCGACTGGTTCGCACCCGATATCGAGGCGTTTGGCTACACCTTTGCTGACCAGGGAGACCGAATTGGCAATGGGAAGACGTCCAGGCCGCGCCCGAATCACCGGGAGGACAAGAGTGGCTAGGGATTACAGCCGGGCTGATCAGCCGGAGATCGCACTGGTGATCGGCGACAGCTGATCAGAGCCGACGGGATGAGCCAGAGGCTACCCAGGATCAAACGCGTTCCGAACCAACAATCAGCCCTGCGATGGCGGCCGTGGCGATGGGCCAACACGACCGCAAGAGGTATTCGGCCGCCACTCGGGGGGCTCGAAAACGCTGAATCTCACGAGATGACCGATCGGTTACTCGTTGTTGCGAGCGAGTGATCCTGTCCGGAGCCTTTGGGTCAGCGTCGATGCCGGCGGAAGCGAGATCTCGCTTGATACAGAAGTTGCCGCGCCCGGCGCACGAGATGCGAGGCGCGAGTCCGGCGGCCGATCTGGAAGTACTGGGCATATCTGTGAAACGCCTCCCAGTCGATAGTGACGTCGGGGAACGACTCGGGGCCGACTACCGGAACCCGTTTCTTCGATTCGAAGAGTCGGTCTCCCTGAATATTGATTTGATGATTCGTCATCGTCGGCGACCCGGCGCGTGGGACCCAATCGCTAAAGGTCTCTGACGCTTCGAAGTCATCGAGCGCATCGCCAGCCTGCGCGGCGCCGTTGGCGAGGACCGTCCGGATCTCCTCGATTCGCTCGTTTCCAGCAGGTCTGGTCCAGTCCAGAATCGTTCGAGCGGTGTTGTGAGGGATCCGCATCACCGTCAGCTCATACGCGGGATAGCGCGCCAAGAGGCTGAATCCAACCGACACCACGGGAATCGTGTCTCGATGCCAAGGCGCGCGGTAGCCCAACGGTGCGTCGTTGGTGACTTCCAGGTCCCACTCCAACGGCTTCGCGGCCCCGAACGTCTCGACCGGTGCGATCTGGTTCCCTCGCTCCGCGATCAGCGTGTGAATGGTCTCGGCGAAGCGCCGCGGCAGCGCGTCATCGTCATCCAAGTTCGTGCTAAGGAGGTAGTCCGGCTGGGGGCATTCGACGTACGGGGTCAACCATGCGATGTCACCCAGTGGTCGAAGTGGATCGTAGGTGTGGATCACCGTCCGCGGCCGAGACGCGGTCAGCGCCTCAAGTCGCTCGCGCTGTGCTTCGGGGAGGTCACGGTCGACGACGATCACCCAGGTGAAGTCTTGATCGGTCTGGGCGAGCACCGCCGGTAAGCACGCCACTTCGAATATCCGGAACCGATGCTCCAGCGCGCCGCGTGCAAGCGGGTCGAGCCCACCTCGTAGGCGGGACATCCCTCGGCTGAGCTCATGGCGATCAGTCGACGTCATCGTCGGTCGGATGCTGAATCGGGTGATGACGAAGTGTTGAACTCGCGGCACGTTGCTCCTGGAGCCGATCGGAAGAGTCGAGCCCCGAAGTCGGGAGTCGCGTCCGCGACATCGTATGCCCTGAAGACTGCGCTCTGCCGCGTTGCTCTCCCGCAGAGCCGCGCTAAAGCAAAGGGCCTGATGGCGCCTGAGCGACTCATCGCTAGGTTGTCGATCGCGTCGGCTCGCCTGATGCTCGCTACCGTCCGAGCAGTGCTCGAGGGTTCGCGCGGAGTCGCCGTTACATCCGCTGGGTCCAACGGTGCAGTCACGAAAGGAGATAGCACGCTCGCATCGCGCGACCAAGGCCATCGCGGTTTCGGTCTCTGGTCGGAGGCGCTCGGGCGCGATAGCTGATTGGCGGCGGCGCGTCGTGACGTCAGGTTCGAGTGCGTCTCGACGAGGTATCGCGATCGCTCTGCGGAGCGTCCGAATGAATGGAGCTACAGCCCGCCGCGCACCTGGGCGCGGGCGTGATCCATCTCGTGACCGGTGAAGACCGTCGTCGTCGAGGTCGTGAAGTGCGCGGATCGCAGGGTGCCAAGTAAGAGGGCGTTCAACGTCTCGTCATCCGGTACGTCGATCACTAGGTAGAGATCGTCGTCACCGTGAGCCCAAAACGCCGTCTCTAACTTGCCGCCCGCACTCTCGATCACGGAGCGGGCCTGATCCTCGCGGGCCTGGAACCCGGTCTCCAGTACCTCGGCGAAGTAGTCGCCGTCCAGATCGCATCGCACCAGGTGTCGGGACATCGTTGCACCTCAGTCCAGGTGTGGGGCTTCCTTCACTCCGCCCTCGATTGATCCGCTGGCGTGCCGCCTCAGGATCGCACAACGAATGCAATAGAGCGACGTCCGAGGCGTTCGTGTCGGTCTGTCGGTGTGCTCTCGGTTGCCGGCCGACGGAACTGGCTATTCTTCCGGAGGGTCGAACTCGTTGCGGAGGTAGTTCACCACGTCCCAGATCTCCTCTTCGGTGAGCGTGTCAGACCAGGCTGGCATCGCAGTATTCGGGAAGCCATTCGCGATGAATACGTAGGTGTCGCCTTCCGGGTGGAGTGGTACGTGCAAGGACAGATCCGCGGGCGGCGGCGTCAACGTGAGGGCGATCGGGCCATCGCCGCGACCGCCGACGCCGTGGCAGCTCGTGCAGTTGACCGCGTAGATCTCGGCGCCGCGGGCGATCGACGCTCCGTCTCCGGGGAACGGGTTCTCGAAGAGCTGCCCGCCGTGGCTGTGCGGCGATCCGGAGACCGCCAGCACGATTGCGACGAAGACGCTCGCGATCCCCGCCATGCGGAAGCTGGGCCGAGGCAAGCCGCGACGCGAACCCCTCGAGGGAGGCGCGTCTGCCGAGGCGTGCGGCGCGCCCCGCAGGCGACCTCGACGACGCGGTTGCGGCCGAGGCGCTGACTTCGGCGCACGCGAGACGCCGATCGCGAGGAAGGTGGCGCCGATGGGCATCAGAAGCAGCGCCCATAGGAAGTTCCGGCTGAGTTGCGGCGCTGGTGATCCGAAGCGGCTCGCCGCCTCGACTGCGGCGCTCTCGAGCTCGATCGGAACCGTGAAGCCCAGGCGAGCATCGTCCATACCGGCCCGACGAACGTCGACGTCGACGGACCACTCGGCGACTAGCGATGAGAACGCCGCTGTGCCGACATAGATGTCAGCGCCCTCGAACGTCGGTTCGATCGTGTCTCCTCCCGCGTTTTCACCGAGACCGACGGCGCTGAGTTCGAGCTGGACTCGCTCGACCTCGCCGATGTCGCTGCCGTCGATGCGATACAGGTGCACTCGGAGTTCATTGCTCCCGGCAACCGCCGGGCTCACCTGCAGATGGATGGTGAGATCGTCCACCTGTTCGATCAGGTTCACGTCGGTGAACACCGCCCGTGAATCAGACGCGGAGGTCGCGTCACCTCGAGGCGTGGGTAACTGGCCGAGGATCGCGACCGCGCCCAGCACAGCGACGGCGAGCGACGCTTCGATCACCAGCAGGTTGCGGAGCCGTCGGCTCAGCGTGTTGTCGTCGATCTCGCGTCGCCGCCATCGCCCATGCACGGCGCGCGAGCTCAGGGCGAAAGCGAGCGGCAGCAGGAGTAGCCCGAGCTTGATCAGCAACCAGTCGCCGTACTCCGTGCTGAAGAGGGCGTCAGCCGTCGGGATCTCCCCGACCGCGCGGAGCAGACCAGTAGCGGCCAAGATGCCGAGCGCTCCGGTCGCGAAGATCGAGAACCGCCCGACGAGGGGGCCAACCGGAAGATCATCAGAGATCGCGGGCCGGGAGCCCATGGAGCGGCGTGTCTGGATTAGCAGCGCTGCCATGACGAGCAATCCGCCCGCCCAGGCGGTGGCCAAGACGAGGTGGGCGATGTCCCCGAGGATCGCCCAGAACGAGCCGGGCGCGGCGGCGGCGTGGCTGAGCAACGAGATCGTGACGAGCCCAGCGAGCGCGCCCGCTGCAGCGACTCCACCAAAGATCTGCTCAGCTGAAGCGCGTCGTTGCCGCGCGGCGAGCAACGCCAGGCCGAGCGCGGCGACGATCAACAGCAACGCGAGCATTCGCCAGAGCAGAATCGTGCCGAACCGCGTCTCCGCGAGCAGGTCGATGACGGATCCACCCAGGGCATCCCGTCGCGCGAGGAGTTGGACTAGCGACCCACCAAGGGCGAGCGGTAGCGCCGCGATCCCGAGTTGCACCGACATCCGCCGGGCGCGGGCGCCTAGCCCTGGGCCGGTGTCGCTCCGCGCGGCCAGGACCGAGACAAGCGTGCCGCCGGCTAGCACCGAGAACGCCGCGAACACCATCCAGCGGCCAGTGACCTCGGGCGCTGTGCTGCCTGACGATAGGTCCGGTGTGAACCCGCCTCCCGCGGGAACGGTGCCGTCCTCGTTGAGGACGGTGAACGTTATCGAGCCCGACCACTCGTGCCCGTCTCGGGTCGAGAGCGTCTTGTACACGACCGTGTAGACACCTGGCCCAAGGCCGCGTGTGAGCGAGGAGAGGTGCATGTTGTCGTCGGGATCGACCCTCATCCCAACCAGCTCCTGAGGCGTGCCGTCGCCGGCGTATAGCTCGAAGCTGCTGAAGTCCGGCTCGAGCGGCTCCGAGAACCAGAGATCGATCACCGGTGGGGGATCGGTCAGCGCCACCTGGCTCTCCGGCGACGACCGCACGAGGACTGCATGGCTCTCCGCGACCTCCGCGCCGGACGCGAGCATTGCCAGCGGCGCGACCGCTGCCAGGGCGAGCAGCCACACCACGCGCCTCCCAAGGCGGAACGCGCTGTGACCGAGCTGGCCAAGCATCGCTACGCCTCGTCAGCCGCGGGCGATCGGAGTAACGCCCACGCACCGAGGCCGGCCGATCCCAGGATCGAGGCAGCGGCGATCAACGCCCACATCGGGAACGAGGCGCCGTCGGCCCCGTCGGAACTGGCGGTCGTCGTTGCTTCGGGACCAGCTGTCGCGCTCGCGGGCGGGCTCTCCGTCAGCGAGGCTTCAGGCGTCTCCGTCGTCTCGGCCGGGGGCGGTGTCGGGTCCGGCGCGGTTGGGTCGATCGTGAATACGAAGCTGCCTTCGGCCGCATCGCCGTCGATCGCCGACAATGAGGTCCATGACACGCGGTACTCGCCGGCGGGCAGGTCCGGTAACAGCCCGACCGTGAGGTGCTCGCGATCGGTGCTGTCGATCACCGGGGTGCCGTCGTCGGACCTACCGTCAGGACCTTCGACGACGATGGTGTTCGCGCCCTCGCGGCGGAACAGCTCCTGGGTGAACCAGATCTCCAGCGTGTCGGGCGCCGTAGGAATCACCGAGTCCGGAGCCGGATTCGCGCGTTCCAGTTCAGCATGCGCTTCCGCCACCCGCGGCGCAGTCGCGGCGATCACGAGGATCGCCGCGACCGAAGCGACGGAGACGAGCGAGCGGATGACGAGACCCTTACGAGTCGTCGTCATTCATCTCCATGTCGCTGTCCTCGCCGTCCTCCATGTCGTGGTCATCGTCCTCGTGGGCGTGCCCGTGATCGTCGTGGGCGTGGCCATCGTCACCCATCGACCCGGTGCCGGCCGCCTCGGCGAGGTAGGCGTAGCCTGGGTCGCGGAGCAGATGCCACGAGGCGTGGGCGGCGGGCGCTGCCTCGGTCGCTGCTGCCAGGTCATCAGCCTGCAGCGCCATGAGCAGCGGCATCGAGTCATCGAGGAAGTCTTCGGATGCACCATGCAGCTCGTCGGGCCAGGTGACGAGCGCCGTTGCCGTTCGTGCGTTGATAAGTGGCGCGATCCAGGTCGGATCGATCTCCGGTGCGTCACCGATCAACGCATTCTCGATGTGATGGAGATCCGCGTCCGCCAGCGTCGAGAGCGCGGACAGCAGGCCGACGTTGTCGGTGTGTGCGTGCTCTGCCTCCGGCGTGGCAGTTGGATCATCGGAATCAGAACAGGCGAGGGCGATCGCGGACGTTGCTGCGATCAACCCCAGCAGCATTGCAAGCTTGCGAGGCATAACGTCTCCAGAACTCGAACGAACAAGGATCGAGGAGCGGGAGCTATGCGCGGGGCGGTGGCGTTGGCACGAGGTCGGCGCTGACGCCGATCAGTGGTCGGCTGAAAGAGACCGCGGCCCGCTTCGGAGCGACCGTAGCGGGTAGCGACGCGGGGTCAGTAGGCAGCGCCATCGTCGCAACACCCGCTTCATCGGCGGGCGTGAACGTCACGTTCGAGGTGTGCTCAGTTTCCGGGCCAGCTCCGGCGGCGTGATGATCGTCATAGGGGTGGTGATGCGTTGTGAGAACGCTTCCCCACCCCTCATGCCCATGGTTCGGGGCCCAGCCAGCGAACTCCGTATCGACCAAGAACCCCGCCGTCGGCGCGAGCAACGCAAACAACGCCGCCGCGGCAAACGCGGCGCCGAGTCGTTCGCTCCAGTTCCCTCGGAACGTGGCCATCACACGAACAATGGTCCGTCGATGAGCGGCTCGCTGCAAGGTCGCCGATCACAAACGAGAGCTTCGGGAACTCGATCCGGCGGCGCCGCGCCGGCCGGATGGTCAGGCGTTTCTCCTAGTCTGGAGCGACGGCAAGTTGCCCGTCGAAGCGTCCTTCGCCGATTCGCACCAGATCGCCACTCGCTGCCGACGCCTCGTAGAGCCCGTTGGTGCCGATGAACGTGATCGTCTGGCCATCGGAGCTCCAGGATGGATACGGATCGTCCTCGCCGATCGCGGTGAGACGTGTGATCGCTGCGGTGCGCGAGTCGATCAGCCAGAGATCCATCGGGATGCCGTGAGCCTCCGCACGTCTTGGAGCCAGCGGTTCAACGAGCCCGAGCAGCCGTTCGACCAACCGAGGTCCTGTTGGCTGTGGCGATCGCACCAGCGACGCGGCGGCCGTGAGCACGACCGTGTTCCCGTCAGGGGCGATCCGCGGGTATCTCGTCACTTCGAATCGACCAGGCTCGGCGAGCGTGACGGGCTCGCTCCCGTCGGCGTTCGCCGCAACCACCGAGGCCTGTGTCGGCAACTCGCCGATCGCGACGTACGAGAGCCGCGTGCCGTCGGCTGACAACGACGGATCGTACGCCCGCTCCACGATCCGACGTTCGCCGGATGATTCGAGATCGAACTCGATGATCGCAGCGTCCTCGATGCTTGTAGGGATGCCGTTTCTGAGCGCGAGCACGATCTGTCCGAGTAGGAGCTGTGAGCCGCCGGGCCGCCATGCGAGGCCGAACACCTGCTCGCCTCGCGTCGCATGCGGGCGAACGAGCCGAGGTTCGCCTCCGGTCGCAGGAACGAGATAGATGTCGTCACCGAAGTCGGCTTCACCGTCGCCTCGAAAGAACGAGCGCACCACGACGGCGATCGTTTCCCCATCTGGTGACCAGGCAGGGAAGGCTGGACTGCCGACGTCGTCTTCGAAGCGAGCGACTTCGCGACGTGCGCCTTCGGGCTCCTGGACAAACAACGCGGTGCCCTCGACGAGCAGCAAACGCTCCGTCTGTTCGCCTTCGGGTACGTGCACGGTCACCGTCGCGATGGCGACAGGGGGCGTAGGTGTCAACGTTGGGGCGGATGTCGTAGCGACCGAAGCAGTCGGGAAGCCGTCGGTCGAGTCTTCGCCCACCGCTGCTGGTGCGTCCGAACCGTCACACGAAGCAAGCACGGTCGCGAAGGCTAGACCGATGAGCGCGACGGCGGCGCCACGGGGTCGAGGCATCGACTGTCCTCGCTGGTCACGCGCGGATGTGATCCATGATGCGCGATCGGCTCTGGGTTGACTGCCGTTTTTCCGGAAGCCTGAAGACAGGCTTGATGCGGTGATCCGCATCCTCACACTTAGTCCGCCGGTTAAGGTATTCACGTATGAAATAGCTTTTAAGCCAGAGTTGAGGTTGCCTTCAATCCACAGTGGCTCGATGGCGAGCAATCGTTTGCTTTGAGGTAGGGGGCATCAGGGTCGGCAGGAGCGGAGCCAGCGGGACGCGACCTCCGCCATCGCAGACCTCGATGGCGTCCGCCGACCGCGTCTGATCGAGGGAACGGGATTCAGAGGGAGCGAGTGGATGGTTGGAGGGAACCGACTAACCGGACCGGATGGGCTGGTGCTCGATCTGGATCAACGAACAGTCGCCGTTCAGGGGGATCCCGTCGACCTGTCCCGTCGTGAGTTCGATCTCCTCTGTGTACTCGTTGAAGCGCGCGGTCGCGTGGTCCCGTTTGATGAACTCGCGCAGCGTGTCTGGGGGCACGAAGTCGCCACGACGGACCAGCGGTTCATATACACCACCGCCTGGCGCCTCCGGCGCGCTCTTGAGGCTGTTGGAGCACCCAACGTCGTCCAGGGGGTGCGTGGCGTCGGCTACGTGGTACCCGAGGCGGATGAGGCTGCCCCATCCTCGAACGGCGTGTCAGCACTTGGCTTGTTTGACCCGACCGATCCTGACCTGCGCATCTGGTTCGTCAACGAGGCAGCGGTTGATCTCACCGGGTACGACGTGGAGACGCTGACGCACCTCCCATCCCGCGGCATCCGCCTCTGGGCACCTGACGAGCGAGCACGCATCGACATCGCGGTCCGCGAGGCGATGGAATCCGGGGCCGCCGCGACGCGCGGCCGCAAGCTCCTTCGCGCTGATGGCGGCACCGTCCTGGTGGACGTCCATCTGAGCCGGCTCGATCACGGTGATCGCAAGCCACGACTACTTGCAGAGGTGGCCCGCACGGTGGCGCGCGACCGTTCGTCCTCAGAGTGAGTCGGTCGCGCGTTCGTCAACTCCGTCCGTCAGCGCCGGTCGCCAACGGGTGGCTGGTTGCTCCGGACGACGTTGAGATAGGGCTTGGCCGGTCGTAGTGGTCCGGGCCAGGGATCGTTGATCCGCTGAGTCGCCGGCGCTCACCCGGACTGGTTTTCCGTTCGTGGCTGCCGGGTGCCGTGCCCGAAGGTCATGCTGAGATCCGACTGGCGAATCCTCCATGAGGCTGCGTCTCGGGCGATGCTGGCCGCTCCAGCGGGAGGCATCCCAGGGAGGCGCCATGTCGACGACTGAGTTAGTACCGGCACCCAAGGCCATAGCGCCGGAGGAATCTGGGCGGGCGCTCGACGCGCTGCTTCCACCTGACATCGCGCGCGCATGCGAGACCGTCGGGGTCCGCAAGGCGGGCATGGACATCGTCTCGATGCTTGTCCTCGCTGGTTTGGCTGGAGCCTTCATTGCGCTCGGTGCGATGCTCTTCACCGTCACCATCACTGAAGCTGGCGGAGGCCTCGGGCCATCGAGGTTGCTCGGTGGTGTCGCCTTCAGCCTCGGCCTGATTCTCGTGATCGTTGCCGGCGCCGAGCTGTTCACCGGGAACACGCTCGTCGTGATGGCCTGGGCCAGTCGCAAGGTATCGACAGCACTCCTGCTTCGGGGATGGGGGATTGTCTACATCGGTAACTTCGCTGGGGCCGCGTTGACGGCGCTGCTTGTCTTCGTTGCTCGCAACTGGGAGTTGGGGAACGGCGCAGTTGGCGGCACCGCGCTTCGCATTGCGGCCACCAAGGTGCAACTTGGTGCGCTCGAGGCGATCGCGCTCGGGGTGCTCTGCAACGTCCTCGTCACGCTCGCTGTTTGGCTTGCGCTCAGCGCCCGGAGCGTTCCCGGCAAGGTGGTCGCGATCGTCTTCCCGATCACCGCCTTTGTCGCCGCTGGCTTCGAGCACAGCATCGCGAACATGTATTTCATCCCTATGGGCTTGCTGCTCAAGGAAGAGGAGTCCGCTGTCCGGGCGAGCGGTCTGAGTACAGCGGATCTATCGGCCCTGGACTGGAGTGGGTTCCTCGTCGACAACCTGTTGCCGGTGACGATCGGCAACGTCATCGGCGGAGCGGTGCTCGTTGGTGTGGTGTACTGGTTCGTCTATCTGCGACCTCACGAGGGCTAGCGGTTCCCAGCATCCCGCCGGGTCGGGCGCCATCCGCTGACCTATTGCGGGGCCCACCCAGAACTCGAAGTTCGCTATCATCCGCCGAACATCAGCGAGGCACGGATGCCGCCTGCGAGGAGGGTTCGATGCAGTACAGCAAGCCACGCATGACCGCGAAGAAGATCGTGGCACGGATGCAAATTCCGCCGAGCCAGCTCACCGACGGAACCGTAACCGCGGGCTAGTGAGCCGTTTATCGGAGTTCGCTGTTCACTGGGAGTTACCACGGGCTAGCCGGCTCGCCAGTGACGCCCCGGCTCGCTACCGATTGTTGACGCCGCCTCGGAATCGCCGTCGCTCCCGTTCGACCCCCGGATCGCACCGTGATCACGGCGCCTGTTCACCCCGCCGAGTTGGGCTTGCGCCGCAGGCGTGAGCGTGATCAGGACGCCGATCTGCTCGAGCTGACCCGTGATCGGCACCATCGTCACCTCGACGGCCTGCGTCTCCTCGCGACCTGGACGGATTGCTGCGGCCGCGAATCGCGGCGGTGTGCGCCCCTTCCTCGCCGCGGCAAATGGAGGCTGCGCACTTGACCAGGCCCCTTGGGCGAGCACATCCCGCCACGCTGGGAGACGCTCCAGTGTCGCCACCTCGATGCCGGTCAGCGCGGATGCGGCATCGTTTGCGCTGACGACCCGGCCTTCGAGGTCGACGAGGAGCGCTGGGAGCAGGGAGGCGCGGAACGCCGCCTCGAGCGCCGGGCGTTCCAGGAGCGCCGGCGTCGCCTTCTTCGGTCCATCGATGGTGTAACCGACGCCGCGGACCGCCCGGATCACGTTCGTGGCGCCAACCTTGTCCAATGCCATCCGCAGCCGATAGACCCCCGTCAGGATCGCACCGTGCTCGCCGATCGGTTCCTGTCCCCAGGCCAGCGACGCCAGCTCATCGTGCGTGAGCACCTCGCCCCTGCGATGGAGTAGCACCGCCAGCAGGTCGAAACCCAGCCGTGTGAGGATCAGCGGCTGCTCGCCTACCGTAACCGTTCGGGCACGGGGATCGAGGACGATCTCGGCGGGTCCGTGAAGTACTTCGGTGAGCCGCGGCTCCGGCTGCATGACGGATACTCTCTGCCGTCATCAACTGGTGCTCGATCCAGCATCGCGTGGACGAGTGACTCAGTCGGTGATCGCCGTCGGCCTACCGTGCGCACCCGGTGTGCGTACCCTGCCCATTTTGGCGGATCTGATAGGCGCCTGACGGCCCAGGAATGCGACCTGACAGGATCGTCAGACTGCGACGCCAGCACATCATGAGCTCCGATTCGCTCGGCGCGAGCTCGTCGACTTCTATCCGCAATCGGCGCCTGGCGGCTGCTGCCATCCGCCGCATCCGAATCGGCGATGGGTTCTTCTGGTCGAGGTGCGGCTCGACCGGCTTGAACGCAGCGGCCACCTCACCTGAGGCGGCCGCTGCGGACCTGTTCCGAATCGACTAGCTACTCGAGACAGACGTCGCAGACAATCACGCTGATCTTGTCGATCATCGTGCCCACGAGCTTCGTGCGCTCGATGTGCGGCCGTGTGTACTTCATGCGTCCTCCTTCCACGTTCGGAGCGGCCGCTCCGTAACGCACCCGACGCTAGGCGCCCGGGATGTCCGGCTTGGTAAACGCGAGATCAGAGCGGCCGCCCACACCGGGCGGCCGTCTACACGAGCCTCCGAGGCGAGCTCTGGCTAGCGAATCGCGTTACTGGCTAGCCGGCTGGTGTGCATTGGCAGTCGGGGATATCGACGCTGAGCTGATCGGCCAGGTTGCCGACTAGCTTCGTTCGCTCGACTCGGGGTCGGGTGTAGATCATGGGGTCATCCTTCGCGCAGCCGGCCTCCGTGCCTGCAGTTGATGGCGCCACGCTAGCAGTCGCCGTCGTGCTTCGCTGTCGGTCAGATGGGCGACATCTCGCTGTGACTTCAGGGACTCGAGGCGATCGCTTGCAACTTGACCAGATGTTCCTAAGCTAGTGAGCAGTGCGCAGTACGGTAGATCGAATCACGCGCCTCCCGACGAACTGCCGCTGCGGGCCGCCCAGATCTCCGTCGCACCGCCACCCCGCGACCGGGATGGCCCAGCGGTGGAGCCGATCGATGAGGCAAGGAACGAAGCGATGACTAGCACTCGCCGCGACCACTCACGTGTGCGTACCCAGACCGACCAGGTGCTCAACTATCTCCGGAATAACGGCCCGCTTGATCAGTTCACCGCGAAGGATGAACTGGGCGTGCTGCGACTTGGTGCACGGATCTGGGACTTGAAGCAGCGCGGCTACGCCATCCGTACAGAACTGATCGAGGCTCCGACGGAGTACGGCGGTACTCGGATCGCCCAGTACTCCCTCCTGCGCGAAGCTGCCGCTAGCGCCGCTCGGCCCGCGTCGCCCTCCTCTGAGGTTGATCCAACCACCGAGGTCGCCTCCGCCGGTCGTCCCGCGCCCTCCGAGGAACTTCGCAACGACCTCTCCCGAGCTGAGCCGCGCACGCTTGACGACGCGCTCTGGACCTTTGGTGATCGTTCATCCGCGTTGGGCGTCTCACCCACAGTGCGCGAATATCAGTCCGCTCTGGGTGCCGCATCCGAGTCCGTTGCTCACCGCTGGCTACGCGTGCTCGAACGTGAGGGTTACCTGGAGCTCAACGACCAGCTGGGAGGGATGCGCGCCCGATCGTGGCGCGTTACCTCAGCGGGCTACGAGCGGCTCTATGTCCTTGAGCGTACTCGTCGGTTGGCGCTCGAAACTGGTCTCGCGCGTCGAGTTGCGGCGGAAGAGAAGCAGCTCGGGAGTGCCGCAGGGAGTAGACCCGGCGGCACACCGACGGAACGACCGCAGGTCGCGTAGCGAGGAGGCTGACCAGAGATCCTTGTTGCCGCTGATCAGGCTGCGCATTCCGAAGAGCGAGTTCCCCCGACGATCCGTCGACACTCGGCGCGCTGGACTGAGATCGGGCACAATCCCCTCGCCCACCTCAGCCCGCGACGAACGGACCTCCTCTTCATGCTCGAATCCGTGCAGCTCGGCCAGAACAGCGGCCTGAGCGTTTCCAAACTTGCGCTCGGAACCATGAACTTCGGCGAGCCGGGTCGTGGTCACCAGGGTGACTGGACGCTCGACATCGACGAGGCTCGTCCCATCTTCAAGGCCGCTCTGGACCACGGCCTGTACTACTTCGACTGCGCCGACGTGTATGGCATCGGTGCCTGCGAACGGGTCGTCGGCTCGCTCCTCCGCGAACTCGCACCGCGTGACGAATACGTCATCGCCACCAAGATCTCCGGCGCGATGGGTAGCCACCCGAACCAGGTCGGCCTTTCGAGGAAGCACATCATGGAGGGTGTTGACGCCTGCCTCGAGCGCCTCGGTCTCGACTACATCGACCACCTTGTGATCCACCGCCATCCCCACGGACGCGGTCGGGTCCAGCCACCGATTGAAGAGACGATGGAGGCGCTGCACGACGTCGTGAAGGCTGGCAAGGTCCTCTACCTCGGCGCCTCCTCGATGTTCGCCTGGCAGTTCACGGAGCTACAGCTCACCGCCGAGATGCGCGGCTGGACCAAATTCGTCTCGATGCAGAACCATTACAACCTCGTCTACCGCGAGGAGGAGCGCGAGATGAACCCCTACTGCGCCGGCACCGGCGTCGCGCTGACGCCGTGGTCGCCCCTCGCCCGCGGGATCCTCACCGGCTCGTACCAGGGCGGCTTTGACGAGGGCGGCACAGCCCGTTCACAGGGCCGAGATCGCAATCGAACCGAGAGCCTCTACCACGGGGAGAACACCTTCAAGATCGCTGATCGCGTCGGCGAGATCGCGCAGAAGTACGAGAAGTCATCGGCTCAGATCGCTCTGGCGTGGTTGCTGAACAAGCCGGAGATCACCGCGCCGATCGTCGGCGTCTCGAAGATCACACAGCTCGATGAACTCGTTGCCGCCGACGACATCGAACTCGCCGAGGAGGACATCGCCTACCTCGAGGAGCTGTACCAACCGCTCGAGAACCTGCTCTCGTTCGGGACTTCGTAGCGTCACCGCTCGACCCTTACCGGTTCGTGTTCTGGGCCTTCACCCCGCGCTCGCGTGCGCCCCTGTCCCCCAAAGGAACGACCGAGGTCCACACCTTCGGCCGATGTGTCGTGCCCACGGTCGCGGGATGATCGCGTTATTGCAGACAACCGAACGAAGGACGTACCGATGTTTGAAGACCGAAACCTCGCCGCCGCCCGCCAGCTTGAGCTGCTGGACGCCGCGGCGCGCAGCGCACCGCACACCACCCGACGAGGCCGCGCCCAGCGAAGCTGATGGCAGTCCTAGCTGCCGCCCATCGACCGAGACTCGCCCAGTACGAGCGCTGCGCACGATTCGCCGCGCTAGATTGACCCTCGGATAGTCAAACGATCGTTCGCAGGGAGATCGAGTGGACGAACGTCAGGAACGTGACCCAGAGCTCCCGAGCACTGACAGCATCGACGCCCTAGAGGTGCGGCCGCCCGCGGAGGTCGGAGATCCGATCGATTGGCCGGATCGCAGCCACTGGAGCGAGTTCGATCGAGCCATCGAAGGTGCGCGTCCAAGTGATCTGGGTTCGCGGGACAGCCGTGTTGCGACCGGCGAATCGCCCGAGGATTGACCGTAGCATAGCCGCTGATAACGGCGGAGCTGTTCCCATCGAGCGCGGTTCGAAGACTGCCGGGTTCTTTGGCCTAGACGAAGTCGTGGTCGCCCAGCGTGACATGCAGCCGTCGAGCGGGATCGCGGAACCACTCGAGGTCCACCGGCGCGGTCGAACCGCGCAGCTGGTGGAACGACATCAGCGCACCAACTCCGCCGTCAACGAACCCCTCGGTAGCCAGCGTCGCCGCGAGCGGGTGGAGAGTGGGGAGCCACGCAACCACGCGGCGGCAACCAAGCTCGCGGGCGTGGGCGACACTGGCTCGGACGAGTGCCGCCGCGACATTCTCGCGACCAGGTTCCACCAGTAGATCGGCAAGCGACGCATAGTCGTCTGACAGCCGGAGGACCGAGTAGCCAGCCAATCGCGCGCTGTCCGGATCGTCCTCGAATACCCCGAAGATCTGCGAGCGTCCCGACCGAGGGTCGGCGTAGCGCCAGTTCAGGTACGCCGCGTTGCGCACCCGGGCAACGTCGAACTGCTCGCGCGCCAGCTCCCAGAGGCGGTCGGCCTGCTCGTCGAAGTGGGCGATCGGCATGACCGTTGGTTCTGTCGCCGGGTCCGGACCACCGGCGTGAGGACGTCGTGGTCGCAGCGTACTGACGAGCGCCGAGGCTGCGCCGAGAATCCCGCCACTGCGGTAACCGGTGCCGAGCGCCCCGCGACGATCGAAGTTGTAGGTCCAGCTCACCAGCTCCTGGCGTGCCCGCCTCGACTCGGGACGTCGCTGCCGCGAATTCACCAACCGCTCGTGACGGCTCTCCGTTCCCATCCCAAGTTCGCCGAACACATCGAGCTTGAGCCGCCCGGCTCGCTGCAGGGCGGCAAACCCGCGGCCCTGGTAGTCGGGGTGGATCGCTTGGTCGGCGCCACTGCTGGTACTCAACACGCGACCGTCGACGTGGACATAGCTCGCCCAGCGGATCGCGGCGGCGATCACCTGTCCGTCCAGAGTGCCAACCGTATGCGGGAGGAGCCCATCCACGGGTGACGACATCTTCCACTGCAGGTGTGCCAGCGGAGTGACGTCGATGTCGAACTCCGGCCAGCGCTCAAACGCTGCTTCAAGCACGCGAAGCATCTCCGGGGCGTCGTCCAGCGTCGCGAGCCGAAACATGGGTGTCTCGGCCCCGTCAGCGGCGGTGGGGTCGTTGCCTGGTGGCGGGCCGGCGGGGAGGTCCATAGCGTCGGAGGACAGGGCCTTGCCTTTCCCGGGATGGTCCCGTTGGAGTCCCATACTGCGCGAGTGTCGGATCCGTCGCCGATTCTCCGCAGAGAGAAGTCTGCCTGACCTCGTGATGAAGGGGCCCTGACCGCCGACCTAAACGAAGTCGAAGTCACCCATCGTGATGTGCATTCGCAGCCCCTCGTCACGAAACCGATCGAGGTCCGTCTGAGCCGTCGATCCCGGCGGTGTATCGAATTCGATCGGCACCGCTTGATTCACCTCGACGTACCCCGCCGCGGAGAGCGCGGCGCCGAGCGGATGCACGGATGGCAGCCAGGCCGTGACGCGCCGGCATCCGAGGGCGCGTGCGTCCTCGGATGCCTGTCGCAGCAGCGGGGCTGCTGCATCGGGATGCGCCGGATCGACCAGTACGTCCAGCAGGCTCGCCGTGCCCCGCGAGTATTTGACCACTGCGTACCCCACGAGGTCGCGGCCAAGCACGGCGGCCAAGCGGCTGGACGGCCCGGCGCGTCGGTCGTATCGCCAGTTCAGGTACGAGGCACCTCGAATCCGCGCGACGTCGAACTGGCCGCGGGCAGCCGCCCATAGCCGATCCGCACGCCCGTCGAAGCGCTCGACGGACTCGACCTCGTAACTCGAAGCCGCCGAGGCCACGGGACCGCCAGGCGGCCGGAGGGTCGACGGCAGGTGCCGAAGAACGTCAGCGGCTCCGCCGTTCCGCCATCGTGTTCCGAGACGGCCGCGGAGGCTGAAGTCGTGGACCCATGTCGATAGCTGGCGTTCCGCGCGCGGATTCTCCCGGCGTTGCCGCGATCCCAGTATCCGTTCGTTTCGACTCGGCGCGTCGATCCCCAGCTCTCCTGACTGCTGTTGCGCCGCCTTGGCATCGTTGAGCTGCCGACTGTACCCACGGCCCTGGTATCGAGGATCGACGGCCTGATCCATGCCATCGTTCGTCACCACCTCGCGATCCCCGAGCTGGGCGAGGCTCATCCACCGCAGCTCGACTGCGATCACCTCGCTGCCAACGAGCCCGACGGTGTTGTTGGGCTGCAGACCGTCCGGCGGCTGCATCTTCCACCGCAGGTGTTCCAGAGGTGTCACCTCGAGGTCGAAGTCCGGCCAGCGGCCGAACGCCGCCTCGAGCGTCTGAAGGATGTCCGGCGCGTCGTCGAGTGTCGCGGCGCGAAACGTCGGCGTGGTCGAGTCTTCTGAAGACACCGTCCGGCTCCTTGGGCTCGGAGTACTGGCCGCAATCCGAACAGAGTGTCGGAACCAGTGGCGGCTCGCATCAGGTCGAGGGGTGGCTCGTTGGATCGGCTACGCGAGGCCGCCTCGCATCCCTTGGGGCTGGGTTTCTTCAAGGGCCGTCCTGCGCGAGCAGGTCTGAACTCCGCTGCCGGTCAGATCGAGTTCCCGTACGAGGCGGCCTGATGTTCATCGTCCGGTGCTTAGTAGGCGTCCAACTCCCGCAGCCGCTCGTCGCTGATTCCGAAGTGATGGGCGACCTCGTGCCGCACCGTGTGCGCTACTAACTCCGCCAGATGCGCGTCGTCTCGCGCCATCTGCTGGTGTGGCTCCTGGAATACGACGATTCGGTCCGGCATCGTGAGCTGGTATCCGGCCGTCCGCGAGGGCAATGGCACCCCTCTATAGACCCCGAGCAAGGTCCGGCCCCCGCCGACACCCATCGATCGGAGGTCCTCCGCGGTCGCCCGAGCCTCAACACCGAACGACAGGTTGTCGAGCCGCTCGAGGAAGATGCGGGGCAACGCCGCGACCGCGTCGTCGACCAGCACTTCGAATGCGTCTCGATCGATCCGGTGCATACCTCGAGCGTACCCACCTCCGTTGGGACGGGTGGCTACCGCCGTGCATGACACGATGGTCCGTCGGTGCAAGGGGTCGTTGTTGAGGTGGACGAGAAATCGGCGACGGGTGGTGGAGATGAGGGGATTCGAACCCCTGACCTTCGCATTGCGAACGCGACGCTCTCCCAACTGAGCTACATCCCCAACGCGCCGAGCGACGAGTATACGGAGCACGTTGCCACACGATCGACTGGGGTCGTCCCCATGTCGAAGAAGCTGCTGAGGCTGCTCATACCGCGCGAGGTACCTCGCCCGACTAGCGGTCGAGCAGCCCGGGCAACGGGTCGATCGTCATCACCCCAGCCTCGAGGTCGACCGATTGCACGACGTCGCCGATCGCCGGGATCAGCGCATCGCGCTCGCCAGTGCGCTCGACGACGTAGACGTCGTTGGCGCCGGTGGTCAGCACCTCACTCAGCGTGCCGATCTCTGAGCCATCGACCCCGATCACCTTCAGCCCCCGCAGGTCGTCGACGTAGTACTCGCCCTCAGAGAGGCTGGGAAGGTCATCGGACTCGATCTCGATCAGCTCACCGCGGAGCGCTTCAGCCGCCGTGCGATCCGGGTACCCCTCGAAGCGCATGATCGGGTAGCCCTGCGGTCGCACGACCTCGAGGACGGCTCGACGCTGGCCGGCAACGATCAGCTCGGCACCGGCGACGAGGCGCTGCTCGTTCGACGTGAGTGGCGTGACTTTGACGTGGCCTTTGAGGCCCCAGGTCGCGTTGATCCGACCGACTGCAATCCGATCGCGCGATCGGTCGCCTTGAGGTTGGCCGTCGGACACGTGCGGCGGGCGGGTACCCGCTAGTCGATGTCGAGCGAGGCGCGAGTACCGGAACGCACCGCCGCGACATGTAGCAGCGACCGGATCGCGTTGGCGCAGCGGCCATCGCGGCCGATCACTCGACCCTTGTCTTCGTCGGCGACGTTGAGGTGGATGATCACCCGATCGCCTCGATGCTCTTCGATCACTTCGACCTCGTCGGGCTTCGTCGCGAGTGAACGGGCGATGTACTCGATGAGCGCCTTCATGGGTCGGACCTCGTGCGCTGGGCAGGACTACCGGGGTGGTTCGTTGTCGTTAGCTCTCGTCGGAGGCGTCGTCGTCTGATGACTCGTCAGCGCTAGCCTCCGCGGACGCCGCCTCGGCGGCTGCTTCAGCCTCTGCCTGCGCGGCGGCTGCCGCAGCCGCTTCCGCTTCGCGCTCGGCGCGGCTGGGCTTCGTCACGCGCTTGGGCGGACCCACCTCGATCAGGCCCGCCTTGTGCAGCACGCGGTGCACGGTCTCCGAGGGCTGCGCGCCCACCGAAAGCCAGTGCTTGACGCGCTCTTCCTTCAGCTCGACCGTGGTCGGCTGGGTGCGCGGGTTGTAGTGGCCGATCACCTCGATGAAGTCGCCATCGCGCGGGGCGCGCTGATCGGCGACCACCACACGGTAGTAGGGCTGCTTCTTCTTGCCGGTGCGGCGCAATCTGATCCGTAGCAACGCGTCCTCCGAGGCCGTTCGGCGCGCACTGCTGTCGCGTTCCGAGCCAGTCCTGAGTGTTCCCGAGAGCAATCGACAGTAATCGATCAGCGACGCTGAGCCAATATGCACGGCCTCTAGATCAGAACCCGAGCAGTCGGCCCAGACCACCGGCCCCCTTGCCGGTTGCCATCGCCTGCATCAGCTTCTTGGCGTCGTTGAACTGGTTGAGCAGGCGGTTCACCTCGGCGGGTGACGAACCCGAGCCCTTCGCGATCCGCCGCCGCCGCGACCCGTTGAGGATCGCCGGATTGCGGCGCTCCTCCGGCGTCATCGACAGCACGATCGCCTCGCTGTGCTTGATGAACGACTCGTCGATCTCGGCGCCCGCCACCTGCTTCGCCATCTGACCGCCGCCGGGCAGCATGTCGAGGAGGCCGGACAGAGGTCCCATCTCCTTCATCTGCTGCATCTGCGCGAGGAAGTCCTCAAGGTTGAACTGCCCGCTCTTCATCCGGCGGGCGACATTCTTCATGTCTTGCTCGCCGACCGCCTCTTTCGCCTTCTCGACTAGCGACACCACGTCGCCCATGCCGAGGATCCGGGAGGCCATGCGGTCGGGGTGGAACTCCTCGAGCGCATCGAGTCGCTCGCCGGTGGTGATCAGCTTGATCGGCAGGCCGGTCACCTCGCGCACCGAAAGCATCGCGCCACCGCGTGTATCGGAGTCGACCTTCGACACCACGATTCCGGTGCCTTCGATCTCCTCGTCGAACTCACGCGCGAGGGTGACTGCCTCCTGGCCGGTCATCGCGTCGACGACGATCAGCACCTCGGTCGGGTCGATCTCGTCAGCGAGAGCGGCCAGCTCATCGGCCAGCTCATCTTCGAGGGCGACCGCACCGACGGTGTCGACGATGACCACGTTGGCGCCGGTCCGCTCCGCTTCCTTGAGCGCACGCCCTGCGATATCCGCCGCTGGCGCTTCTTGCTCCTCGATCCAGACGGGCACATCGATCGAGTCGGCCAGCACCTTGAGCTGCTCGCTCGCCGCGACCCGCTCGAAGTCCGTGGCGACCAGCAGCGGCTGTCGCCCCTCGTTCTTGTACTTCAGCGCCAGCCGCCCGCAGAGCGTTGTCTTTCCCGACCCCTTCGAGCCGACGACCATGATCTTGGTCGGCCCAGCGTCCGCTCTGATCAGCGGCTCGGCGTCACCACCGAGGATCTCCACCAGCTGCGTGTTGACGATGCCGATCACCTGTTGCGCGGGTGTGATCGACTGCATCACCTCCTGGCCGTCGGCGCGCTCCCGCACCTTCGCGATGAACTCGCGCACGACCTTGAAGTTGACGTCCGCCTCGAGCAGCGCGATCCGCACCTCGCGCAGCGCCTCGTCGAGGTCCTGTTCGGTGATTTTCCCGGAGCTACCGAGGCGACGGAACGTCCCCTGCAGTCGATCGGACAGTGAATCGAGCATGCCGTCGATTGTATCGTGCGACCGCATCGGACTCGCTTGCTCGGTGGCTGGGCTGGCGATCGTTTGAGGCGAACCGATGATCGACTGGGCTCGAACCCGCCTCCGAGGAGTACCTGATGAAAGAAGTCAGGATCCGTGCAGCCGCGTTGCTGACGTCACCGTTCGACAGCGCACACCCGATCCGCTCGTTGGTGCGGATCTATCTGTTCGCTAACTTCATGGGCTTTGCCATCACATTCGGGCTGGGTGCCCCTTCCGCAACGACCGACGCCGCGCGCGCCGCGTTCGCCTGGTGTGGCATCAGCTGACGGGCCGGCTCGAGCCCCCACCCATGCTGCTCGGCGGGCGGTCGATGCCCGCCGTCAGGAATCCGTCAAAACCCGTAGAGGGCGTCGAAAGATCACGTTGATCGTGTCGATAGTCGAGTGAACGTTAGACCGGACGCCCGGAGTCGTAGTGGGTTCTCGCAGAGCGCTTCCGCAAATCTTGCCCTGGCTGGGGCTCACGCTGGCTCCTGGCCTGACGTTCCTTGCGCTGCGAGTGAACGGCGCGTTCGACTTCGAAGCTAACTCGCCGGACGGCCACTTCTACATCGTCAGCCTGGTCGCCGCGATCAACGTCGCCCTCGGTGTGTTCGCGATCGCCGCTGCCGTCAGAAGCGCCAACGTTCGCGTCCTCTTGCTCGCACTCTCGTTCGTCAGCATGGCGATGATCTTCGCCGTTCACGGACTCTCGACGCCAGGCTTCCTCGTCAGCGAGGAACACGAGCTGGTGACCGGACTCAGCTCCCGTCTGAGCACCCTGGTGGCGGCCGTCTTCCTGGCAGCCAGCGCCATTGACTTCCCGGATCGCATCAACCAGGCGATCATCCGCGCTCGTCGACCGCTCCTGATCGGCTGGCTCGGCACATTGAGCGTGACTTCGACTGTCGCAATCGTCCGCCCGGAGACCGTCCCCGCTGCGATCGTCGAGGAGCCGATCTTCATCAACGGATCGCTCGTCGCCGTCGTCGCACTGGCCGGCTTCGCCGCTCACCGTTACCTGCAAGGCTTCCGCCGTTCCGGCCTCCCGATGTACGGCGCCGTCGCCCTCGGGTCGGTGCTGATCGTCCAGGCCCAACTTGGGATGCAGTACGGCGTCAAGTTTCACGCGACATGGTGGCTCTACCACGTGATGCTGTTGATCGGCTTCAGCGGCATCGTCTGGGGTCTCTTCATCGAGTACGCGCGCGGGGTCAGTCCAGTGAGCGCGATCGAGGGCCTCACGCTCCGCGACCCGATCGAGCAGATCCAGGCGGGTTACACCGACTCGATCACCAGTCTCGCCGCTGCCCTCGAGGCCCGTGACGGCTACACGCTTGGCCACGGCGAACGCGTCGCCGGGCTCGCCGTCCTGATCGGTCAGGAGCTGAACCTCGCACCTGACCGTCTTCGCGCGATCTACCAGGGCGCGCTGTTGCACGACGTCGGCAAGATCGGTGTCCCGGACCGCGTCCTCCATAAGACCGGACGGCTGTCCGACGACGAGTTCGACTTCATCAAGGGGCACCCCACTCGAGGCGAGACGATGCTCAAGGCCGCCTTCGATGGTCCCACCGAGCTTGCCGTCATTCGTCACCACCACGAGCGCGTAGACGGTACCGGCTACCCGGACGGCCTCAGCGGCGACGACATCCCCCTCGAAGCTCGCATCGCCGCCGTAGCTGATGTCTACGACGCGCTCCGCTCGGCACGCTCGTACCGTCCTGCCTGGACACCAGACGAGGCCCAGCATCACATCCGCGAGAACACCCGGACACACTTCGACCCCAACTGTGTGAAGGCGTTCTTTGCCGTCGTCGATCAATGGGAGCAGCGTTTCAGCTCCCCGAACACGCCCTACCTCGAACTGAGACCGTCGGCCTGACGCCGCGCAACGCTAGCCACGACTGATGGCGCTGCTCTATCGCTCTCGCTGGATCGCTGTCGTGTTGCTGGCGCTCGCCGCCTGCGCCTGGGCCACCGTCGTGTTCCAGTACGTCGGCGGAGTCTCCGAGGACGCTCCGATCGCCTGGTGGACGTCCCGAGGAACGGGGCTGCTCGCCTACACCGCGATGGCCGCTTCCATGCTGCTCGGCTTGATGGTGAGTTGGCGGGGGCTCTCCGGCCCCATGGATCAGCGGCGGATCTTTGCGCTCCACGATCAGCTCGCGATCTGGACCGTGCTCACCACCGCCGTTCACGTCGGGGCTGTCATCGTCCTCGTCGTCGGCGGTCCCGCCGAGTACGTCGTGGTCGCGCCGGTTCCGGCGACGTTCGGGGTCCTTGGAACTCTGGGGCTTGGTTTGCTCTTCGCCTCGCGCTGGCTGACGAAGCGGATCGCGGTCGAACGATGGCGGCTGCTGCACCGCAGCGCCTTCCTGATCTTCGCGCTCTCCGTTGGGCACGCGATGACAGCGGCGCCGGGCATCATCGAGTCGCCGCTCCGTTGGCTTTATGCGCTCGTCGGCGGACTGGTCGCCGGAGCCGCCCTCTTCCGCTGGATGTTCCGACACCTCGGTGGTGTCCCGGCAGTCACCCCGGTTGCGCTGTCGGACGACCCGGCGATCGACGCCGGTTACGGCTGGACCGACGAAACGTTCGTCGCTGAACTCGATCGCATCCTCACCGAGGCGGCTGGAACGGGTGACCAGGTAATCCTCGTTTACGTTGACTCCTCCCTGCACGTCGTTGGGATCGAGTCCGACCTTCTCAATTGGACCAATCGTGCTGCGGATGCCGTTGCCGCCGCCGTCAAACGACGCGACCTCGTCACACGGATCGGCACAGCGGTGGTCGTCATCCGCAAGGGACGGGGTGTCGCTGGTCAGCTTGACCCGCTTCGCGAGACCGTTCGCGACTCCGTCGACGAGGTCTCGCGGGACGCCGACCGGATCCTCGTCGGCGCCGCAGCCTACCCGCGTGACGCCTGGCAGGGCGACGGTCTCTACCTCGCGGCCCAGATGGCGATGTACTCGGACCAGCTCCCCGACCTCAAGGTCGCCTGAGAGCAACGCGACCACACGAAGACGCCGCCCGATCGGGCGGCGTCCGGCCAGTCGATTCGTCTGAGAGGGGCAGCCCGGCGAGCCGAGCGGCGGCTCACCGGGGCCTGCTACTCGAGCCCGCGCTCCGCGAGCATCGCGACGACATCCGTCAGCCGGCAGCTGTAGCCCCACTCGTTGTCGTACCACTCGAGGGTTTTCGCCAGCCCCCCCTCGACGAGCATCGTCGAGGGCGCATCAAAGATCGCCGAGGCCGGGTGCGCCTTGAAGTCGGTGGAGACCAGCTCGTCCCGCTCGTACGCCAGGTAGCCTTTCAGCGGTCCATCGGCCGCCGCCTGGAACGCCTCGTTGATCTCACCCACCGAGGGCGTGTCGCCCAGCGTCGTGGTCAGGTCGACCAGCGACACCGTCGGCGTCGGTACCCGCAGCGCGGTGCCGTCGAACTTGCCCGCCAGCTCCGGAATGATCCGGCCGACTGCCGCTGAGGCGCCCGAGCTTGTCGGAATGATGTTGAGCGCGGCCGCTCGCGCGCGGCGCAGGTCCTTGTGCGAGTTGTCGACGAGGTTCTGGTCGCCGGTGTACGAGTGCACCGTGCTCATGAACCCGTTCTCGATCTTGAACGCGTCGTGCAGCACCTTCACGGCTACCACGACGCAGTTCGTTGTGCAGGATCCCGCGGAGATCACCCGGTGGTCGGCCGCCGAGTACTCCTCGTCGTTGATCCCCATGATGACGGTCCAGTCTTCGCCCTTCGCTGGAGCGGAGATGATGACCTTCTTCACGCCGTCGTGGAGGTGAGCCCCAGCTGCCTCGCCGGTCCGGTAGTGGCCCGTCGATTCAATCACCACGTCTACGTTGGCGGAGCCCCACGGGATCGCTTGGGGATCGTTCTCGTTGAAGACCGCGACCTCGTGCCCGTCGACGGTGAACGAATCGTCGCCGTCGACGATCTCGCCTGGGAAGCGGCCGTAGTCGGAGTCGTAGCGGAGGAGGTGGGTACGGACGTGGACCGGTCCGCGGTTGATTGCGACGATCTCGAAGTCGTCGCGGCGGTTCTGCCACCATGCGCGGAACGCCGCGCGCCCTGTCCGGCCGAACCCGTTGATCCCTACGCGTACGGTCATCGCTCTCCCCTGCCCGCGTGCGGACACGCTCGCCCGCAACGCGACGATTCCTCGCTCCGATCGATGCTAAGCATGCGCGGTTCAAGCCGCATTAGAACAGTGTCAAAAGCCGCTCAGGTGGGCGACGGTCGTCAGAACAGCAGCCGCTTGCCCTGGTCGGCGGGCTGCCGCCTGAACTCGAGCATCAGCACGTGCCGGCGCCCGTCCTCGTCGTTGTACTCCTCGACGCGACAGCGCCGCTCGTCGGTCAAGTGCGCCTCGATGGTCCGCACGTGCTCCACGGTCCGCGCCCGGAGCTCCTCCGAGGCGGGGAAGAACTGGTCGAGGTGCAGCGCCAGGTGGAGCTGCTTTGCGCTCGTTCGCAGCAGCCAGCCGAGCAGCAGTTCGGCCCACCCGGTGTGGAACGCTTGGTCGCCGAAGATCAGCGGGTAGCGCTCGTGGTTCGCCTCGTTCGCCACGAACAGGGCGCTCGGCCCGAAGTTGGGCCGGCCGAAGTCCGAGGCGGCCCGGTAGATCACCCGTAGATCGTCATCGCCCGCGATCGTCTCGCCCGAGAAGTAGTGCCCGACGCCTTGCTCCACGGAACGCGACGCCTCGTCGCGTCCGTACGCCTCGTGCGTCCATCGCCGCCAGGCGTCGAGCTCCTCGGTGAGGCCGCGCTGCGCGGTGACGAGCTCGACCGCCTGCCGCGCCAGCGGGATCGCACTCTGGTAGGCGCCCCGCCGCACGAGGCCGACCGCGTCGGCGGTGGTCAGCAGCGCCCGGCTCCACAGCGTCGCGAAGCCGGCCATCGTCATGTTCCGCGCGGTTGGCGTGTACCCGGCCGAGGCGACAAGCGCCTGGATGTCGAGACCGTCCGCGATCAATCGCAGGTCCTCGGCGAGGTTGAACCCGGTCTGGCGCCAGGCATCCTCGGCGGCCGCGTCCAGCCCCTCGGGCTTGCCCGGCAGCGTCCACCCCTCCGAGGGCACGCGCATCCCCGACACGCGCTGCGGGGGATCGGCGATCGGCAGATCGTCCGGTCCGGCGTTGGTTGGGCCCAGGCCACCGGTCGTCACGACTGGCGCCCGAAGATCGACGCCCCGGGGTAGACCGCGTCGCTGCCGAGGTCCTCTTCGATCCGCAGCAGCTCGTTGTATTTCGCCGTGCGGTCGGTGCGCGCCGTCGCGCCGGCCTTGATCTGGCCGGCCCCGGTCGCGACCGCGAGGTGGGAGATCGTCGTGTCCTCGGTCTCCCCGGAGCGATGCGAGATGACCGCGTTCCAGCCGGCGTCCTGCGCCATCTTGATCGCCTGCAGCGTCTCGGTAAGCGTCCCTATCTGGTTCAGCTTGATCAGGATCGCGTTCGCCGCGCGCTCGTCGATCCCGCGCTGCAGCCGCTCGATGTTCGTCACGAGGAGGTCGTCACCGACGAGCTGGACCGAGTCGCCGTGCTCGGCGGTCACGGTCTTCCAGCCGTCCCAGTCGTCCTCGGCCATCCCGTCCTCGATCGAGACGATCGGGAAGTCGCGCACCCACTCTCCCCAGAGCTGTGCCAGCTCGTCGGAGGTTACGACGCGCCCCTCGCGCTCGAGGTCGTACTTGCCATCCGCCCACAGCTCCGTTGTCGCGGGGTCGAGGGCGATCGCCATTCCCTCGCCGGGTCGCTGGCCCGCCGCTTCGATCGCCTCGACGAGCAGCTCGACGGCGCCTCGGTTGGTGGACAGCGACGGCGCGAACCCGCCCTCGTCGCCGACGTTGGTGTTCAGCCCGCGCTCGCCGAGGATGCGCTTGAGCTGCTGGTAGCACTCGACGACCTGGCGGATTCCCTCACGGAACGAGGGCGCTCCAACCGGCATGAACATGAACTCCTGGAAGTCAGTGGAGTCCGACGCGTGCGCCCCGCCGTTGAGCACGTTGCACATCGGCACCGGCAGCGTTCCCACCGAGGAACCGGGCGCATAGTGCTCCCCCAAGTAGCGGTACAGCGGCTGGCGGTGCGCGTTGGCGGTCGCCTGCGCCGCAGCCAGCGATACCCCGAGGATCGCGTTCGCCCCGAGTCGCCCTTTGTTGGAGGTTCCATCGGCCTCGATCATCGCGCGGTCGAGGCCGGTCTGATCGTCGGCGTCGCGCCCCGTCAGGAGCTCGCGCAGCTCGCCACGCACGTGGCCCAGCGCGGTGAGCACACCCTTCCCGCCGTAGCGATCGGCGTCGTTGTCGCGCAGCTCGACCGCCTCGTAGGCGCCGGTGCTCGCGCCGCTCGGTACGATCGCGCGGCCAACGGTGCCGTCGCCGAGTTCGACATCCACCTCGAGCGTCGGATTGCCCCGTGAATCGAGGAGTTCGCGCGCTCGGACGTCCTGGATTTGCACGGGCACCCCTCGCCGCTGACCCACCACCGAGGGTGGACCGCCGTCTTGCCCTCGGATGATCGCGGAGGCGCCTCGGGTGGTCCAGTGCGGTGCCGCGGTTGATGTCAGTTCGCCAGGAACAAAACCGGGGCACCGCCGGTGTATGCTTCTCGCGTCGAACGAGGGCAAGGACGCCGTTTGCGGGAGATGTGATGCGATATGTGAAGCCTGCGGTTCAGCAGCGTGCTCTGGTGGGCCAGATGCTGTCGGTGATCTCTTGCCCGCCTGGATACGTCCAGAGGGGCGACGTATGTGTCGAGCAGCCTGAGTAGGCTTGGCAGCAAGCCGACGACAACGGCCGCCCATCAGGCGGCCGTTTCGATCTGTTACCCCACTTCGCGGGCTGGTTAGCCGATCGCCACCGAGGCGGGATCGAATCCCGCCGCGTGCGTCGCCTCGATCAGAGCCGCGCCTTGAGCGTCGCCCAGCTCCAACATCGGCGGGCGCACCGTCTTCCACGCAGCGTCGCCCCGCTCCGAGGCGATCAGCCACTTCTGACCGGGCACCGGCTGCTCCGTTTCGAGGGCGCGTCGAATGGCTGTCGCCAGCTCCTGCCGCTCGCCGGCGCTCCCGTCATCCGAGGTCCACGCATCCCACACCGCGCGCGACCCGCTCGGGTTCACGTTCGAGGTCGCGGTGATGCACCCCGCCGCGCCGGCCTCCAGCCCCTGGAGCAGGAAGATCTCCGAGCCTGGGAAGATCGCCAGCTGAGGGAACCGCTCGATCATCGCAGCCGTGTTGTCCCAGTCGCCCGAGCTGTCCTTCACCCCGGCGATTGTCTCTCCGTACCTCGCCGCGAGGAGGTTGAGTAGCCCGAGGGTGATTGGTACGCCCGAGAGCCGCGGGAAGTGGTACAGGAACACCCGCAGGTCGGGATCGTTCACGCGCTCGATCACCGTTCCGAAGGCGCGGGCGAGTCCCTCGTCGCTCATCCCCTTGTAGTAGAACGGCGGCAGCATCAACACCCGGTGCACGCCATGTGACGCCGCGTGCGCGGTCAGCTCCGTCGAGTCGGTGATCGCGTTGCAGCCCGTCCCGACCATCAGGCGGTCGGCTGGAATCCCCGCCTCGATCACCGCATCGAGGAGCCCGATCCGTTCCTCCACCGAGAACGAGTTCGCCTCGGACGTGGTCCCGAACAGCGCCAGCCCGTGGCACCCCTGTTCGAGTACCCAGCGCGCCTGCTGAAGGAACCGCCCCGTGTCGATCGCGTAGTCCGCGGTCACTGGCGTCAGCACCGGCGACCACACCCCGTGCGCCGGCAACCTCTCGAGGCGCGCAACCGCATAAGCCCGGCTAGTCGTGGCGGTGGTCATCGGTGGCTCCTCGAGTGTTCGCGTCGCTCTGAGGAGCATCGCGGACAGCTGGTAGCAGGACAAGGATGGCTCGCGGGTTGCTTCTGGCTATGAGTCCAAGGCGCGAAGCGTCATCTGGCCACGAAGTGGCCTAGCGGGCGCGGGGGTGGACGTTCTCGTACACCTCGCGGAGGTGCTGATCCGCGAGCTGCGTGTACACCTGCGTCGTCGACACGTTCGCGTGGCCCAGCAGCTCCTGGACGTCCCGCACCGAGGCACCGCCTCGCAGGAGGTGGGTCGCGAACGAGTGCCGCAGCGTGTGCGGTGTCACGTGCGTCTTGATGCCCGCCGCCTTCGAGTAGTTCTTGAGGATCAGCCAGAACCCCTGCCGGGTCAGCCGCTCGCCACGCCGGTTCACGAACAGCGCGTTCTGCGTGCGCGACTTCAACAGCGCCGGGCGAGCCTGATCGAGGTACCGCTCCAGCGCCCGCACCGCGTTCGCGTGGACCGGGATGGTGCGCTCTTTCGCGCCCTTCCCGACGCAGCGGACGTACGCCTCGTCCTTGATGTGCATGCTGTCGAGGTTCAGCGACACCAGCTCCGTCACGCGCATCCCAGTCGCGTACGTCAGTTCCAGCATTGCCGCGTCCCGAATCGCCTCGGGCGTGTCGGCCTTGCGCGGCTCTTGGAGCAACGAGTCGATCTCCGAAGTCGTCATCGGCTTCGGCACCGGCTTGGGTGCACGCGGCGAATCGATCTGCGCTGTCGGGTTGGTGGTGAGGTCGCCGCCGTCGAGGAGGAACGCACAGAACGACTTCACGGCAGCGACCTTGCGAGCCACCGTCGACTTGGCGTACTCGCGGCGGTTGAGGTCGGCGAGGTAGTCGACGACGAGCTGACGGTCGATCGCGCGCGCGCTCACTTCACCGTTGGAACCATTCGAGCCGTTGCCGTCAGTGGAGCCGTTCCCATCGTCGAGCAGGGAGGCCGCACGGCGATCCAGGGCGAACCGGGCGAACCCGGTCAGATCATTCCGGTAGGCGTCGATCGTGTTTTTTGAAGAACCGCGCTCGGCGGAAAGGTAGTGGAGAAAATCTTCCACTCGGTCGAGCACGGCATCCTCCGAACTAGGGCAGTCCCCGCGCAGCCCTCGGCCATCCTTGGCCCGGCGCGACAGTATACGTCCGGCGTTCGAAGCGACCACCGGCGGGGATGCGGTCCACGGGTTTACATATATCGAAGCGCGACCAGCACGTCGAATTAACGTGCGCGTGATGGATCGAGTCGTTCAGGACCCGATCGTTAGTCCTCAAAACCGTACTGACCACGCAGCGGAACGAAGCGACACGGGCCGAGAGAACGACGCTCCAGGACCCCCTCGCGCTTGGTCGCGACCACTAATTCCTGGTGTTCCCGAGCCCCGAGCGGCGCGACGATCCGGCCACCCTCCGCAAGCTGATCGATCAATGGTGGCGGGAGATCTGGCGCCGCCGCCGTCACGAGAATCGCGTCGTACGGGCCATGGTCTGGTGCTCCCAGTTCGCCGCCAGCGGCCAGCACCACCACGTTGGTGATCCCCAGCTCTACGAGGACCGCGGCCGCCCGCCGGCGCAGCGGATCGACGACCTCCACCGAGACCACGCTGTTGGCAAGTTGTGACAAGACCGCAGCCTGATAGCCAGATCCCGTACCGATCTCTAGTACGCGATCGTCCAAGGTCAGCGCCGCCGCTTCCGACATCAGCGCGACAATCGTCGGCTGCGAGATCGTCTGCTCATGTCCGATCGCCAGCGCCCGATCCTCCCACGCCCATTCGCGGGCCTCGAGGGGTACAAACCGATCTCGCGGCACGGCGCGCAGCGCACTGAGCACTGCCGGCTCCTGCACAGAGCGCGACACCTCGGCAATCAGCCGATCGATCTCGCTCATGGGCATCGGCGGCTCAGAGGGGGCGGGCACCGTCGCGGAGACGGCGTCATAGCGATCGCTTCACCGTCTCCGCGAGCTTCGTTGTGAACCCGACCGTCGAGGCCACCTCTTCGACCGTCGCCTCGCGAATCCCGCGCACCGACCCGAACTTGCGCAGCAGCGCACGCTTCCGCTTCGGCCCGATCCCGGGAATCGTGTCGAGCACCGACTGCGTCGCTTTCTTCCCGCGCAGCTGCCGGTGGTAGGTGATCGCGAACCGATGCGCCTCGTCGCGAATCCGCTGCACGAGGTACAGCGCCTCGGAATCCCGAGGCAGCATGATCGGCTCCGACACATCCTTCACGAAGATCTCTTCGTGCTGCTTCGCGAGTCCGCACACCGGCACGTCCGGCAGATCGAGATCCCGCATCACATCGAGGACGGCGCCGAGCTGCCCTTTGCCGCCATCGATGATCACGAGGTCCGGCACAGCATCCCACGGTGACGCGTCGTCCGGTAGCTCTTCGGGTAGCGACGCGTCCTCGACATCTGGCGCGTCCGGCGCTGGCGCGACCAGCGTTGTGGCCGATCTGCCAATCGGCGCGATCGAGGGCGAGACGGCCTTGGTCTCGGCGCTCGCCGCTTCGGCAGCTTCGCGAGCGGCCTCGGCTTCACGGGCCTCGCGACGCTTCTTCGCGATCGTTCGGAATCGCCTTCCCAGCACCTCTTTCATCGACGCGAAGTCGTTTTGGCCATCGACGGTCTTGATCCGGAACCGGCGGTACTCGTTCGTCGCCGGCACGCCATCCTCGAAGACCACCATCGAGGCAACCGTGTTCGTTCCCTGGATCGTGGAGATGTCGTAGCACTCGATCCGCTGCGGTCGCGCCGGAAGATCGAGCTGCTCCTGCAGTAGTTCCAACGCAACCTCGGTCTTGTCGCGGTCTGCGATCCATCGCGCGTGGTGCATCGTCAGCGCCTCGCGCGCATTCTCCTCGGCGGTCGCGACCAGCCCGCGCCGCTCGCCGCGTTCCGGCACCGCGATCTCGACCGCGCCCTGCCGCCGCTCGCGCAGCATCAGCTCGAGGTCCTCGGCGTCGTCGGGCGCGTTCGACAGCAGCAGGTGCCGCGGCACGTACGTCGCCGACTCGTAGAACTGAGCCAGGAACGCCCCCAGCACCTCGCCGTCCGACGCCTCGAGCGTTCCGTCCAGCATGAACGAGTCGGTGTCCGCGACGACCGTCCCGCGCACGAAGAACGCCAGCACGCAGGTCTCATCGTCCTGCCGCGCCAGCGCGAACACGTCCGCGTCCATCGGCTTCGTCGAGGCCATCTGCTGGCGTTCGGTCACGCGCCGGATCGCCTCGGCCTGGTCGCGCAGCCGCGCCGCCCGCTCGAAGTTCAGATCCTCCGAGGCCCGCTCCATGTCCGCGGTCACCCGCTTCAACACCTCGTCGGAGCGCCCCTCGAGGAAGAGGATCGTCTCGGCGATCACCTCGTCGTACTCCTCCTTCGTGCAGTAGGAGGTGCACGGCGCGATGCAGCGCTGGATGAAGTAGTCGAGGCACGGCCGTGGGTCGTCGCCGGTGATCTCCTTCGTGCAGGAGCGCCACGGGAACAGCTTCTTCACCACTGACAGCGTCCGCCGCACCGACCCCGCCGAGGCGTATGGACCGAAGTAGCGCGCGCCGTCGCTCTCGACCCGCCTCGTGATCGTCACCCGCGGCCACGGGCTCTCGACGTCCACCTTCAGGTATGGGTAGTGCTTGTCGTCCTTCAGCCGCACGTTGTGCACCGGCTGGTGCCGCTTCACGAGCGTCGCCTCGAGGTGGAGCGCCTCCGCCTCGGTCCGCGTCACCACGTGCTCGATCTTCCGCGCCCGTTCCGCGAGGGCCCGCACCTTCGGCTCGAGACTCCTCGAGGACCCGAAGTACGACCGCACCCGCGACCGCAGATTCGTCGCCTTCCCGATATAGATCACATCGTCAGCGGCGTCGCGCATGATGTAGACGCCCGGCTTCTCCGGCAGCGTCCGAACCTGGTGCATGACTTGGGAATCGGCCACGAACCCAGCTTAGCGCCGTCGGCAATCCCGGCCCTCGGGAGTCGCGCTGATCGGCCCAGCTAGCTGGCGATCTCCGCCTCCAACTCGATCGCGACCGGCAGTGCCGTGGCCCGCCACTCATCGAGGGGCCGCTCTTCCGTCGCGTACTTGCCGACGAGCAACTCGCGCACGTTGGCGTCCTCCGCCGCGTCCTCGACCACCCGCGCCGTCGCCGTGTAGGTCGTCCCTCGCAACCGCAGGGTGACCGAGGGGTCGGCGCGCAGGTTGCGCACCCAATCCGCTCTTCCAGCGCCTTCGGAGCCGGTCCCGTTCATCATGTAGACCGTCGAACCCTCGAGGCCGAACCAGATCTCGATCTCGTGCGGGTTGCCCGAGACGCGCCCGGTCGTCGTCAGGTAGCAGTAGTCCTCATCGGCGAGGGACGGGTCGAGCTCCATACGTCCTCCGGTCGGTGCCCCGGCTGGCGGCGCCCTCGGCAGCCTGCCAGCATCGGCCCATCATCGCGGCTCAGCAGAGAACCAGCGAGGTCGCCCGACCGTGAGCACCGATGTCCAGCTCCTCGACCTCGCCTCCGACCGCGGCCCGATCCGCTGCGCGTACCACCCCGTCGACGGCGCAACCACCGCCGTCGCCATGGTCGGCGGCGGCGATGGCGGCCTCGACGGACCAGCCGAGGCGATCTACCCCGCCCTTGCCGCGGACCTCTTGGAGCACGGCATCGCCTCGCTCCGCGTCGACTTCCGCATCCACCAGTTCCCTGGCGACATTTCCGAGGGCGTCCACGACCTCCTCGCCGGCGTCGACACCCTATTCGAGCGTGGCATTGAGCGGGTGGGTGTCCTCGGCCATTCCTTCGGCGGCGCCGTGGTGATCGAGGCGGCCGCGGAACAACCGAGGATCGCGAGCGTCATCACCCTCGCCACCCAGACCGCCGGCGCGGAACGCGTCGCCTCGGTCGCCCCTCGCCCGCTGCTGCTCGTCCACGGCCTCGATGACACTCGCCTCACCCCAGACTGCTCGCGCCTCCTCCACGGCCTCGCCGGCATCCCCAAGCGCCTCGAACTCCTCGAGGGCGCGACCCACTCACTCCGCCAGCGCCGCGAGGACGTCCGCACCCTGGTGCGGGACTGGTTCCTCGAGACGTTGAGCTAGCCGAGGAACTCCCCGACCTCGAGGTCGGCCCAGGCGTGGCCCATGCGGCCGATGAAGTCCGCGGCCGAACCGCCCGAGGCGGTGGCGAGCTGTTCGACGGCCTCCTGTGTGATCACCGAGCCCGCGTTCATCAGCATCATCGCGCTCCAGACCTGGCCGAGCCGGTAGTCCTGCCAGCACGTATCGAGGTCGTAGTCGCTGACGCCGGCTGCGACCAGGCCGGCGTGGTAGCGCGCGACCAGGTCGCGCTCGTGGGTGCGCCGGTCCTCGGCGGTGAGATCCATTGTGACCACCCGCGCCAGGTCGATGCCGGGGTTGCCGACCATCACCGTCTGCCAGTCGAAGAGGGCGAACCGACCGCCCGAGGCGCCCGGGAAGAACACCTGCTGCAGGTGCAGGTCGCCGTGCAGGAGAGTGACCGCGCGGTCGCGCCAGCGCGCGGCGATCTCCGCGAACTGCGCGGTGAGGACCTCCATCGCCTCGCGGAATGGGTCCCCGAAGGAGAACCGGCTCGTCGTGATCGGCACGGTGGCCTGTAGCCCCTGCTGGTAGCCGGCGGCGGCCGCGGGGAGATCTGGTCGCCAGAGCCAGCCCTCGGCTGGGAGTTCGACCCCGCCCCACCACCGCGCGTGGAACGCGGGCAGCTCATCGAGCACCGCTTCTACATCAGCGACGTTGGAGCGGAAGTAGTTCCCGACCCGGCCGTCACCCAGATCCTCGAGGAGCAACAGGAACCGCTCGCCGTCCTCGCTGAGTTCGGCGAAGTAGCAGCGCGGCATCGGCAGGTCGGTGTCTGCGCCGAAGGTCTGGTAGAAGCGCACCTCGCGGAGGTAAGACGCGGTCTGCCGGCTCGCGTCGCGGATCACCTCGGAGGCGTGAGCCGCCTTCGCGAAGAGCGTCCTCGGATGGTCCACCTCGCTCGTCTCGAAGCGGACGAGCGCCGCGCTTGAGAGCGCGCCCTGCGCCGCGACCGGAGTCACAGTCAGGTTGGCGATCTCGGTCCCGAGGGCGCTCGAAAGCATCTCGGGTGTGATCGACTCAACCGTCTCTGGCAGGTCCATCGGAGATCCTTCGCTTCAAGCCGGTGGGAGCCGTAGCAGTGCCTGTACCGGGCGCAACCGCTTAAGTAACGACCAGTCAGCACTCGCAGATCCGCGGTCGCTCATCGCGGCGCGGCACACGGACGATGTGCCTGGAACGATCGTCCGGCCTCGTTCGATCTACGGCCTAACCGCCCGCTTCTCGCGACCTGCCAGCTCGGCGAGCATCGGCTGCGCCAGCTTCACGAATGTGCAGGCGAGCCGGCGCGTGTCTCGAGGATCGATCAGGTCGATCACGTCGAAGTGGTGCGCCGCCTTCATCGGCGAGCGCATCTTCAACAAACGCTGCTCGATCGCCTCGCGGTGCGCCTCCGGGTCGGGCGCGTTCTCGATCTCGCGTCGGTACGCCGCGGCGACGCCGCCCTCGATCGGGATGCCACCCCACTCGCCGGCCGGCCAGCCGAACCGCAGGTTCAGCCCGTCGGGATGACCGAGGCTGTTCGGCGCGTCTGCGGCCACGCCGTACGACTTGCGCACGTTGAACTCGACCTTCGGCACTTTCGCCTCGGCGCTCGCGATCAGCGCGCGGATGCCGCGCCGCATCGTCGCCTTCCGTTCCGCCCACGACCCGAGCATGAAGCCCGGCATATCGAGGAAGATCACCACCGGCATGTTGAACGTGTCGCAGAGGTCGACGAAGTGCGCGTACTTGTCGGCCGCGTCGCCATCCATCGCGCCCGCGATCACCATCGGGTCGTTGCCGATCACCCCGACGCTGTACCCATCGAGGCGTGCGAAGCCCGTGATCAGCGACCCGCCCCAGTGGCGCCGCATCTCGAAGAACTCGCCGTTGTCGACCACCAGCTGGATCAGCTTGCGAGGGTCGTAGGCCCGCCGCCGGTCGGTCGGCATGATCGTCAGCAGCTCCTCAACCCGCCGGTTCGGGTCGTCGCCGGTCTCCACGCGCGGCGGCACTTCGTTGGTGGTGTTCGGCAGGTAGGAGAGGAACGACTTGATCTGCTCGAAGGCGTCCTCTTCGCTCTCCGCCTCGTTGTCCACCTGGCCGCTCTCGTGCACGTGCATCTGCGTGCCGCCGAGCTCGTTCTTGCTGATGTCCTCGCCGATCGCCCGACGCACCACCGGCGGTCCCGAGGGGAAGATCTGCGACTGTTCCTTGATCATCACGGTGAAGTGCGACATCAGCGCGTAGGCCGCCGGCGCCCCGGCGACCGACCCCATGATCCCTGCCGCCACCGGCACCCGCGCCATCAGCCGCGCCATCCGGTGCCACTGCTCGCCGCTCGGCAGCCCCATGTGCCCCCGCGTCTCGTCGGACTTCGAGGAGTGTCCGACCCCCTCGATCAGCTGCACGTAGGGGATCCCGTACTGCAGCGACAGCGGCTGTGTGAACTGCGCCGCGCCCTTCCGCACGTTGTGCGGGCTGCCGCCCGAGATCGTGAAGTCATCCCCGCCGACCGAAACCGGTCGCCCGTTCACCTCTGCGAGGCCCATCACGTACGCGCCCGGCGTGAACCCGCTGAGGTTGCCCTCCTCGTCGTACTCGGCCGCGCCGACCAGCGGCCCCGCCTCGATGAAGCTGCCCGGGTCGACGAACTTCTCGACCCGCTCGCGGATCGTGTAGCGGCCACCGTCGTGCTGGCGCTGGATCCGCTCCGGCCCGCCCATCTCCTCGGCGAGCCCCTTGATGTACTCGATCTCCTCGACCGCGTACTCGAACGACATCCCCGGCTTCCAGCTCTCGCGTTTCGGGTCCACGGGCATGGCGGTTCCTCCTCGTGCGGGCAGACGCGGCGACGGCCCGAGCCTACGCGAGGCGAAACCGAATCACAGGAGCTTCGTGCGCTCCGAGTAGCCCGCCGCGGTTCCTCCATCGACGACCGCGTCCGCTGCAGCCTTCCGTTTGATTAGCGATCGCGGGACCGCGAGCCTCGAGGAAGACGCGGGGGCCACCACCTGCCCTCGCGCCGCCCGGAAGGTGGCCCGCGATGGTCCTGTCTCCGTTTGATGAGCAGACCGAGGCACAGTTCGGTGGCGGCGGCAGCTCCGTGCTCGCGCAGATCCGCGAGCAGGAGCGCCGAGCTGAATTCGCGCGCATTGCGGCGGATGCTCGTCGCCGGGCGGAAGCCGCCCGACAAGCCAAGATCGAGCGTGAGGCGGAGGTCGCTCGCCAGCTAGCCGCGTTCCGCGCCGCGCAACGACGCCAACAGCTGGAGCGGGAACGACGCCTGGCGGCGGAGCAAGCGGCGAAGGAGGCGGCCGAAGCGGCGCGCCGTGCGAGGGAGGCCGCCGAACGCGAGCGGTTCCGCGCGATCGAGCATCAGCGCGAGCTCGACCGTCGCGAGGCGGATCGACGCGCCGCCGAAGCGCG
>JANQNP010000076.1 GCA_028279505.1 Dehalococcoidia bacterium
GGGGGAGCGGGAGGTGGCGCATGGGGTTGGTTAGCCCTCGGAGGGGTCGGCGATGGTGATGGTGACGCCTCGGAGGGTGGTGAGGACGGCGACCTCGGCGCCGTCGATGAGGAGGGTGGAGTAGCGCTGGTGGAGGTTCTGGTCGGCGCAGTGGTCGATCTGCCAGCGGCCGCTGGCGCGCTGGAGGGAGACGGTGTCGACGCCGAGGCAGCGGGTGGCGATGACGGGTGCGCTGCTCCATTCGGCGCGGGGGGCGTTGGGGTCGGCGACGGGGGTGGTGACTCCGGTGTCGAGGTCGTGGCGGAAGGCGCGCTCCGGTGTCTGGCGCCAGCGCGAGGCGGCGGCGAGACAGCCCTCCGTGGTGTCGGGGGGCGTGTCGTGGCCGACGATGAGGAGCGAGCGTCCGTCGGGCGACCACTGGATGCGGGACTGACCGGCGATGGAGACGCCTGGGAGCTGGACGGTGGCGATGGGGGCCGCGGCGTCGACGTCGTCGATGGTGACGGCGTCGTAGATGTCGCAGCCGAAGGCGTCGGCTATCCAGGGCAGGCGCGGTTCGGTGGCGTGTGCCATGTGGCGGCCGCCGGGGGCGACGGTCGAGGCTGGGCCGACCTCGGAGACGTCGCCGTCGCGTGTGACCTCGTAGATGCGACTCGGTCCCTCGGAGTGGGTGACGTGCCATGAGAGGACGGACTGGCGGTCATCGCGCCAGGCTTCTGGTTCAAGTTCGATGCCGGGGTTGGGCCAGACCAGCGGCTCGGCGCCGTCGAGGACGGGCGCGAAGGCGGTGCAGCGGATGAAGGGCTGACAGGCGGTTCCGGCGGCGCTTGAGCCGGCGAGGGTGACGCCGTCCGGCGCGAGGAGCGGAGCGAACTCGGTGCCGGCGAAGACGTCGGTGACCAGGCGCAGCTCTTCGCCGGCGAGGCTGTAGGCGAAGACGCCGTGATCAGGCGCCACCGGTGGTGACGGGGTGGAGAGGGTCGATCCGCGCGGGGCGCGGTCGCGGTCGATTAGGACGTCGGAGCCGGAGAGGCCGAGGACGGCGGCGGTCCTGGTGCGCTCGTCGAGCTCGAAGCGGCCGAGTTCGCGGCCGGCGCCAGCGTCGTAGGTGACGACGGCGATGACGGGCCAGGTGATGGTGGGGAACTGCGGGTCGCGCTCTTCGCGGACGCGGTAGCTGTAGACGACGAGGGGGCCTTCGACCTCGGCGGGCCAGCCGTCGGCGTCGAGGGTGGGCGGCGCACCGGGTTGGCCGACGTCGGCGGTAACGAGGGGCGGGGCGACGAGGAAGTCGCTGGCGACCTCGAGGCCGACGCCGAAGCCGGGGGGGTCGCAGGGGATGCGGATTTCGATGACATCGGCGCGGGAGACGGTGAAGCGCCAGCGCTGTTCGAGGTCGCCCGTGCCGAGGCTGATGCGGACCTCGAGGGCTTCGGTGATCTCGCTGCGGCGGGTGACGGCGTAGAGCGCGCGGTCCGCGGCAGCGAGGGTGGCGGTCCATTCCTCGACGGGGATGCGGATCATCGGAGTGCTCTCGCTGCCGGGCGAGCAAGTGGGGATCTGGGCGTCGATGGGGCCGACGGCGGCGTTGATGGCAGCGGCGTCTGCGCTGACGAGGACGTCGATCAGGGTGTCCAGGTCGGGGAGGCCGGTGCGGCCGTTGGGGGCGAAGGTGAGTTCGCGCGGTGGTTGTGTCGGGGTGGCGGTCGGGGTGGCCGGGGATGTTGGAGTCGCCTCGGCGGTTGAAGTGACCTCGGGAGGTGGGGTCGCGGAGGGCGTGGGGGTGGCGTCGTCGCTGGTGCAGGCGGCGAAGAGGAGGGTGGCGGTGGCGAGGAGGAGTGCAGATCCTCGGGAGAGGGTTCTGTGAGGCATGGGTGGAGTATCGCCTCTGTGGGAGCCGCGGCGGATTGGGGTTCTCGATAGGACGTTTGGCCTCGGGGCGGGGTTCCTGGCGGCGGTGGTGGGGGCGCCCCAGGGCGGCGGGTCGGGTCCGGTCGTGGCGCGCGCCCTCGTTGGTGGCCGGGGGGACGCGAGCGGCGGGCGGCGTCAGCTAGGGGGCGGCGGGGAAGCGGGCGCCGAAGAGGTCGGTGCGGGGGAAGAACTGGAACCAGCCGAACCAGAAGGAGGTGTGGCCGGCGATGCGGGGGGCGGTGGTGCCGTCCTCGGCGGTTAGGGCTTCCTCGGTGAGTTGCCAGGGGAGGCCGCGATCATCCTCGAGGGTGGCGGGGTCCTCGGTGAGGTGGAAGGTGCGGCCGGGCGGGCGGGCGTAGGCGCGGACCTCGGAGGCGACCTGGTACTCGAGTTCGCCGGCGCCGGGGGCGACGGCGGAGACGTTGATGAGGGGGTTGGCGGTGACGATGGCGAGGTCGGTGGCGCCGAGGGTGTCGTTGAGGACGTCGTTGTGTTCGATGAGGGCAGCGAGGGAGTAGGCCTTTTGCTGGCCGGCGATGTCGAGGCCGAAGACCCATTCCTTGGCGCCGAGCTGGACACTGCGGTCGGCGACGGGGAACCAGAGTTCGCCGGAGGAGAAGTAGTCGAGGTAGGGGTAGCCGAGGGTGTAGCCGAAGCCCTGGCCGGTGTTGATGTCGAGGACGGTGGTGTCGGGGTGGGCGGCTGACCAGTCCTGCCAGCGGGTGATGACGAGGGGGAGGAGGTTGAGGAGGGGGCCGGCGGTGCCGGCGGCTTCGGCGACGCGGGGACCGACGACGGGGCGGCCGGTGAACTGATTCCAGAGCGATCCGGTCTGGTGGTCGTACATGAGTTTGTTGCTCTGGTAGAGGAGGCCGGAGGTGCCGAAGGTGAGGACGCTGCCGTCCGGGTGGCGGGTGTCGAAGGCGAGGCCGGTGCCGCAGAGGGTGCAGTAGGCGAGGCTGATGGGGACACCGCCGAGGGTGTCGTTGACGAGTTCGTGTGGGTCCATGATGCGGAGGGGGTAGGCGCGCGCTTCGCCGTTGGCGATAACGCCGAAGACGGGTTCGTCGGGGTCGAGGTAGTCGGCCTGGGTGGCGGTGAGGATCGGCGGGTCCTGGAGGGTGGCGATGCCGTCGACGGGGACGCCGCCCCAGGCGATCTGTTCGATGCGGATGGTGTGGTCGAGGTCGTCGTGGAGGAATTCGGTGAACCTGGGGTCGATGCCGGAGAGGACGCGGCCTTTCCAGGTGGCGAAGCCGGGGGGCGGCTGGAGGGTTGACCGGCCGTACCACTCGACCCACTGGTCCCAGGCGTTGCCGTAGATCTGGCCGGTGAGCTGGTTGAGGAGGTCTGCGAAGCGGCGGTCCCATGCGGCGAGCTGGGAGGGGCCGGCGCGCTGGAGTTCGATGAGGACGGCGACGAAGCGTTGGTCTCGAGCGGCCTCGATGTCGTCGAGCGCGGCGTGGAGTGCGGCGTCTGGGGCGTCGCGGTCGAGGAGGAGTTCCATGATGGCGGCGGTGCGGGCGGGAGTTAAGGGTTCGCCTGCCGGCGTGGGGTCTTCGGAGGCGATGGCGCCGCAGGCGAGGGTGAGGGTGGCGCCTAGTGCGGCGAGCACGAGTTTTGCGAATGGGGGCATTCGGCCTCGGGGGGTGGTGGTGGAGAACGTGGGGGCCACGGTAGCGGGGAAGTATTACGGCGGTTTGGGTTGGGGGTTACTGAGCGGGGTGGTGGGGCCGGTGAGGCCCCTCTCTCGGAGGGGATGGAGGCTGCTGACTGCGAGGTGGGCGGCGGGCTGTGCCGCTTCGAGCGGGCGCTGTTCTCGTGATCGATGTTGGGGGCGCTGCCCCCAACAGCCCCCGCGGGGGGACTTGGCAGTCCCCCAGGCCCCCTCGCAAGCCGTGGTGGTTCCTCGGAGGCTGCGCGGGTTTCGTTGCGGCGGGGAGGAAGGGCGGCAGCGTCTTGTGATGGTGCACTGAGAGGTGGCTGCGTCCCGTCGGCATGCGCCGCCGGATCGGGGCGCTGGCCTCGGGCGGGGCGGTTGTAGGGGTGGTGGGTTGGGGCTGCGCTGCGAGGGAGCAGCTGGGGTGCACCGAGGTTGGCTGGCGTCGGGGAGGTTGGTCGCTGGCCTTCTACGTGCAGACGTTCTTTAGGGTGTTGGGGCTGGTGAGCGGTCTCTGGGGTGATGTGGCGGGTTGCGGGAGCGAGTGACCGGGACGGTACGAGCGGGGAAGGGTTGTCGCGACGTCCGGTGATCGTGGGTTGGAACCGGGTATGACAACGCCCCCAGAACGGGGGCGTTGTCGTCGTGACCGCGGTCGGGTGAGGGGGACCCTAGGCGGCGTTCTTGTCGGTGGGGCGGTCGAAGGCGAAGTCGAGGCCGCCGCTTTCTTCGACGCCGTAGATGGCGATCTGGACGGCGAGGTCCTGGATGGGGCCGCCTTCGGCGGCGAGGGCGGCGAGGAGTTCGTGCATGTCGGTGTCGGAGATGTGGGTGGCGTTGCTGAGGCCGCTGGCGCGGAGGGCGCGGCGGATGGCCTCGTGCGCTCGGTCGGGTGCGGTGACCTGGGTGAGCATGAGCGCGAGGTCAGCGACTGCCTGAGCTTTGAGCATGGCGGTTCTCGTTCTCCCGCTTCGGTGGTGGTGCAGGCGAAGCGACTACGGGGTCCAGCATGGCGGGGTGGCGGGGAAGACGAGATCAGGGGATCCCCTCGGAAGGCGGGGGGTGAGGCTGACGACTGCCGTCAGGTTGCGCCTCGTGGGGTGGCTGGCCTCGGTGGTGGGGGCGCGGCGGCGGGGGTGCGCTCGGAGGTGGGGGCACCTCGGAAGGTGGGGGTGCGCGGCGGCGGGGTGCCCTCGGAGGTGGGGGCGCCTCGGAAGGTGGCGGTATGCGGCGTCGGGGGTGCGTCGGGGGGTGATGGGTCTCGGTCGCCTCGCTGGATGAGGTGCCGGTCGTTCGCCGGGGATCGGGTTCCGGTCGGTGGCGGGTGTGAGGCGCGGGTTGCCCAGGGGGGAGGCTGCGGTGAACGGGCACGCGTCGACGGGCGGCTGAGTCTTGATTGGTACTGGTGCCTGGTGGTCGGCGGGTGATGGGTCTCGGTCGCCTCGCTGGATGAGGTGCCGGTC
>JANQNP010000004.1 GCA_028279505.1 Dehalococcoidia bacterium
CGCGGTCGAGGATCTGCTGCGCCATCGGCGTGGCCGGGCGCCCTCCGATCGGAGCGTCGCTCATCGGTCGATCTCCCCGACGACGATGTCGATCGACCCGAGGGCGACCACGGCATCGGAGAGCGCCGCGCCGCGCGCCATCTCGCGCAGCAGCGACAGGTTGATCAGTGAAGGAGCGCGGATGTGGAATCGGTACGGCGCCGGCCCGCCATCGGAGACCAGGTAGAACCCCAGCTCCCCACGAGGACCCTCGACCCGGCCGTAGACCTCGCCCGGCTCGGGACGCAGCGCCAGCGGGATGTCGGTCTTATGCGGCCCATCCGGGATCCCCGCGATCGCCTGGCGGAGAATCTTCACGGACTCGCGCGTCTCCGCGAGCCGCACCATGAACCGGTCGTAGACGTCCCCGGTCTGCCCGATCGGCACGTCGAAGTCCATCCGGTCGTAGACGCAGTACGGCTCCGCCTTGCGGAGGTCCCACGGCACGCCCGAGCCCCGCAGAGCCGGCCCGACGAGCGACCCGTTGATCGCGTCCTCCGGCGTGATCACGCCGACGTTCCGCGTCCGCGCGACGAAGATCTCGTTCTGCGTCAGCAGCTCTTCGTACTCGCCGATCCGCTCAGGTAGCTCGTCGACCAGCTCCTGGAGCGCCGGCCAGAACTCCTCCGGCGGCTCGTAGGAGACGCCACCGATCCGCATGTAGTTCGTCGTCAGCCGAGCGCCGCAGGTCATCTCGAACAGATCGAGGATCTTCTCCCGCTCGCGGAACATGTACAGCAGCGGCGTCTGCCACGCCCCCGCGTCGCTCACCAGCGTCCCGTTCGCCATCGCGTGGCTCGCGATCCGCTGTAGCTCCGCAAAGATCACCCGCAGGTACGAGGCGCGCTCCGGCACCTCCACCTCCGCGAGCCGCTCCGCGGCGAGACACAGCCCGAGGTTCCCCGACATCGCAGCCAGGTAGTCGGCGCGGTCGGTGAAGGGGATGTTCTGCGTGTAGGTGCGCTCCTCGGCCAGCTTCTCCATCGAGCGGTGCAGGTACCCGACGATCATGTCCAGGTCCTGGATCCGCTCGCCGTCCATCACCACGCGGATCCGGAACACCCCGTGCGTCGACGGGTGCTGCGGCCCGATGTTGAGGACGTATGGCTCGGCCGCGGTGGTCATGCCGGCGCTGCCCCCGACCAATCACTCGGGACGTCCTGGTCGTCGGGCTGGATCACGTTGTCGCGGTTCAGCAGCCGGTCTGGGTTCTCCTTGTTCTCGAAGGGGAACCGGCTGAGGCCACTCGTCAGGCCGTCACCGATCCCCATGAAGTCCTTGCGCAGCGGGTGCCCCGGGAAGCCGTCCCAGAGGAACAGCCGCCGCAGGTCCGGGTGCCCCTCGAAGTGGACGCCCATCAGGTCGAACACCTCGCGCTCCTGGAGCAGCGCACCCTTGTACACCGGGTAGCTGCTCGGCAGCGCCGGCTCGTCGTGGTCCGGGATCCGCGCCTTCACCACCACCTGCTGGTTCAGGTCGAGCGACTGGAGGTGGTACACGATCGCGAAATGGTCGTGGTAGTCGACCCCGCAGAGGTTGCTGAGCTGCGCCGCGTCGAACTCGTCCGAGTCGTGCAGCCAGCGCAGCGCCTCGTCGACGCGAGCGTGATCGACCTCGACCCACTCATCCGTCGCCGTGGTCACGATGCCCGGGAGCGCCGCGTTCAGCGCCTCGCCGACGCGGTGCCCGTCAAGCTGCGTCGGCCCCGCCGGCACTTAGCGCCACTCCAGCGCGCCGCGCCGCCAGGCGTACGCCAGCCCGAAGGCGAGGATGCCGATGAAGATGAACGACTTCGCGAGGACCTCGAGTCCCAGCTCCGCGTGGTTCACCGCCCACGGATAGAGGAACACGACCTCGACGTCGAAGATCACGAACCCCAGCGCGAACAGGTAGTAGCGCGCGTTGAACTGGCCCCAGGACCCACCCTCGGCGATCACGCCGCACTCGTAGGTCGCGTCCTTGATCGGATCGCGCCGCTCCGGGCGGATCTTGAACCGGTACAGCAGGAACGAAACGGTCAGCGGCAGCGCCGGGAAGGCGAGCGCGACCGCGAGCAGGATGACGACTCGCCCGAACTCCTCCGGGATCACTCGCTGCGGCCCTCCTGGAAGAGGCCCCAGCTACCCCCTGGACGAGTGGGGCAGCCTCCCAGTGAGTGGGACACCGGGGCTCACGCCGAGGGAACGTAGCACGGGCTCACATGGCGTTCAATGAAATGCGAGACCGCTACGACCCATCCGCCAGACACCCGCATCCGGCCGCTCGAAACCATTCGTGCGATCCGGCACAAGCGCCCGCGACCGATCTCCGCCCGTCCGGGGCGATCTCCCCAATCGCTCCGGCACGCCAGCGTTGTTGACCCGACGATCACCACCCCGCTAGAGTGCGCCCCGGTCGCGACCTCGGCGCGAACCGGCCCCTCGGAACACCTCGCGCACCCCACGGTCGCAGGCTCCAGCAGAGGCCGGACGGTCGATCGCGGCCTCGGCCCCGCGCGAGATCGGGTCCCGAGCCACGTTCACCAGTGGGGGGCGGCGCCCCAGCCGGACGCCACCGCCCTGGATTAGAAAGGAGCGGGAGTGGCCGACTACAACAAGCCCATCCCGAGCCCGGACCCGTACGTCACGCAACCCTTCTGGGACGGTGCCAAGGAGGGGAAGCTCATGCTCCCCCGCTGCACCTCATGCAACCGGGTGCACTGGTACCCGCGCATCCTCTGCCCGCACTGCCACAGCTCCTCGATCGAATGGTTCGAGGCCAGCGGCGAGGGCTTCATCCACACCTACGCCGTGCAGAACCGCGCGTTCGGCGGCTGGGCTGACGAGACCCCCTACGCCACCGCCTACATCGACCTCGTCGAGGGCGATCGGATGTTCACGGCGCTCCGCGGCGTCGACGCCGAGAACCCCGAGTCGATCAAGATCGGCGCTCGCGTGAAGATCGAGTTCGACCAGGCCGACGAGGACACCTACGTCCCCTACTGGCGCGTCGTCGACTAGCAGACTGCCGAGACCAACGACCCACGAGGCACATCGACACCTCGAGGGCCGTCATCGCCCCAGCACCCGCGGCCCTGAGGCGCGCGGGCGACCAAGGAGCAGCCAATGCCCAGCAACCCGTCCATGAGCGCCGCCATCGTCGCGGCGGCCGAGTCCGACAAGATCGGATACATCGAAGAGGGCACCACCGCCCTCAACCTCCACATCGAGGCCATTCGAAACGTCTGCGCCGAAGCCGGCATCTCCCCGACGGAGATCGAAGGCGTCTTCGCCACCAACCACGCGAACATGCTCGCCGAGTACCTCGGGATCCACCCGAAGTACATCGACACCACCAGCGTCGGTGGCTGCTCGTTCCAGATGCACGTCCACCACGCCCTCGCCGCGATCAACGCCGGCGTCATCGACATCGCCGTCGTCAGCCACGGCGAGGCCGGCTTCTCCGCTCGCAAGAACCAGGGCAACGGCACGCTCCGCGGCGGCGGTGGCGACCCGTGGACCCCGGCCGCCCAGTTCGGCGGCGGCCCCTACGGCGCCTGGGGCCCGCCCTCCTACTACGCGCACGCCCTCACCCGGCACATGCACCAGTGGGGCTCGACGAAGGAAGACTTCGCCAACATCGCCGTCGTCACGCGTGAGTGGGCCGGCCTCAACCCGCGCGCGGTCATGCACTCCAAGGAGACGAACAAGTTCGGTGGGCCGATCACCGTCCAGGACGTCCTCGACTCCCGGATGATCGTCTGGCCGCTGAACCTGCTCGACATCTGCCTCGTCACCGACCACGGCGGTGCGGTCCTGCTCGCCTCCGCCGAGAAGGCGCGCTCGTTCAAGACACCACCGGTCTGGATTGCCGGCGCCGGCGAGAACCAGAGCCACGCCGACATGCTCGAGATGGACGACTTCACCGCCACCTCCGCCCACGCCTCCAGCGAGGCCGCCTACCGCATGGCCGGTATGGGCCCGGGCGACATGGAAATGGCGATGATCTACGACTCGTTCACCGTCACCGCCGGCATCACCGCCGAGATGCTCGGCCTCACCCCTCGAGGTGAAGGCCCGAGTCTGTGGGCCGACGGCAACGCCAGCCCGGGCGGCAAGTTCCCCGTGAACACCAACGGCGGCGGCCTCTCGTTCAGCCACTCCGGCATGTACGGGATGATGCTGCTCATCGAGGCGTATCGACAGCTCTCCGGCACCGCCGAGGACGGCGTCCACGGCATCGAGGGCAAGCAGACGAGCGCTCAGTCGGCCGTCGTCAACGGCACCGGCGGACTGCTCTCCGTCACCGGCACGCTGGTCCTGACCTCAGACGTCTAGCCAGCTAGGAAATCGAAACAGCGGTGCTCCCCTGAGCACCAGAATCGGTTGAGAAAGGAACGGGAATGGCGGACTACAACAAGCCGATCCCCAGCCCAGACCCCTACGTCACGCAGCCCTTCTGGGACGGCGCCAAGGAGGGGAAGCTCATGCTCCCCCGTTGCACCTCCTGTAACCGCGTGCACTGGTATCCGCGGATCCTCTGCCCGCACTGCCACAGCTCCTCGATCGAGTGGTTCGAGGCCAGCGGCGAGGGCTTCATCCACACCTACGCCGTCCAGAACCGCGCGTTCGGCGGCTGGGCCGACGAGACCCCCTACGCCACCGCCTACATCGACCTCAAGGAGGGCGACCGCATGTTCACCGCGCTGCGCGGTGTCGACGCGGAGAACCCCGAGTCGATCAAGATCGGCGCGAAGGTGAAGATCGAGTTCGACCAGGCCGACGAGGACACCTACGTCCCCTACTGGCGCGTCGTCGAATAGGCCCGGAGGAACAACATGCCTAGCAACCCCTCCATGAGCGCCGCCATCGTCGCGGCCGCCGAATCAGACCAGATCGGCTACATCGAGGAGGGCACCACCGCCCTCAACCTCCACATCGAGGCGATCCGGAACGTCTGCGCTGAGGCCGGTATCTCCCCCGCGGAGATCGAAGGCATCTTCGCGACCAACCACGCGAACATGCTCGCCGAGTACCTCGGGATCCACCCGAAGTACATCGACACGACGGCCGTCGGTGGCTGCTCCTTCCAGATGCACGTCCACCACGCGATGGCAGCGATCAACGCCGGCATCATCGACATCGCGGTCGTCAGCCACGGCGAAGCGGGCTACTCCGCCCGCAAGAACCAGGGCAAGGGCACCCTCCGCGGTGGCGGTGGCGACCCCTGGCTCCCTTCCGCCCAGTTCGGCGGCGGCATCTACGGCAACTGGGGCGCGCCGTCCAACTACGCGCACGCCCTCACCCGTCACATGCACCAGTGGGGCTCCACCAAGGAGGACTTCGCGAACATCGCCGTCGCGACGCGCGAGTGGGCGACGCTCAACCCGCGTGCCGTCATGCACTCGAAGGACACCCACCCGGCCGGTGGCCCCATCACCGTCCAGGACGTCCTCGACTCGAGGATGATCGTCTGGCCGCTGAACCTGCTCGACATCTGCCTGGTCACCGACCACGGCGGCGCCGTGCTCGTCGCCTCGGCCGAGAAGGCGCGCTCATTCAAGACCTCGCCGGTCTGGATCGCCGGCGCTGGTGAAAACCAGAGCCACCAGGACATGCTCGAGATGGGTGACTTCACCGCCACCTCCGCGCTCGCCTCGGGAGAGCAGGCCTACCGCATGGCCGGCATGGGCCCCGGCGACATGGAAATGGCGATGATCTACGACTCGTTCACCGTCACCGCGGGGATCACCGCCGAGATGCTCGGGCTGACCCCTCGAGGCGAGGGCCCCTCGCTGTGGGCGGACGGCAACGCCAGCCCCGGCGGCAAGTTCCCGGTGAACACCAACGGCGGCGGCCTCTCGTTCAGCCACTCCGGCATGTACGGGATGATGCTGCTCATCGAGGCCTATCGACAGCTCTCCGGCACCGCCGAGGACGGCGTCCACGGCCTCCCCGGCAAGCAGACGAGCGCTCAGTCGGCGATCGTCAACGGCACCGGCGGCAGCCTGTCGGTCACCGGCACCCTGGTCCTGACGGCTGACGTCTAGGGACCGAGACTGGTACGAATCGAGGCGGGGGCGGCGACGGTCGCCCCCGTTTCGCGTTCCAGTCGTGCTGAGAACGGACGCCCACCTCGGATGTTGATCGACCTCCACACGCACACCAAGCCACGGTCGTGGGACTCGTTCATCACGCCCGACGAGATGGTCGATCTCGCGAAGGAGTCCGGCCTCGACGCCTTCGTCCTCTCGGAACACGACTGGGCGTGGGAAGCTGACGAGGTCGCCGACCTCCAGCGGCGCCACGAGTTCACCGTCATCCGCGCCATGGAGATCAACACCGAGGATGGCCACATCCTCGTCTTCGGCATGCACGAGTACAAGTTCGGCATGCACCGCAGCCACGAGCTCGCCGGCTTCGTCGAGGAGGCCGGCGGCGTCATGATCGCCGCCCACCCCTACCGTCGTCAGATGCCTTGGAAACCCGACGACGAGGCCGAGTACGCCGACGCCCTCGTCCGCGCCACCCGCAACCCCGCCTACCGCTTCATCACCGCCGTCGAGGTCCTCAACGGCCGCGGCTCGATCCCCGAGAACGAGTTCTCCATCCGCGTCTGCGAGGAATTGGCCCTCCCCGCGACCGCCGCCACCGACACCCACCAGCACGACGAGAAGGACCAGCAGGCCGGCCGCGCTGCCACCTACTTCGAAGCCGACATCAAGAACGAGGCCGACCTGATCGCCGCCCTCCGCTCCGGTCGCTACTGGCCGCTCGACCTCACCAAGGGCAAGCTCACCACCAACCCCATCTACTACGACGTCCCTAGCGACGTCGAAGCCCGCTGGCAAGCCACCGCCGAGGCCCGGCGCGCCCTCCTCGAGGCCGCCGCTAGCGGCGACTGACCCTCCCCATCTCGCGATTCGAGCCCCGCCTCGGCCCCGGCGTGCCTCGTCTGTCCGGCCTGTCATTGACAGTGAATCCGGGCCGCCGCTATCGTCAGCCCGGCCGTGCGGCGGCGCGGCGTATTCAGTATCCGCAGCGGCATTTCACTCGCATCGAGGAGATAGCCGCCCGAGCGGAACGAGGCTTGATCTGTCCCCACTCGTCACCAACACCTCACGCGTGCGGACAGCGCAATTCGTCGGTTGTGCAGGTGGTCGGGCTCCCGCTCGGCATGCCGACTGAGATCGACGACCACCCAGCGGTCAGCGAGACGCGCCATGCGGTCTCGTGACTCAGGAAGGACAACCAGATGGGCGTTCTGGACGGCAAGGTAGCCGTCGTCACCGGATCCGGCCGAGGTATCGGTCGGGGCATCGCCATGCTCTACGCGGCCGAAGGCGCGAAGGTCATCGTCAATGACCCCGGCGTCGCGGTCGACGGCTCCGGCCACGACGAGGGGCCAGCGGCCCAGGTGGTGAACGAGATCAAGGAAGCCGGCGGCGAAGCCTCGGCCAACTTCGACTCGGTCGCCAAGTTCTCCGGCGGCGAGAACATGGTCAAGCAGGCCGTGGACACCTACGGGCGCATCGACATCGTCGTCAACGTCGCCGGCATCCTCCGCGACCGCATGGTCTTCAACATGACCCACCAGGAGTGGGACGACGTGATCGCCGTCCACCTGAAGGGCCACTACAACACCATCAAGCCCGCGTCCGTGCTCATGCGTCAGCAGCGCTACGGCCGCATCATCAACTTCAGCTCCAGCTCCGGCCTGATCGGCAACACCGGCCAGGTCAACTACGGTGCCGCCAAGGCCGGCATCGGCGGCCTCACACGCGGCGTCGCGCGCGACCTCGGTCGCTACGGCATCACCGTGAACTCCATCTCGCCGGGCGCCGCCACGAGGATGACCGCCACGGTCCCGGACGCCGCGCGCGACCTCCGCGCCCAGGCCGGTGTCTCCGGCGCCGCCAGCAACGCCCCCGTCCAGGAGAGCGCCTTCTTGCGCCGCGACCCGGACGACGTCGCGCCCATGGCCGCGTTCCTCGCCTCCGATGACGCCTGGAACATCAACGGCCAGATCTTCTACGTGAACGGCAGCCGCGTCGGCCTCACGAACCACCCGGTTCCCGAGGATGGCGTCTTCAAGCCCGGCCTCTGGACCATGCCGGAGCTCGACGACGCCGTGCACAACGTCCTTCTCAAGGACAAGAAGAACCCCGCGCCTCCGCGCGAAGACGTCGAGGTCCCCGGCCGCGACGTCGACGCGAAGTCTCTGGCGTAGCGCGAGCCGAGCAGGAAAGAAGAAGAGATGGCAACTCCACTTGAAGGACGCACGATCCTCGTGACCGGTGCCGGTCGCGGGATCGGCAGTGAAGTCGCGAAGCTCGCCGGCAACCTCGGCGCGAACGTGATCGTCAACGACCCCGGCGTCAACGTCGACGGGTCCGGCGAGGACCAGGGCCCCGCGGCCACCATCGCCAAGGAGATCACCGACGCCGGCGGCAACGCCCAGGCGAACTTCGACACCGTCGCCACCGAAGAGGGTGGCGAGAACATGATCAAGCAGGCCGTCGACGCCTACGGGCGCATCGATGGCGTCATCCACGTCGCCGGCATCCTCCGCGACCGGATGATCTTCAACATGACGGAGCAGGAGTGGGACGACGTCATCGCCGTCCACCTCACCGGCTTCTTCAATGTTGCGAAGCCCGCCTCCGTGCTCATGCGCCAGCAGCGCTTCGGGCGCCTCGTCGGCTTCTCCTCCGGTTCCGGCCTCCGAGGCAACACCGGCCAGGGCAACTACGCCGCGGCCAAGGCCGGCATCGCGGGCATGGCCCGCTGCCTCGCCCGCGACCTCGGTCGCTACGGCATCACCGCCAACGCGATCGCGCCCGGTGCCGCCACGCGCATGACCGCCACCGTCCCGGACGCCTCGCGTGAGCTCCGCGCCCAGGCCGGCATCGAGGGCGCCGTGCGACAGGCCAGCGCCGTCAGCGAGCTGCGTGACGCCAGCTACGTGGCGCCGATGACCGTCTACCTCATGACCGACCAGGCATGGGACGTCAACGGCAAGGTCTTCAACGTCAGCGGCGGCCAGGTCTCCGTCTCCCACGAGGTCGAGTCCTACCGCGAGATCCACAAGCCGGACCGCTGGACCATCGAGGAACTCCGCGACCTCGTCCCCAGCGTCCTCCTGAACGGCCTGCGCAACCCGGCCCCGCCGCCCGACGACCTGGACATCCCCGGTCGCCCCGTCGCGGCCAGCGCGTAGCGACCGAGGCCCAGCGTCGCCGTCAGCGCTCCCGCGCCGGCGGCACCAGATCGAACAGGGCGGCCACCTTACGGTGGCCGCCCTTCTGTTTGCCCCCGACCGTCCGAGGGTTACCCCGCCGGCACCCCGATCGCCCCCGCCTCCCGCAGCGACGCAATCTCGTCGGCGCCGACCCCGCACTCGGCGAGCACCTCGTCGGTGTGCCGGTCCAACGGTGGCGGCGGCAGCGGGCTACCGATGTCGGCCCCCGGCATGTCGATGATCGGCCCGACCAGCTCCTCGGGACCAACCAGCTCGTGCTCGAACGAGCGCATCAGATTAAGCGCTCGCACCTGCGGGTCATCGGTCAGCTCCTCGGGGAACTGCACCGGGGCCGCCGGCGCACCAACCGCGTCGAATGCTTCCATCCACTCGTCGGTCGTCCGCTGCAGGAACGTCTCGCTGATCCGCCCGCGCATCTCTGCCACCACCGGGTCGTTCGCCGGATCGAGTGCGTTGAAATCGGCCGCAGCCGTCGGGTCCTCGTCGATCCCGAGGACTTCGCGCATCTGGTTCTGATTCGCCGGAGTCAGCGCACCGAGGATGATCGCCCCGTCCTTCGTGTCGTACCCCCCGTAGTACAGGCGGAACGCCGCGCCCAGCAGCCGGTAGGTGTCGCCCCGCGCCGCCAGGATCTCCGCGTACGGCGTCCCGTTCGCGCGCCCGTCCGCGATCGCCTGCTCCATCGGCGCGCGCACCACCGCGTCGACCACCGGCAGTCGCGACACCAGCGCCGACTGCAGCGTGAGCGCGGACGCCAGCAACGTCGTGCTCACGTACTGCCCCTCGCCGGTCGCGTTCCGCTGCACGAGGGCCGCGCAGATCCCCATCGCCCCCGCCATCGCCGACATGTAGTCGGCGGGCGCGGTGGCCGTGATCAACTCCGGCCCGCCGTCCGCGTTGAGCTTCCCGTCGCCCGCCATCAACCCCGAGTACGCCTGCGCCACGATGTCCGAGCCCGAGCGGTCCTTGTTCGGCCCCACCGTCCCGTACCCGGTGTTCTCCATGTAGATCAGGTCCGGCCGTCGCGCCTTCAACGTCTCGTAGTCGACACCGAGGCGTGCCGGCACCCCCGGCCGCGCATTGATGATGAACACGTCGAACTGCGGAATGATCTCGTGAACGAGCTGCTGACCGCGCTCGTGCTGGAGGTCGATCACCAGGCTGCGCTTACCCCGGTTGAACGTGTGGAACGCCTTGCTCTCCCCCGGCATGAACGCCCCGAGCAGACGCGCCGCCTCACCCGCCGGCGGCTCGACCTTGATCACGTCGGCTCCGAGGTCCGCGAGATTCTGACCGCAGACCGGCCCCGCGATGATCTGCGAAACCTCGAACACCTTCACGCCACCCAGCGGACCCGGCATCTGCTCCCCCTCGCCGTCGAGCAGCCGGAGCGGCACCGTGCGTTGCCCGGTTACGCGACAGCGAGACTATGCGCGTTCGTGATATCGCCCGGCAAGTGAGCACGCGACCCATCGAGGCGACAACAGCATCCGAGGAGTGTGCGAAGGGGGACGCTAGAGCGCGTGAAGATCCGCTGCGGTGATCTCCATCAGGATGAACTCGTGGCCGCCACGGTTCACGTGCCGCACGCGGGTGAAGCCGGCGTGCTCGAAGCAACGCTGTGCTCGGTAGTTCCACGCGAGGGTGTGCAGGTACACCCGCTCGAGCTCCAGCTCGTTGAAGGCGTAGTCGACCATCGTCCGCACCGCGTCGGTGCCGTACCCCCGCGACCAGTAGTCCCGGTTGCCGATCGTGATCCCCAGCTCCGCCTCGTTCTCACGAGGGTCGTAGCCGTAGTACATGACGTTGCCGATGTGTTCATCGGTCTCGAGATCCTCGATCGCGAACGTGCGTCGGTGCGACGTCGGATACCGCAGCTCCTCCGTCATCGTCGAGAGGAACGTGTTGAACGACACGCGCAGCGGGCGCGCCGCGTCGTACGCGGCGAGCTCCGGATCGCGGCGCCACTCGAAGTCCCGTTCGGCGTCGTCCACGTGCTTCACGCGGAGCCGAACCAGCTCTCCGGTGCGGACGACGTCGGACTCGATGGCGGTCATGGCCGACATCCTAGCCGGTCGCGCGGCGGCTCGCGATCAGCTCGTCGGCACGCTCGAGGATGTGCAACTGGTTGCGGTGCGTGAGCCGTCGGTGCGCCTCGTGGATGTTGTACCAGTCGACGTGATCGAACTCGTCGTCGTGGTCGTCGAAGTGCCCGCCGGTTGGCTCCAGCAGGAAGTGGTGCACCGTCTTGTCGATCAGTTCGCCGCTGCGGCTCGTGAAGCTGTAGCGGACCGTCCCCAGCGTCTCCACGATCGCGGTCACGAGGCCCGTCTCCTCGCGCACCTCGCGCAACGCCGTCTCCTCGATCGTCTCGCTGGGCTCCGGCGTGCCCTTGGGCAGCGCCCACAGCTGCTCGCGCCGCCGCGCCACCAGCACGATCTCCGCGCCCGACTCGCCCCACCGGTAGATCACCCCGCCGGCCGCGATCGCGGTCCGCGAGGTGCGAGCGAACCGGCTAGAGGGCCGGGCCATCGAGCCCACCGTCTTCGAAGTCAGGCTCGGCCATCGCGTCGTCGCGGATCGGAACATCGAGGAGCTGTGCGGCCGCCAGCGCATCCTCGGCCGCCTGCCGGATCTCCGTGGTCGGGGCTTCGCGCTGCCGGCGCGTCAGGATGCGCTCCGCCTCCTCGCCCCCGATCTCACCGAGGGCTTCGATCGCCGCGAGCTGTACCTCGGTCTCCGCGTCGTCGAGCAGCATCCCCAGCGGCGTCACCGCCGCGTCCATCAGTAGCGCACCCGCCGCGGTCGCCGCGGCGGAGCGAATGTCGGCGTCGTCGTCGTCGAAGTTGAAGATCAGGATCTGCAACCAGGTCTCCGAGGCGCTGCGCCCCATCGCCTTGATCGCAGCCACGCGCAGGCGGTGCGACCCCACCTCGTAGCTCTCGCCGATCAGCTCGCCGACGGTCTCCTCCGAAGACGCACCCAGCGCCTCCAGGCAGCGGCCGCGCACCTCTTCGTCTTCCTCTTCATCGTGGATGCGATTGGTGAGCGCGACCTCCAGCTCCTCGGCGTCCTCGTCGGACAGGAGCCCGAACTCCATGCTCACGACCCACTTGCCCAGCACGTCCGCGATCTCGGCGCGCACGGACGCCTCCGGGTCGCTCTCCAGCTGCGCGCAGAGCAGGTGCAGGTAGTCCGGACGCTCCTCGATCGCGATCCCGCGCACCGCCAGCATCCGCGTCGCCGCGTCCGGGTCGTGCAGGGCCGAGAGGTGAATACGGTAGAAGTCGAGCACCGCGTGCTCGTTCGCCAGTTGATCGAGTTTGGCGAGCAGGTCGCGCCGGCGCTCCGGCTCCAACCGCGGCCAGATCCCCATCAGCCTGGTGAGCTGGCCGTCGCCGATGTCGGTCAGAGCACGCAGCGCGCTGTAGTCGTCGCTGCCGGCCTCGAGCTGATCGAGCACCTCGTCAGCCGTCGGCTGAGGTGGCTCGTCTTCGTCTGCTTCGTCGGGTGGGAGTGCGAACTCGGGATCAGTCACTCGCCCAGTGTACCGGCTGCTCCGAGAGTCACTCCAACGGGCGCGCCCGTATACGGTTCAGCGCAGCTCCACCGTCGGATCCCGAGCGAGCAGCGCCTCGATCGCCGCGGTCGGCGTGACTCCGCCATAGAAGATGCTGTTCAGCCCAGCCGTCACCGGCATCTCCACTCCGAGTCGCTTCGCGAGGTCGAGCGCGGCCGGCACCGTGTTCGCGCCCTCCGCCGTCTCGTCGATCTGGGCGAGCGCCTCGTCGAGCGACACCCCCGACGCGACGAGTTCTCCGAGGCGTCGGTTCCTCGAGAGTGAGCTGTAGGCAGACGCCATCACGTCGCCGATGCCGGCGAGCCCCTGCAGCGTCAGCGCGTCACCGCCGGCAGCGACCGCCAGCCGCGTGATCTCCGCGAGTCCACGCGTCAGTATCGCTGCCTTCGCGTTGTCGCCGAATCCGAAGTGATCCACCATCCCGCCCGCGATCGCGACGACGTTTTTGAGCGCACCGCCCAGCTCCACCCCGATCACGTCGCCACTCGTGTAGACGCGAAACGTTCGCGAATGAAACGCGTCACGGAGCGGCTCGATTGGCCCCGTCGAGGCAATCACCGTCGTGCTGGGCTGCCCGGCAGCCACCTCGCGCGACAGATTCGGTCCGGAAAGCACAGCGAGCGCGCGACCCGGAAAGTGCTCGGCGATCAGTTCGGACATCCGACGACCGGTCGAAGCCTCGATCCCTTTCGTGGCGCTCAGTAGCGTCGCGTCGGCTCCGATCGCCCCGGCAAGCTCCTCGAGGTTCGCCACGATCGACCTCGACGGAACGACGAAGCAGACGAGATCCGCCGCGCCGATCGCCTCGTCATGAGCGGTCGAGACGCGGAGATCGGGTGGGAACGCCACCCCGGGGAGTCGCTCACGGTGCTCGCCCGCTGCCTGGAGCGCTCGCGCCTCCTCATCCGAACGGGCGACGAGGGTTACGTCGACCCCGTTCCGGGCGAGCTGGACCGCAAGCATCGTGCCCCAGGACGTCGTGCCGACCACGGCCGCCGAGCTGATCGAACCGGTCATCGACGTCCCGTCAGGCGCTGCTGGGATCGCGACGTTGCCCGCCCTGCCCGAGCTTCGGCTCGGTACCCGCGAGCAGCCGCTTGATGTTGGCGATGTGGTTGAACTCCACTGCGAGCATCGTCAGCAGCGCGAACAGCAGGTACGGCGTCGCCGCGCGATCCGCCGCCACCAGCCCGACGATCACGAGGAACCCGACGAACACCCCCACGACCGACATCAGCGACGCGTACCGGAAGATCGCCAGCACGATCAGCGCGAAGCCCAGGCACGCCAGCGCCGCCAGCGGCGACACCGCCAGGAACGCCCCGAACGCCGTCGCCACACCGCGTCCGCCGCGGAAGCCGGCGAACAGCGGGAACGTGTGTCCGAGCACCGCCGCCACCCCGCCGAGCGCCGCGGCCATCGGCTCGTCGAACAGCAGCCGCCCGATCAGCACCGGCGCGCTGCCCTTGAAGACGTCCACGACCACCACGAGGATCGCCCACCGAATACCCAGCGTGCGCAACGAGTTCGTGAACCCGGTCTTCCCCGACCCGTACTGGCGAACGTCCTCGATCCCCGCCAGCCGCCCGACGAGCACGCCGGTCGGGATCGAGCCAAAGAGATATCCGAGGACAGCGGTGACAACGATGCTCAAGCAGGCACCTCGAGTCGGTCCTCGGACCGCTTCCTGAAGATCATCCGGATCCCCGTGCCGTCGAAGTCGAACGCCTCGCGGATCTGGTTCTCCAGGTAGCGACGATACGAGAAGTGCACGAGCGCCGGGTCGTTAACGAACAGCACGAACGTCGGCGGCGAAACCTCCGCCTGTGTCGTGTACAGCACCTTCAGACGCCGGTGGTGGATGGTCGGCGGCCCGTGCGCCGTCATCGCCCGCTGCACCACCCGGTTCAGCTCAGAGGTCCGAATCCGCCGCTCCCGCACGCCCGCGATATGCACCGTCAGCTCGAGCAGGTCGCGAATCCCCTCCCCGCTCACCGCCGAGGTGAACATCACCGGCGCCCACGGCACGAACCGGTAGCGATGATCCACCTGCCGGGCGAAGTCGGCCCGCGCCGCCCGTTCCTCGGCAAGATCCCACTTGTTCACCACGAGGATCAGCCCGCGCGCCTGCTCCTGCACGTACCCGGCGATATGCGTGTCCTGCGACGTCAGCAACTCGCCCTGGTCGATCACCAGCAGCACCACGTCGGCCCGGTCGATCGCCCGCTCCGCGCGCTGCACGGAGTGCCGCTCCACCCCACGCTCGACCCGCCCTCGTCGCCGAATCCCGGCCGTGTCGACGAGTACCAGCTCATGCCCCTCGAACTCGAACACCGTGTCGATCGAGTCGCGCGTCGTCCCGGGGATCGAGGACACGATCGTCCGCTGCTCCCCGAGGATCGCGTTCACCAGCGACGACTTCCCGACGTTCGGCCGCCCGACGATCGCCACCCGGATCTTCCCGTCGGCCGCGCGCTCCTCCGCCGGTACTCCCGGCACGATCTCGAGGACATCATCGAGCAGGTCGGCCACCCCGGCGCCGTGGATCGCGGACACCGGGTGCGGCTTGTCGAACCCGAGGCCATAGAACTCATCGAGGCGATCCGCCGCCCGCCCCACGTCGGCCTTGTTCGCGACCACGACCACCGGCTGCGCGGCGCGGCGCAGCATCTCCGCGATCTCGTAATCGGGCGCGGTCGGCCCGTCGACGCCGTCGACCACGAACAGCAGCGCGTCCGCCTCGTTGATCGCGCGCTCGACCGCCTCCCGTACCAGCGGCCCGAGCTCCTCGGGTTCGTCGCCCAGCAGCCCCCCGGTGTCGACGATCCGCAGGCGCCGCCCCCGCCATTCGAGGTCCCCATAGTTCCGGTCGCGCGTCGTCCCCGGCAGGTCCTCCACGAGGGCGGCGCGGGTCCGCGTGAGCCGGTTGAACAACGCGGACTTCCCCACGTTCGGCCGCCCCACGATCGCGATCAGTGGAACGGCCGCCGCAGTCTTATCCGGCGCGGTCGAGTCGGAAGCATCGGTCATTGGGCGGTCAGCGTAACCGAGACCGTTTCTGGCTGCAGTGCCTGCAACACCGCGCCGTCGGGCACCGCTAGCTCGACAGCCACGTCGTGGATCCCCACCTCGAGGTTCGCGACATCGAGGATCAGCTCCAGGTCGCTCGCGGACAGCTCCGTAAGCAGCGGCAGCGGCCCGCTCAGCGTCACGTCGACGGTCTCGTTCGCCAGCTCCGCGGCGAGACCGTCGCCGAGCCCGACCACCGTCGGCGTCAGCGCGAACGTGAACGCGTCGTCGATCGGCGCGATCTGCACCACCACGGTGACGGTGCGACTGTCGGTCAGACTGAGCCCCTGAGGCACCTCGACGGTGACCGCTCGGGTCACGTCGGTCAGCTCACCGGTGATATCCACTGCGTCGAGCTGGATCGACAGCACCTGCTGGAACGCCTCGAGCGTCCCTTCAACCGTCACCGTCGCCGGCGACACCACCACGTTCGTCACGCGATAGCCAGGAGCGGGCACGCCCTCGACGCTCGGCCAGAGCGTGAGCGCGCGGATCAGCGTGCTCCGCCGGATCTCGACGCTCACTCGCACCGTCGTCGGATCGATCGTCACCCCGCGGATCTCGCCGCCCCCCGCCCCTCGAGGCACGACCGTCACCGTCGGCTCAACGCCGCCGGTGAGCCCGGTGACGTTGATGTCCGCCACCGCCTCGCTCACCCGCCCCACGAGGGATTCCGGCCCCCGCACCGTGACCGTCGGCGTCTCCGACGACGTGTCACCGAGCTCGAAACCCAGCGGCAGCGGCCCGACCGGCTGCACCCGCACCGGCACCTCCACGGAGGTCAGGTCCTCGAGGTTCACGGTCACCCGCTCCGGCGTCACCTCGACCACCCGCACCCCGCGCACGCCGTCCACGTCGACCTGCACCCGCACGTCCTGCTCCCGCGCGGTCAACCCAACGAGGTTCACGAACGCGCTGACCTCCGCCAGCCCCGCGTCGATCTCCTCCCACCGCTCCTCCGGAGCCGCGAGCGTGACCCGCACGCTCGGCAGCTGATTCGCCACCGCCAGGTCCGCCTCGACGTTCACGCTCTCCACGAGGATCGGCGTGCTGAACTCGTCCACCCGCGTCGGGTTCTCCTCCTCGGTCACGAACACCCAGAGACTCACCCCGAGCAGCGCCGACAGCATCAGCAACCCCGGCGTGTTCCGGATCGTCCGCATCGAGCGCTGCCACGCATCGACCGTGATCTCCCACGTCTCGCGCAGCCGGCTCTCCGTCGACTCGAAGCGGCTCACCTGGCCGGCCCGCCGCTCACCCGCCGGCGCCCGCGGCCGTCGCCGGCTCCGCCGGCTCCTCGAACTCGAGGCCAAACAACCGGTGCAGCTGCCGGTCGAGCCGGCCCTCGTCCATGTCCGGCGCCATCCGCCCGTTCGACGCCAGCGAGGTCGTTCCACGCTCCTCGGAGACCACCACCACCACCGCGTCGGTCCGCTCCGCCATCCCGACCGCCGCCCGGTGGCGCATCCCGTAGTCGGCGGGCAGATCCGCCTCCGACAGCGGCAGCGTGCACCCCGCCGCGATCACTCGGTCATCCCGAATCACCACCGCCCCGTCGTGCAGCGGCGAGTTGTGGTGGAAGATCGTCGCCAGCAGCTCCACGCTCAGCGTCGCGTTCGTCGGAATCCCCGTGTCGATCACGTCCTGCAGCCCGGTCTCCCGCTCGAGGATGATCAACGCCCCAGTGTGCGACCGCGCGAGCCGCGTCGCCGCCCGCACCACGATGTCGATCGCATCCCGGTGCTCGCGCCGCCCGAGCACCGACCGCAACCCGGTCCGCCCGAGGCGTTCCAGCGCCCGCCGGATCTCCGGCTGGAAGATCACCAGCACCGCGATCACCAGACCGGTCAGCGAGTTGCGGAGAATCCAGTTCAACATCCGTAGATCGAAGATCCGGCTGAGCACGAACGCGCCCAGCAGCAGCACCGCAGCGCCGCGCAGCACCGTCATCGCCGTCGTGCCCTGGATCAGCAGCAGCAGCCAGTAGATCGCCAGCGACACGATCAGGATGTCGATCACCGCGGCGAGATCGATCCGCGCGAGTACGTCGCTGACGCCGTCCGGCACTCCGCCTGCACTCCATTCGATCCGTCATCCGTGCGGATCTCGCCCACTCATGGGCGGCGGTCGGTCTGCCTCGGGCAGCGGTGGTTACGCCCCGGGCGTCGTCTCCGCCAGGATCAACGCTAGCAGCGCCTGCTGAGCGTGCATCCGGTTTTCCGCTTGGTCGAAGACGATCGAACGATCGGATTCGATGACCTCGTCACTGATCTCTTCGCCGCGGTGCGCCGGCAGGTCGTGCATCACGAGGGCGTCCGCCGGCGCCGAGGCCATCAGCGCCCCGTTGAGCTGGTACGGCTGGAAGTGCTCCTTGCGCCCCTCCAGCTCGTGCTCGTGCCCCATCGAGGCCCAGACATCCGTGTACACCACCGCCGCCTCGCGGACCGCCGCGTGCGCGTCGGTCGTCTGCGTGACGGTCCCCCCGCCATCGAGGGCGCCTGCCGTCTCGAGGTCGGCATCCAGCAGCGCGAAGTCAGGCGGCGTCGCGATCGTCAGGTGCAGCCCCGCCTTCACCGAGGCATAGGCCAGCGACCGCGCCACGTTGTTCCCGTCGCCGACGTACGTCCAGCGCACCCCGCGCAGGTCACCGAACCGCTCCCGAAGCGTCAGCAGATCCGCCAGCGCCTGGCACGGGTGCTCGTCCTCCGACAGCGCGTTCACGACCGGGATCGACGCGTGCTCGACCAGCTCCAGGATCGTCTCGTGCGCGTACGTCCGCGCCGCGATCCCGTGCACCATCCGCGACAGCACGCGCGCCACGTCCCGAACCGGCTCGCGATCCCCCATCTGGATCTCGTGCGGCGGCAACGCGATCGCGCCCCCGCCCAGCCGGCGCATCGCCATCTCGAACGAAACCCGCGTCCGCAACGAGGGCTTCTCGAACACCAGCGCCAGCGTCTTCCCGGCCAGCATCGGCCCGGCGCCGTCGCGCTTCATCCCCAGCGACACGTCCAACACGTGCGCCAGCTCCTCGGTCGAGAGGTCAAGGATCGAAGTAAGGTCGCGGCCCAACACGGGCGTGCTCCGGGGAGGTGCATGCAATCAGTGCTCGAACGTCGAGTATAAGGAGCGACCCCCGCTACCGCATCGGGAAGCCGCTGACACCGGATACGCCGCTAGCACCCCTCACCGATCGCCCCCCGCACCCGTTGGACGGCTGGGCCGACGGGCAGCCGAACAGCAGCCGAGTTGGCCGGTGCCACCACCAACCGCGTGAGGTTGGAGGTAGAGTCGGGCCATGCTCCGAACGGTCTTCGTCAGCGGACCGCCGGCCGACGCGGTGGTCGACCTCGTCTCGGCGTTGGCCTGGCCCTTGGTGGCGGCGGGACTGCTGGTCTTTGTGGTTCGCGTCTTCAATCGGAACCGCGAGGCGATTGGGGAGCGGTTCCGCGCCTACGTGGAGAACCGGCCGATGCGATTCTCCGGCCCGGGGTTCACGTGGGAGACGATGAGCCGAGATCAGCAGGAAGTAGCCGAACTGACCGCCGATGTCAGGACCATCGCCGAGTTTGACCCGGAAGCGGAGCGTGCGATTCGTGAGGTGGTCGACGCGCGCTTGGTAGAGGCCATGGCTCCGCCGACAGCAACCGAACCCCGCGCCGACAACGCGCCTCAGCGTCCCTCTGAGACCGCGGTAGCTACCGAGACCATTCGACCGCCCTCGGCGCGCTTGTGCCCCACGCGGCCGCTCGACGTCACTCGTATCGCCTATCTGGTTGAGCAGTTGGTGCCACCCGGGGCGACGGCGGCCACACTCCTCAGCCTCCATGGTGACCGATTCGATTCCGGAACCCCCGCGGTTGTCGCGCTTGCCGCTCTCTCCAGCCAGCTCGAATGGGCGGAGCACCCCCCCCCAGAGTTCTTCGGGGAGGCTGTGATCGCCCTTGGAATCGATGACTCAGGAATTCCCTGGTACATCAAGCAAGTCAGGCGATGGGCGCGCGAGAACGACACTTCGTTCGTTGCGAGCTTCCGCGTCCAGCGGTGACGATCGGCGGCGTCTGCACCGACCTGGAGGCGCCGATCGCGCTGAGGCCCGACGCCGGCGAGCGAGACGCCGCCGGCGTCCACGTCCAGCACGCCCGCCACGATTGTCGGCAACCGCGCTGAGCCTCGACCTAGGCGTCGACGATCGATTGGAATAGCACCCGCCTCCGCTCAGCATCGGTATATGGGATCGATGACTCGTCGATCCCAAACTCGCGATAGATCCGACGCAGGAGCTCGAATGCAGTCCCGGCAGCGTCGCCAGCCCCCTCGACGCGAACATCGATCTCCGTTCGCTCGCCGACGAGCTCGTGGCTTTGCCCCCAGATCGCACGCCTGCCCCGGACGTCAGGATCACCCTCTGGAAGCTCCGACACGCCTTGGCGTGATAGCTGCCGGAAGCCCGCCCAGAAGCGACCTCGCAGCGGCGCTGCTGTCTCGGTACGGCCCAACACAGGCCCTGAGAAGAAGCGGCAGAACTCGGTGACCAACTCGATCAAGGTGAGCGGATTCATGCGGTACGGCGAGCTGGTCTGCTCCATGGCCCAACCAAGGAAGTAGGAGCCCACCACCATCGTCGTCAGGCCATCGGCGCGGACCGAAAGAGAAAGGCCACCTGGACGTATCTTCCTGAGTGCGCCACCGGGCAGGACCTCCGCAGAGGTTCCGAAACCCAAGTTGAAGCCGCGCGGCCGGAGACTCGACGGGTCGATGAACTCCGGATAGAACCCAGCTTGACGACGGTCAAGCAGGTCTCTGATCTCGGAAGGCGACTCGGGCCAAGCCTGAAGGAACAGGTAGCTCGTATCCTCTACGCCCGCCGCCTCAACATCATCGGTGAGCCGCTCCCCTAGCTCGGCTGGCTCGACTACGTCGACTTGCGTCTCCGCGGCGCGACCGCGATCTCTTCCCACGAGGAGTTCCAAGAGCGGGAGGTCATAGGTTCGCCGTTGATCCACCGCTCTTCGTGCACGCCGGCCCTCGCGGATAAGGTCGTGCAGGTACGATGGCTGAAGCCCAACGATGTCCCCATCGGCCTGGCGAACGAAGACACCGATGTGATTCGCGAGCACTTCATCGCCCTCTTGCGACACACCCTCAGTGACTATGAAGTACTTCTCGCCCTCGTCCTGTCGCTCGACAAACAGCGACACGAGAGCCAAGCGCTCCTCATCGTCTAACGGCCACACCTTGCAGCTCACTTCTAGGTGCGGATAGACGTAGCGTTGGATGATCTTTCTGATCTGGTCGCAGTCAACCATTGCGAGCCTGACCGGGCTGATGCTCGCGGCGACATCGCTGGCCGTGCTGGCGTCGCGCTCTGTCTGAACCCCTATCACCAGGACCCCGCTGCCATAGTTGGCGATCGCCGAGATGTCCTTCGCTAGCTCGAGTTTCTGCCGGTGCTCCGCGAGCCGGTATGGGGCGCGCTTGAACTCAATCCAACCGGCCTCGGCCGTCCCCACGATCTTTGGCCAAGCTGAGGAATCCGGTCCCAAGACCGCGAAAAGCTCTTCGATAGTCGAAACTGCCATATCACCCCCGCGGCGACGCTTCGGACGATCGCTGATCCGATGTTCAGGGTCTCAGTTCATCTCGGGTGAATGCGCTGTGACCTCGGTATCACTGACGTCGATACGTCCCGACTGCGGCCGCGCGCCTGTGATCGAGGCCGCCCACTTGTGAGCCGTTGGCCGTCCTCCCCGTCCAGATCGCGGCCTTCGAGCGCGTCTCCATCGTCGCCGCCGCCAACGTCATCGTCGCCCGCTCTACGAGGCCACGGTGTTCGTCGCCGCCCTCGCCGCGCTCGCCGGAACCAACGAGGTCACCGCACCCGCCGCCCGACCGCTGATCACCTTTGTCCCCTCCGCCCTCATCTGGATCGTCGACCGACTCGCCGCCCTCCCCCGAGGCGAGTTCACCGTTCGGGCACCGCGCCTCTCGCCGGCGCACTCTGGTACGCCGGCGTCGCCGTCCTGATCGAGGACGGCGGCCCGCGCGTCCTCTTCGACACCGACCCGCCCGACGGCGCGGTCGCCTCGCGCTCCGACCCTAGGTCTGTCGCCTCGATGCCGTCCTCCTCAGCCACGCCGACCTCGACCACGTCGGCAGCCGCGCCACCGTCCTCGACCGCTTCCCGCCGGCCAGCCTCCTCGCCGCGAACGACGCCGCAACAGGCATCTCGAATACCCTGACTGTCACCGCCATCTCCTCATTCTGACCGTCGCCTCATAGGATGCCGCAGGGGAGGCATCCGTGTTGCCGCGTCCGACCGTGCTCAACCTCGCCCTCATCGCCGCCATCGCGGTCGCGGCCACCATCCTCGTCGCCCGCCAGACCCCCTCCCGAGGCGTGGAGATCGTCCGAGGCACCCCACCCGCCGGCGTCGACCAGTTGCTCGTCAACGTCTCCGGTGCCGTCGCCGCCCCCGGCCTCGTCGAAGCCAAGCCAGGCGACCGCGTCGCCGACGTCGTCGAGCGCGCCGGCGGCCTCGCCGCCGACGCCGACCCGGCCGGCGTCAACCTCGCCCTCCGCATCCGCGACGAGGACCACATCCACGTCCCCCGCCTCGGCGAAGGCCCCCCGCTCCTCGACCTGAACACCGCCACCACCGAGGAACTCGAAGACCTCCCCGGAATCGGCCCCGTCTACGCCGCCCGCATCATCGAGGCACGAGCGATCCTCCCCTTCAGATCGAGCGACGAACTGCTCGAACGCGACCTGATCCCCGCCCGCACCTACGAGGGCATCCGAGACCTCGTCTCGGCGAGCGCCCCGTGACGCCTCTCAATGCCCCAGCGACGTCGCCCTACCCTCGCCTCCCGCGACTCCCGCTCCTCGCCGGCGCGTTCGTGGTCGGGATCGTCCTCGCCTCGCTCTTCGAGACCCCGTGGTGGGCCACCGCGATCGCCGCGCTGGCCCTCGTCGCCACCGCCGCCGCCCTGCGCCTCGCACCCCTCCGAGGTCCCCGACCCGCAGCCCCCGTCGCCCTCCTCGCCGTGCTCGCAGCGCTCCTCGTGCTCGGCCACCTACGGTTCGAGACGGCGGGCACTCCCACCTCCTCCCCGCTCGCCACCGCCCGAGGCGACCACACCGTCGTCGGCATCGTCCGCGACGACCCGCGCGTCCGCGGCCTCTACGCCCGCGTCGACCTCGAGGTCGAGCAACTCGACGGCCGCCTCGTCGAAGGTGGCGCCCGCATCACCATGTTCGCCCCGCTCGACCCGCTCGAGGCCGGCGACCGCCTCGAACTCCGTGTCGAACTGGAAGCGCCGCCGGAGCTCGAGGACTTTGACTACCCGGGCTACCTCGCGAGCCGCGGCATCTACGCCGTCGGCGGCTTCCCGGACTCCTGGCGCACCGTCGGCAAGCACGAGGATGTATGGACCACCCTCCGTGCCACCCGACGCTGGGTGAACGCCAACATCGAGCGCACGCTCCCCGCGCCCGAATCCGCCCTCGCCGCCGGCGTCCTCGTCGGCGAGCGAGGAACGATGCCACCCGACCTCACCGAGGCCCTCCGCCAGACCGGCACCACCCACCTCGTCGTTGTCTCGGGCCAAAACGTCGCGCTGCTGCTCGGGATCGCGATCTCCGTCCTGACGCTCGCCATCCCAAGGCGCCGCGCCGCCCTCGCCCTGCTCTTCGCACTCCCCGCCTACGTCGCGCTGGTCGGCGCCGACCCGCCCGTCGTTCGCGCCGCCGTCATGGCCGTCGGCATCGTCATCGCCTCGGTGCTGGGCCGCCGCACACCCGGCTGGATCTACCTCACCTACGCCGTCGCCGTCATGCTCGCCCTCGACCCCGGCGTCGCCCGCGACGTCGCCTTCCAGCTCAGCGCCACCGCCACCGCCGGCGTCATGGTCGTCGCCCCCGCGCTCAGCTCGTTCACCCTGAGCCGCCTCGGCTGGCCCGAGGACGGCGGCCGCGCCACCGTCGTCGAACTCGCCGCCACCGCCACCGGCGCAACGCTCGCCGTCCTCCCGGTCCAGGTCGCCGCCTTCGAGCGCGTCTCCATCGTCGCCATCCCCGCCAACGTCATCGTCGCCCCGCTCTACGAGGCCACGGTCTTCGTCGCCGCCGTCGCCGCGCTCGCCGGAACCAACGAGGTCGCCGCACCCGCGGCCCGACCGCTGATCACCTTCGTCCCCTCAGCCTTCATCTGGATCGTGGAGCGCCTCGCCGCCCTCCCCGGAGGCGAGTTCACCGTCCGCGCGCCGCTGCTCGCCGGCGCGCTCTGGTACGCAGGCCTCGCCGCCGCCACCTGGTGGCTCGACCGCAACGGCGAACGACAGAACGCCCTCGAACCCACCGCCGGCACCTCGTTCGGCTGGGCCGCCGGCCTCGCCGTCGTCGCGATCGGCCTCTGGCTCGCCGTACTCCAGCCACCCTCAGGCGACGCGCGCGTCACCTTCCTCGACGTCGGCCACGGCCTCGCCGTCCTGATCGAGGACGGCGGCCAGCGCGTCCTCTTCGACACCGGCCCACCCGACGGCGCCGTCGCCCTCGCACTCCCACCCGAGGTCGGCCGCCTCGACGCCGTCCTCCTCAGCCACACCGACCTCGACCACGTCGGTGGCCTCGCCACCGTCCTCGACCGCTTCCCCCCGGCCACCCTCCTCGCCGCCACCGACACCCTCGAGGAGATCGCCCGCCGCCTCCCCGCCGCCCAGTCGGTTCAGACGCAACCCTTCGACATCGGCGACCGCATCCACCTCACCGACCGGACCACCATCGAGGCCCTATCCCCGCCCGTCGCCGCCGGAACTCACACCCTCGACTCCGACAACGACGGCTCGATGGTCATCCTCATCACCGTCGGCGACCGCCGCATCCTCATCACCGCCGACATCGAGGAGGCGGCCGAACGATGGCTCGTCGACAGCGGCCACACCCTCGCGGCTGACGTCCTCCTCATCCCCCACCAAGGATCCAAGACCTCCTCCACCCCGGCCTTCCTCGAAGCGGTATCCCCCGCCGCAGCCGTCCTCTCCGCCAGCGCCACCAACCCCTACGGCCACCCCGCCGAGGAGGTCATGACCCGGTACGAGGGCATCCCGGTCTTCCGCACCGACCACCACGGCAGCATCACCGTCACGAGCGACGGCGACCGCCTCTGGATTAGCACCGAGCGCTAGACGCAGCGATCCCGCCGGCGATCGCGGCTAGTTGAATGGAGTCCCCTGGACCCATTGACCACTCGGCATCTCTGCAACGTCGCCGCCGAGTTGGGAGGTGCGAAGGAAGACGACACCCTGCCGCGGAAGGCGTACGCGGTCGATCACAGCTTCGCGTAAGCCTCGCGGCTCGAATCGACAGCCAACTCCGATCGACAAGTCGGTCTCAGGCGATCCCAGGGATATTGGCTATCGGAGGACCCGACACGGACCGGTGTACAGGCGTGGCGTTACCGAGGGACGCACCTGCTCCCGGTACCCACCGTTGCGCGGAAGCCGTGATATAACGACCGCGATGGAGACGTCCGCACCGGATTCGATCTCACGCCGATCAGCGCTACAGCGGCTTGGGATCGGCACGTTAGGACTGGGCCTCGCTGCTCTCCTCGGATGTGACTGCGACGCTGACGAGTGCGCCGATCTCGACCTTCCGCTGCTGACCGACGAAGACGTCCTGAGCGGATCTTGTGGTTGCAGCGTCAGTGGGGCTGGCCAGCCGCCCTCCCTACCCGATGACACGCTCGAGAAACTGACCGTACAGGCGGACCCGACCGGGCTCACCGATTCAGCCCCAGCAATCCAGGCTGCGTTTGACGAAGCGATCGCGTCGTGGGAGGACCCATCAAAGCCAAACGTTCGCATCATCGAGCTTCCGCCGGGTCAATTCTCGATCGACACCGGGCTGACAGTCGAACGGAATAACAAGAGCGATCCCAACATCGTCGACAACTGGCTCTCCATCCGCGGGGCAACCGGTCGCGGCGGCACAACGACGATTCGCTGGTTTGACAGCCACGACTTCTCTGGAACGAAGAAGGGGGCGACGACGCAGCGGTCGATGCTCGTGGTCCGGAATAGCTCGTATGTCTCGATCGCGAACGTCGATTTCGACGGCAATCGCTACCATATCTCGCGGCGCGATCTACTATTTCCTCAGAAGTGGACGAACTCGATCGACGACAAGCGCAAGAATTTAGAATCGTTAATCACGGATGGTAACGCGCCTAGCAGTTCGACCGTATGTGATTATCTGATAGCACTCGATTCATGGTGGAATAAAGGCAAGTCATACTGGATCCAGAACTGCGAAGATTCATTCTCCCATGAGCGGTATCTCTTTGACAGCGGGCATGGGATCCAGATCAACTTCTCGAACTACGTCCATATCGCCTCCTGCGCCATCTCGGATACGTGGGGCTCGGCGGTCGCGATCGGGTCAGAGACCGAGAACTCGGCGGTCGCCGGTTGCATGTTCGTTCGGCCTCGTCACGCTGGCGTATCGATGACGAACGTCAGGAACGTCAAGATTTCGGGCTGTACCGGCTATGCGTGCGGTCACTCCTTCGCGACCGTCGAACCGCACAACCGCTGGACACTCCCTACAAAACTTGAGGCCTGGCAGAACAAGTCTGTCACCCCGGACATTGGGGCTCGTGAAGTCTGCGTCGAGAAGAACACCTACAGCGACACCGACGGTTCGTTGCCCGACTCACTGCGCCTCCATTCACCAGGCGTCGCAGCTCTCTCCTCTCAGATTCCGACTGAGTGGCTGGCGCGGCAATCGAACCCCCTGTACCTCGACGTGTCTGACCCCGTAGCAAGCAGTGTGACGGTCGGAGCGAATGGTCTAAGGGAGTCGGCGCGGGTGCTCGAGGCGCCGCAGGGTAAGTGGGGGCTCCTTGGCTACTTCGAACTGCCGAGCAGCGGTCCATCCCGACTTCCGAAACCGCTGACGATGAGTGGCCGCGGAGCGACTGTGTTCGCTGCAATCGCTCAGAGACGCCTTGAGTCTAGTCCAGTGTCAATCTCAGGAGCGGACTTCAACGAACTCGAGCATCCGGCCCCTCTCTGTCCTGTCGCACCGCCAGAGGTTGAGCAGATGATCAGCTACACCCAGTTGACACCCTATGTCGATGTCTACGACGTTCACTTCTGCAGGAATGTCGTCGAGATAGCTGACTATTCTTGGATCGCTAACCTCACAGGACGACTCGTCAAGTTTGAGTGGAACAAGATCAGCTACCACAGCCAGGCATCGCAGCCAGCGGGCTCAATCTACTGCCCGCGGATGGCGATACCGACTCTGTTCTCGCGAGACGAATGTGCGACTGGTCCCAAGTCTCCAGTGGCAAGCTCCTCGAGCGACACCACGCCGACGAATACGACCCTTCCCGTCGACTCCGCTGATATGGCGAATGACTACTCGCGCCTGATTCTCAGAGAGAATCGCCTCTATCTCCCTCCGTCGGAAAAGCCGAAGTCATCCAACGGGGCTTTTCTGGTTGGCAGCGGCTGGGAATCCATCAGCATCACAAGGAACGAGATGAACGTCGCCGGGGGTCTGGTGCTAGTCGAACTCGGAAGTAAGTTCATGGCCTCGCTCGAGGTCTCGGAGAACAAGGTCAGCGTAGGGACGAAGGCTGGTACGCCAACTACCAGTGCGACTCCAACGACGTTCGACGATGCGTACGGCTTCGTTCAAATCAAGAGTGCTGCGCAGCGCTACGGTTGTTCCGCGACGGGCGGACAATCGAAGCCTGGTGGCCTCGCATGTGATTCTGGGTCCGGCTTCGTCGTGAGAGTGAACCACGCGCCCCGGTCAGGCCCCACGGTCTCGGTCAACTGCAATGACCTGAGTTTCTCGAACGGCGGCGGCCTGACTCTCAAGTCTACCGGCTAGTGCGGTCGCCCGAACGCGGCGTCGGAACATCTCGCACCGCACCGGTTACTCATCCAGAAGCGAGAACACCATCCCGGTAGCCAGCTTCGGGTAGAAGAACGTCGTCTTCTGCGGCATCACCTCGCCGGCGTCCGCCACCTCGATCACCTGCTGCACCGGCGTCCCGTTCACGAGGAAGGCGACACTGTACGGCCCCTCGATCGTCTCCGCCGAGGCCTCCCGCGCATCCGCGGTGAAGTCGACTGCGCCCGCGGTCAGCGCCGCCGCGTCGATCCCGAACGACGGATCGAGGATCAGCTCCGTCAGCACGAGCGCATCGAGGCGGCGCGACGCCTCGGAGAGCCCCGCCGGCATCGCTTCGCCCAGCGCCTCGAACGAGCGTCCCGCCGCCAGCAGCTGCCGCCCGGACGCCTCGATGATCCCGAACGTCGCCGGCCCCCCTGCACGCTCACGCACCCGCGCTAGCAGTGCAGCTGCGCCCTCCGCGCCATCCGGCAGTTCCGAGGTCAGATCCTCCACCGCGAACCGCTCGCCCAGCCGCTCCAGCAGGTCCGCCGGCGCCTCCGCACGCACCAGCCGGTGGTTCGGCAGGATCACTAGCCCCGGGTCATCCGCGTCGATCAGCCCCATCAACACGTATCGAGCGGCCTCGTTCTCGGGGTGCTCCGCCATGTAGTCGAGCGCCGTGTGGTAGCGGTGATGCCCGTCCGCGATCGTCACCGTCGACTCCGCCAGCACCTCGCCCAGCGTCGCGACGTCCGCCGCGTCGGCAATCGACCACAGCCGGTGCACGTCCCCCAGGTCGTCCGTCGCCTCGAAGATCGGGGCCGCCGAGGCCGCTCGGTCCAGCACCGCCCGCGCTCGCCGCGCCGGGTCCGTGAACATCGAGAAGATCGGGCTGATGTTCGCGTTCGTCGCCCGCATCAGGTCCAGGCGGATCGCCCGAGGCCCCGCCATCGTCGACTCGTGCGGCCGCACGATCCCCTCGTCGTGCTGCGCCAGCTTCAGCTGCGCGAAGAAGCAGCGGCGGTGGACGCGCGCCCCCTCGATCGTCGCCTCCTGCTCGTAGAGGTAGTACGCCGGCTCCTCGTCGCGGATCAGCTGACCGTCACGCTGCCAGCGCGCCAACGCCTCCGCCGCGCGTTCGAAGCGTCCCTCCGGCTCGCCCGGCGCCAGCTCCACGTGCGCCGCGTTGTACGGCGACCGCGCCAGCAGCGCCGCCTCCGCCGCCTCGCCCACCACGTCGTACGGCGGCGCCAGCACATCGTCCGGATTGACCTGCTCAGGGTCGTAGCGAAGACCTCGGAACGGGCGGATCTCGGCCATCGTGACGCCTCTCCCTCATCTGTGCTGGGCTTTGACCCTGGCGGCGAGCCGTCCATAGAGTGGACGCCGTTCGCGCATGCGCCGGGTCCAGATCCCCGTCGCGATCGTGCGCTGGCGCGAACGTAGCATTCCGCCCGACACACGCCAGCGCCCTCGACGACGAACGGAATGACCGGTGCCCCGATACTGCGTCTTCTGCGAGATCGCCGCGCATCGTGAGCCCGCCGACATCCTCTACGAGGACGACGAGGTCATGGTCTTCCGCAACCGCCTCCGCTGGGTCCCCATCATGCTGCTCGCCATCCACAAGCAGCACGAGACCCAGGCCGAGCTCTGGCAGGACATGGGCCGCGTCGGCGAGATCGCCGTCAAGGTCGCCCAGGAGCAGTGCCCCCAGGGCTTCCGCCTACTCTCGAACTTCGGCTACGACGGAATGCAGTCACAGGACCACGCCCACGTCCACATCCTCGGCGGCATGTTCCTCGGCGAGTACGCCTAGCGCGCGTTGCGGTTCCCGATGCTCGCACGCTCCCTCACGGTCGGCGGAAGCTGAGCACCCAAGACACCAATCGACCCCGCCTATCCAGCCCGCCACTCGTCGAGCGCCGCCTTCTGCGCCGCGAACAGCTGCTCGATCCCCTCGGTCGCGAGGTTGATCAGCTCCCCGAGCTGGTCCTTGCTGAACGGCTCCCCCTCGGCGGTCCCCTGCACCTCCACGAGCCGCCCCGTCCCAAGCATCACCACGTTGAAGTCGACCCCGGCGGCGGAGTCCTCGCGGTAGTCGAGGTCGAGCAGCGGCTGCTTCTCGAAGATGCCCGCGGAGATCGCCCCCACCTGCGTCTTCAGCGGCGACGTCGGCATGGAACCGGCCCGCTGCATCCACTCGATCGCCATCGCCAAAGCAACCCACGCCCCCGTAATCGAAGCCGTCCGCGTCCCGCCGTCGGCCTGGATCACGTCGCAGTCGAGGGTGATCGTCTGCTCGCCCAGCGCCTGCATGTCCACGGCCGCCCGCAGCGACCGCCCGATCAGGCGCTGGATCTCTTGCGTGCGGCCACCCTGCCGCCCACGCGCGGCCTCGCGGTCCGAGCGCGTGTTGGTGGACCGAGGCAGCATCCCGTACTCGGCCGTCACCCAGCCGGCGCCGCTGCCGCGTAGCCAGCCCGGCACGCGCGGCTCCACGCTGGCCGCGCACAGCACCTGCGTGTCGCCCATCCAGATCATGGCCGAGCCCTCGGCGTTCTTCAGGTAGCCCGGCTCGATCGTGACAGGTCGCAGGTCTCGAGGACCCCGGTCGTACGAGCGCTGGAACATGCGGCCTCCGTTCGCGGCCGGTACCGTAGCACGCGATCCGAGGAGAACCGACCGCCACACCGGACCCATATCCGCATCGTGTTCGCCGACGTGTGGTGCCCGAAAGGGAGGGCGCGATCGCCGCCTACCGCCTCTACGCCGATGACTCCGGCACGACCCACCTCGAACCGCTCGAGCTCCTCGACCGCCCCTGGGAGAACGGCCCCGGCGAGTTCAAGGGCGTCGGCGGCAGCGTGCTCGGCGACGCGAGCCGGGTGATGCTGATGCGCTTCGAGGCCGGCGCCCGCCCCGGCCTCCATCGCGCCGTCCCCTCGTTCGCCGTCTGCCTGGAGGGCGAGATCGTCGTCACCGCCTCGGACGGCACGAACGTCGCACTCGGCCCGGGCGACGCCGTCCGCGTCGAAACAACCGGTCGAGGCGGCTGGCAGCTCGGCAACAAGCTCGACGAGCCCTCGTTGCTCGCCGTCGTCCAGATGCCGCCACAGGCGGCCTCAGCCGGATCGGAGGGCGCCGGCTAGCCGGCGGCGAATCATGTACCACGAGCGATCGATGGAGGATCATCAACGCTACCTCGGGCTCCACGACGGTCCACCGGACGCGCTGGTGATCGTCGGCCACTTCCGCCCCGTCCGGGTGACAGAGTCGTTCGCCCGCGCCTTCGCTGGAGCGGAGCGCCTGCGAGCAGCGGAAGCCGGGTGGCTGGTACCCCACGGCGCCGGGCGCGTCGCGCTGGTGGGCGCGGCCGCGTCGCCGATGGCCGGGCATTGGGCCCACCTTTTCGCCCGCGCCGGCACCCCGAGGATCGTCCAGTTCGGCTGGTACGGCGCCTGCCAACCCGGCACGGCCGCCGGCGACGTGCTCGTGCCGACGCGCGCCGCCCGCGGCGACGGCGTCAGCCGTTGGTACCTCGATAGTCGCACCCCCGCCGACGCCTCGCCCGAGCTATCCACCCGGCTCGGCACAGCCCTCGAACAGCGCGGACTGCGCGTGCACCGCAAGCCGATGTACACGACCACATCCCTGATGTCAGAATCCGCCGAGGTGATCGCCCGATGGCGCCGAGCCGGCTACCACGGCGTCGACATGGAGACTGCGGCGACCCTGGCGGTCGCCCGCGCCCACGAAGTCGAGCGCGCCGCCGTGCTCCTCCGCATCGACGACCTCACCACCGGCGAGCACGACCTCTTCGACCCGATCGCCCCCGACGTCCTCGAGGCGATGGCGGAGTACGGCCGGCTCGCGATGCTAGCGACGGTGGAGACAGTGACAACGTCCGACTTCGCAGGCGCATGAGCCCCCTCTACGCGGGATCGACGCTGGCTTCCCCGAAGTGCCCGCCAGGCGCCCGAAGCACCGTTACTTGATCGTGATGCTCGACAGCACGCGATCGAACTCCTCGATGTAGGTGGAGTGACCGTCGTACGCGAGCAGCAGATAGAGATCGTCGCCGACGGCGAATACGACGCGAACCGCACCGTCCGGAACCTGTGGCGAAGCGATCACATGCCGAAGCGCGGGCTGAGCGGCCACCTCGATCTCTTCGGCCGAGAGGAACTCAACCGAGTCCCGGGCGGACCGATCGCGAGCCTCGACGTAGGCGTCAAGGCTGTCGTAGCTGGCCATGCGTCGGGCGAAGTACAGGATCTCGATCTTGATGCGCTTCGGGTCATCCAGGCCATGGCCGCTCGTGTAGTTCTGCAGCGCGACGTAGCTCCCGCCGGGGGTCCAGTCGATCGACCAGTTCGCTGGGTAATCGAACTCCAAACCGAATCCGGGTTCTGAGAAGGTGGCCCGCTCAGGGCTGGGCTCGAGGCCGGGACCGACTCGCGGAACCCCAGCAGGCCACACCGGCGTGGCCGATGAGTTCTGGACCGCGGGAGCCCCGCTCCCTGGTGCCGGCTCGGACAGTCCGGGCGTCGGCGACGCGCTCGGCGCTGCCACCGCGGAACCGAGCGAATCAAGCGCAGCCGGCGCCGGGACACGATCGGAGCGAGCCCCGAAGGAGTCGGCCACCAGCAACACGATAACGAGCGCAGCCGCCAGTCCGGACGCCGCGAACGCTGCTGAGCGACCTCTGTTGCCGAGCATCGAGCGACTTCCGGCGCGCCCGAATCGTCCGCGGCGCCCTCACCGAATACTGTCTCGAGCTGCAGTCTACCCGTGTGGGGCTAGCGGAGCTCCACCTGGCGGGCGGAGCGAATGTCCTCGAGCTCGCCAACTTCGGCGAGCTCCTCCGCGGTGAGCGGTCGCTCCGTCGAGATCGCCAGGATCATCAGCGCTCGACCCTCCTGGTCGGCAGACACCGACATCGAGTTGATGTTCACGTCCCACCCGCCGAGGAGCGTCGCCACCCGACCGATCCGCCCGGGCCGGTCGACGTTCTCGATCGCGAGGAGATACGGCGAGTCGGTGCTCACCTCGATCTCGTACTCGCCGATGCCGACGATGCGCGGTCCGGTCGGGCTGTTGGTCGTCGCCACGCTCTCGCCGCCGCCGTCGTGGAGCGCGTGCACGGTGATCCGGTTCGCGAACGGCTCGACGGCGGGACCGGTGTCCTCCTCGATCCGTAGCCCATGCTCCTCGGCCATCGCCCCGGCGTTGACCATGGTGACCTTGGCCGAGGTGACCCGTTCGAGCATGCCGATGACAACTGCGGCACGCAGCGGCGCGGTGTCGTAGTTGGCGATCTCGCCGCGGTACTCGATCCGGACCTTCTCGACGCCGCCGCCGGCGAGCTGCATCGCGACCGAACCGGCAACCTCGGCGGTGTCGATGTACGGCCCGATGATCGCCATCGTCTCCTCGTCGACGAGCGGCGCGTTGACCGCAAACCGCGCGGACCGCCCTCCGAGGATGTCGAGAATCTGGTCCGCGGTCTGCGTCGCCGCGCGCGTCTGCGCCTCCGCGGTCGACGCCGCGAGGTGGGGTGTCACGACGATCCGGTCGTGCGTCGTCACCACGTTGCCGACGGCCGGCTCTTCGCTGAACACGTCGATCGCCGCTCCCGCGATCTGACCCGAGTCAACCGCGTCATGGAGCGCCTGCTCATCGACGAGCGCCCCTCGAGCGGCATTGATCAGGTACGCAGTGGTCTTCATCAGCGCGAACTGGTCCGAGGCGATCATCCCCCGCGTGCCCTCGTGGAGGGCGGTATGCAGCGTGACGAAGTCAGACTCCGCGAGCAGTTCATCGAGCTCCATCAACTCCACCCCGAGCTGACTGGCCCGGTCCTTCGAGACGAACGGGTCGTACGCGAGCACCCGCATCTCGAACGCGCGGGCGCGTGACGCGACCTCGGTGCCGATGCGGCCAAGCCCGACGATCCCCAGCGACCGCCCGGAGAGCTCGACGCCGGCGTACTTCGACCGGTCCCAGGCACCGCCCCGCAGCGAGCCATGCGCCTGCGGTGTGTTGCGCGCCACCGCGAGCATCAGCCCAAAGGCGTGCTCGGCAGTCGACATCGTGTTCGCGAGCGGCGCGTTGACGACGATCACCCCGCGCTGAGTCGCGGCATCGAGGTCGATGTTGTCGACGCCAACCCCCGCCCGCCCGATCACCTCGAGGCGCGGCGCCGCTTCGATGACGCGCGCGGTCACCTGCGTCTGGCTACGCACCAGCAGCGCCTGCACATCACCGAGCTCAGCGATCAACTCGTCCTCAGAAAGACCTGTCTTGACCACGACCTCATGCTCGGTGGCGAGCAGGTCGAGCCCCGCCTGGTTCAGCGAGTCGGCGACGAAGATGCGTGCCATCGCGTCTGTCCTCGGAACGCGCTAGGCGCGGTTGGGAACGGCGTGGCCGACCCGTTCGAGGGTCGCCTCGAGCGACCGCAGACCGTCGCGAACGTGCTCCTCGGTGACGTACCCAAGGTGCCCGAAGCGAATGATCTGCCCCCGCATCGGCCCCTGCCCACCAGCGAAGACGGCCCCAAACTCCTCGCGGGCAACCTTCAGCATCTCGATCCCGTCAACGTCGTCCGGAACGCGAATGGCCGTGACGGTGTCGGACTCAGACCCCTCCTCCGCGAAGAGGTCCAGACCAAGGCCGCGGACCCCGTCCCGCGTCATCTGCGCGAGCGTCCGGTGGCGATCGTAGATGTTGTCGATCCCCTCTTCGAACATCATCCCCAACGCGCGGTCGAGCTGGAAGAAGAGGTTGACCGCCGGCGTCGCCGGCGTCTGCCCATTCTCGAGGTAGTCCTTGTGCTTCTGCAGATCGAGGTAGAAGCGCGGCGTCGTCGTGTGCGCCTGCTTCTCCCAGGCGCGCGCGCTGCAAGAGACGAAGACCAACCCCGGCCCCGTCATCCACCCCTTCTGCGAGCCCGAAACGACGACGTCCAGCCCCCACTCGTCCACCGGCACTGGAATCGAAGACAACGAGGAGATCGCGTCCACGATGATCAGGCAGTCGTGCTTCCGCGCCACCTCGGCAATCTGCGGCAGCTGCTTGTTCGTGACACCCGTCGAGGTCTCATTGTGGGTCACGAGGAGCGTCCGGATGTCCGGGTTCTCGTCCAGCGCCTGGTCGATCCGGTTCGGGTCCGCCGAGGTGCCAAACTCAAACGCCAGCTCGACCGGCTCGCCGCCGTAGGCGCGGGTGATGTCGACGAACCGCTTCCCGAAGACCCCGACGGTAGCGATCAGCACCTTCTCGCCCGGGTTGACGTGACAGGAGACCGCGGCCTCCATGCCCCCGGTGCCAGACGCCGTCAGCGTGAGGATGTCGTTCTCGGTCTGGAAGACCTTCCGGACGCCGTCCGTCGTGCGTGCGATCAACTCGGCGAACTCAGGTCCGCGGTGGTTGATCATCTCGGCGGCACCGGCCTCGGCCACCTCTGTTGGGACAGGGGTCGGGCCGGGGATGCGCAGGTTCACAGGGTGCCTCCGAGACTTGAACGCGACGTGGGCGTTGTGGGAGTGGCGGCCCGTCCGGGCCACCGACGGACAGCGATCGTACGTTCGAGGTGAGTACGGTCAACGCAGCCCCTGTAGTGTGGCCCCCTACGAGGCCCGCCCGCGCTCGCCCTCCGGCGCTCCGACTACAATCGAGGGCGAAGCGAGGCCGTCCGTGACCAATCCCTACCGCTCGCTGCCCTCCGTCGACTCGCTGCTCGCCGACAGCCGCGTGACCGCCCTCTCCGACGCGCACGGCCGCGAGGTGATCGCGAACCTCGCGCGCGAGGTGCTAGACGAGCAGCGCGAGGAGATCGGCCGCGGCAGCGAGATCGAAGACACCGTCGATCTGCTGATCGCGCGCAGCAGCGGCCTCGAGCCGAGCCTGGTCCGCGTCGTGAACGCCACCGGCGTCATCATCCACACCAACCTCGGTCGCGCCCCGCTCGCGCGGTCCGCGATCGACGCGATCCAGCGCACCACCCAGAGCTACGCCACGCTCGAGTTCGACGTCACCGAGGGCGTTCGCGGCTCTCGCCACCAGCACCTGGAGCCGCTGCTCTGCAGCGTCACCGGCGCCGAAGCCGCTCTCGTCGTGAACAACGGCGCGTCGGCGCTGTTGCTGGCGTTGGCGGCGCTCTGCGAGGACGGCGAAGTCGCGATCTCCCGAGGGCAGCTCGTCGAAATCGGCGGCGGCTTCCGGATCCCGGACGTGATGCGCCAGTCGGGCGCGCGACTCATCGAGGTCGGGACCACCAACCGCACCTACGCTCGCGACTACGAGGCCGCGATCGGCGAGGAGACCACCGGCCTGCTGCGCGTGCACTCCTCGAACTTCGCACAGATCGGCTTCACGACGACCGCCTCGATCGACGAACTGGCGGAGCTGGCGCGCCGGCACGACCTCTCGCTGATCGACGACGTCGGAAGCGGCGCGCTGCTCGACACGCAACAGTACGGGCTCGCCCCCGAGCCGATGGTGCAGGAGTCGATCGCCGCCGGCAGCGACGTCGTGCTCTTCTCCGGCGACAAGCTGATCGGCGGCCCGCAGGCCGGCATCGCCGTCGGGCGCCGCGAGGCCATCGAGGCCATGCGACGCCACCCGCTCGCGCGCGCCGTGCGGATCGACAAGGCCTCGATCGCCGCACTCGCCGCGACGCTCAAGCACTACGCGCTCGGCGACGCCGAGTCCGAGATCCCGATCTGGCGAATGATCGCCGAAGACGTCGACGACCTCGGTCGCCGCGCCCGCCGGTGGGCGCGCACCTGCTCCGCTCACGGCGAGACGCTCGAGGAGCGCTCAACCGTCGGCGGCGGCTCGCTCCCCGGCGAGGAGCTGCCAACCGTCGTCTGCGCGATCACCCCACCCGACCGCGACGCCGACGCGTTCGCGGCGGAGCTCCGAGCCCGGCCGACGCCGATCATCGCGCGCATCAAGGACGACCGCGTGCTGCTCGACCCGCGCACCGTCGACCCGCGCGAGGACGGCCACGTCGAACAGGCGCTGGCGGCGCTCTGCGGCTCGCAGCTACAGCCCCCACGCCCGCTCTCCCGGGACGGGACACCACCCTCTGGACGATAGAACGCTCGAGGTCCTCGAATACCCGGCCGTCATCGATCGGCTGGTGCGGCTGACCGCGTTCTCCGGCGGCCGGCTGGAGGCGCAGGCCCTGCGGCCGGTCGTCGATCGCGACGAGGTCATCCGACGGCAGCGCCTCACCGCCGAGGCGTTCCACCTCGATCAGCTCGGCGTCGATGTCCCGCTCGGGGGCGCGCGCGACATCCGCGAGCAGGCCGAGGCGGCGGAGCTCGGCCAGGTCCTGACCGCCTCGGAGCTGCTGGACGTGGCGGACGCCTCGCGCGCAGCGGTCACGGTGCGGCGCGCGCTCGCTCGGCTCCAGGCCGAGGTGCCGATGCTGGCGACCATCGCCGCCGGCGTCGGCGAGCTAGACCCGCTCCGAGGGCTGATCGGCGCCGCGATCAGCTCCAACGGCGAGGTGCGCGACGACGCGAGCCCAGAGTTGCGCCAGATCCGCGCCGAGGTGCTGACCGCCCACGATCAGCTCCAGCAACGGATGCAGAGTCTCGCCGCGAGCCCGTCGCTGCGCCCCGCCCTGCAGGAGCCGATCGTCACCATTCGCGATGGTCGTTATGTCCTCCCGGTGCGCTCGGAGGCGCGCGGCGCGGTGCCGGGCGTAGTGCACGACACCTCGGCATCAGGCCAGACGGTTTATGTCGAGCCGCTCGCGGTCGTCGACCTCGGGAACCGCTGGCGCGAGCTGCAGGTCCAGGAGCGGCGCGAGGTCGACCGCATCATCCGCGAGCTGTCGCAGTCCGTCGGCGACGCCCGCGCGGACCTCGTCGACGCGATCGAGCGCCTCGCCCAGATCGACCTCACGATCGCGAAGGGCCGCCTCGGCCGCGAGTTTGGCGCCGCCGACCTCCACCGCACCGGGCGCCAGACCTGGCTCGTCGAGGCCCCGGGTGAGCTGCGACTGAACGAGGCACGCCACCCCCTGCTCGGCCCCGACGTCGTGGCGAACACGATCGTCGTGGGCGGCGAACACCACGCGCTGCTGATCACCGGGCCCAACACCGGCGGCAAGACGGTCGCGCTGAAGACGGCGGGACTGCTGACGCTGATGGCGCTCGCCGGCCTACCGGTGCCCGCGGACGCGGGCTCGACGGTGCCGGTGTTCGAGTCGGTGTTCGCGGATATCGGCGACGAGCAGTCGATCGAGCAGTCGCTCTCGACCTTCTCGGGGCACATCACCTCGATCATCGGGGTCCTCGAGCGCGCCGGCGAATGGTCGCTGGTGCTGCTCGACGAGCTGGGCGCGGGAACCGATCCGACCGAGGGCGCGGCGCTCGCGGTGGCGATCGTCGACCGTCTGCTGGCAAGCGGCGCCTCGCTGATCGCTACGACGCACCACAGCGAGCTGAAGCTGTACGCGCACCGCACGCCGGACGTGGTAAACGCCTCGGTCGAGTTCGACCTCGAGTCGCTATCGCCGACCTACCGGCTGACCATCGGATTGCCCGGGCAGTCGAACGCCCTGGCCATCGCGTCCAACCTCGGCATGCCCGACGACGTGATCGAGGCCGCGCGCACCGGCCTGTCCACCGAGGAGCGCGAGCTGGAGTCGATGCTCGCTGAGCTCCGCGCTCAGCTCGCAGCCGCGGAGGACCGCGCGGCGCGAGCGGCCGCCGACGCGGAGCGCGCCGAAACGCTCCGCCGCGAACGGGAGCAGGAGCTGAACCAGCTCGCGGCCGACTCGACGCGGATGCGGGAAGACGCCCGGATCCGCGTGCGCGACGAGCTGCGGGACGTGCGGCGCCTCCTCGACAAGAGCCGCCGCGAGATCGAGGCGGCGCGGCTCGCCCAGGCGGAGGCGGACTTCGAGCGGGCCGAGGCCGCGGGCGACAAACTACGCTCCGAGCCGGAACCCCAGCGGGAAGCGGAGCCAGAGCCAGCGAACGTGGTCAGTTTCGAGGCCCCGGTCGAGCACCAGGCCGAGGGTGCGGAGGTGATCGTCGTGCCCGGGGCGCGGGTATGGCTGCGCGGCATCGGCATCCCCGGCGAAGCGCTCTCCGACCCGGACGAGCGCGGCGAGTTCGACGTGCAGCTCGGCGCCCTGCGCACCCGCGTCCGCCTCGAGCAGGTCCAGTCGACCGGCGAACCACCCGCCGAGAACGAACGCGGCCGCCTGCGCGTCCCCGCCGCTCCGTGGTCGCCGTCCGAGATCGAGATACGCGGCCAGCGAATCGACGAGGCGGTGCCACACGTCGAGCAGTTCCTCGACGGCGCCGCCCGCTCGGGCCACGGTCGCGTCCGTGTCATCCATGGCCGCGGCACCGGCACGCTCCGCCGCGCCGTCCGCGAGCTGCTCGACCGGCACCCGCTCGTGACCGGCTACGCGACGGCCGAGCCCAAAGAGGGCGGCGAGGGCGTCACCGTCGCAACCCTCGCCACCACCCGCTAGCGGTCACCGGTCGCAGCCACCGAGGCCATCGCGGCCGGGACCGGCTCCGGCGTCACCAGGACCAGCACGGCCGCGACGGCGTACGTGGCGACGAAGATCGTGAACGGCAGCTCGTAGTTGCCGCCCGCGTCGTACGCGACTCCGGCGAAGACCGGACCGCCCGCGCTGAACACGATCGTGAACGGCCGCCCGATGCTGCGCACCATGCCCAGCGTCATCCGCCCGAAGTAGTCCGCCCAGACCACCTCCTGCACGGTGACCACGCCGCCGACCCCGACGCCGAAGAGGAAGATCGCCCCGTACATCGTCAGCAGCGACTCCGCGAGGAGGATCAGGACGATCCCGGCCCCGAGCGTCGCGAACTCGATCGCCGCCGCCACCTTCGAGTGCACACGCTCGACGAACAGTCCCCAGAAGGGCTTCGAGACGAGTCCGGCGAGACCGATCATCCCGAACCCGGCGGACGCCTCCCGCCGGCTGAAACCGCTGTCCGTCAGGTACGGGATCAGGTGCAGGAACAGCGCCATGAAGCCCAGGGTCCCGAGGCCGAACGTGAGCGTCAGCAACCACAGCGCCGGCGTCCGCATCGCCTCGCGGCGCGTCCACACCGCCGCGTCGAGCCGTCGCAATCGGGCTTCGCCGGCGGCATCGAGCCGCGGGCCCGCTCCGCCGTCGGGTTCAAGCCCGAAGTCCTCGGGGCGCCGCCGCATCACCCACCAGGACGGCGGGATCACGACCACCCAGATCGCGATCCCGATCGCCGCCCACGTCGCGCGCCAGCCGACCGCCTCGATCATCCAGCCTGCCACCGAGGGCAGGGCGAACGCAGTCACCGAGATCCCCATCGCCGCGATCGCGATCGCTCGCCCGCGCCGGCGCACGAACCAGTTCGAGACCGCGACGTTCACCACCATCGCGCCCATGCCCGCCATCCCGACCGTCACGATGCCGGCCTGGATCGCGTAGTACTGCCACAACTCCTGGACCTGTCCCATCAGCACGTAGCCCAGGCCGGCGATCGCCGCGCCGGCGACCATCAGTTCGCGCCCGCCGTGGCGATCGAGGAAGCCACCGATGAAGAGCCCGAGCACCCCCATCCCGGCCGTCGACGCCGTCTGCCCCAGCGACAGCTGCGTGCGCGTCCAGCCCAGCTCCTCCTCCATCGGCGTCACGAAGATCCCGAGCGAGTACGCGCTGATCCCCGACGACATCGCGGCCGCGAGGAACGCAAGCGCGACGATGTACCAGCCGTAGAAGACCGGTCGCCCGAACAGCGACCGAGGTAGCGGCAGCCGTGGCGCCTCGGTGGGCGGAGCGGAGGGCGGGGTCGAACCCGCCGTCGGACGGGGCGGTGACGCGGCCATGACGTTCCCGCTTCACTTACGAACGCCCGCACTATAGGCCACCGGCAATCTGGCAACGGCCACCCGATCGCGAACGCAGGCTCCGCTGGCCAGCAGCGCCGGAGCGACTAGACTCGCCGCGGCCGAAACCTGTGCCTACTGAACGGACAACTGATGCAGCCGATCACCGATGTCGCCGAGCTGTTCCGGCACCAGCGTGCGGTGCGCGCGTTCTCCGACCGCGAGGTTGACCAGGCAACCATCGAGGAGCTGCTCACCGCCGCGACACACGGGCCCTCGGGCTCGAACAGTCAGCCGTGGCGCTTCATCGTCGTGCGAGATGCGGCGGTGAAGGCGCAGCTCAGCGAGGTCTACGAGACCGCGTTCGGCGAGGCGTACGCCACTCGCGCGCCGGCCCGCGCGGCCGACCGCCAGCCGTGGACCGAGGTACCGGTGCTGATCGTGGCGTGCGTCCAGGTCCCGGCGAGCACCGGCCGCTCCGGCATCCAGACCGGCGCGTCGATCTACCCGGCCTGTCAGAACCTGATGCTGGCGGCGCGAGCGCGCGGTCTCGGCAGCGTGCTCACGACGCTGCACCGCGTGAAGCGAGCGGAGATCCACGAGATCCTCGGCATCCCTGACGGTTGGGACTCGGCGGCGATCATCCCGTTGGGCTGGCCGGATCGGTCCTACGGGCCGAACCGGCGCCCCCCGGTCTCCGAGGTAATGATGCTCGACCGGTGGTCCGAGTAGCCGCCTCCCCACCGTCGGTCGTCGGACCTCGGCGGTCGCATTGAGCGCGGAGCTGGCGGTCGTCGTCGTCCTCGCGTTCATCGCAGTCGCCGTCCAGGCATCCATCGGCTTCGGATCGGGGCTGATCTTCGTGCCCGCGGCGACGCTCGTCGTCGGGCCCGAGCCTGCGGTGGCGATGATGCTCGTTGGCATTCCCGCGGTGGCCGCGTCGCTCTACCTCGTCGACCGGCAACGGACGCCGATCCTCGACGCCGCGCCCGCGGCGCTCCTGAGTCTGCTCAGCGTGCCTGCCGGCGTCTGGCTGCTGACGCAGTCGGACGAGGACGTGCTGCGGCTGCTCGTGGGCCTGGCAGTCCTCGGCTCGGTGCTGGTGAACGTCATGAGTCGCGGGCAGGAGCAGGTGCGGGCACCCGACCTGCCTCGAGTGGTGGCTGCGGGCCTGGCGTCCGGGCTGATGCGCGGCAGCACAAGCATGGGTGGACCGGCGCTGGTGCTCTACTTCCACTGGCTCGGCGGGGGCGCGGCGCGGTTCCGGACGCGGATGTTCTCGTACGGCGCGATCTCCGGCGCTCCGAGCATCGCGATCGCCGCCGCCGCGGGCGTGTTCAATGCCGACACGATGCCCGTCGTGCTCTGGGGCTTGCTGGGCGCGGCGTTCGGCGTGCTGGCGGGCGTGCGGCTGCGCCCATGGATCAGCGACGCACGCCTGCGCGGGATGTCGATGGCGCTGCTGGCCGCGACGAGCCTGCTGGCGATCGCGACGGCAGGCTCGGCGCTCCTCTAGTCGGGCGGGAGCGCCTCGAGGTGGCACACGTCGTTGACGACGACGATCTCGTCGCGACCGGCGCGGTGAGCCATCACGGTGAGCGAGCAGTTCGCGATGCGGGTCCGCGGCGACGCATGCGCGGGCAACTCGAGGAGATGCCCCAGCGCCTGGATGATCGTGCCGCCGTGGCACGCGACGACCGCGACGTCCTCGCGGTGGCGCGCTCGCAGCTCATCGATCGCCGATCCGATACGCGCACGGAACGCCGGATGGCCCTCCTCGCCGGGCACGACACCGCGCCCCCAGTCGTCGGGCGTGAGGTTCCACCGCTCGACCATCTCCGGCCAGGCGAGGCCCTCCGCCTCGCCGTAGCGGTACTCGTCGAGGTCGGCGATCCGCTCCACCTCGATCGAGTGGTGCGCGGCGACAGCCGCGCCCGTGTTCGCCGCGCGGCGCAGCGTGCTGGCGTAGACGGCCGCGACCGGCTCGCTGGCGAGGCGCGCGCCAACGAGTCGGGCCTGCTCCCGCCCCCGGTCGGTCAGGTCGAGATCGAGCGACCCGGTGATCACGCCGCGGGCGTTGCCCTCGGACTGGCCGTGGCGGACGAAGATGAGAGTCATGCGCCCCCTACCCCGAACTCGGCGCGCCGGAGTTCTGTGCCCCAGCGTTCGGTGCTCCTGCCTCTGCATGGGCAGCCGCCGTGGGGTCGAGGAGCCCGAGGAACTGACCGAGCATCCGCGCCGTGGCGCCCCAGATCACGCTGTCTTCGAAGCCATAGGCGGGCGTCGATTCGGTGATCCCGTCGCGCTCCGCGACCTTCCAGATCCGCGCCTCCTCGGACAGCAGATGCTCGACCGGCACGTGGAGCAGCTCCCGCACCTCGCGCTTCGCCTCGACGAACGTGAGCGCGGCGTCGGCAGGCGCGGCGCCGACATACGGGCGGATCAGGTAGTTGGATCCATACGTGGCTGTGTCGTCGAGCTGTCCGTAGACCTCCACGAGGTCCGGCGGAACGCCGATCTCCTCGTGGGTCTCGCGGAGCGCGGTGTGAAGCAGCGTCGCATCCTCGGGGTCGCGTGCGCCCCCGGGGAAGCTGATCTCACCCTTGTGGTGGCGCACACCCTGCGTGCGCTGCTGGAACACGATGTGATCGGCGCCCTCGAGGTGGTGGAGCAGGAGGAGGACCCCGGCGGGCCGGCGATCCTCGATCGAGAGTTCGCGTGGCTGGAAGTCCGCCATCACCCGGCGAGCGCGGTCCCGAACCATGAACTCCCCACGGCGCGTACCCGATCCGCCCCTTGTGGCGGTCGATCTGGTGGGCCCGCCAGGATTCGAACCTGGGACCGATCGGTTATGAGCCGACTGCTCTAGGCCGCTGAGCTACAGGCCCCTCCGGCAGGCCGATCGGTTCCCCGAGGCGATGCCGTCAGTCTCCCGAGTATATGGCCCGGGCCGTCCGGAGTCGGGTCAGGCGGCCTGCAGCGCCGGCTGATCGTCGTCGAAGAGCGACATCAGCACGCTGCGCCAGCCGTTGAGGTCGCCCGGCTTCTGGAAGGTGCTGTGTGCGCCGGCGGCGTGGCAGATGACGCGGTCCTCGGGCGTGACGAACGCTGACATCACAACGACCTCGACGTCCGCACGGGCACGGCGGAGGGGCCGAATGATCTCCCGCGCATCGCGCGAGCCGAGCCGGCGGTCGAGCAGAACCAGCGCGCCGAAAGGCGCGAGCTCCGCAAGGGCGTCGCCGTCCTCGGGACCAAGCGCGAGCACGGACGACTCCGGCGCAACGACGCCGAGGAGGTGCGCGACGAGGTCGCGGTGGGCGTCGTCGTCATCGACAACGACGATCGGCGCGCCGCGGTTCACGAGGGCGACCCCGACAGCGGCAGCCGCAGGATGACGTGCGACTCGACAACCTCCATCGCGCCGCCATGTCGGTCGAGCGCAATCTCGAGGCAGGCCAACGCCTCCACGGGGCCGCCGGCGTAGGTGTGCAGCGAACCGGCCAGCGCCGTGAGCGGCGACGGGCCGATGTCGCCCACGTCCGCGAGCGGCCAGCGGATCAGGGCGGATCCGCCCTCGATCGCCGCGACCGCGCCGTCAGGAATGGCGGCCCGGAGCTCCTCGGACGTGGACTCGTCGAGGGTGACAGTGGCGTCCGGCGCGGCGCCAGGGCAGAGCTTGGCGACGCCCACCTCGAGCGGCTCGGCGGTGCGGCGCGAGGCGCGCGAAAGCGCGTTCATCGCGGCAAGCATCCGCTCGAGGTCGTCGCAGGCGGCCTTGAGTCCGCCGATCGCCTCGTCGGCGCCGGCGACCTCGACATCCGCAAGCGTGTGCTCGAGCAGCTGCGCGCTGAGCGAGACCGTCAGCAGCGGCGAGCGAAGGTCGTGAGAGACCGCATAGAAGAGCGAATCGAGCAGCTGCGGCGCTGCGTCCGCGTAGGCACTGCCCCCGCGCGAGACCTCGGTGGTCATGGTTCGCCGCCCGCTTCCTGCGTGTTCCGCCGCCCTCGATGATTGCGTGCGCCCGACCGGCCGCGCAACCGGGGGTTGCCCCCTACTCGAGCGCTACGCCGTCGAGGCGACCGGCCCGAGCGGCGCACCCCCGAGAATGTGCATGTGCACATGGAACACGGTCTGCCCGGCGTCCGCCCCGTTGTTCAGCACGAGCCGGTACCCACCCTCCTCGAGCCCAAGCTCGCGGGCGATCCGCGTCGCCGTGACGGTCATCCGCCCCAGCATCGCCTCATCCTCCGTGGTGAACGCCTGCGGCCCAGTCGGAGCTTCGCCGCGCGGGATCACCAGCACATGCGTCGGCGCCGAGGGCGCGATGTCACGGAACGCAACGAACTCGTCGTCCTCATAGACGCGGTCGCTCGGGATCTCGTCACGAAGGATCCTCGCGAAGATGTTGTCCGGATCGTAGGCGGCCACGGCTCGCTCCATTCGATGCTCGCTGGACCTCGGGCCCCGCGGGGTCGAGTTGCGGGTCAGACCCTGAGCGCTACGATGCCGTCAGCGTGACCCTCTCGCAAACCGCCACGCGCGCCCAGGCGCGCCTCCTTCGCCGCACGCGAGTCCTGATCGAACGCTCGCCCAGCGGCGGCCCCATGATCATGGCTACCTTCATCGGCCTCCTAACCGGCCTAGGCGCCGCCGCCTTCGAAACCATGATCGACGGCGTCGACGCGATCGCCTTCGACTGGCTCCTCAACGACGTTCTCGCTCCCTGGGGCGACTGGAAGCTGATCATCGCGCCAGCGCTCGGTGGGTTGCTGGTCGGGGTCTTCACCTACCTCTTCGCTCGTGACGCCCGAGGGGCCGGTGTGGCGCCGGTGCTGCTCTCTGTCGAGGCGAACGCGGGGCGGATGAACCCGTGGATCGTCCTCACGAAACCGATCGCCTCGGCGTTGACGATCGGCTCCGGCGGGTCGGCCGGGAAGGAAGGTCCGGTCGTCCAGATCGGAGCCTCGATCGGGTCGACGATCGCGCGGATGCTGCGGCTATCCGACGAGAACGTGAAGTTGATGCTGGCCTCCGGCGCAGCGGGTGGCATCGCCGCGACGTTCAATGCGCCGATCGCCGGCGTGTTCTTCGCCCTCGAGGTGATCCTGCGGCGCTTCAACACGCGGAACTTCAGCGTCGTCGTCCTCGCCTCGGTCGTAGCGACCACGACAGCCGTGTTCCTAAGAGGTGACGACCCGACGGTCGGAATCCAGCCGCACGAGCTGGAGAACGCGCTGGTCGAGATCCCGCTCTACGGGCTCCTCGGCGGGTTGGCCGGGGCACTCAGCGTCGGCTTCATGCGGTCGCTGTACTGGACCGAGGACCGCTTCGCCGGGGCGCGGCTGCACCCGCTGTTCCTGCCGGCGGTCGGCGGGCTCCTCGTGGGGGCGTTGGGACTCATCGACCGCGATGTGCTGGGTTTGGGTGACGAGACGCTCGGCGAGGCGCTGACGGGCGACGCTGCGATCCGTGCGCTGCTGGTCGTGATGGTGCTGAAGGTGGCGGCCACGTCGCTGACAATTGGCAGCGGCGGTAGCGGCGGCGTGTTCGGCCCGTCACTGTTCATCGGGGCAATGCTGGGCGCCGCGTTCGGTGGGATCGTGAACGAGGTGCTGCCGAATCAGACGGCCTCGTCAGGTGCATACGCGACGGTGGGGATGGCGGCGCTGACGGCCGGGACGGCTCGCTCACCGATCACGGCAGTGCTGATCATCTTCGAGCTGACACGGGACTACGAGATCATCCTGCCAGTGATGACGGCGGTCGTGACCGCGACGCTGGCCTCGCAGCTCCTGAGCCGCGACACGATCTACACCTACCGGCTGTCGCGGCGCGGTGTGGTGATCGAGGAGGAACAACTCCCCGACAACGTGATGCAGACGCTACGAGTGTCCGATGCAATGAGTCCCGTCGGCCTGCGCGTCGATCCGACGGTCCCGGTGACCGAGGTCGCGATGGAGCTGGCCGACGACCGCGAGACGATCGCGCTGGTGGTCGATGACAATGGCGAGCTGAGCGGCGTCATCACCGACACTGACGTCACCCAGGCGCTGAGCGCCGGCGAGGAGGCGCTCACCGCGCAGGACGTCTGCACCACCGACGTGCAGACGATCTTCCCCGACCAGACCTTGCACGAGGCGCTCGGCGTGTTCGCGGGGCGATCGATGCACGCGATGCCGGTGACGCTACGCGAGCAGCCCGGGATGCCCTGCGGGGTGCTGCGGCGGAGCGACATCACGAACGCCTACGCGTCCGCGATCGAGTCTCGCGATGCGCAAGTGCGGCGCGGCCGCCTCCGTCGCGCGCTGAGCGACGACGTGCGCTACCTGGAGCTGAGGGTGGAGCGCGGGAGCGTCCTGAATGGGCACCGGATCAGCGAGCTGGAGCTGCCGGCGAACGCGATCATGGTGACGGTGCGACACGACGGGGCGACGATCATCCCTCGAGGGCACACGCGGCTGATTACGGGCGATCGGGTGACGGTGATCGCGGCTGCAAGCGCCGTCGATGAGATGCAAGCGATGTTTCGTGCGATGCCGGAGGACGAAGACCGGCCGCCGTGGCGGCTCGACCGGCCCGACTAGCGCCGCGGTCTCTCCGCTACGTCGTCTACCCGACCGCGAGCGGGAGCTTCGTCAGGCCGCGCAGCAGCAGCGTACCGCCGCGTTCTGGGTCGCCCTCGCCGCGACCGATCGAGGGATAGCGAGCGAGCAGGGCGCCGAAGGTGACCTCCGCCTCGAGGCGCGCGAGCGGAGCGCCGAGGCAGAAGTGTGGCCCCATGCCGAACGAGAGGTGGCGGTTCGGCTCGCGGGTCGGCTGGAAGGCCGCCGGTTCGGGGAATTGGTTGGGGTCGTGGTTGGCGGCTCCAACCATGATCATCAAGACGTCGCCAGCCTCGACCGTCTGATTGCCGAGCGCGGTTGGCTCGCGCGCGATGCGGACGACTGCCTGCACCGGCGAGTCGTAGCGGAGCATCTCCTCGATCGCCGCCGGGATCCTGCTCGGGTCTGCGCGGAGGGCGGCGGCGGCTTCGGGATGGTCGAGGAGGGCGAGCGTTCCGTTGCCGATCAGGTTGGTCGTCGTCTCGTTGCCGGCGACGAGTAGGAGGATCGCGAAGGCGAGGATCTCGTCGGTGGTGAGCTGCTCGGCTTCCTCGGCGGCGACGAGTGCGGAGATCAGGTCGTCACGCGGGGCTGAGCGGCGCTCTGCGACGAAGCGGCCGAAGTACTCGATCAGCTCGAGGGTCGTTTCGCGGGCCTCGTTGAGCACGGCCTCCGAGTTCATGACGTCGGTCGTGGCGGCGAGCGCGTTCGACCAGGTCTTGAAACGGTCGCGGTCCTCGGGTGGGACGCCGAGCAATTCGGCGATCACGATCACCGGGAGCGGCTGCGCGAGGCCCGCCATCAGCTCGAAGCCGCCGGACGACGGCGCAGCATCGAGGAGCTCCGTTGCGATCTCCTCGATGCGGGGGCGCAGCTCCTCGACGCGTCGCGGTGTGAAGACGCGGTTGACGATGCCGCGCATGCGCGTGTGCGCCGGCGGGTCGATCGAGAGCAGCGTCTGTGCCTCGCCGAGGGGTGACTGGGCGCGCTGCTCGCGGATCGCTTCGCCGAGCTGACCGCCGGCGTGACGGCCGTCCGAGGAGAACGTGGCCGCGTCTCGGAGGACGGTGATGCAGTCGTCGTAGCGGGTGAGGATCCACGCCTGCATGGCGATGCTGCGGTGGACCGGGTCCTCGCCGCGGAGTCGCCCGTACTGCAGGTACGGATTCGCCTTGAAGGAGGGGACGAACGGGTTGAAGACGGCCATGGCGTCGATCGTACCGCGAGTGCTGTGCGGCGGCCGCGTCGCTCGGCGCCTCTACCCCAAAAGGCCGTGAACCGTTTCGTTGGTATCGTCTGAACCGAGGTCGGCGAACGCCCGGGAGCCGGCTCAGCGAGCAATTCCAGGGGAGCGATCCGTGGCCGCGACCGAGGCCTATGCTCCGCAGTACGCGTCGCGCCCGCCGATGGGGCGCTGGCGGCGGACGCTCCCGCTCGCGGGGACGGTGACGGCGCTGTGGTTGCGCTGGCGGTGGCTGCGGATCCAACGCCGCATCCGTGGGACCGAGCGGATGACCGAGGCGACGCACCGCTTCCACCAGCAGGCCGCGGTGGCGGTCGTGCGACGGGCGCTCAAGCAGCAGGGCCTGATCATCAAGACCTGCCAGTTCCTCGGCAGTCGCGCCGACATCCTGATGGACGAGTACGTGCGGACGCTCTCGCTCGTCCACGACCAGGTGCCGCCGCGACCGTGGGCGGAGATGCGACCGTTGATCGAACGGGAGCTCGGCGGGTCGATCGCCGACCTGTACGCGGAGTTCGACCACGAGCCGGTCGCCGCCGCCTCCCTCGCCCAGGTCTACCGCGCGCGGCTGCACGACGGCACCCGCGTCGCGGTGAAGGTGCAGTACCCCGGGGTCGAGCGGATCGTGCAGCACGACCTCGATGCGCTGCGGATGCTGGTGAACATCTGGGCCAAGTTCGAGCAGGTGATCGACTTCCGGCCGATCGTTGACGAGATGGCGCGCAACGCGCCGGAAGAGGTCGACTTCGTCCACGAGGGTCAGGCGGCAGAACGGCTCGCGGCGCTGCTCGCCGACCGCGCCGACGTGGTGGTCCCGAACATCCACTGGGATCGTTCGTCGCGGCGCGTGCTGACGATGGACTACATCGACGGCGTGAAGATCAGCGATGTCGAACGCCAGCGTGAACTGGGGATCAACACGCCCCAGGTCGCTGAGTCGCTGATCGACCTCTACAACACCATGATCCTCGAGCGGGGGATGTTCCACGCCGACCCCCACCCGGGAAACCTGTTCGTCGTGCCGCCCGAGGAACCCGGCGGGAAAGCGCGGATTGGCCTCGTCGACTTCGGGCTGACCAAGACATTGCCAGACGAGTTCCGGGAGCAGTTGATCGTGCTCACGAGCGCGATCGTCAGCGAGCAGCCCGAGGCAATCACGGGGACGATGGAAGGCATGGGCTTCCGCACCCGTGAGCGGAACGATGAGACCTATACCGCGCTCGGCGAGGCGTTCCTCGGCGACGTGCTGCGCTCCGGGAAGCCGTACGCCGACCAGGAGATGGTGGCCGACATCAACGAGCGGCTCGGTGCGGTGCTGCGCTCCAACCCATTGGTGGACGTCCCGGGCGACGTGATCCTGATTGCCCGCGTGATGGGGCTCCTGTCCGGGCTCGGGAAGATGCTGGAGTCCGAAACGGACCTGCTCGACGCTCTACTCCCCTATCTCGACCCTGACGCCGAGGCGGTTGCCGGCTAACGATTCTCGCGCCGCGTCCCTGACATCAGTCTCGATTTCCGTCCAATACATCCCGAGAACGCTGTCGATCCGACGGTCCTCCGCCCGTCGACTACGTGAGCGTCGTCCGAATGGCCGACTTGCTGTCGGGTGAATGAATGATTATTCATCTTTGTGACGAGTGGCACGATGTATGACGTTGTACGAGCCGGAGTAGCCGTGGTTCCGTCATCCGACGCCTACCTGGAAGAGCGCAAAGCGGAGATCCTGAACGCGGCGCGAGCCGTGTTCATTCGCCATGGCTTCGAGCGCGCGACGATGCAGGACATCGCGACCGAGGTCGGGATCAGTCCCGGTGCGATCTACCGCTACTTCCCCAGCAAGGACGACCTGATCACGGTCGTGTGCGCGGCGGCCGGTGCCGCCGAGATGCGCGCGTTCGAGGAGCGACGCGAGGGTCAGAGCGCCCTCGAGCTGCTGATCGAAGGAGGCCGCGAGGTGTGGGAGGGGCTGCTCGACGCGGAGGCCCTCGACACGGCGCGGATGAACCTCGAGGCGACGGTCGCGGCGATGCGGCACCCGGAGACCATCGGCGAGCCGCTCCGCGAGGAGATGAACGGCATCCGCGAGCACATCGCGGAGGTGGTGCACCTCGCGCAGGCCGAAGGCTCGATCGATCCGGAACTGGACGCGGCGGCGCTCGGCTCGTTGCTGCTCTCACTGACGCTCGGAACGCAGATGTTGATGGTGCAGATGTCAGGTGACGTCGACGCGGACGCGATCTGGCAGCTCACCACCCGAATGGTGCGGGGCCTCGGCCCTGAGGAACTCCAGGGGCTCACGCCCGGGAAGGCGAAGCAATGAACAGTCTTGGATTCACAGGGCGGATGGCTGCCGCGAGCGCACGGCGGCCCTGGACGGTGATCATCGCCTGGGTGGCGGCGATCGTGCTGTTGCAGGGCAGCGCTGGGGCGATGGGCGGGGTGTTCACCACGCAGATTGAGTTCACGAACGACCCGGAGTCGCAGCGTGGCCTCGAACTCCTCGAGACGGCGCGCGGACCGATCCCGCTGCAGGAGACGGTCGTCGTCAGCCATCCGACGCTGTTAGTGGACGACCCGGAGTTCGAGTCGTTCGTCACCAGTCTCACCAACGACCTCCGTCAGCACCCTGAGGACCTTGTCGCGGCCGCGACGATCTCGTACTACGAGGCGGTGCAGGCCAACGTCCCAACGGCCGAAGGCCTCGTGAACGACGAGCGCACGCGGACGATCATCCCGACGCAGTTCGTCGGTGAGCTGGACGACTCCGCGCCTCGCGTGGAGGCGCTGCACGAGATCCTCGACGAGGCGGCGGCCGGCACTGAATTCGAGCTGCTGTCCGCGGGGTTCGCGAGCATCAACGAGGAGTTCAACGTCGCGGCTGAGGAGGACCTCAGCTCCGAGGCGTTCGTGCTCCCGCTCGCGTTCATCATCCTGATCCTGGTCTTTGGCGCCGTCGTCGCGGCGTTCCTGCCGATGGGCATCGCTGCGCTGTCGTTGGCCGGATCGTTCGCGGTGATCACGCTGATCTCCGAGATCTGGCCGCTCTCGACCTTCGTCTTCAACGTGACGCTGATGATCGGGCTCGCGGTCGGGATCGACTACGCGCTGTTCATCGTCGAGCGCTTCCGCGAGGAGCGCGCGATTGGCCGCGAGGTGGTCGACGCCGTCGGCATCGCCGGCGACACGGCGAGCCGCGCGGTGCTGTTCTCCGGCCTGACGGTCGTGATCGCGCTGCTGGGCATGCTGATCGTCCCGACCAGCATCTTCCGCTCGTTCGGCATCGGCGCGATCTCGGTCGTGCTGTTCGCGGTGGCGATCTCGCTGACGCTGCTACCAGCGGTGCTGCGACTGATGGACGACCGCGTGAATCTGGTACGGCCGTTCTGGGGCCTCGTGGTGCTCGGTGGACTGGGTGCCGTGCTATTCGCCGCCGGGTCGCCTCCGGTCCTGGTCGCGGTGACGGTCTTTGCGGCAGGGATCCCGGCCGTGCTGACCGTGTTGCGGGGCGGCGCGATCGGCCTGCACGCCGAAGAGCTGAACGCCGAGGACTACGAGCACCACGCCGAGCAGGGGTTCTGGAGCCAGGCGGCACGTGCCGTGATGGCGCGGCCGTGGATCAGCGTCATCGGCAGCGCGGGGCTGCTGGTGGTGCTCGCGATCCCGTTCCTGCAGATCGAGCTCGGCTTCTCGGGCCCCTCGGCGCTGCCCGAGGACCTCGAAGCACGCCAGGCGTTCGAGATCCTCGATGAGGACTTCTTCGCCGGGGCGAGCACGCCGACCGACATCTCAATCCAGGCGAGCGATGTGTCGACCCCTGAGATTCAGGACGCGATCCAGGAGCTGTTCGCCGCGGTCGAAGCAGACGTCGACGCCAACGTGCTCGTCCCGAGCCTCGGCGCGCCCGACGTGACGACCCTGATGGAGTCGCCCTCGGACGGCCGGATCGCGGTGAACGGCGACAACACGCTGGCGCTGGTGTCGATCGCGTTCGCCGGTGACACGGCGAGTGAGCAGGCGCTCAACGCGTTCGACCGGGTGCACGACGACTACGTGCCGGCGGCGTTCGCCGGCACCGGCGCCGAGATCCTGATGAGCGGCCAGACGCCGAATAACAGCGACTTCTTCGCCAGCGTCGAGACGTACACGCCGATTGTGTTCGCGTTCGTGCTCGGACTGTCGTTCATCCTGCTGTTGCTGGTGTTCCGCTCGATCGTCGTGCCGCTGAAGGCGATCGTGATGAACCTGCTGTCCGTGGGCGCCGCCTACGGGGTGGTGGTCGCGATCTTCCAGCTGGGCTGGGGCGCCGATCTGCTCGGCTTCCAGACGGTCGACAAGATCGAGGCCTGGCTGCCGCTATTCCTGTTCACGATCCTGTTCGGCCTGTCGATGGACTACCACGTCTTCCTGCTGAGCCGGATCCGCGAGCACTTCGACTCGACGCACGACAACACCGGCGCGGTGGCGTACGGACTGCGGTCGACGGCGAACATCATCACGGGCGCGGCGGCGATCATGGTCGCGGTGTTCGGCGGATTCGCCCTCGGCGACCTGACGATGTTCCAGCAGATGGGCACCGGCCTCGCGGTCGCGGTCTTCCTGGACGCCACCGTCGTGCGGACGATCCTCGTGCCGTCGGCGATGCAGCTGCTGGGTGACCGCAACTGGTACATGCCGAGCTGGCTGCTGTGGCTCCCGGACCTGCGCGTCGAGCGCGAGCCGGGTTCCGCACCGGCCGCCGCCGCCGCGAGCGGCGGAGGCGACTAGGCCGAGTCAACCAAACGGCAACCAATACCAACGGGCCGGTGCTGAGCACCGGCCCGTTGTTCGTCTTTGAGGGTGGATAATCGCGGTGGGCGGAGCGCGCCTCGGCTAGGCAGCGTCGACGGCTGCCGACTCTGCGACAGACCGCTCGAGCCAGACCGAGACGTCGCCGATCTCCATCACCGACTGCGTGAGAATCGCCTCGTCCTCGACGTTGCGGTCCCGTCCATCGACAGCGACGGGGCCGAACTGGTGCGCCTTCACCTCCTCGCCCTCGCGGGCGATGACGAGGTGCACGAACCGCACGGTTTCGCCGTCGAGCGTGACCGTGCAGAGTTTCGACGCACCGATCGAGACCGGCTCGTAGCCGACCTCGACGCGTCGCGTCTGACCGTCGGCGGCTCGCACCATGACGACCCATTCCGCCGGGCGAATCGGAGTTGGCTCGTTCTTCGAGCGGCGATCGAACATCGAGAACCGGGGCTTCGAACGGCGCTCGATCCGCCGAGGTGCCTCCGGCTCGTCGTGCTGCGGCTCCTCGGCCAGAGGAGCTGCCTCGACCTGCGCCGACTCCGGCGGCGATGCCTGCTCGCGCGCGGGCAGCGGGATCGGCTCCGGCGCCGGTACGGTCTCGCTCTCCTCGGCAGCCCCGGCAACCGCCTCGAGCGCGCTCGGACCACCGCGCCGCGATGCGCGCCGCCGTCCGAGGACGAGCGCTAGCACGACGAGGGCGGCTGCACTCGCGAGGATCAGTGGCGAGGCCCAGACCGACGAGGATTCACCTCCGTCGGCGGCCGGGTCAGGCGTCGTGGTGACGGGGTCGAGGACGGTGGTCGCCGAGACCTGCTCGCTCGCCACCACCTCGCCGACGGAGCGCGCCTCGAAGGTGAGCATGCCGCTGGAGGGTCGGTCCACCTCGAGGGTTCCGGTGGCGCTCTCTGCGGTGGTCGCGCCATCGACGACCGCGACGAGCGTGTCAGCGGACCCTGGCTGGGCGAGCAACGTGGCGACGAGCGTCTGATCGTTGCTCTGGTCAACCGTCAGAGCCGGCGTCAACGTCGGAATCGTCACCGACTGCGTTGCCGCGCCCGCCAGGGCGCCGTCCACGGTGGCGTTCACCTCGATGGTCGCGCCGCCGGCGGCGAAGGCCCACGGGTCGATCGACGCGGTACCGTCGGCTGCGAGCTCGAGCGCGGCGCCGCCGAGGGTGGCAGTGACCTCGTAGGCGCTCAGCGCGGCCGGGGTGGTGACCTGGAGCGTCAGCGGGTCGGCTGTCTCGGCACCAGGTGTGACGGCGAGCGAAAGCAGGCCGTCGTTGGTCACCTCGAAGGTCGCGAGCGGCGCTGCTCCGGTCTCGCTGCTGACCTGCAGCTCGTGCGAGCCGATCGCAAGCGCGGGGGCGGTGACGGTCAGCGTACGTGCCGGCTCGGCCGCGCCGAGGAGGCTCGTCGCGCCGGAGAGCGCGGCGACCTGTGTCGCGTCGCGGACAACACCGTCGGTCGCGAGCGGCGCCAGGTAGCCGATGTCGACGCTGCCGTCGAAGACCATCGACTGCACGTAGACCGACGCGTCGGCGACCGCGGCGATGCTGGCGTCGCGGGTGTGCGTCGAGAGGGAGCCCCAGTCCCAGCCATAGGTGACGAGGACGATCAGGGTGGGACCACCGCCGGCGGCGAGTTCACCCGCCGTCGCGACGCCGGAGTAGAGCGCGCTGCCGCCATCGAGGGTGATCGCATTGACCGCCGTGTCGAAGGCGGAGCGGTCCGTGGTCAACGGGAGCGCCACCGAGGCGCCGCCGCCAAAGGTCACGATGCCCACCTCGTCAGCCCCGCCGAGCGAGTCGACCAGGCCGCTCATGGCCGATTGCACCTCGAAGAGCTGAGCGGGCGTCATGCTGACGCTGTTCTCAACGGCGAAGACGACGCGCACGGGCGAGCCCGACGCGCTCTCGCTGACCTCGAAGGGGACGGGCTCGCCGTCGATGGTGACGCTGAGGGTCGCCAGCTCCTCGGGCGTGCCGCTCAGGGAGGCGGTGGTCGTGCCGTCGGCGCTGTGCGTGACCGCGCCGAGGGTGAGCGCGCCCGTGGTCTGCGCGGAGGAGTTCCGCGGCACGACAACCAGCAGGATGACGATCACCGACAGACCGACCAGCAGCGGTCGCAGGGTTCCGCTCACTCGAGGCATCCGTGCCGCTCCGCTCCGTGCGCTTGGTCGAGGTGGCTCGAAGCCATGTGCTTGTCGAGACCTAAGCGATGTCTTCAAGGTCGGTGTCCTGCGTGCCGAACTCGGCCTGTGAGACGGGCCGGCCGAGGACGAATCCCTGCGCTCGGGTGATGTCCATCTGGCGCAGCAGCCGCAGATGCTCGATCGACTCGACGCGCTTGGCGCCGACGCCGACGCCCCAGGACTGAGCCTGCACGACGGCGCGCTCGATCATCGCCTCGGCGTCGGCCTTCGTACGCTGCAGCTCGGCGATCTCCTCGTCGGTTGGATCGGGGTTGAGGAGGACGGGGACGGACGACAGGTCGATCTTGACGCGGTCGACGGGCAGGTTGCGGAGGAGCTTGAGCATCTCCTCGTTGGACCCGAAGTCATCGATGGAGATCGAGATGCCGGCCGCGTGGAGTTCGCGCACAGTCGCGGCGATCGTCTCCGAATCGGCCTGCAGTGCTTCCTCGGCGAGCTCGACCTCGAGGTGATCGGTCGGGAGACCGGTCTGGTCGAGGATCTCGCGCAGCGTGTCGACGAGACCGGGGCGGATCAGCTCGCTGGCAGCGAGGTTGAGCGTCACGCGAAGCTGGTCGGTGTTGATGCTGAGGTCGCGGCGGAACTCGGAGGCGGTGCGGAGGGTGTCCACATCGAGGGGCAGCAGCAGCCCGGCGCGCTCGGCGACGGGCACGAACCGCTGCGCCGGAATCACGCCGACGTCGGGGTGCTCCCAACGGACCAGCGCCTCGACGCCGGCCAGCGAGCCTGATTCGACCTCCACGATCGGCTGAAAGTGGACGTCGAACTGCTCGAGCCACAGCGCACGTCGGATGTTCCCGGGATGATCGAGATCCCGCTCATCCGAAGTACGACGGAATCGATCGATGAGACCCACAGGCCCCAGCCTCCCAGCGTGACATTCCGGGCGTCACACGCTTAAGCGTCGGCACCCCTCGGTGAATGGCGCAGGGAGCTGGAGGTCGGGATTCTCCCTACTGCAGGATGCGAATTCGAATCGCGTCCGCGATGGCCTCGAAGGTGGCCTCTAGGTCATCGGCGGTGGGGGCGTTCAGGTAGATGCCACCACCGACGTTGGCGATGTTCTGCAGCAGCGTGTCATTCACGCTGGGCCCGAGGCCAATCGTGTAGATCGCGATACCGTTGTTGGCCGCAGTCACCGCCTGGTTGTACGCATAGGTCTCGGCATTGCAGGAGCTGGTGCCATAGCTGTAGCAGCGATTCGCGATGCCGTCGGTCATGACGACCATGATCTTGGCGGCGTTCACCCGCCCGTTGCCGTACAGCAGCTCGTTCTGAGCGACCTCGATGGCGTAGCCGATGTTGGTGGAACCGTCGGGCGCGAGCTCGAGCACCTCGTCAGCGAACTCCGAACAGTTCACGCAACCGCTGCTCGTGTCATCGTCGAAGGTCGTATCGCCGGGGTCATTGAAGTCGGTGGTCAGGGCCTCGTCGAGCGTCGCGTACCTCGAATAGCTGACCAGCCCGAGACGGTCGTAGACCGGCGTGAAGAAGGTGCTGAAGGTGACAGCGGCCTCCTGCGTCGAGCGGATCGGCTCCCAGCTCCAGGCCGGCGTCACATCACCATCCGGTGACGGTCGCCTATCCGATTCGTCGCAGTCAAAGTCATCGTGAGACTGGATGCACATCGACCCGGAGCGGTCGAGCACGACCGCGATGTCCTTCACCTGCGCGCCGGCTTCGGCGAACGCTCCAACCGTGGCGTTCGGCGTGCCCAGCAGGGCCAGGATCCCGAAGTTCACCGTCGCGTCGACATCGATCTGGATTCGGGCGTCTGCCCATCCACTGCCGGCATCAGGGAACGTCACGTTGATCGTGGATCCGTCCGCGACGGACGGTTTGTTCAGATCCCAGTACTGCTGCGCCTTGGCTTCGGCAAGGTCGGTGTCCGGGAGCTCCTGAGCACCCGCGTGAGCGGCGGCGTCGACCGCGTTCTGAAGCTGACGTCTCGTCTCGTAGTAGCGGCCGCCGTCGAGTGTCAGGCCGACGACGCCAAGCATCGCGACCAAACCACCGGTCACGATGACAATCGCGATGCCCCGCTCATCGGATACGAATCGACGAACCAAGCCGCCCGCTAGCCGACGTAGTCGCCCGTGAGTTCGCACTCGACTGTCCCTCCTACGATTCCGCCCGACGATCGACCCACAGCCCGGGCTAGGGGTCGCGCCAACGATCGATGCTCGTTGGCTGGCCGCAGCGGCCGGGTAAGTCCTCTGAGGGACCTCCCACATAGATGCTCGGCGAACCCCCTAAAGGTCTTCACCCCACCTTCCGATGATTGCGGAGTCGATGGCTCTCGAGTCACCGGCGAACCGCGCAGGGGCCCACCGCTCTAGCGCAACCGACCAGTGCCGATTTGGAGCAAGGGTTCCAGCTGCGGCGTTCCGGAGACGCGGGCGTCACTGCGGGCGACTGGACCGGAAGGGAGTGCGGCGGAGCGAAGCAGGAATTGCACTCGCGCTGGGCTGCCCAGCACGCAACAGTCAAACACTGAGCAAATGCTCAGCGATTTTGGTGGAGGTTTGAGTACATGATCGACAAGCTGAACGGCTACCTGCTGCTGAAGCAGGCTGAGTACGAAGTCGCCAAGGACGAGGGCCAGACGATGGTCGAGTACGGTCTCGTACTCGTTGCCGTCGCGATCGCCGCGCTGACTGCGTACGAGCTCCTCGGCGGCCGCGTTGGCACGTTCATCAACGGGATCAACTTCTAGGACGTAGCTCTCCTCGAGCTATCAGTGTGAGTTGAACCGCCCGTCGGCGCAGGCCGACGGGCGGTCCAGCTCTTCGTTGCTCTAAGGGGCCAGCTCATCGTCTCCGCCTCCCATGACATGCCAGAAATAGATGCTCGTTTCTCCGGATGGGAGCAGGACTCCGGCCAGACGATGGTCGAGTACGGCTTCGTACTGGTTGCTGTCGCCCTGGCAGCGATCACGGCGTTCCAATTGTTCGGAGGCAGGGTGTCGGACCTCGTGAATACCGTGACGATCACGTAGCGACTGCCCATCCGGAGGCGGTCCAGTGGATGGTTCAGATGCGCAAACTCCTCCGTAGCGAACGTGGCCAGACGATGGTTGAGACGGCGATCGTGTTGCCGGTTGTCATCTTCATGCTCGTCGCCATGGTCGATGCCGGGCGAGTCTTCCACGCGTGGATCGTCGTGACGAACAGTGCGCGAGAAGGTGCTCGCGCTGGCGCTGCTCGGCAGTCTGCCGATGTGGTCGAGAACCGGATCGAAGCTGCGATGAACGGTTGGCTTTGCGACGACGCGGAAACGACCTGTTCAGACAACGGAAACATTCAGGGAACTTCTGGTACGGCCTTACAGATTCAGGTGTCACGGGACGTCACCTTGCTCTCGCCGCTGATCGCGGCGTTCTGGGGCGACACGGTCACGCTCACCGGCGACGCGACGATGCAGCTGGAGTGACACATGCCCGCCATCAAGAAACTGATCGAACTGCCGATGACGCGCCCGTCGCTGTTGGGCGCGGTACTCGCCGTCGTAGTCGGCGTGGGGACGTTCATGTACCTCGGCGACGGCGAGGCCGGTGCTGCTGATACGGGTGTCGTTGCCACCATTCCGGTCGTGGTGGCGGATCGCAACGTCGACGCACGAACGCGATTGGGCGAGGACGATCTCGAACTCGTCGAGATTCCGAGTAGCGCCGCTCATCCGCGGGCGCTACGGACGATCGAGGACGCGGTCGATCTCTTTGCCGCGGGATACATCGCGGCCGGGCAGCAGGTATTGCCGCACGATCTCTCCGAGGATGTCTTCGGTGGCGGGCTGGCACAGCTCGTTCCCGAGGGGCGCCGGGCCGTTTCCGTTGCGATCTCCAACGCAGCCGCCGCCGGCGGTCTAGTCTCTCCGGGCGACCACATCGACATCATCGCGATCTTCGACGAGGAGCTCCGCGGCGAACCCGGGACCGCGATCGTCGCAGAGAACGTCGAGGTGCTCGCGCTCTCCCAGCTGGTACTCGGTGATGAGCTCGCCGACGACGAAGAAAGCCCGACCGCGGGCTCTGGCCCAAACGCGGTGAGCGCGACGGTGACCGTCGCCGTCTCGCTTGACGATGCTCAGCGGATTGCGCTCGCTGACTCCTTCGGCGAACTGCGCGTCTTCCTCCGGCATCCCGATGATGACACTGAACCATTCGCAGCGCCGGTGGACCTCGAGTCCGTGGTTCGCGGCTAGAAGGCGGGCACGACGTCATGCAGGGCGACAGTCCGATCAAGGCACTCCTCGTCTCCAGCGACCCTGAGGTCCTGGAGACGATGAAGCGGACGCTGGCCACGGGCTCGTTCACGCTCGCCGGGGAGGCTTGGCCGGGCATCGAGGCTGTCCGCCTCGCGTCCGAAAGTGAGCCCGATGTCGTGCTCCTCCACGTCGAGGAGCCGCTCGGACCAGCCGTGAATACGGTTCGCTCGATCGCGCAAGCCGCGCCGCAAGCCGGGATCGCTGTCCTCTCGAGCCTCGGCGACTTGGACACGATTCGCCGCGTGATGAACGCCGGCGCGCACGACTTCGCGACGCTTCCGCTGCGCGACGACGAGATGCGCGACGCGGCCCGCCGCGCCCTCGACGCCGTTCGCCGATCCGACGACGAGGACGAGATCGTCGCTGCCCCGACTGGGACCGTGCTCTGTGTCGTGGGTCCGCGCGGCGGGGTGGGCAAGACCGCGGTCGCCTCGAACCTCGCAGTCGCCCTGGCCAACGAGACGGGGACTGCCGTCGCCCTCGTCGACCTCGACCTACTGTTCGGGTCGGCGGCGATCGCGCTCGGCGTGATGCCGGCCGCGACAATCCAGAACTGGCTTCAGATGAAGGCGAGCGGTCACAGCGAACCGGTCGGCCGCTACCTCTCGAATCACCGCGCCGGCCTGAAGGTGCTCGCGGCGCCGCTTGAGCCGGACACCGAACTGGAGTTCGGTCCGCAAGAGGTCGCCGACATCATCAACGACCTCGCGAGCACCCACGAGTTCGTCGTCATCGATACGCCGCCTTCGTTCACCGAGATCAGCGCTGCCGCGATCGAACTGGCATCGGCGACGATGATGCTCACGACGGGCGACATCGCGTCCCTCCGCGCCGTCCGTCACGTCGTCCAGACGCTGCACGCGTGGGGCATCGACGACGAACGACTTCGCCTCGTGCGCAACAGCCCGGTGCCCTTCCGCGGTGCGTCCGACGATGAGATGCGCGAGGCGATCGGGATCGACGTCGCCTGGTCGCTGCCGCACGACCGCGATGTGTTCAAAACGACCGACCTCGGTGTGTCCGTCGTCGAGTCAAACCAGCGCAGCCCGTTCGCCCGCCAAGTGACCGATATGGCCCATTTCTTCGGTCGCGTGAAGAAGACCGATCAGCCGGCGCGACGCCGCGTGCTGGGCGTGTTCTAGACGCCCTAGTCGACGAGCGGGAGCGACCACATGCCACTCATCCAACGACCTAACCTGCAGCGTCCGTCCTCGGACGGGGAACCGACCGCGGCGCCAGACGTTGCCGCCGAGGACGTTCCGGCTGAAGCCGACGAGTCAGCAGCCCCAGTCACGCCCTTCCCGACTGCGGAAGAGACGCCGCCAGCACCCGAACCTGCTCGAACCGACGACGCTGACACGCCAGCCGTAGCACCGACGCCGATGCGTCGGGTCGCACCTCGAGGACCGGCACGGGCCCGGATGGCGCCGGCAACGCCCGCGACATCGGAGCCTGGGGCGCCGGAGGCCGGAGCGCCCTCGCCGCCGGGCACTCCGCCAACCACGGCAGAGCTTCGCCGGGACCTGCACCGGAAGCTGATCGACGAGATTGATCAGGCCGCCCTCACCGGTATGCCGGAGGCGGAGGCTCGCTCGTTCGTCGAGGAGGCAGCGGCTGAACTCGTCAATCGTGAGGTCTCGGCGGGTCTGGGCGGATTCCGAGAGCGTCTACTGGAACAGCTCGTCGACGACATCCTGGGTCTCGGGCCACTCGAGCCACTGCTCCGCGATCCGTCGATCGCGGAAGTGATGGTCAACGGTCCCAGCTCTGTCTATATCGAGCGGGCCGGGCGCCTCACTCTGACGGGCGTCCAGTTCCGTGACGATGCCCACGTGGTGCACGTGATCGAGCGGATTCTTGCTCCAGCCGGTCGGACGATCGACGAGTCGAACCCAATGGTCGACGCGCGTCTCCCTGACGGCTCTCGTGTCAACGCGGTGATCCCGCCAGCCTCGACGATCGGACCGCTTCTCACCATCCGCAAGTTCGTCGCCGACCGCCTGACCGCGGAGGACTTGATCCGCATGGGGTCGCTCAGTCAGCAATCGGCGGACCTGTTGAACGCTGGCGTCGACGCCGGCCTCAACATCATCGTGAGCGGCGGTACGGGTTCCGGCAAGACGACGATGCTCAACGTGTTGTCGACCTGGATCCCGGCGCAGCATCGCATCCTGACGATCGAAGACCCGGCAGAGTTGTCGCTTCGACAGCCACACGTCGTCTCGCTCGAAGCGCGTCCCGGAGCGGCGGTCAATCCGATCACGCAGGCGCAGTTGCTCAAGAACTCCCTGCGTATGCGGCCTGACCGCATCATCGTTGGTGAGGTCCGAGGTGGCGAAGCCTTCGACATGCTCCAGGCCATGAACACCGGTCACGAAGGCAGCATGTCGACCGTTCACGCCAACACGCCCCGTGACGCGGTTCGTCGTGTCGAGAATATGGTCCTGATGGCTGGGTTCGAGCTGCCGGTGCGCGCGATTCGCGAGCAGGTGGCATCCGCCCTCGACATGATCGTCCAGGTGTCACGTATGCGAGACGGCACCCGCCGCGTCACGGCGATCAGCGAGGTCGTCGGCATGGAGGACCAGACCATCACGATGCAGGACCTGTTCGTCTACGAGCACGCTGAGAACGAGCTGATGTTCCAGGGGATCCGGCCAGCGTGCGCCGACCGGCTCGAAGCACAAGGTTTCAAGGTGCCCTTGTCAGACGACTACGCGCCCACAGGCACCGGTTGGTAGGAGGTTCCGATATGACGCCAATCCTCCTGGCGGCAGCCGCTGCCGCCGCGGTCTTCCTACTCGTCCGAGGCTTCGTCGGCGGCGGGCGCACCTCGACCGGGAGTCGGCGACGGATGGACGCGGTGTTGAACTCCGCAGCTGACGCCGATGCCCGCCGTGCGAAGAGTTCGCGGCGGAGCGCCGTCGGGGCGATGGGGAAAAAGCGCATCAGCGCGCTGAAGTCACAGCGCCGAAACGCGAACTACAAGGCACTCAGCATCGCCGGGCTCTGCGGTATCGTAACGGCTGTCGTTGGATGGACATTTCTCGGGATCGTCGGAAGCATCGCGGGTATGGGAGCCGGATTCCTGCTTCCGACGGTCGTCCGCTCACAGATGACTCGCCAGCGGCGTTCGAAGATCAACGATCAATTGCCCGACTTGTTGCAGACGCTGGCAGGCGGGCTGCGGGCCGGTCAGACCTTCATCCAGACGCTCGATTCCGCGGCCGACGAGCTCGGTGAGCCGTTCCGAACTGAGCTACTCCGCGCACTCCGAGAGCTTGAACTTGGCGTGAGTGTGGAAGACGCCTTCGAAGGACTACGCGACCGCATTCAGGACGACGACTTCGATCTCGTGGTGGACGCAGTGCTCATCCAGCGAAAGGTCGGCGGAAACCTCGCCGAAGTGCTGACGAACATCGCCCACACGATCCGAGAGCGGATTCGAATTCGCGGTGAGGTCAACGCGCTCACTGGGCAAGCGCGTCTCTCAGGCTGGGTCCTCGGATTGCTACCAGTCGCGGTCGCAGGACTGGTCTACGCGATGGACCCTGAATACATGACGCCGATGTTCACCAATCCGTTTGGCCTGATGGCGATCATCGGCGCAGGCGTTTCGGAGGTCTTCGGGATGCTCGTGATTCGCAAGATTGCGGATGTGAAGGTCTAGGATGTCCGCTCTCATTCTCTCGCTCTCATTCGCGATCGCCGCGTTCCTCGCTACCAGGGCGTTCGCTGGGCTCCGCACGGCGAAGGATGCCCGTCCCGCGTGGCAACAGGAGATCATCGGTCAGCGAGACGTTCCGGCTCCCGAGCCAGCACGCCGACGTCGGCGTGAGAGTCTCCGCACGAAGTCGCTGTTCGAGCGGTTGATTCAGGCACCGCCGAGCCTCACGAAGCCCGCCGATCGCATGGTGGCCGCGGCAGGCCTCAGCGATTCGATGACCGGCGCGACATTCGTTGGTATGTCGGCGATGCTGAGCGTGATCGCAGCGGTGACCGCGCTGCTGTACGTGAGCCCAGAGGGCCTGACCCAGCGCGAGCTGATGGCCGTCGTTGGCGGCGGAGCGCTCGGGCTGGTCGCCCCCGCGATCATCGTGAACGGCCGGGCCACCCGCCGTCGGGACGAGATTACCGCCGAGTTGCCGGACCTCGTTGACTTGCTCACTGTGTCAATCGAGGCGGGACTCGCCCTCGAGGCGGCGCTGTCGCGTGTCTCCGAGCGAGGTAACGGTCCGCTCGCCACTGAGGTTCGGCGCACACTCTCCGAGATCGCCCTCGGCCGTCAGCGCCGTGACGCGCTGCGCGCACTAGGTGTGCGGACCGATGTCCCGGCGATCGTCGCGTTCGTGAACTCCCTGAATCAAGCGGACCAGTCAGGTATGGAACTCGGCCCAGTGCTTCGCGCGCAGGCCGACGTCGTACGTCAGAGGCGCCGCCAGCGAGCCGAGGAAGCAGCGATGAAGGCACCAATCAAGATGCTCTTCCCACTGATCTTGTTCATCTTCCCGTCCATCTTCATCGTGCTGCTCGGCCCGGCCGCACTTCAGATGATGGACACGATCGGCTAGGCAAATGGCAAGCCGATGGCGGGTCCTCGTCGGCGGGCGGCAGACCGTCCTCGCTTCCGAGGTGGAGCGCGCTGATTCGCCCTGGCGGCGGATGGTGGGGCTGCTCGGGCGGGCGTCGCTTCCGCTTGGCGGGGGGATGCGGTTTGAGCCGGCGTCCTCGCTGCACATGTTCTTCATGCGGTTCGCGATCGACGTGGTCTACGTCGACCGTGAGGAGCGCGTGGTGAAGCTGGTGTCGGATCTACAGCCGTGGCGGTTCAGCGCCGCCCGCGGGGCGCGCGCCGCGTATGAGCTCCCCGCCGGGACGATTGCTCGCGTGGATGTCGAGGTCGGCGACCAGCTCGTCCTCGAGCCCGCAGCTCCCGAGGTGGCGGCGTGACGGCGGCGAGTCCGGCGTCGGAGCGCGTCACTTCCGGGGCGCCCGACCGATCGAGCGGCCGGCGCGTGCCGGCGACGGTGATGACCTCCACCGCTGCGCTCGGCGTGGCGGTGGCGGTGGGCGCGCCACTCGAGGATGGCGCGCTGGTCACCGCGTGGCTGGCGATGGGGATCATGCTCGTCGCCGCGGCCGAGGATCTCCGTACCCGACGGCTCCGGAACGCCCTGGTGGCGCCGGCGTTGGTGCTCGCGATTGCGGCCGATCCGAGCGGCGCCACGGTTGCAGCCGCGTTGGCTGCGGTGCTGCCGTTCCTGTTCTTCGCGTTCTGGAAGCCGGGATCGATCGGCATGGGCGATGTGAAGTTCGCGGCCCCCGCCGGGGCGCTCGCGGGGTTCGAGAGCGTCGGCTCGCTGTTGATCGTGATCGCGCTGCTCGGTGGGGTGTTGTCGATCATCGCGTTCGCGCGGTTCGGTCGCTCGGGGACGTTGGCGTACGGCCCAGCGATCGCGCTCGGCACCTTGCTGGTGGCGCTCGTTCTCAACTAGCTCGTCTCGATCGACACCAACGGGAGGGTGACCCTCGATGGGTGGCCCGCGGTGTGGTGGATCGTGTTCGTCGCGATCTTCGTGTGGGTGTGGCGACCGATCGGTTCACCGGTGTTGGGGTTGGGATCGAAGCGTGGGAACGACGAGGAGCTGACGAGCACTTGGACGCGATGGCCGGCGACGAAGCGGTTGCTGGTTGGATAGAGCTGGAAGCTGACCTCGACCGGCTCCCCCGGAGGGATCGGCGCTGGGGACGCCATCCCAGAGCGGTAGCGGACGCGCATCAGGCCGTCCGAGACGTTGAGGCGGTAGCCGTCCGGCCACTCCCCGCTCGGCGGGTAGAGATCCTGGACCATCACGAAGAGATCCGTGTCCGGAGCGTCTGATTCGAGGTGGATCGTCGCCTCGATGGGCCCGGTGACCTCCATGTCTTCGGCGAGAGGTTCCGAGGTGAACGCGAGAACATCGGGGCGATCCTCGAGCGGGCCGTAGGGCGGCTCACAGCCGTGGAGATCGGGGCGGGTGCGCTGATCGGCGCCGCCCTGGATGACCATGACTCGCATGAGGACGATCGGGGTGGCGAGCGTGGTGCGCTCGGGCTGCGGGACGATCTCGTTCAGCGACGAGGTGTTGGCGGAGATGGTCGGAAGCGGGTTCGCCGGGTCGTAGCGGAAGGTGGAGGAGCCACCGTCCTCGGTGGGTGGCTCGTCGCGGAGGAGGCGGCCATCCGGGTGCAGGTAGAACGGTGTCAGGACGGCGCGAGCGAGGGGCCACTCGGCCTCGTTGCGCCAGGATCCGCCGTGGTCGAGGCGGCCGGCGGCGTCGCGGGTGCCGCTGCCGCCGCCCATGACGAAGATGCGCACCGGGGAGGCGTCAATGCCGTTGTCGACGCCTCGGAGGTGATGGTCGAAGTACTCGAGGTGAACGTTCTTGACGCCCTCGGCGGTGTCGGTGTGGACGGGAGCGTCGGGTCCGAGATCGACCTCGCCCGAGTACGTGCGGTCGAGCGGCGCTTCGCCGTGGGTCCACGGGCCCATGAGGAGCTGCTGGCGGCTGAAGCGCTGCCCTGCCGCAACGTAGAGGTCGGTCGTCGCGCGGGTGTAGGAGTCGTACCAGCCGCTGGAGTACACCGTCGGGACGTCGGCGCTGCCGTCGAGATGGGCCTCGAAGTTGAGACCGCGCTGCTGCCAGTAATCGTCGTCGTCGCCGTGCTCGTAGAGGTCGCGGGCCCACTGCTCGTAGACCGGCAGGTTCGGGAGTGGCGAGTTGCCCTCGTGCCACGGTAGACGCTGGAGCCATTGGTACATCTGCTCCGTGTTGTGCTGGAGCTCGCGGGCGAGAGCGGGGTCGCGGATCGCCTCGGGAGAGACGGCGCCGTGGCTGACGGCCCAGGTGAGCCAGCGCAGTTCCATCGCGCCGTTATGTCGCAGCGCGGTGACGTTGCCGTTCGATCCGCCCTGGTTCACCCACATCGCCTTCAGGTGGGGCGGGCGTTCGAGGGCAGCGGCGCTCTGTGTCCAACCCGAGTAGGAGGTGCCGAACGTGCCGACGTTCCCGTCGCAGTACGGGAGCGCGGCGACCCACTCGACGGCGTCGTAGCCGTCGGGACCCTCGTTGGCGAGGAGGATGAACTCGCCCTCGGAGTCGAAGCGACCGCGGGTGTCCTGGACCACGAAGAGGTAGCCACGCTCGGCCCAGAACTCGCCGTGGCGCTGGTAGCGGTCGCCTCGGCGGTCGTAGGGCGTGCGCACGAGAACGGCCGGGAACGGTCCCGGGAGGGGCTCGCCGCCCTCGGCAGGGCGCCAGACGTCGGTAGCGAGCCAGGTGCCGTCTCGCGCCTCCATGCCCTTGTTGCGGGCGAGGGCGACGCCGTACTGGACTTGTGACGGCTCAGGCACGGGATCCTCCTCGACTGGGTCGGGCGGATTGTAGCGAGGTGGATCGGCCAGCGCCCTCCGCAGACGCACCTCGGTGCCACCGAGTGGAGTCGATGTCCCGTCGCGGCCGCCCGGCCCGAGGCGGCAGTTCCGAGGGGGAGCGGGTAGGCTGCCGACATGACGACACGCGAGGTGATCGAGGGCGAATCGCCACCGAGCCAGGCGACGGCGCAGCGAGCGCTGGCGCTGTTGCATGGGCCTTCCGAGGAACTCGAGCAGCTCGCGGATGCGTTAGCCGCGGGGCTCAGCGGCGGGCGCGACGACGTGTTCGTCGACCGGCCGAATCGGCTGCTGTTCGCGACCGACGCGTCGATCTATGAGATGGAGCCGATCGCGGTGGTATATCCGCGGTCGCAGGCGGATATCCAGCACGTGGTGCGGGTGGCTGCGGAGCGGGGGGTGCCGGTGCTGTCGCGCGGCGGCGGGACGAGCCTCGCCGGGCAGACTGTGAACCACGCGATCGTGATCGACATGTCGCGACACATGTCGGAGTTGCTCGAGCTGAACGTCGAGGAGCAGTGGGCGCGGGTTCAACCGGGAATCGTGGTTGATCAGCTGAACCGGCTCCTCAAGCCACACGGGTTGCAGTACCCAATCGATACGTCCACGAAGAACCGGGCGACGGTGGGCGGCGGCATCGGTAACAACTCGTGTGGGGCGCACTCGTGCGTATACGGGAAGACGATCGACCAGATCCACGCGCTGGACGTCGTGCTCTCCGACGCGACGGCGACGACCTTCGAGGAGCTGAGCGGCGCGCCGCTGCGAGCGAAGCTCGACCTGCCGGGCGTCGAGGGCGGCATCTATCGCGGCACGCGCGAGATCGCCGCCGCCCACCGCGCTGAGATCGACGCCCGCTTCCCGAAGATCCAGCGCCGCGTGTCTGGCTACAACCTCGATGAGGCGCTGGACGAGGACCGAATCAACCTCTCGAACGTGGTCGTCGGTTCCGAGGGGACGCTGGCGGTCGTCACGGAGGCGAAGGTGCGGGTAGTACCGCTACCGGCGCTGAAGGGGCTGGCCGCGGTCCATTGCGCGGATATCGTCGACGCCGCGAAGGCAACGGTCACGGCGCTCCAGCACGAGGTTTCGGCGATCGAACTGATCGGCGAGGCGATCATCGAGCGCTGCCGGGACAGCGTGGGATACGCGAAGCTGCTCGACCGGGTGGTCGGCGAGCCGGGCGCGATTCTGATGGTGGAGTTCTACGGCGACTCCGAGGCGGAGCTGGACGCCAAGCTCGAGGCGCTGACAAAGGACGTGCTGGCGACCGGGTTCGCGTACGCGGCGCCGACGACGACGAACAACGGCGAACAGGCGCGCTGGTGGCGGATCCGCGAGGCCGGCCTCGGCCTGCTGATGAGCGTGAAGGGTGACGCCAAGCCGGTCGCGATCGTCGAGGACACGGCGGTACCGCCGGAGAAGCTGGCGGACTTCATCATGAGGTTCGACATGATCGTGCAGTCGCACGGGACGACCGCGGCGTACTACGGACATGCCTCGGTGGGGTGTTTGCACATCCGACCGCTGGTGAACGTCAAGACCGAGGCCGGGCTCGATACCACCGAGGCGATCGCGACGGAGATCGCGGAGCTCGTGCTGGAGTTCGGCGGAAGCCTGAGCGGGGAGCACGGCGATGGCATCCTGCGCGGCGTGTTCACCGAGAAGATGTTCGGGCCCGAGATCACCGAGGCGTTCCGGGACCTGAAGCGGACATGGGACCCGGACGGGTTGCTCAACCCCGGGAAGATCGTGGACACCCCGAAGTTCCGTGACAACCTGCGGCTCGGGCCGCGGACCGTGAATCTCGAGGTGCAGACGCACCTCGATTTCAGCGCCGAGGGCGGGCTGGCGCGGGCGGTGGAGCTCTGTAACGGGCAGGGCGCCTGTCGGAAGCTCGACGGCGGGATGTGTCCCTCGTACATGGTGACGTTCGAGGAGGAGCATTCGACGCGGGGGCGCGCGAACCTGCTGCGCCAGGCGTTGAACGGTGTGATCCCGGCCGAGGAGCTGGCGGGCGAGCGGATTCAGGAGGCGCTGGACCTCTGCGTTGAGTGCAAGGCGTGCAAGTCGGAGTGCCCGTCCGGCGTGGACATGGCGAAGCTGAAGTACGAGGTGCTGACGAAGCACCACGAGGAGCACGGGCTGCCGCTGCGCTCGCGGCTGTTCGGGCGGATCGCCCAGCTGAGCGCGTTCGGGACGCGGATCGGCCCGCTGGTGCCGCTCCTGAACTTCGTCAACCGGATCCCGCTGGTGCGGATGGGGATGCATCGGTTCGGCGGGATTCACCGTGAACGACCGCTGCCGGAGCTGGCGCGGAGGCCGTTCCGGCGCTGGTTCGGTGCGCGTTCTGCCACCCAGGCAGCTCCGCGGGGGGAGATCGTCTTCTTCGACGACACGTTCACGCAGTACTACCAGCCGGAGGTCGGGCAAGCGGCGACCGAGGTGCTCGAAGCGCTCGGGTACCGGGTGACGGTGGTGGAACGCCTCGGATGCTGCGGGCGGCCGCTGATCTCGAAGGGGCAGCTCGGCACCGCGCGAGAGTGGGCGGCTCGGAACGTGGAGCGGCTGGCGCCGTACGCCGCGAACGGGACGCCGATCGTCGGCGTTGAGCCGTCTTGTCTGCTGACGCTGCGCGACGAGTACCCCGAGCTGGTGGATACGGAGCAGGCGCGCCAGGTCGCTGACGCCGCGCTGCTCCTCGATGAGCTACTGGTACAGCTCGAGGTCGAGGACCCGGAGGCGGTGCGGGGCGCGTTTGCCCGCGGCGAACGCGGCGATGTGCTGGTGCACGGGCATTGTCATCAGAAGGCGCTGGTGGGGATGGAGGCAACCGAGGCCGCGCTCGCGATCGCCGGCTACGAGGCGTCGACGATCGACTCGGCGTGCTGTGGGATGGCCGGGTCGTTCGGGTTCGAAGCGGAGCACTACGAGGTGTCCGAGGCGATGGCACGGCGGACGCTGGTGCCCGCGGTCGACGCGGCGCCGCGCGACACCGGCATCGCGATCACCGGCGTGTCGTGCCGACAGCAGATCTCGCACTTCAGCACGCGCGAGCCGCGTCATGTCGTCGAGTACCTGGCGGCGGCGCTTCACGAGAACGGCAGCGATCGAGGCGAAGTGGGGTCGGACCGGCG
>JANQNP010000022.1 GCA_028279505.1 Dehalococcoidia bacterium
CAGAACCGAGGCGTGCGCGCCGACGTCTGCGTCGCAACCAGTGGCACGCCCAGCCCGCGCAGCAGCAGCGCCGTCCCGCCGAGCACGCCCACCGCCACCGCGATCTGCGGCAACACCTCCGGATCGCAGTTCACCGCGCCCCCTCGGCTCCCCAGCGCCCGCGCGGGCGCCGCCGCCCGGAGCTTACGCGACGACTGGTCGTCACCCCCGACGGGCGGCTAACTCACCTGCCGCCAGCGCGTCCCCTCCCGCGCCTGCCGCAGGTCCGCCGGCGGCCGAGCCGGCTTCGTCGAATAGAACACTGTCCCGCAGTTCACGCAGAACACGCCGTCCTCATGCCCGCGCAGCGCCCCGGTCTCGCAGCGCGGACACGGGTCAGAGGCAATCCGTGCCACGAACCCTCCTCGATCGACCGCCAACCTCGGAAGCGGGCCGGCGGAACCGAAGGGTACGCGAACGTATGTTCGATCGTAAGCACAAACGCATGCCGCACGCAGCGATTCGGTAGTAGCCGCACACGCAGCCGTGAGATCGCACAGCCCCAAGTGAGTTTTCTGGCTCTGTCTGACGTTCTTATGACTCGTAAACGTCTGGTCGCCTACAACTGATGTCGCCGCGTCCGTCAGACACACGTGCTCTTAGGGTGCGGTTGTCAGTATATTGCCGGCGCGATCAGGCGGGGGACAGCAATGCACCGGACCAGGGTCAGCTCGAATCGGAATGGCGCACGCCTCGGAAGGGCCTGGCGCCTCGTCACGGTGGGGGTCGTCTTTGCCCTCGCGGTGGCGCTCATCGGCCAGGCCAGCGCGCCTGTCGCCCAAGCGCAAACGCGGGAGGTGGCAGCGCCAAGGGGCGAGGCGCAGGCCGGCGATGTGGTCCCCGGTCAATACGCGCTCAGGCTCGCAGACCCCGCCGATCGAGCGGCGGCGATCGCCCGACTCCCATCGGGCTTCCAGGTGGTGCGTGACCTCGAAAGTCTCGGCTGGCTTGTCGTCGAGGACCTGGGGCACAGCACAGCGACCTCAGTGCAACACGCCCAGACGAGACTAGCCGCGGTCGACGGAGTCGCAGACGTCGAGCCGATCGTCATCTATCGGACAAGTGGGCTCTCGCACTCGCCCGAGCAGTCCGGTGGGCACGTCGTTGCGGCCGAGGCATCGAATGACCCACTGATCTGGCAGCAGTGGGGGAACTACAGCGTCAACGCGACCGACGCGTGGGAAATCACGCAAGGAGCGGGCGTCATCGTTGCCGTAATCGATACCGGTGTCGACCCGACTCACGAAGACCTGGCCGCGAACCTCCTCCCGGGCTTCGACTACGTTGACGACGATGCCGATCCGACGGATGAAGACGGCCATGGAACACATGTCGCTGGGACGGTGGCGGCGGTCCGAAACAACGCTCTTGGCGGAGCGGGGGTAGCTCCGCAGGCGAGCATCCTCCCGGTCCGCGTGTTGGGCCCGGGCGGAGGTTTCGGCGGCGACGTCGCCGCCGGGATCGAGTTCGCAGTGAACAACGGCGCCGACGTGATCAACCTGAGCCTCGGCAGCCCGTCGATTGACCCGCTCATTCAGTCTGCAGTCGCTTTCGCGATCGCGAACGATGTTGTCGTCGTCGCCACCGCAGGGAATCTTGGCCTCGCGCAACTGCGTTACCCAGCAAACTATCCCGGGGTGATTGGTGTCGGTGCACTAACCCCCGGAGGGAGCGTTGCAGGGTTTTCAAACACTGGCACGCATGTAGACGTCGTAGCCCCCGGCGTCAGCATCTGGTCGGCCGCACCGTCGGCGGTGCTCGGCGTCGACTACAGGCAGATTGACGGGACGTCGATGGCGTCACCACATGTCGCCGGTATCGCGGCGCTCTTGAGGGCATCGAATCCAGGGTTCTCTCAGGCGCAGGTCGCTGCACGCATCGCTGACACCTCGATCGACATAGGCGCCCCGGGCCTAGACACATCGTCAGGCAGCGGCCGAGTTGACGCGTATCGCGCCCTCACCAATGGAGACGACCCGGAAGGTGACTTCTTCGAGATCGAGATCGCCCACACCTACGTCGCGGATCTCCAGGTCAATGTCCTCCGAGTGGGACAACCTGAGCGTGTGCTATTCATGCCCAACGCGTTCCCGTATGGGCAGGACGATGACATACGGGTGCGCTACTCATTGCCCGATCAGGGTCTCGACGCGGTACCGGGCTCGTGGTTCCTGGGTGCGTTAGACGTCTTCCCGGCCCTTGACTCCGGCGCGATCGTCGGGTTCCGAGTCCACAGTAGCGGGGTGGACTACTCCTATCCCGGCAGCCCAGTCGCGATCGAGAACGATCCCGGATTGTTCACGATCGTCGGCGTCATCGTCGGGAACGCGGACGCTGATCTCTCGAGCCTTGAGGTCGATCCCGGTGTGCTCGATCCGTCGTTCGAAGCCGGCACGACAACGTATGTAGCCGAGGTCGGGAACGAGATTGCGTCGATAGATGTGACAGCGACGCTCTCTGATCCGCTCGCTAGCCTTACGATCGGCGGCGGCGCCGGCGAGAGTGGCGTGGCCAAGGCGGTACCGCTCGCAGTTGGTGAGAACTCGATCGACATCGTCGTCACAGCCGAGAATGGCGAAACGACGAAGACCTACGCGGTGACCGTCACCCGCGCGGCACCCGGTCCAAGCGACGACGCAACGCTGCTCAACCTCGAGGTGAGCGAAGGCACGTTGTCGCCCTCGTTCGACTCGGGCGTCAACGCCTACTCGGTTGACGTGCCGAACGCGATCGACTCGATCGACGTGACCGCCACGACAAACGACGACGGCGCGACGCTCGAGGTCAATGGCAGTCCCGCAGCGAGCGGCGTCGCAGAGAACGTCCTGCTCTCGGTGGGACCGAACGCGATCGAGGTCGACGTCACCGCCGAGGACGGCACGCCCCTGAGGTACACCGTGACGGTGACCAGGGCCGATCCGCCGGCTGCGGACGACGCGACGCTGGCTTCACTCACGCTGTCCGAGGGATCGCTGACTCCCGCGTTCGAACCTGGGACGACGGACTACACCGCTACTGTTGGCAACGCGGTCAGCTCGCTCGAGCTGACGGCGATGACCAACGATGCGGACGCCGCCCTCCAGATCGACGGCAGCCCCGCTGACAGCGGCGTGGCGGAGACGATCGGGCTCACGGTCGGCGAGAACGTCATCCTGATCGATGTGACCGCCGAGGATGGCACGACGACCGAGCGGTACACGGTCACGGTCACTCGCGAGGCGTTGTCCACGAACGCCGACTTATCCGCGCTCTCGATCTCGCCTGGGACGCTGAATCCAGGCTTCGATCCGGACACCGAAGACTACACGGTCTCGGTCGGGAACGAAGTCGACTCCATCGATGTCGCCGCTACGGTGAGTGACGCCGACGGCGCCACGCTGACCGTCGACGGCAACCCCGCTGACAGCGGCGTGGCGGAGACCATCGGGTTAGCGGTTGGCGAGAACATCATCCCGGTGGAAGTGACCGCCGAGGATGGCTCGACGACGCGGACGTACACAGTCACCGTCACTCGCGCGGCGCCACCAGCGCCAGACGACGCGACGCTGAAGGAACTCTCGCTGTCGAGCGGCTCGCTGAACCCGGCGTTCGCGCCCGGGACCACCGAGTACACGGCGAACGTCTCGAACGGCGTTACGTCGGTGAGCGTCACTGCGACGCCGACCAACTCGTTGGCGAGCGTCGCGATCGACCCGGCTTCGCCGGTCGCACTGGCGGTGGGCGCGAACCTCATCGAGGTGGAAGTCACATCCGAGGACACCACGGTGGTGGAGGTCTACACCATCACCGTGACGCGCGCCGCGGCGCCACCCCCTCCACCTCCGGGCGGAGGAGGCGGCGGAGCCTCACAGACGGTCACGCCAACTCTCGAGGTCGTGAACGACGACGGTGGGTCCGCCTCCGTGGATGACTTCACGGTGCTGCTGAACGGAGAAGCGATCGAACTGGACGAGCCGGCAACGGGAAGCTCGGGCCTGAACCGACTGACCGTCGACGGACCGGTGACCCTGTACGCCTTCACCTTCTCTGGTGACTGCGACAGCCAGGGCTTCTTCTCGCTGGCCTTCGGCGATGCGCTCGACTGTGACATCGAGGCGGACGACCTGCCGCTGACGGTGGTGCTGAGCGAAGCACTACCGGGCGCCGAGACGCTGATCGATGAGTCGCTCAGCTTCGCGCTCGACTCGTTCGTCGTGGACGGGGTGCGGTCGGTGCAGGCGTCGACGGCGGAGGAGAACCCGCTGCTGACCGTCACGGTGCCGCTGTCGGCGGTACCGGGTCAGAGCTCGGTCACCGTCTCGGTGGTCGAAGGCAACGCGGACGCCGCGCGGTTCAACCCGGCGGCGGGCACCGTCTTCATCGCCGGGATGGCGTACGACATCCAGATCCTGGATACGAACGGCGACCCGATCGAGGACTTCGCGACACCCATCGAGCTGTCGTTCCTGCTCCCCGAGGGCGTCGACGCAAGCGCCGTCGCTGCCTACTTCTGGGACGAGGAGGCAGGCGCCTGGCGAGTCGAGTCCGGGACGGTTGTTGACGGGCGGTTCGTCGTCTCGACCTCGCACCTCACCGTCTTCGCCCTCTTCGAGTTCGTCGACGGCGGCGGGGTCCGTGGCTCGCTGCCGGCCTCCGGTGTCTCGCTCCAGGCTGCCGAGGGCGGCACGATCTCCCAGTTCAGGCTCGCGACGGCGAGTCGGAACGTCAGCGCGGTCTTCATCTCGCATGAGGGCCGGTTGATCGGCTACCTCTTCGACGCACCGTCGTTCGTCAACGCGGAGTTCCTCTCCGTCACGGGCGGGGTGTTGTCGCCGGGGCAGGGCCTCATGGTCGTGGTCGGCGGCTAGCCGCCGTCCACTGCTCCCAGCTCGGAACGGGCGCCCCTCACCGGGCGCCCGTTCTGCGTCCGAGGCCAATCCACCGCGCGGCGCTGCGGTGTGGTGATCGCTGCGCCGCGATCGGGTCGCTCGGGCCACCGTCCGAGGGCAAACCCGCAGCGTCCCCCCGCCGTCGAACCGCGATCATGGGTGTCCCGAGTCGCACACCACACGCACGACGGACACGACATCGCGATGGCCGACCGCCGCTCGACACGCCCGCTTCGCCTCCTCGCAGTGATCGGGATGCTGCTCGCTGTCGCCGGGGTGCGCGACGCCAGTGCGGCGCTCACCGCGCCGGTGCACGTGATCGAAGTCGCGAGCGCGCCCCCGCCCGCGACGACGGCGCTCGTCGCACCCCTCGAGGGCAACACCATCGAGCAGGAGACCGACGCCGACCTCGATGAAGACGCCCTTGACGACGAGGCTGACGGTGCCGCCTCGGACGGGCTGGGTGAACCGCTGCTGGCCGGCGTGCCGCCGACGATCGAGCGCTCGATCGTGCACGTGCAGACCGTGGACAGCGCGGGCTCCGGTTTCCTCATGGCCGGTGGGCGCGTGATGACGAACGCGCACGTGATCGGCGACGCGACGACCGCGACCGTCTGGTTCTCGAACGGTGCGCGACGCGAGAGCCGCCTCGTCGCGCTGGACGAGGCGCTAGACATCGCGGTCCTTCAGGTGCCGCGCACCCCCGTCAGCGCCGAGCCGCTCGAGTTCATCGATGAGGCGGAGTCAGCGGCCAGCGGGGCTCGGGTCTGGGCCTGGGGCTACCCGTTCGAGGCTGATGTGGTGGCGGCGGGATTCAGCCGGGCGCCGACGGTATCGGCCGGGATCGTCTCCGCGCTCCGGGTTCGCAACCGGGTCTCCTACATCCAAACCGACGCCGCGGTGAACCCCGGGAGCAGCGGTGGCCCGCTCCTCGATGTCGCGGGCCGGGTGATCGGCGTGAACACGCTGGTGCTCACCCCCGGCGGCGAAGACGCCGAGGGCTTGAACTTCGCCCTCGATGTCAGCGCGCACCTCGAGGCGTTACAAGCACTGCTCGAGACCCGGGCCCTGGACTAGCAACCCACCCGGCGCGCCTCGGGACGCCGCCTAGCGGCGGTGCGGATCGATCAGCCGCTCCTGGCTGGCCGCCCGGATCGGGATCGCCAGCTCGAGGTCTTGGCGCCGGTACATGCAGACGCCCGTCGCGTCGTCGCAGACGAAGTAGAGCGCGTAGGCGCTCAGCGGGACCGGCTCGCCCGCGGCGTCCGATGGCGCGCGTACCTCGAACTCAAACGACCGAGGTTCGTCGCTGATCTCCTCGGGCGGGAGGTCGACCTCGAAGAGCGGCTGCTCCAGCTCCCAGCCTGCCGGCGCGTCCACCCAGAGCTGGGTCGGGCCCATCTCGTTGTTCCAGTGGGCTCCCGCGGTCGCATCCGGCCGCAGCGTGACATGCACCCGCAACGGATCGCCGGGCACGGCGGCCGGCGGGATCGAGGTGGACTCGACGCTCACGAGGCCCTCGTCGTCACGGTCAATCCGGCCGTCCGGGTCAGGCGCGGTGACGGTGGCCGACGCGGCCTCGAAGGCGGCTGCGGGCTGGGCAAACTCAGCGCCGCCAGGCTCAACCGAGAGCTCGACCGGCTCCTCCCCACGCGCGCCGATCTCGTCGCGCGCGGTCGGAACCCAGTCGTAGAACGGGTACGGCTTGTCCAGCCGCGGGCCGTACTGCTGCAGGCGCCGCCGCCAGATGTAGTTGTTCGGACCGACGTCGAGCGCCGTCGCCCAGTGCTCCGCGGCCTGTGCGAAGTCGCCCGGCTGGCGGTGCTCCGAGTCGTACCGCATGCGGGCGATCACCCCCGCCGCGAAGTGCGCGCGGTCGCTCGGTTCGAGGGCGATCGCCGCCTCCGCGGCCGCCAGCGCCTCGTCGAGCTGCGACGCTTCACCCCACATCGCGAGCGACATCGCCCGGTCCAGCCACCCACCCGCGTCGGCAGGCGCCGCACCCGAGGTCTGCGGCCGCAGGTCGAGCGTCGGCGCCTCGCCGGAGGGCGGCGCGAAGTCCCGCTCGATGAAGTCGCGGGCGGCGGTGTCGAGGTCGTCGAGACGAGGGTGGATCATCCGCAGGACACCGTGCTCGTCGAGCAGGAACGTCCGAGGCACGGCGGTGAAGCCGAGGATGTTGAACGGCTCGACCATCAGCGGCCAGTCGAGCTGCTTCCACTGCATGAACAGCCGCGCGCGATCGGGGTGCTGCTCGAGCACGATCCCGGCCGTCTGGAGCTGCCCTTTCTCACGCCACTCGGTCGTCGAGTCGTGCCACCCGGGCACGTGCTTCCGGCAGCCTGCTCACCACGAGGCGAAGACGTGTAAGGCCAGCTTCTGCCCTCGGAAGTCGGCGACCGATCGAGGGCTCCCATCCTCGACAGCCGGGAGCACCAGATTGGGGAACGGCTGCCCCAGCTCGATTCGGGGCGCGTTCGCCGACGGCTCCTGCAGCGTGTCGGTCATCGGTGGCTCAGCTACTCGGCCGCGGCCGGCGCTTTAGAGCGGCGGTCGGCACGTCCAGGTGCAGCGTCTTGGTCTGCGGCAGGAAACACTCACGGTCGGTGCACGCCTGGTAGCTGACGGTGACGTCCAGCGGGATCGACTCAAGCTCGGGATCGCTGCGCTGCACCATCACGCCGATCCGGAGATCGTCCTCGTAGATCCGGAAATCCTCGTCGATGCCCTCCACGCGGAACGGCCGGGTCTCCGGGTAGCGCGGCGCCTCGATACGAACGCCCTCGGGCCCGCTCACCTCGACGCGCGTCGGGATGTAGCCGTCCGGGATCGGCTCGCCATAGAGATGGAGTCCCTCGTCGACCTCGATGTCGACGTAGAGCATCGAGGTCTCCATGAAGACCATGCTCTCGCCCCCGAACGTCGCGCGGATCCGCACGCCGTCACCCTCGACGTCCGCCCGAGGGTGATTCGTGACCTCGAAGTCGATGCCGAAACCCTCGCGCAGCACGGTCGAGGCAGACGGGCGCGTCCGGTAGTGCTGGAAGAACAGCTTCTCCTCCACGCGACCGTCGGTGCCGAGCACATAGGTGCCTGGGAACGGGATGCCATACACCGGCTCGTCCGGCTGCACGAGCGTGTTCAGGATGCCGGTCGCCTCGATGACCCGATGCTCCGGGTCGGCCAACAGCGGGAACGTCACACCGAACTCGTCGGCGAACTCCCGCTGCTCATCGACTGGGTCATACGAGATGGCGAAGACCGCGATCCCCTGCCGGTCGAACTCCCCGAGGTGCTGCTGCAGCTGCACGAGCTGCGATCGGCAGAACGGTCACCACCGAACCGAGCGGTGGAACAGGACCAGCGCACGCCGGTTCCCGCGCGCCTGTTCGAGGTTGACCATCGCCCCGTTCTGGTCCGGCAACTCGATCGCTGGCAGGCGCTCGCCGATATCGGGGCCGGTCGGGAAGTCCATGCTGTCGGGGTATCGACCGGTCGGAGGCGTCTCAAGCGATGAGGCCACTCGCTGAAGTCCGTTCTTGGATCTGACGGGTTTCCGGCAGCTTACCATGCCCCGGTACCCTATCCCTCGTCAGTGACCCCGCCTTCCGAGGTCACATCGACCGTCGGCTGCCGAGAACCCGTGATCGATGAGCTGAGCCGGGGGACGAAACCGGCGAGCAGCGTCTTCAAGGAAACGGGTCGCGCCTACGGCGAGCCGATGCCCGCCGGGTCGACGCCCGCCGGGACAACGCCCGGAGCCGGCGCGATCGTCAGCTCAACGAGCCGCTCGCCCTGCGCGGCCGGGTAGGCAGTCAACCCGACCCAGCGGTCCTCGCTGCTCTTCGCGAGCACGATCGAGGGCGGGCCAGCGACCTGCAGCCAGCCCAGCTCCGTCATCGACGCCCCGTACGACTGCAGCATCGCGTCCGCCGCCGCCGACGGCAGTTCGTACCAGAGCGTCAGTTCGCTGCTCGTCCCGGCGGACCTGACGAGCGACCCGCCCGTCGGCACCAACACGTCGCTGCTTCGCGCGAACGCAACCAACGCCACCGGCGTGGACGTCGGCTCCGGAGTGGGGAGCGCCGCGGACTCCGCGTCATCGGCCGGGTCGTCCTCCAGCTCCGTCGCTGCCGCGAACGTCGGAGAGTCCGGGGCGACCGCGAGCGTCTCGGGAATCAGCGAGTGGTTGATCGCCGCCGCGATCTCCTCGATGACGCGGACGCCCTCGGTCTGCGTCGTGGCGCCCTCGGTGAGCACGACCACGACGTGAGCGGTCGCCTCATCGCCAGCGTCGTCAGCGCCGCCGCCCGCGAGCGAGATCACTCCCGCGCTGTTGAGCAGCCAGCCGGTCGTCTCCGGGTACCAGCCGTTCTTGATCGCCAGCGTCGCCCCCGAACCGTTGCCCACGTCGACCCCCGCCGAGGCCCCCCACCGCTGGTCGGCGACCACCGACTGCATCAGCGCCAGCGCCTCGGTCTGCACCTCCGGCGCCAGCACCGAGTCCTCGTCGACGAGCAGTTCGAGGAGCCCCGCAACATCGAGGGCGCTCGCCCGCGAGTCGCCCCACTGGTCGTCCTCGGCGTACTCGATCGAGGTAATCCCGAGCGGCTCCAGCAGCTCCGCGACGCCAGGCCCCTCGCCCAGCGACTGCCAGAGCACGTCGGTCGCGTTGTTACTGCTGACCGTGATCATCAGGTCGAGCAGGTTGTGCTCCTCGGCGGTCAGCTCGCGCTCCTGCAGCCGCGCACGCTCGAGCGTCGCAAGCATCACCGGCAGTTTGGCGACGCTCGCGAGGGCGAACGTGCCGTCATCCCCGCCCGCGTGTCGGGCGGCGTCCGGCGTCAGGACGGCGACGCCGACGCGGGTCGGCGCCTCCTCGATAAGCGCCGTCGCCTCGGGGAACCGGCTCTCGAGGGCGAACGCGGCCGTCAGTAGCGCGGAATCGTCTGGGGCAGCGGTGATCGTCGGGCTCGTCGCGACGGTCGGCTCAGGGTCCGCGGTCGTCGGCTCGGGCGGAACGGCGATGGCCGTCGGCGACGCAGCAGCCTGCGCCGTTTCGAGGACGACCGGCGCGTCGTTACTGCGCTCGGCACCGCATGCGGCAGCCAACAGCAGCACGCCCACCAGGGCGATTCGGGGGGTCCGAGCCATCGAAACGCCGTCCAGTGCCCCGCCGTCTCGGCTTCGAGGGTAGCGGTTTCCGCCTCGTTATGGTCAACGCGTCATCCAAGACGGCGCATCGGAACAACCCCGACGTCGCTCATGGGGTGTCCGCGTTGCGATTCGGTAGCGACAAGGCAGCGCCGGTCGAGGCCCGGCGGACGAAGCTAGGAGTTGAGAACGGCGGCGAACGCAGCCGCGATCCGTGCGTGGCCCGCGTCGCTCGCGTGGAGACAGTCGCCCGTCAGCTCAGGCACGGTCAGTTCGCCGACCTCGGCAACCGGAACCTCGGCGGCCTCGGCGGCCGCCCGGATCTCGTCGTTGAGGCCGGCCGCGATCCCGAGCTCCGCCTCACCCTCGAGTACCACGTCCCCAATCAGGGCGAATTCGTGCAGCGGACAGCCCTCGTGGACCAGCGGGTTGTAATAGGTCATCACGGCGATCTGCGCCTCGGGACCGGCGGCCTCGCGCAGCGACTCCACGATGAACAGCAGGTTCTTCCGCACGTCGCGAATGCTCTGCTGCGCCGAGGCCAGGCAGGCGTCGTCGATGACGCCACCGCAGACGGCGACGAGACCGAACCCGTCGTTGCCGCCGATCCCGACCGTAATCACCTCGACGTCATCGTCCGAGGAAGGCGTGTCCCGACGTGCCTCGATCGTGGCGAGCGCCTCGGCGAGCTGGCCGTCCTCGATCATCGAGACGGTGTCGGCCCCCGACCGCCCGACGTTAACCAGCTCCAGCTCGGCGCCGGCCGCCCGACCCGCGTTCAGCTGATCGAACAACCGAGGCACGTACCCACCGGTCGGCCAGTCGGTCGCCCCCACGCCGACGGCGAGCGAGTCGCCGAGTGCTAAGTAGACCGGCGCGACGGAGACCTGTGGGGACGGCGTGGCTTCCGCCGCGTCCTCCTGGAACTCCGCCGCCGAGGCACAGGCCAAGGCGAGCGCCACGAGCAGCACGACGGCGCCCGCGACGATCGGCCTCGGCATCCGCATCAGCACGTCACCTCGTCACGCCGGCGCCTCAACCCGGAGTGAGCTGCCGGCGCTAGTCATCGTCTTCGTCTTCGTCGTCATCATCATCGTCGTCGTCCCGATCACGATCCGAATGGTGAACCGACTTCTCAGCGTTCTTCAGGATGACGCCGATGATCACGCCCTCCGAGTGGTCCGACAGGTTCCCGCTCTCCAGCAAACCACAGAGCGTCGGCAGCGACGGATGCGTGTAGCGATCCAGGTTGTCGCAGATCTCGCGCGCGCGAGCCCTGTCATCCTGATCCCCGGTCCAATCGACCAACGCCGTCGCCTGCGGCTCGCCCGGATCGAGGACGCCGTCCTCGTCCAGGTCCGCCCACGCGAGGACCACGTCGGTTCCGATCCCGCCGTCCCCTCGGTAGGTGTCGGTGGCTCGGCCCTTGCTGTCGGTGCGGTGTCGGTCGCGCTCGCCCTCGTTGGGCCCGGAAATCACCGAGAAGCGGATCAGCACACCCTTGAGCTGAGGGGTGAGCTGCGCCGTGACCTTCTGGTTGTCACCGACCGGCTCCTCATCGACCGCCGGCGAGAGCGTCAGCCCCGACACCGTCGGCGCGACCCACACCTTCGTCGCGATCGACTGCGGCTCGCCCGAGTCCAGCCGGCCGTCGCGATCGAGGTCGATCCACACGAGGATGACGTCCGTTCCCGGACCCTCGTCGCCGACGTACGACAGGTCAGCGCGACCGTTCGAGTTCGTGTTGTCCGACCCCTTCGTCCCCTCGTTCGGTCCGGCCGTGACCTCGAAGCGGACCTTCAGGTTCCGCTCCGCGGGGCTGACGGTGCCGGTGAACGAGTGCCGCGTGTTCACCGGGTTCGGGTCGCTCGAGGGCGAGACCACCAGCGTCCGCGGCGCGGCCTGCGTCCACTGCTTCGTCGCGATCGCCTGCGGCTCACCGGCGTCCAGCCGGCCATCTCGGTCGAGATCGATCCACGCGAGGATCACGTCCGTCCCGACACCTTCGTCACCGACGTAGGAGAGGTCGGCGCGACCGTTCGAGTTCGTGCTGTCTGAACCCTTCGTCCCTTCGTTCGGTCCAGCCGTGACTTCAAACCGAACCTTCAGGTCACGCTGCGCGGGACTCACCGTTCCGGTGAACGAGTGCCGCGTGTTCACGGGGTTCGTGTCGCTCGAGGGCGAGAGCACCAGGCTCGTCACCACCGGCTGCGTCCACTGCTTGGTCGCCACCGCCTGCGGTTCGCCTGCGTCGAGCCGGCCGTCCCGGTCGAAGTCGACCCAAGCGAGGATCACGTCCGTCCCGATGCCCTCGTCGCCGACGTAGGACAGATCAGCGCGGCCGCTCGAGTTCGTCTCGTCAGAGCCGCGCGTGCCCTCGTTCGGGCCCGCCGTGACCTCGAACCGCACGAGCAGGTTGCGCTGCGCCGGCGCGACGGTCGCGGTCATCGAGTGCCGCGTGTTCACCGGGTTCGTGTCGTTGGCCGGCGAGAGCGAGAAGCCGCTCCCGGCAACCTGCGTCCACGTCCGGATCGCCGCTGCCTGGGGCTCGTTCCCGTCGACGACGTTGTCCCCGTCGAAGTCCGCCCAGACCAGCACGAGGTCGGAGCCAACCCCGCCGTTTCCGAAGTACGTGAACGAAGCGTGGCCGCTCGCGTTGGTGAACGCGCTGCCCTGGTCACCCAGGTTCGGCCCCTGCGTCACGCGGAAGCGGACGAGCACACCGTTCGCCGCCGGCGAGACCTGCGCCGAGACTGTGTGCTGCGTGTTGACCTGTCCGGAGCTGCTCTGCGGCGCCACCGAGATGCCCGAGACCTGCGTCGACACCCAGCGCTGGACCGCCGAGGCCTGCGGCTCGCTCGCCTCCCGTACGCCGTTGTTGTTCAGATCGAGCCAGGTGATGATCGCATCGTTGCCGATGCCACCGTTCCCGACGTAGCTGAACGTCGCCTGCCCCTGGCTGTTCGTGACGCCGACACCGCTGTCGCCGCGGTTCGGCCCCATCGACACCAGGAACCGGACGATCGCGCCGGACCGGACCGGACTGACTGTCGCCGTCACGGAGTGCGTCGTGCCGACCAGCGCGACGTTGTCGAACGGCAGCAGCGAGATCGACTGCGCCGGCGTCGTGCTCGTCCAGACCTTGCTGACGACCGCCCGAGGCTCACTCGCGTCGAGCTGCCCGTCGTCGTCACGGTCGACCCAGACCGTGATCGAGTCGGTGCCGGCCCTCGAACCCTGGTAGCTGTACGTGGCCTGTCCCAGGTTGTTCGTGAGCGCTCGGCGGTTCGCACCCACGTGTGGGCCCGAGTTCACGCGGAAGCGCACGACCGTCCCCGCCTCGACCGGGCTGATCGTCGCCCGCACCGTGTGCACGGTGCCCAGCGGGTTCGTGTCCGTCTGCGGCGTCGCCACGATCGAGGTCGTCGGGGTGGCGTCACCCCAGTTCACGGTCGCCTGCCCTCGAGGCTCGTTCGAATCGAGGAGCGTGTCCTGGTCGAAGTCGACCCAGGCCGTGATCACATCGATGCCGTCGGCCCGCCCGACGTAGGTGAACGTCCCGCGGCCGCCGGCCGTCAGCGCCACCCCGCGCTTCCCGGCGTTGGGACCCGAGGTGACCTCGAACCGCATGAACAGCCCGGACTCGCCGGACAGGAGCGTCGCGTGCACCGTGTGTTGGTCGTTGACGTCCTTCTGGGCCGTTGCCGGCTCGACGACCACACCCGCGGTGCCGGCGGTCGTCCACACGCGCGTTGACGTCGCCTGCGGCTCGTTGCCGTCGCGAATTCCGTCGGCATCGAAGTCAGGCCACGCGATGATCGTGTCGGTACCGAGGCCACCGGTACCGCTGTAGCTGAACACCGCCTGCCCGGCGGCATTGGTCACCGCGACCGTGTTGCGATTGACGTTGGGCCCGGAGAGCACGCGGAACCGCACGATCACGCCACTCTGCGCCGGAACAAGCGTCGCCGTAACGGAGTGGCTGCTGCCCGTCGGTCCGATCGCCGTCGCCGGCGCAAGGTCGAACCCGGTTCCGGCGACACCAACCCACTCCACGATCGCCGCCGTCAGCGGCTCGGAGCTGTCGCGAACGCCATCGCGATCGAGGTCCGCCCAGATCAGGATCGCGTCGGTGCCGACGCCCTCGTCGCCGTTGTAGCTGAAGATCGCCAGCCCCTGGGCGTTCGTGTTGAGCGCCCCGGTCTCGCTGGCGTTGGGACCGGAGAGGATGCGGTAGCGGACCTGCACCCCGCTCTGGATCGGCGAGACGGTCACGCCCATCGCGTGAGAGCCCCCCGCCTGCACCACGGCGTTCGCCGGGCTGACGGAGACGCTCGTCGTCGTCGCCTGGGCATCCGCCCGTGTCGACAGCACGAACACCATCGCGATCGCGGCGACGATCGCGATCGCCGCCAGACCCGCCAGCCGGCGCTTCGTCACCGGTGGTGTCGTCATCCCCGCGATGCTCATCAAGGCCCCCCGCCGCCTGCAGCGGACGCACAGCGCCCGCGAAACCGATCAGTACCTCCGCGTCATTGCGTAAGAAACGCCGCCAGGACGTGCCAGGTTCCCCGCGGCTCAACGACGTGCCCGCCCAAAGGACACCGTCATTTATGTAGCTCACCGGGCCCGACGGCGCAACGACTTCTGTCAGATTTCGGGGAGACCTTCGTCGGAGTCGACCGGTCGAGATCGTGTGGGGCGACGACGGGCGACCCGCCGCGCTCAGCGCCGCAGCCTCGCCGCCACTCGATCGATTCCTCGCCTAGTCGCCTAGCGTCCTCGCGCCCGCGCGAGCGCCGCCTCGCTGAACGTCGTGCCGACGTACCCAGCGTCCACAAGCGCCTGTACCCGCGCGTCGTCATATCCGAGGAGTTCGCGATACACGTAGTCGTTGTCCGCGCCGAGCGTCGGCGGCGGCCGGCGCGGCGGCACCGCGGTGGCGCGCAGCTTGAACAACCTCCCCGGGTAGTCGGCCGTTCCGAGGTCGTCTCGACTGATCGGCTCGAACCAGTCGCGGGCGCGCAGCTGCGGGCAGCTGAAGGCGTCGCCATCGTCCTGGACCGGCCCCGCCGGCACGCCCGCGGAGATCAACGCCTCGAACAGCTCCTCGCGGCTTCGCTGCGAAGTCGCCGCCTCGATCGCGCGGTCCAGCTCGCGGCGGCGCGGCCAGCGCCCCGCCGCGGTGCCAAGCGCGGCATCCGAGGCGAGGTCGGTCAGCTCGAGGACCGCGCAGAGTCGCCGCCACTGTTCGTCGGTCTGCACGTCGATCGCGATCCAGCGGTCGTCGCCGGCACAGCGGTAGGCGTTGTGCGGAGCGCGCGTCCGGTGGTCGTTCGCCACCGACTCGCGCACGCGATCGTTCATCTGCTGGTCGAGGTACTCGACGCCCATGAGCTGCATGAACGCCTCGGCCTGCGGCACCTCCACCTCCTGGCCAACGCCCGTCCTCGCGCGGTGGTGCAGCGCGACGAGCGCGGCGAACGCCGCGGTCAGACCGGCGACCGAGTCGCAGGCATAAGTCTCGCCGGCCATCTCCGGCGTGCCGTCCGGGTAAGCGCGCAGGATCAGGTGCCCGGCCATCGCCTCGAGGTGGTTGCCCCAGCAGCGGTAGTTCCGGTAGTCGCCCGTCAGGCCGAGGCCCGGCATCCGCACGTAGATCAGGCGCGGATTGATCGCGCTCAGCTCATCCCAGGTCAGCCCCAGCCGGTCGATCGTCTCCGGGACGTTGTTCTCGACGATCACGTCGCTCATCTTCACCAGCTCGAGGAAGGCCTCGCGGCCCTCGGGCGTGCGGACGTCCCCGGTGAACGACCGCTTGTCGAGGCTCGAGCAGTTGAAGTTGACCGCGCGGTTCCAGGGTGGGTCGTCGGGATCGCCGGCGAGCCAGCCCTCGTTGTTCGTGTTGATCGGGCGGGTCTGCGGCTGGACCGTGTTGATCGGCTCCATCTTGATCACCTCGGCGCCCCACTCCGCGAGAAGCTGGCCGGCGAAGGGTCCCGCCCACACCACGGCCATGTCGAGCACCCGAATGCCCGCGAGCGGCGGTTCGAGGTCGCTCGATGCGGGCGCGGACGCGACCGCCGGGGTGGCCTGACCTTCGAGGGCATCGAGCTCGCCGAGGACCTCGTCGCGATGCTCGTCGAGCAGCGGCGCTCGTTGCGCCTCGGGACGGGGCGACGCCGGCAGGATCGCCGGCCGGCCGGGGTAGTCGAGGGCGCCCGCGACCGGGTGCTCGATCCGCTCCCACACGCCGCGCGCCCGGAAGTTCGGGTCGGCCAGCGTGTCGGCGACGGTGTACACCATCCCGCCGAGGACGCGGTTCTCCTGTGCGATGCGCACGGCCTCGCGCATCTCGTGCTGCAACGACCATTCGAGGTACGCCGCCTCGATCTCATCGACCAGGTCGCGCGGCACCTCGAGCGCCGCTCCGCCGATCTCGGGGCGCTCCGCGAGGTCGGGCCGTCCCACCATCTTCAGCATCGCGTTCAGCCGGTCGAAGCCAAGCAGGTTGATGAACCCGTCCTGGCACGGCTTCACCCCACTCGCGATCGCGAACGCCGCCGGCCGCCGCTCGGCGACGTAGCCGGTGTACGCGTGACCGAGGAGGTTCAACTGACGCCGGTCCTTGCCCCCGGCCTGTGTCTCGTAGATAGAGAGGTCGATCGAGTCGCCCCCGCCGCCCGCCTCCGCCCGGAACACCGCCAGCATCACCGCGAGCGCACCCGCCAACCCCGCATGCCAGAGGGCAAAGTCACCCCCGAGGCGCAGCGGCTCCCGCTCCGCGTGCCCGGTCGCATACATCGCGCCGCCCATCGCCTGCAGCACGAGATCGCTCTCCGGTAACTGCGCGTAGGGACCGTCCTGACCGAACGGTGTGATCGAGCAGGTCACCAGCGCCGGCCGTTCCCGGCGCAGCGCCTCGAGGTCGAGGCCAAGCTCAGCCAGCCGCCCGGGCGGCAGGTCCTCGACGACAACGTCGTTCACGCTGGCCAGACGCCGCGCCAGCTCCATACCCTCGGACGTCTCGAGGTCGGCGACGACGCTCCGCTTGTTCGTGTTGAACAGCAGGAACGGCGCACTCGCCTCGATGTTGGGCTCGTCGCCCGGGAACGGGCCGTCGTGGCGCGACCGATCGCCCCCGGGCGGCTCGAGCTTCGTCACCGTCGCGCCGAAGTCGGCGAGCAGCTTCGTCGCGTGCGGGCCAGCAATGCCCTCTGTCAGGTCGAGGACCCGAATCCCCTCGAGCGGACCGCTCACCGCTACTACTCGCGCGGCTCGCTACGAGGGCCGAACGGCTCGGGCCGGAAGGGATCGTCGCGCGCCTTCAAGAAGGCACCGAACCCGCCCTCAGCCTGCGCTTTGTCGAGGTGCTCGACATCCGGCCCGTCGTTCTCAGCCTCGACGATCGCCGAGAGCACGCCGTTCATGTTGAGCGCCGACCGCAGGCCCATCGCGTCGAGCCCGTAGGTCGTGATCGCCTTGTTCAGCCGCACCGATTCCGACGGCACCTTAGCCAAGCGCAGCGCCAGCTCCCGCGCCCGGTCCATCAGCTGGTCGTGTGGCACCACCTCGTTGATCGCCCCGATCCGCAGCGCCTCGGCCGCGTCGAAGTGGTCCCCCGTCAGCGCGTACCGATGAGCGTTCTTCCACCCGCACAGCAACGCAAAGAGCACCGTCGTGTTCGAGGTCATCCGCACCTCGGGCTGCCCGAACGTCGCCTGATCCGAGGAGATCGTCACGTCGCACGCGAGCGAGTACCAGAACCCCCCGCCGATGCACCACCCGTTGATCGCCGCGATCACCGGCTTCGGGTGCGCCATGACGTTCATGATCATGTCGGGGTTCTTCATCGCCGAGTCCCACCACCGCTTGAGGTGGTCACTCGTCGGCAACCGAGGGCGGGCGCTGCTGTCGCCGGAGATGTCGTAGCCTGCCGAGAACGCGCGCCCCGCACCGGTCACGATGATCGAGCGGACTCGGTCGTCGGTCTTCGCCTCGTCCAGCGCCTCGTGGAACTCCCGTTCGAGGTCATTCGACAGCGCGTTCAGCGCCTCCGGCCGGTTCAACGTGATCGTGAGAACCGGTCCCTCAACCTCGTACAGGACGTGCTCGTAGTCGGACATCGAATCCCCCGTCGTTCCGTGGCGCGCCGCGATTCTACGGGACTCTGTTTCTGGGGACGCCGGGTTCTACAGAACTCAGTCGAGCGAGCCCGCCTCGCGAGCCAGCGCTTCGATGCCGGCGGCTTCGAGACGGTGCGGCAGCCACTCCTGCTGGTGGCTCATCCCGAGTCGCTCATAGAAGGCGCGCGCCGGATTCCAGTCGAGCACCGACAGCTCGAGGCGCGCGCAACCCCGCTCCTCCGCAATCGCCGAGGCCGTCGCCATCAGCGCGCGCCCGGCGCCGGTCCCCCGCGCCGCCTCCTCGACGAACAGGTCCTCGATGTAGAGGCCGCTGGTCCCCTCCCACGTCGAGTAGTTCATGAAGAACAGCGCGAACCCGATCGGCGCCCCCTCGGACTCAGCGATCAGCGCCTCGAAGCTGGGACGATCGGCGAACCCGTCGCGCACGATATCGGCCTCAGTGATCTTGACGCTCGACGCCGGCTCGCGCTCGAACTCCGCGAGCCCGCGGATGAAGCGAACGATCGTCGACGCATCGTCAGCCGTCGCCCATCGAACCCGCACCCCTGCCATGTACCTCTCCTCAGACCACCCTCTAGCAGGCGCGAAGCGTCCAAAGAGGGTCGAAGACCCCCTAGAAGCGGGTGTAGCCGCCGTCGATCACGAACTGATCGCCTGTGTGGTACTCGCTGGCGTCGCTCATCAGGTAGACCGCGAGACCACCGAAATCGGCGCCCTGCCCCCAGCGCCGCTCCGGGATGCGCTTCTTCACCGCGTTCTCGAACACCTCGTTGCCGAACGAGCGCTCCGTCATCGGCGTCTCGATCCACCCCGGGATGATCGTGTTCGCCGTGATGCCGTAGCGCGCCAGCTCCACGGCGAGCCCGCGCACCATCGAGATCATCGCACCCTTCGAGGACGCATACGGCTCGCTCCGCGGGGCCCCGTGCACCGTCGACACGCTCGAGGTGCCGACCAGCCGTCCACCCTCGCCGCGCTCGACCATGTGCTTCGCGGCCGCGCGGAACGTCCAGAACACGCCGTCCAGGTTCACCCCGAGCACGCGCCGCCACTCCTCGGTCGGGATGTCGATGAACGGCGTGCCGTTCCCGCCGACGCCGGCGTTCGCGTAAGCGCCGTCGACCTTGCCGAACTGCTCGACCGTTGCCGTGAAGGACGCCTCGACCGCCGCCTCGTCGGAGACGTCGCAGATCATCGCGGCGACCTTCGCCCCGGTCGCCTCGAGCTGCGCGAGCGCGGCCTCGTTCTTCTGCGGGTTCGTCCCCCAGATGCACACGTCCGCGCCCGCCTCGGCGAGCGCCTGCGCCATCCCGAGCCCGATCCCGCTGTTGCCGCCCGTGACGAGGGCGACCTTGCCGGTCAGGTTCATCGGTTCGTAGGGCATCGGCTGGGTCCTCCTCGGCAGTGGCGCTTGGGTCCCGGATGCTAGCGGTCGACAGCGTTGCTGCCGAGTTCGGATCGAGTCAGCTGCTCACCGGATCGACCGGGCTCGACGGAACGCCGGCGCGTTCGATCGCCTCGGCGGCGCGGAAGAGGCGCGCCTCGTGGTAGCGACCGGCGACGAGCTGGACGCCAACCGGCGTCTGGCCGTGCGGGCCATCGACGAGGCTGGTGCTCACCGTGAGGCCAGGCAGCGCCATGAACGGGAAGCCGATCTGGAAGAGCTGCGCTTCCATCACGCGCTCGAACGCCTCGGGTGACTCGGTGATCAGCATGTCCGGGAACGGCAACTCCGCCGAGACCGGGCAGAGCAAGACCGGGTACTCCTCGAGGAACAGACGCCACTGGCGGCTGAAGGTCGCCTGCAATCGGAGTGTGTCCATCATCTCGTCGAGGGTCGGCGCGGGGCAGCGCGCTTCCATCTGTTGGAACACGAAGTTGGCATCCGGGTCGTCCTCGCGCGCAACAGCGCCGTAGTCGCCCTGGCGATACTGAGCGAGCCAGAGCCGGGCCTGGTGCATGGCGGGCTCGCGGATGGGCGGGATCCCGACCTCCTCGACGCTCCAGCCGTCGTCCTCCAAGCGGCGAGCCGCGTCGCGAACGGCGGCCTCGACCTCGGGTACCACCTCCCACCCCTCGGGTGCGATGCACATCGCCGCCCGCTTCTCGCCCAGCGGGAGTCCGAGGGGTGCGGGCGTGTACCACGGATCGCGCAGGTCCTCAGTCGCCATCGCGGCGAAACCGAGCCGCAGATCCTCGATGGTCCGAGCGATCGGCCCGGACACGGCCATCAGCAGGCCTCCAATCCCGCGATCGGCTTTCGCCGTCGCGTTCATGGTCGGCACGCGACCGAGGGTGGGGCGGAGTCCGTGCACCCCGCATGCGTAGGCGGGGTAGCGGATCGACCCGGCGATGTCGCTGCCGTGTGCAATCGCGCCGATGCCCGCCGCGACCGCCGAGGCCGCGCCGCCCGACGAACCGCCTGGAGTGAGCGCAGGGTTCCGAGGGTTGCGAGTGTGGCCGTGCAGGCTGTTGCGCGTGAACCAGTGCAGCGAGAACGCAGGGGTATTGGTGCGGCCGACGATCACCGCACCGGCACTGCGCAGGTTGCTGACCAGCGGACTGTCGACCTCGGCGACGAGGTCTTGCTGGATGCGTAGACCGTTGGTCGTGGGGTGCCCGGCCTGGTCGGCGACCACTTTGATCGTGACTGTGACCCCGGCGAGCGGGCCGGGGTCATCCCCGCGCTCGATCGCTTCATCGACGCGAGCCGCCTCCGCGAGAGCTTCGTCCGGCATCTCGGTGACCACCGCGTTGATCGCGGGGTTCACTGCCGCGAGCCGGTCGAGCGTGCTCTGGGCGACCTCGACCGCGGTTATCTCTCGACCCCGTACGTTCGCGGCCACCTCTGAAGCGGAGAGTTGCCACAGCCCAGGCATCAGGATTCCTACCGGCTTGACTCGACGCGGTCGATGAACTCGATCACCCTCGGCGCGACGATGTCGACGGCATCCGCGGCGCCGGAGTGGTCGGCGCCCTCAACCGCGAAGAACGTGGCGTCCGCCGCCGCGGCTGCGACGCCGGGCATCTCATCGGCCGCGCCGTTGGGATCCTCGGTGCCCGCGAAGAGCAGGACCGGAACGTCGGTCAGCCGCAACGCCTGTCGCGCACCGCCCCACACGTTCAGCTGGCCAAGACTGTGCTGCATCGCGTGCGGGAACTCGTCGAGCGCTCGCGCGTACAGCGGATTCTCGCGAAGAGCTGGACTCGCCTCGAGGGTGGCCCAGTCCGCCGCCGCCGGCTTCAGCGGACTGAAGCCGCCGATGGTCAGCGAGCGGAATCGCTGCGGCATGTAGATCGAGATGCCGTATCCGATCCAGCCACCCATCGAGTAGCCCATGTAGTGCGCCGTCTCGACGCCCGCGTCGTGGAGCACCGAGGCGATGTCGACCACTCGAGTCCGCAGCTCGTAGGCCTCAAGATCGTCCGGCTTGTCACTCTCGCCGTGGCCGCGCGAGTCAATCAGCAGGCATTGGTACTTCGGCGCGAAGCGCTCCACGTAGCCCCGCTGCCACCAGGATTCGAGGCTGGAGAGCAGCCCATGCTGCAGAACGAGCGGTGGGCCGTCACCCTCGACCTCGTAGTGAATGCGAACGCCGTCTGGCGCGGTGGCGAAGGGCATGCGGTCCTCCTGCGGTACCTCGCGATGCGGGCGGATGCTAGCAGCGACCGGGGGCGCTAGCCGGAGTCGGCCCCGAGGAGCTGAGCGCCAATCTCCTCGTAGTGACGCCGCGACGCGGCGATGTGGTGCTTCGCGACGTTCAGGTCGCGATAGGCACGCTCGAGGCGGTTCGCGCGGAAGATCGCCGGCGTGCCCACGGCGTCGTACAGGATGCCGACGGCCCGCGCCGATTCGTGGACCGCGTGCATCAGCGCGAGGCGAGCGATCCGCTCGTTCGCTTCGAAGCTCGCGCGATCGTTGCAGGCCGACTCCCACGCCGCGCCCACCGCATCGAGGAGGAACGCGCGCGCCGACTGGACGACCGCGTCCGCCTCGGCGACCGCGCGCTGCACGTGGGGACGCTCCCGCAGCAGCGAGGGCGTCACCTTCGAGGCGCTGTGTGACGCCAGCGCAGTCAGATCCTCGATCGCCCCGCGCGCGACGCCGACGGCGTTGCCGCCGTGCAGGCACCAACCCCACATCTGGCTGAACGGGAGATCGTGGCGAGGCCCGGACGCGTACGACCGCTCGTCAGAGCGCATCGTGCGCTCGGCCGGGACGAAGGCGCCGTCGAGGAGAAAGTCGTGGCTGCCGGTGCCGCGCATGCCCATCGTGTCCCAGCGGTCCTCGACGCGGCCGTCGGCTGGCGGCAAGAACAGCACGCGGGTGCGCTGGTTGCCGTCGGCGTCGCGAAGCACGGCGCCCTCGGGACCATCGAGGAGCCACGCGCCGACCGAGACCCAGTTCGCCTGCATGATGCCGCTGACGAAGTCCCAGTGACCGGTGGCGCGAAAGCCGCCCTCCACCTCGTACGCCGTGCCCTGCGGCTGGATCGCGCCGGCCATGCGGATGTGCGGATCGCGCTCGCGCATCCCGGCGATCGCCGCGGGCGAGAGCCACGCGAGCAGCGCCGCCTCGTACGAGCAGTTGGTGACGAGCCAGCCCGCCGAGGCGTCCGCCTTCCCGATCTGCTCCGTCGCGAGGATCGCCGTGACCGGGTCCACGTCGCCGCCACCGTAGTCGGCCGGCGTGAGCAGCGAGAACAGCCGCGCCTCGGTCATCGCGTCGACGAGGTGGGCGGGGAGCTGGCGCTCCGCCTCGATCTGGTCGGAGGCCGCGCGGATCTCCGGCGCGATCCGACGGGCGGCCTCGACAACGTCGTGCATCGGCGGATGATAGCCGCGCCGCCACCCGCCGAGGCGTGCGACGGTTCCGAGGACCGCCGCCGCTCGGTACGCTGGTCGCCTGATGAACGAACTCACCCACCTCGAAGCCGGCATGCCGATCGTCTACGGCGGCAACCGTGTCGCCCACGTCAGCGAGGAGCTGGCGAACGCCTTCTCCGAGGGCGATCGACTCGTCGTCGTCCAGACCACGGGTGACTTGCTGCACATCCCGAAGGACGTGTGGGCGATCTCGCGCGACGCCGTCGGCGCGGCGTCTGACGCCTTCGCCCAGATGGGCGCGATCAGCGATGAGCAGATCAGCGCCTTCTACGAGGCCTTCGCGCGCCGCCTGGAGGACGACGCCACCTTTGCGCCGATCGCAGAGGCGAACGCCTCGGACGTCGCCACGGCCCAGTCCCGAGGGCGCACCACCACGCGGCTGATCCTCAGCGACAAGATGCGCGCCGACATGATCGCCGGCCTGCGGATGTGGCGGGACGCGCCCGGCGGGCGCGGCGAGGTCGTCGAGGGGCTGCAGCACGAAGGCTGGCGCGTCGAACAGGTGCGCGCCGGCCTCGGCCCGGTCGGATTCGTCTTCGAGGGTCGCCCCAACGTCTTCGCGGACGCGACCGGCGTGATCCGCGCCGGCAACACCGTCGTCTTCCGCATCGGCTCAGACGCCCTCGGCACGGCCGAGGCGATCGTCGAGCACGCCCTCGACCCGGCGATCGAGGAGTCGGGGCTGCCCGCCGGAGCAGCCTCGCTGGTGGCGACGGCCTCGAGGGCGGCCGGTTGGGCGATGTTCTCAGACCCGCGCGTCGCGCTGGCGGTAGCCCGCGGCTCCGGACCAGCGGTGGCCCAGCTCGGCGCGGTCGCGCGGCAGGCCGGACTGCCGGTCAGCCTCCACGGCACCGGCGGCGCCTGGATCGTCGCGTCCGAGTCGGCCGACGCCTCGGACTTCACGGCCGCCGTCGCCAACTCGCTCGACCGCAAAGTCTGCAACACGCTCAACACTTGCACGATCGTCTCGGCCCGCGAAGGCGACCTGGTGACGGCGTTCCTCGACGGGGTGCGCCAGGTTCAGGAGCGGCAGCAGGTCAACGTGAAGCTGCACGTGCTGGACGGCCACCAGTGGCTCATCCCTCGCGAGTGGTTCGAGGAGCGGCCGATCGGCCGCGCCGAGGGCGACGTCGTCGAGCCACAGACCGAGGTGATCACCGGCGACCGGCTCGGCGAGGAGTGGGAGTGGGAGACCAGCCCCGAGGTCACGCTCGCGATCGTCCCCGACGTGGAGACCGCCATCCGCCTCTTCAATGAGCAGAGCCCCAGGTTCGCCGCCTCGCTGATCTCCGAGGACGCCGACGAGCACGAGCGCTTCTTCAACATGATCGACTCCCCCTTCGTCGGCGACGGGATGACCCGGTGGGTCGACGGCCAGTACGCCCTAGGACGCCCCGAGCTCGGCCTCTCGAACTGGCAGTTCGGCCGCCTCTTCGGCCGCGGCGGCGTGCTCTCCGGGGACTCGGTGTTCACCGTGCGCACGCGCGCCTTCCAGGAAGACCCCAACCTCGGGCGGTAGGAACCGGGCAGCCTCCACCTTCGTTCTGCCCGTATGCGGACCAATGTCTCGCTATTCTTGGTCGTCGTCGTGATCTTGATGGCTGCCTGCTCGGGTGATGGTCCGGCGCCGCCGTCAACGTCTCCAGGAGCCGTCGAGACGGCGATCGCTGACGCTTCACCGCCGATGTCGGCCTCACCGTCGCCCACGACCAGAGCGCCCTTCGTGCTGCCGACGCCAGCGACGCCCGCCGAACCAGAGCCCGTCGTATCGCCCGGCACCGACTACCCCACCGTTGGGCTCGACGCGGATGGCCTCCCGCTAGCAACCGTCGGGACGCTGGTCGTGTACACCAAGCACCTGAGCCAAAACACGAAACTGGAGGTAGTCACCTTCGACCTCCAAACAGGCCGGCGCCTGTCTGACTTTCGCCTTGAGGCGCCGCGGTACATCCAGGTCGAACGCGCCGGTAGCCGGATAGTTGCGACGTTCGATGGCCAGCTCTGGTCCTACGCGCTTGATGGCTCCGACGGCCTCCTCCTGAATGATGAACTGCCTACCACCTACCACATGCCGTCCCCTGACGGCGGGCGCGTGGCGCTGTCGGGTTGGAGCGAAGACCGGTCCGCCAGCGTCGCGATCGTCGACGTCAACACAGGCGAGCACCTCAGCGTCCTCAACCTCCAAGAGCAGTTCGCTGATTGGAAGGGCGAGCCGGCGATCTCCCACTGGATCTCCGAGGACGAGTTGCTCGTGGTCGGCGTCTGCAACTGCGACAGCGGACCGCCCGGCTACTTCGGCGTCATCATCAACGTGAACGGCTCCGTCGAGCGTGCGTCTGAACTTCAACCGGAGCGAGGACCGCGTGAAGTCGTGTTCGGCGAGGAGTTCTCACTGCTCTGCCGGTTCGTCGGTTACGCCGGTGCCCGGACCGTGTCCCTCGTTGACGGTACGACCGGTGCCGTGCTCGCCGAGGCGCGCGAATCGGCGCCGGTCCTGGTTGGAGTCGAGATGTCCCTCGACGGTACAGAGGTGCTCGTGATCAGCCTCGACGCTGACGAGGAGCTGCGCGCGCACCTCAACTCGGTCTTCGAGTCGGGCGAGTGTGAAGACGGCGGTGCCAGCGGCTGGGGAGCGCCGCGGCTGTTGAGTCTCCTTCGTGAAGGCGGGACGACTCTGGAACCGATCGAGTCACGCCTGGAAGTCCTCGAGCGATGGTACGAGCCGATCCCGGTCTTCGAATGCAACGGCGAGCAACGCGCTGGGTGGTACGGACATGTTGGTCTTGAGCACCCGCAGTGGGCCAGCCCGGTCGGCTACGCCGACCACATCGCGTTCACCTCCAGTAGCTGCCGAGGCGACGACGCCTCCGTCGACATGCGAATCGGCCCAGTCCTCGTCGACAGCGGCGTAGCCCGCTACCGCGTGCTCGGCTTCTTCGATAAGACACGAGCTCTCGAGGACTAGACCGCCGTCGAGCTCTGAGCGATGCGATCTCTCCTCCGAGGAAGGCCGTGCATCTCTGCTGTGAGCTAGCCGCCGCTCCTTGTCCTCAGACGCCGCACCGGAACCACGCTCGCCGCCCGATCGTTCAATCCTCATGAAGCTCTCCCTCATCGCACTGGCGGTCCTGCTCACCCTCACCCTCGCCGCCTGCGACGGGGACGAGGCGCCGACTGAGCCAACATCCCCCGCCTCGATGTCGAGTACGGTCCCCGAACCCACCGCTGTCGCGGACTCAGACCTCCCCACGCCGACCGCCACACCGTGGGTCCCACCGCCGCCGGTGACCAACCGCCCCGGCGAGCCGCGCATCGCGCCCGACGCGCTGCACCCGAGCGTCGGCCTCCGCGAGGACGGCGTCCCACTCGACGCCCGCGGAACGCTCGTCGTCTACGGCAAGGAGCTTCGAGGGCCGTCCAACCTCGAGGTGGTCGTCTTCGACCTGGAGCAGCAGGAACGCCTCTCCTCTTTCGAACTCGAGGCGAACCTGTCGTTCTCGGTGCAACTCGCCGGGAACCGGGTGATCGTGTCGTTCGGCAAGCAGGTCTGGTCGTACGCCCTCGACGGTTCCGATGCTCGCCTCCTGAGCAACGACCTGAGGGTGGGCAACTTCCGGCCGTCGCCAGACGGCAAGTACCTCGCGGTCACCGGGCAGGGATTCGGCCCCACCGCCGTCGTCGAAATCGTCGAGGTGCCCACCGGCGACCGCCTCGCCCACGTCGACCTGCTCGCGGAGGAGCCGGAGTGGCTCGGCGAACCGTACCCCGCGCGGTGGCTATCACCGACCGAGGTGCTGATCGGGGCGCTGTGCCACTGCGATGGGATGCCCGAGGGCTTCTTCGACGTCGTCGTCGACCTCGATGGAACGGTGACGCGGAGCCCAGAGAACTTGCCACCTGCCCGCCCGGCCGAGGTGAGATTGGTCGACGCGTTCGCTGTCTCGTGCAACCTCGTTGGGTTCGCCGGCGGGCGCACCGTCCAGCTCGTCGACGCCGCGACCGAGGATGTATTGGCGTCGGCGAGCAATGCCGCGCCGATCTACACGGGTGCCCATGAGATCTCCCCGGACGGCGGCGAAGCCCTCATTTACTACATCGAACCGGACGAGGAGCTCTCGTCGCTGCTAAACACGGAGCTCGCCGCCAGCCGCTGTGTCGAAACCGGGACGGGGAGCGGGCTCGACGCGGCGCGACTCGGCCTCGGGCTACTGTCGAGCGGCGGGAGCCACCTCCAGCCCGTCGATACCCGGCTCGCGGTGCTCGAGCGCTGGTATGGCGATCAGTTGCCGGTGTTCGTCTGCGGCGGTGAGCGACGGCCGGGCGCGGACACCCGCGAATGGCTCAGCAGCCCGGCGCTCTGGCGCAGCCCTGCTGGTTTCGGGGCGCCGTGGGGCTTCGCCGCCGACGAGTGCCAGGACAGCCGAACAGCGGTCCTCGACATGTGGATCGCAGGCATCGAGGTCGACACCGACGCCACGGCCTACCGCGTGCTCGCCTTCCTCGACCCGACGGCCACCGCCGAGGACTAGACCACCTGCTGCGCGCGCAGCTGCGCGACCTCGTCCGCGGCGAAGCCCGACTCCTCGAGGATCGCGTCGGTGTGCTCGCCGAGCAGCGGGGCGCGGCTCTGGATCTGCCACGGGCTGCCGTGGAAGAGGTACGGCGCGCCCGGGTAGGTGAACGACCGTCCGAGGTCGGGGTGCTCCACCTCGGTGGGGAAGCCGCGCGCCTGGAAGTGGCGGTCCTCCATCACCTCCTCGGGCGAGTAGATGATCCCCACCTGGAAGCCGCGCTGCTGGGCGCCCTCGAAGAACTCGTACGCCGACATGTTCTGGGCGAGCAGCACCATCGCGTCGCGACCCGCGCCGAACGTCTCTCGAACCTCGGGGTTCGTCGCGATCTGCGAGAGATCGAGCCGATCCTGCTGAGCGCCCAGTTCGAGGAAGGCGGAGCCGGGGAACTCGTCGTAGAGCGCGGTCTCCTTCAGCCAGTCGATCACCTGCGTGTAGTCGCGACCGCGCCGCGCCGGCACGCCGGTGTTCACGTAGCGGCCATCGGCGCAGAGCACCTGCGACGGTCCCGAGGGGTTCACCCCGGCGTGCCGGCCGGTCTGCCGCTGCACCGTCTCCTCCGCGACGAGCCAGTGGTAGCTCGCCGCCTCGGTGGTCACGTTCTGCGCGGCGTGCATGTTGACGTCGATGTGCTGGCCCTGCCCCGTCAGGTCGCGGCTGACGAGGGCAACCAGCGTCGCCATCACCGCGTAGTGGGAGCCGGTCTGGTAGCCCTGGTTGCCGCCACCTCGGACGGGCGGCAGCGAGTGATCGTCGTAACCGCAGCTCCACGCCGGGCCACCGCCGGCGAGCAGCGTCAGGTCGGTCGTCTGCTCATGCTCGCGCGGCCCGCCGCGCATGAACGGCGCGACCGAGACCGTGATCAGCTCCGGGCGACCGGCCCGCAGCGAATGTGCGTCGATCCCGAGGGCATCGAGCCGCCCCACGTCCTCCGCCTCGAGGAACACGTCCGCCGTCGCGACGAGCCGGCGCAGCGCCTCCCGCCCCGCGTCGGTCTCGAGGTCGAGCGTGATGCCGCGCTTGCTGGTGTTGTAGTGCCAGAAGTAGAGGCTGCGCTCGGGGCCCGGCTCATCCTCGAGGAACGGCTCGTACCCCCGCATCGCGTCGCCCTCGCGGGGCTCGACGAGGATGACGTCTGCGCCCATGTCCGCGAGGAGCTTGCCGGCGAACGCGGAACGCTCGCTCGATAGCTCGACCACGCGGAGGTCTGCGAGCGCGCCCGGCGCGCCTGAGGCGTTCGCCGCCGTCACAGGACACCCTCTTCCTTGAGCGAGACCAGTTCGCTGTTGCTGACACCGAGCAGCTCGCCGAACACGTAGTCGTTGTGCTCGCCGAGGCACGGCGCGCCTCGTTCGACCTTCCAGTCGGTCTCCGAGAGGTGGACGGGCATCCCATCCACGCGGACGTCGCCCATCTCGGTCTGTCGCACTGTCGGCCAGAGCCCCCACGCCTCCGTGTCGGCGTCGTGATCCACCCGCTCGCCCGGTCGCTGCACCGCCGTCGCCGGCACGCCCTCGGCCTGGAGCCGCTCCGCGAGGGCGAATCGCTCCTCGTGCCGCGTCCAGTCCGTGATCCGCCTGTCGAGGTCGTCCTCGTTCGCGAGCCGATCCGCGAGCGCGGCGAAGCGCGGGTCGTCCGCCCAGGTGGTTCCCGCGACGCGGCAGAGCGCCGCCCAGTCCGCCTCGTTGCGGGTCGAGATCGCGATCCAGTTGTCGTCGCCTTCGGCCTCGTAGATGCCGTGCGGGGCCATCGAGGGGAACTGGTTCCGGTTGCTGTTCGGACTGCCCTCGCGGCGGAGCGGGCGGCCGTTGACGGTGTAGTCGAGCAGCGCGGGCCCGTTGAGGCTCGCGCCCGCCTCGGTGCAGCTCATGTCGACCCACTGGCCCTCGCCGGTCACGTTGCGGTGGTGCAGCGCCATCAGGATCGCCATCGCCATGTAGTAGGCGCCGGTGTGGTCCATGTAGCTGTAGCCCCAACCCGCCGAGGGCTGGTCCGGCAGGCCCGAGGAGAACGTCAGCCCGGAGACCGCCTGCACGACCGGGCCCCAGGTCTTGTAGTTCACGTACGGGCCGGAGTGTCCGAAGCCGCAGTTGGAGACGTAGATGATGTTGTCCTTCAGCGTGCGCAGCTCCTCGTAGCTGAGGCCCAGCCGCTCGAACACGCCGGCCGCGAAGTTCTCGCTGACCACGTCCGAGATCTTGATCAGCTCGTGCAGCAGCTCCTTGCCACGCTCGGTGCGGAGATTGAGGGTGATGCCGAGCTTCTCGACGTTGTGGTTGTTGAAGCTCCCACCGAGGTTGATCCCCCGCCGCTCGTCCTTGAACGGCTGCCCGCCGCGCAGGATGTCCCAGCGACCGTCGTTCGTCGGGTCCTCGATCCGGATCACCTGCGCGCCGAACGCCGCGAGGAACTTGGTCGCGCCGGCGCCCGCCAGCTGGCCCGTGAAGTCGCAGATCCGGAGGTGCCCCAGCGCCGATCCGTCGGGCTCTCGCATCGCCTCGGTCCTTTCGAGTGTGAGGCGAAATATAGCCTCCCGGCTCCCTCGCATCACGACCGCTACCGTGCCGTTGAGCGGGCCGATCGCCCGCACCCGCGCAACACCGTCGCACGACCGTTGCGACGCCCTCGCACCGCCGCCTACGCTGCGCCCAACTGCCGAGGAGGCCGCGATGACCACCGCATCCACAGCCCAGCTCGCGACACGCGTAGCCGACGCAGCCCAGCGCTTCCTCGGCACGCTCGACCTCGAACAGCGCGAAGTCGCCGCATTCCCCTTCACCTCCGAGGACGAGCGAACCCGCTTCTTCTACACGCCGACCGATCATGGCGGACTCAGCTTCACCGCCATGACGGCGCAGCAGCACTCGGCGGCACTGGCCCTCCTGGCCGCGACCGTCAGCCCCGGTTGGTTCTCCACCGCCGCCACCGTGATGGGCCTCGAGAATGTGCTCGCGGGGCTTGAGGGCTTCGTCGACTTCCCGCACGACGCTGACGAAATTCGCACCCGCGACCCAAACCGCTACCAGGTGTCCGTGTTCGGCACCCCCGGCGAGGAGCCGTGGGGCTGGCGGTTCGGCGGCCACCACGTCTCCGTCTCCATGCTCGTCGCGGACGGCGAGGTCCGATTACTGCCCACCTTCCTCGGCGCCAACCCGGCTAGCTACCACGGCGTCGGCGCCAACTTCATCCGTCCGCTCGCTGCGGAGGAGGATCTGGGCCGCGAGCTGGTCCACCTCCTCAACGAGGAGCAGCTCGCGACCGCCGTGCTATCGCCGATCGCGCCACCCGACATGGTGACGACCAACCGTTCGAGGCTCGACGGGGCGATCCGCACCAAGGCGACGCCCTGGCTGATCTGGCGCCGCACCCGCGACGACTTCACCGACTCCGCCGTCGAGGCGGTCGCCGCCAACCTCGGCAAGCTCGGCGAGGACCACCTCTCCGCACTCGAGTACACGGATGCCCCGAAGGGCATCCGCGCCAGCGCCCTCGACGGGGGTCAGCGCCTCGCGCTGACCGCGCTGCTGCGCCAGTACGTCGCCCGCATGCCCGACGAGCTCGCCGAGAGCGAGTGGGCCCGGATCGAGGCGATCGAGGACGGCGCGCTGTCCTTCGCCTGGGCCGGTGGCCTCGAACGCGGCGAGGGCCACTACTACCGCATCCAGGGCCCCGGGCTCCTCGTCGAGTACGACAACACGCAGAACGACGCGAACCACATCCACACCGTCTGGCGCGACCCGGAGCGCGACTTCGGTCGCGACCTGCTCGCCGAGCACTACGCCCAGTCCCACTAGCCGACGGCGGAGCCGCGTCCGATCGAGGGCAGCCAGCCCGCCGAGGACACGCGGCACGCGAGGAGACCAATCGATGAGCGCCGCGCTGACCCGACGCCTCGAAGCCCAGTTCGCGCTGTACGAGGACCTCGCCGCGACGCTGCCGGCTGAGACGCTCGCCTCACACCTCGGCGAACTCCGCTCCAACACCATCGGCGAGCAGCTCTGGTGCGTCGTCGGCGGCCGCGAGTCCTGGGCGAAGGCGATCCCCGAGGGCGAGTGGCAGGGATTCGCATGTTCGCTCAACGAGCCGCACAATCCGGTGAAGGTGAACGCCGCGCTCGCGGCGAGCGCCGAACAGATCCGCGCCGTCCTCGGAGACGCGCTCGCACCGGCGAGCGAGGACCAGGCGCTCGGCCTGCTCGAGCACGAGGCCGGCCACGCGGGCCAGCTGCTCCGCTACGTCCTCGGTCTGGAGCTCGAGGTGCCCGAAAGCTGGAAGGCCTACTTCGGCGTGTAGCCCCGAGGCGGTGTCCCTGGCCCCGAACCGCGGGAGCGTGCCGAGGGCCCTTGGGTTGAGGACGTCACGGGTTGAGGTTGACCAGCTCGCCGGTCGCGAAGTCGAGCCGGCGGTAGTAACAGTCCCGCGGCTGCCCGGCCTGGTTCTTCGTGTGGCAGATGCCGCCCGCGTTCGGACGCACGAGGTAGACCAGCGAGTTCTGCTCGCAATTGACCCGCACCTCGAGCAGCTCGAATGTCTCGCCCGAGGTCTTGCCCTTCTCCCACAGCTCGTTGCGGGACGTGCTCCAGAACACCGCGGACCTCGTCTCGATCGCCCGGTCGAGCGCCTGCTGGTTCACATAGGCGATCAGGATTACCTCGTCGGTCTCGACGTTCTGGACGGCGCAGGGCAGCACCTGGTTCGAGGGATCGATGCTCGCCAGCTTGTTGAAGTCGAGCGCGACGGCGGCGCCCTCTTCCAGGGCGTTGCTGCTCGTCATCGGATCCCCCTCGAACGTGTGCGGACAAGAAGTGAGGGGCCTTGCGGCCCCTCACCAGTCTCGTACGAGTTGCGGCCGCTGTCTGCTACGAGCGGTTCGGCAACACCACGATCGCCTTGCCGGGCGCGCCCTGCAGACCGTCCTGGTTCACGACGTTCACATCGAGGTAGACGCGGTTCTCGCCCTCCTCGACCTTCTTCTCCGTGACGACGGCCTGCGTCGTCAGCGTGTCGTGCTTCTGATTGATCGCGCGGAACTGCATCGAGAGGTCGCGAACCTCGGCCTCGTCACCGATCCAGTCCTGGAGCGCGTTCATCACGTAGGCCCAGCGCAGGTTGCCCATGCCGAAGGCTTCGCCCTGCCCCGCCGCCTTGGCGACCGCGTCGTCCATGTGGAGGTAGACGAACTCATCGTTGACCGCCGCGTAGCGGTTCCAGTTCATGAAGTCGGTCTCGCGCACGACCGGCGGGACCTCCTGCCCGACCTCGACGTCTTCGAAGTACACGTTGACTGCCATAGCTGATTCCTTTCGAAGACCTCGGTTAGTAACGGACGCCGGTGGAGATGCGGCGCTTCACCAGCTCGCCGTCCTGGTTGTGCCACTCGGTCTCGGTGAACGTGAAGATCGTGAGGCCGTGTCGCCCCTCGCGCTCGTTCCAGTGCGAGAGCCGGGTCCGCGAGGTGATCACGTCCCCCGGCCGGATCGGCGCGAAGAACGTGTCCTGCTGCCCGCCGTTGAGGATGTTCTCGCCCTTCTTCGGCTTCTGGCCCGGCACCGGACCCGCCGAGGCGCGCTTCGGCCGGTCGACCGGCCAGGTGAACGGGTTGAAGTCTCGAGGAGCGATGATCGTCCCCCACTTCGTGCCCTTCGCGTACTCCTCGTCCCAGAAGATCTGCGGCGGCTTCTCCGGCCAGTAGGTCGCGATCGCCCACTTGCGAATGTCGGACGCACCGACCGGGTAGGAAGTGGTCTCGGATCCCCAGACGCCCTTGGCGTCGATCATGTCCTGCGTGACGAGTGTCGTTGGCTCTTCGGTCGTGGTCATCGCTCCCCCTCCAGCGGTGTTGGCGCCGCCGATAGTACGCAAAACCAAACGAGAGTAGAAATCGCCCCTCGACCCCGCGGACAGAAACCCTCATAGACGCGCCCGATCGAGTTCGTGACACTGTCCGCCACCACGCCGCCGATCGGCGGCGCGGTGGGAGCGGACCCACCGGTGATCTTCTGCACGGCCTGTGGCACCGAAGCCGACGACCAGGCGGCCTTCTGCGATCAGTGCGGGACCGCTCTGGTCGCCGCACTCCCCCGCGAGTGCGCCGAGTGCGGCCGCCGCAACCGCGCCGCCGCGAAGTTCTGCTCCGCCTGCGGCACGAGCCTCCCACCCCTCGAGGCGCCATCACCCCTCGAGGCGACGCCAACCGTCGAGGCGACCCCAACCATCGAGGCGCCTCCAACCGCCGAGGCACCCACCCCGCCGGCGGCACCCGCGGCCGCCGCGCCGGCCGTTCCATCGACGCCGGCGCCACCGCCCGAGGCAAAGCCAGCGACCGAGACCCCGCCACCAACCGAGGTCCCTCCGGCGCCCACAGAGCAACCGCAAGCACCGGCCGCAGCCATCTCGGATGCGGCGCCGAACATCGGCCGAGCGCCCTCGATGGCGGACTCCCCTCGGCAGACGCCGACGGCGCCCGTTGCAGCGGACGCGGGCCGCACGCGCGAGCCACCGCCGCCGCCCGGCCCATCGCTCGCCGACGGCGCGCGTGGGTGGGCCGCCTCCAGGCAGGCCGACATCCTCCTCTACCTCGGGGCGTTCCTCCTCGTCGCCGCCGCGCTCCTGTTCGTCTCGTCGCAAGGCGACGAGCTGCCCTCGGAGCTGCGAGTCGCGCTACTCCTCGTCTACACGATCGCGTTCACCGTCGCCGGTCTGCTCGCCCAGCGAACCGACCGGATCCGCGAGGCCGGCGCCGTCTTCCTCGCCATCGGCGCGCTGATCACGCCCCTCAACTTCCTGCTCATCTACACCGAACTCCTCGAGTCTCGCGACGTCTCGCAGGAAGCGGTCTGGCTGATCGGATCGCTCTACAGCACTGCCTTTTACGCGGTGCTGTGGCGACGCGGCTACGGCGTGCTCTACGTCGTGCCGACCGCGCTGGCGGTGATCAGCGCGTGGGGCGCGCTGGCTGCGGTGCTGGAGATCCCGGACCACTGGCTCGGCACGTGGTGGGTACTGTTCCTCGTGCTGGTCTCGGTCGCCGCGGATCGAGTGGGCCGCTACGACAGGCTTGTCGCGTGGATCGTCGGGGTGCTGCTCGGCCTCGTGATGGTCGCCCAGGTGCTCTCGTCGGACCTGGCGTTCGGCGACGACGGACGCACCGCGCTGCCCCTCAGCCTCGGCCTGATCACCGCCTGGTTCGCGCTGACCGGCTGGTCGCTCCGCGCCCCGCCGCTGCTCCCGTGGGGCGCGACCGCCGCGATCGCGACTGGCATCGCCGCCACGAGGGCAGCGAACCTCGACGAGAACTGGGCCGCGTACTCCGCGCTGGCGATCGGGTTCGTCGCGGTGTTCGCACGCCGCTGGTGGGCGAGCTGGGACCTCGGGATGGCGCGGCTCGGCTGGGCATACGCTGGGGCCTGCGCACTCACACCGCTCGCCCTGATCGCCTTCTACGACGACGGCGCGCACGGCGCAGTCTCCTTCCTGCTGGGCGCCGCGCTCCTCGGGTCAGTCGCCTGGCGCAACCAGACCGACGGCGTTCGGATCTTCGACGAGGTAGCGCCCGGCACCCCAACCGAGGTCACGGAGCGAACGGTCTTCGCCTGGCTCGGCTGGGCGCTCCTGTTGATCGGCGTCGGGTACGCCCACCGCGAGTTCGGAGTCGAGGCGCCGAACCACGGCTGGAGCTACGTCGCGCTGAGCTTGACCGTCGTCGCGCTGCTCGCTCGCTTCGGCGCGAGCTGGAACCCGGCGCCCGCAGTCCTCATCCCACCGGCGATCGCCGCGATGCTCGTCTCGCTCCCGGACGGGGCCACCTACCCCGGCCACGTCGCGCTGAACCTTGGACTGCCGTCGATCGCCCTCCTCGGCGCCTTCGCGGTGACGCGCCGCTGGTCGATCACGCTGGTCGTCGCCACGACGGCGGTCTTCGCCGCGCTGGCCGCCTGGAGCGCCCTCGACTGGCCCGGTTGGACGCTCGCGGTCGCCTACTCCGTCGCGGGCGCCGCCCTCTTCGCGCTGCTGACGCCGATGCGATCGTACCGTCCCGAGCACATCCCAACGATCGCCGCGATCCTCTCCTGGGCCTACGTGCTCCTCGGCCCGCTCGTCGCGTTCATCGAGCTCACCGGCGACCCGCCGCCTGGCCCAACCGCCGAGTCCGCCGAGTACCGGGCGCTGTTCTACCTCCTCCTGCTCGGCGCGCCGCTGCTCCTCTTCGAGGGTTGGCGATTCAAGAACTGGAGCGTGACCGCCGCCGCCACGACGCTCGCGGCGGTCGTCGTCGCGCCGCTCTCGTCCTCCTACGGCTGGCCCGCCTGGACGCTCGCCTTCGCCTACCTCGCCGTAGGCGTCGTGCGCTTCGCGACGATGAGCGCGGTGCGCACCTATCGAGGTGAGCGCGGCCAGTTCGTGATCGTCCCGCTCTCCTGGGGCCTGATCGCCGCCGCGCCGCTCACCGCCTGGATTGCGCTCGCCAACCGCGTCACCTCGGACGGCGGCGTCGCCGTGGAGATGGTCGAGTACCGCGCCTTCGCCGCCACGGTCTTCGCCGCCGCGCCGCTGCTGCTGTACGAGGCGCGCCGGCTCCAGGCGCGGTGGGCGCTCGTCTCGGCCTCGGTGGCGGCGATGGCGGCGCTGCTGCTCGCGATCGCCGCGTTCCGCTTCGACGACGTGCAGGCGTACACAGTGCCGGTCGGCCTCTACTGGATCGCCTTCGGCCTGATCGTCCGTCGCTCCGCGCAGGTGATCGAGCGCCACCTGATGCTCCACGAGGCCGTGCTCCTCGGCGGCGTCACCATCCTCCTCGCCCCGCAGGTCCGCGAGGGCCTGCAACCGGACGGCGCGGCATGGGGCGGCATCGTCCTCCTCGAGGGAGCGCTGTTCCTCCTCGTCGGCTTCCTACTCGCCTCGAGGTGGCTCACGGTCAGCGGCGTGCTCGCCATCTCCGGAGTCGCGATCCGCTGGCTTGGCGACAGCACCGGCGACACCATCCCCTACTGGCTCTCGCTCGGCGGCACCGGGATGCTCCTGCTGGCCCTCGGCACCGCGCTCCTCCTCGCTCGCGACTGGTGGGTGGCCGCGAAGGACGCGACCGTCGCCTGGTGGCGGCGCAGCGCGACCCTCCGAGGGGTCGGCATCGAGTGGCCGGTCGTGCTCGCCCCCGCCGCGGTCGCCCTGATCGCGATGGTGGTCGCGGCTATCGAGGACTGGGTCGAACCGCTCTCGCCCTAACCGGCGCTGACCCTCGGCGATTCCGGATCGTCTATCGTCTGCCTCGGAAACGAGGTGGTCGATGACGGATCTCTCCGGGCAGGTCGCGATCGTGACCGGCGCCAGCCGTGGACTCGGCAAGGACATCGCGCTCGCCCTCGCGAAGGCCGGCGTCTCGGTCGTCGCGGCGGCGCGCACCGACGCCGAGGGCGACTCGCGCATCCCCGGCTCGCTCGCGCACACGGTCGGACTGATCGAGGAAAGCGGCGGGACGGCGATCGCCGCCCACTGCGACGTGACGAATCAGGACGACATCGCCGCCACGGTCGAGGCCACCCTCGAGCGGTTCGGCCGGCTCGACATCCTCGTCAACAACGCAGGCGTGCTGATCCCCGGGCGCGTGACCGAGCTGGAGCCGCGGCACTGGGAGCTGATCTTCCGCGTGAACGTGCACGGCCCGTTCAACTTCTGTCGGGCGGTGATCCCGCACCTCGCCGCGGGCGGCGGCGGTCACATCATCAACATCTCCTCGAGGGGTGCGATCGGGCCGGGACCCGGCCCGTATTCCGAGGCACGTCCCGCCGGCGGCGCCGCTTACGGCGCGACGAAGTCGGCGCTCGAGCGGTTCACCCAGGGTCTCGCCGCCGAGGTCTTCGAGGACCGCATCTCCGTCAACGCCTTGTCGCCACACATCTCGATCTGGTCGGAGGGCGGCGACTTCTTCCGCAGCAGCGCCGGCGAGCCCGACTACGCCGGCTGGCGGATGAGCGGCGAGGTAATCGGCGACGCGGCCGTGACGATCTGCAGCCAGGAGCCCGGCCAGTACACCGGCAACATCCTCTACGACGAGCTGGTGATGCTGAACGAGGGCGGCCTCACCGCCGAGCAGGTCGCCGACCGCTACCCCGTCGAGACCTCGAACTAGACGAAGCAGGAACCACGCATGGCCGTCGAAACACGCCCGCTCGACCTCGTGGACGCCCGACCGGAGGAGGTCGGCATGTCCTCCCGAGGTCTGCAGAACGTCACCCGCCTCGTCCAGCGTTACATCGACGACGGCCGCTACGCCGGCGCGATCAGCATGATCGCGCGCCACGATCGCGTCGTGCACTTCGAGACCTACGGCTCGATGGACGACGAGGCGGGCAAGCCGATGACGCACGACGCGATCGTGCGCGCCTACTCGATGACGAAGCCGATCGCCTCCGTCGCGCTGATGCAGCTCTACGAGGAGGCGCGATTCCAACTCAACGACCCGGTCTCCGCCTACATCCCCGAGTTCGCCGGCCTCGAGATCTTCGCTGGCGGTACCCCCGAGGACTACCGGACCCGCCCGCCCGCGCGCGAGATGACGGTCCGCGACGTGTTGATGCACACCTCCGGCCTGATCGGGCGTGCCCACCCCTCGACGGTCGGCCGGATGTACGCCGCGGCGGAGCTGCGCGGCAGCGAATCGGACGGCACGCTCCGCGACATGATCCGCAAGGTCGGCGAGCTGCCGCTCTACTGCGACCCCGGCTCCGAGTGGAACTACGGCATCTCCACCGACGTGGTCGGCTACCTCGTCGAGGTGATCTCCGGCCAGCCCTTCGATCGCTACCTCGAGGAGCGCATCTTCCAGCCGCTGGGGATGCCCGACACCGGCTTCCACGTCCCGGAATCGGAGTTCGACCGGTTCGCCGCCTGCTACGAGCGCGATGACGAGGCCACCGGCGAGAAGCGGTACCGCCTGCAGGACGCGCCGGCGGGCAGTCACTACACCACGCCGCGGACCTACTTCAGCGGCGCCGGCGGCCTGGTATCGACGGCGTCGGACTACATGCGCTTCAGCCGCATGCTCGCGAGCGGTGGGGAGCTCGACGGCGAGCGCGTCCTCGGGAGCCGCACCATCGAGTTCATGGCCACGAACCACCTGCCGACCGGCGGCGACCTCGCGACCATGGGTCAGCCGCAGTTCGGCGAGACGACGATGGAGGGGATCGGCTTCGGCCTCGGCTTCGCGGTCCTGCTCGACCCCACGAGGGCCCAGCTGCTCGGGACGCCGGGCGAGTTCTACTGGGGTGGCGCCGCCTCCACAGCGTTCTTCGTCTCGCCGGCCGAGGACCTCGCGGTCGTCTTCCTCACCCAGCTACGTCCGTCGTCGAGCTACCCGATCCGCCGCGAACTCCGCATCGCGACCTACGCCTCGATCACGGACTAGACGCCCGAGTCCTTCATCGAGCCGGTCAGCGGGGCCAGCGTCGCGTCGTAGAGCGCGCAGACCACCTCGCGGTCACCGGATCCCCACGATTGGGAGCTCGGGGTCAACCACCAGATCTCCAGCGCCGACGTGCGGTGCGAACGCCCGACGTACGGGAAGAACGCGACCGAGCAGCCATCCTCCGCCGTGCGGTTGAGCGACGCCAGACCGGGGAAGCTGTCCTCCTCGATGTCGAAGAGCGCGAACACCTCGTTGTCGTGCGACTCCTCGCAATCGACCTTGTCGACGTTCGCGATGTCGGACTGGAAGTCGCTCGGGTCGTTGAAGCAGTCGCCGACCTCGAGGCTGAAGACGTTGCCGCTACAGCTAGCCAGCAAGATCGCGGCGACCACGCCGATCCCGAGCGCTGTGACCTGACGCATGTTCCCGTCCTCATCCGCGCCGGTCTCGCCCACGGCGCGCGACGATCATCGGCAGTGCCCCTGCGAACCCTCCGAGGGTTGCCCCTACCCCGTCCGCTATCATCCGCGCGCGACGAACCCGACCCCGCCGAGAGGATCCCCGATGCCCCGACTCGCCCCGCTCGACATGGACCAGCTCGCCCCGGCGCAGCAGGCGGTCGTCGACAAGATGCTGAGTGGCCCTCGAGGTGGCATGCGCGGCCCCTTCGAGTCGCTGCTGCGCCGCCCGGAGCTCTGCGACCGGGTGCAGCATTTGGGTGCTTACTGCCGCTTCGACGCGAAGCTCGATCGCGACGTCGCCGAGCTGGCAATCATCCTCGCCGGGAAACAGTGGAAGGCGCAGTTCGAGTTCTGGGCGCACGCGCGCCTCGCGCGTGAGGCCGGTCTGCCGGACGACGTCATCGAGGCCGTGCGCACCGGCTCCCCGATCGAGTCGGACAACGCCTCGTATGTCGCCGTCGCCAAGTTCGTCCGCGAGTACTTCGCCACGAACCGCGTCAGCGACGCCACCTACAACGAGGCACGGGACGCACTCACCGAGGAGGGCGTCGTCGATCTCGTCGGGCTGGTCGGCTACTACACACTCGTCTCGATGACCCTCAACGTCTTCGAAGTCGGCCTTCCCGAGGGCGAAGCCGAACTGCTCGACTAGCCGCCTCCCACGAGACCTCCGAGGAGCACCAACCCGTGGCGACGATCCAGACCGCGACCGGCGCGATCGACAGCGACGACCTCGGCTTCACGCTGACCCACGAGCACGTCGTCGTCGGCTCGCCACCGATCCGCCAGCAGTTCCCCGACCTCCACGACCGCGACGCGATCCTCGACGTCGCCGTCCCGAACCTGGTCACCGCCCGCGAAGCGGGCGTCCGCTCGATGGTCGACCTGACACCGATCACCCTCGGTCGGGACGCTGGCCTGATCCGCGAGGCCGCGGAGCGCTCAGGCGTCCAGATCATCGTGGCCACCGGTCTGTACTGGTTCCTCGACCTGCACATGGCGTTCGCAGAGCCGGAGCTGCTGACCTCGCTCTTCGTCCGCGACATCAACGACGGCATCGGAGACACCGGGGTCCGCGCCGGCGTGATCAAGTGCGCGACGCAGCCGGTCATGGACCCGTTCAACGAGAAGGTGCTCCGCGCCTCGGCACAGGCGCACCGGCAGACCGGCGTGCCGATCGGCACCCACACCTTCGTCGCGAACCGGACCGGCCTCGATCAGACACGCGTCTTCAAGGAGGAGGGCGTCGATCTCGGGCGCGTGATCATCGGCCACTCCGACGACACCGACGACATCACCTACCTCGAGGCAATCATCGAGGAGGGCGCCTACGTCGGCATGGACCGCATCGGCCTGCCTCGCCCTCGAACGAGCGAGCAACGCGCCGACATGGTCGCGGCGCTCGTCGAGCGCGGGTACGCGGACCGGCTGTGCCTCTCCCACGACAGCGGCGTGATGGAGGGCTACGACGAGGCGCTCAAGATGGAGCGCTCCCCCGACTGGCGGTACACGTTCATCCCCGGCGAGTTCTCGGCGATGCTCCGCGACCGCGGCGTCAGCGACGACGCGGTCGAGCAGATGACCGTCCGCAACCCGCGCGCGATCTTCGAGCAGACTCAGCCCTACTAGGACCCAGCCGTCCCAGCGGTCCACCAGTGTCCGCCCAACCACCGAGGAGACCCCGATGGGCAAGCAAACGGACTGGCGCGAGGCCTATCGATCGCGGCTGATGGCCGTTGACGACGCGATGCGCCTGATTAACGAGGGCGACCTCGTGAAGCTGAACGTCGGCACCCCGCCCGCGCTCGCCGCGCTCCTCGACGCCCGCGCCCGCGAGCTGAACGTGCTGAACATCCGCTCGCTCGCCCCCGGCTACGCCCCAATCGCCGACACCCCGCGCGAGGCCGGCGAGCACGAGATCGAGATCTTCATCGGCGACCCGCTGCGCCCGAGTCACGACGCGAAACGCACCACCTACCTCCCGACGACCTTCATGCTTGGCCTGAAGGCCTTCGACGCCGGCCGCGAAGAGGCCCGCATCCCGGACGTCAACCTCGTGCCGTGCAGCGCGCCCAACGAGGCGGGTTATGTCCACTTCGGGCCCACGCACTGGCTGCGGAAGTCCTATCTCGAGCGCTGCAAGACCACAATCGGCTTCGTCGACCCGAACATGCTCCCCGTCCACGGCGACGTCTGGTCCCACGTCTCCGAGTTCGCCGCCTTCGTCGAGGACGTCCTCCCCGCGCTCGACCTCCCGAGGTTGCGCGAGCGGATCGCCGCCGAGTCGCCGGCCGAGCACCAGCAGCGCCTCCTCCGCCTCACAGAGCTGATCCCTCCGGAGCGCCTGACCGCGATCCAGGATCAGCTCCCGTTGATGGACCCCGCGGTCCTCGAGGGCGCCATGAACCTCGGGCCGATCGATGACGAGGCGATGGCGATCGCCGGCCACCTAAAGGAGCTGATCCGCGACGGCGACACGATCCAGGTCGGCGTAGGCACCCCCAGTACCCTCATGTTCAACGCCGGCGCCTTCGACGACGCGCACGACCTTGGGCTGCACACCGAGCTCGGGTCGCCGGGCCTCGCGAAGCTCTGGGACCGCGGAATCCTCACCAACACGAAGAAGAGCATCCACCGAGGCGTCGGCGTCGCGGTCGCGTGGTCCGGATGCGACGGCGAGGACATGGCGATCATTCGCGACAACCCGGCCTTCGAGCTGTACGACCCGAACTACCTGCTCCACCCGACGCTCATGGCGCAGAACAACCAGATGACCTCGATCAACAGCGCCGTCGCCGTCGACCTCCTCGGCCAGATCGCCAGCGAGGACCGCTACGGCGGGCAGATGATCAACGGCACCGGCGGCCAGCCGGACACCCACCTCGGCGCGTCGCTCTGTCGCAACGGCCGCGCGATCACCGTGCTGCGGTCGACCGCCGTCGGCGGCTCCATCTCGAAGATCACCGCGAAGCACGACGCCGGCACGCTCGTCACCATCCCGCGCTACCTGGCGGACACCGTCATCACCGAATACGGCGTCGCGCGGCTCCTCGACAAGAACCACCGCCAGCGCGCGGAGGAGCTGATCTCGATCGCGCACCCCAACTTCCGCCCCGAGCTGCGCAAGCAAGCCCAGGAGCTGTGGGGCTAGCGAGGGATCGTCGATAGATTCGAGGAGCGCCCCACCACGCACCGATCGGACCCGCCGTGCGTCCCCGCCCTCGCCTGCTCCTCGTCGCGTCCGTGCTCGCGGCCGCCCTCCTTCTCGCCTCCTGCGACAGCGACGGTGACGACGGCGATACCACCGAGGTCCGCCCGTTCTCCGAGGTGCAGGCGACGGAGTTCGTCTTCGAGACCGACCCCAGCGACCCGAACCGCGGCATCTTCCGCGTCGAGACCACGGAGCCGATGATCTGCGCGATCGTCTGGGGTGAAACCGAGGCGCTCGGCAACTTCAACAACTCACTGGCGATGAACGGCACCGGCATCATCAACCACGACGTCTTCCTGCCGGGCGCACAGGCCGGGACGACCTACTTCTTCCGCGTCCAGGGCTCGACCGCCGACGGCACGCTCTACCAGAGCCCCCTCGAGACGTTCGAGCTCGAAGGCGAGCCGGCGGTCGCCGCCCCCGGCACGGAGCTGCCCTCCGGTCTCGGCGCGAACCTCGCTCTCGCCGGCGAGGTCACCGAGGTCAGCAGCGAGTTCAGCGCCGCGTGGGCCGGCGCCAACGCGATTGACGACGACCTCACCACCGAGTGGTCCTCGCGCGGGAGCGGCGACGACGCCTTCATCACCATCGACCTCGGCGAGTCCCAGCCGATCGCCGGCGTCGAGTACCTCACGAGGAGCATGGTCGACGGCTCCGCGATCACGACGACCTTCTCGGTCGTCCTCGACGGCGGCGAACGTCTCGGACCGTTCGACGCAAGCAGCCCCGCCGTCCCCACGGTGCACGCGATCAACGCCGAGGCCCGCCAACTGCGGTTCGAGGTCGAGAACAGCACCGGCGGGAACACCGGCGCGATCGAGGTCCGCGTCTTCGCCCCCGAATAGCCATCGCGTAGCGCTCGAGGCCACCGCCCGCGTCGCCGCGAGCGGCGCGGTCCCTATACTCCACGCGCGTCATGCCACGACGGCGAGGAGGCGGTGCCGATGGACCATCAAGAGCTGATCGCCGACGGCATGAGCCGCGGCCGCGGCGTGCTTCGGCGCGCCATCGAGGGCCTCCCACCCGAGGCGCTGGCCTATCGACCGGCGGATCACACCAACCCGATCGGCTGGCTCGCGTGGCACATCGGCCGCGTCGAAGACATGCACGTCGCCGACCTCCTCGAGGAGGGCCAGCTCTGGACGGACGGCGGCTGGCACGAGCGGTTTGGGATGCCCGCTGACCCGCGCGACTTCGGGACGAGGCAGACGCTCGAACAGGTGAACGCGGTCAACGCGCCGACGGCCGAGCTGCTGCTCGAGTACTACGACGCGGTGGCGGAGCGGACGGACGCCTACCTCGCAACGCTGAGCGCCGACGACCTCAGCCGCGAACTCGACGAGCCGCAGTTCCAGCCGCTCCCCACCGTCGGCGTGCGCATCAACAGCCTGATCCACCACGCGGCACACCACGGCGGCCAGATCGACTATCTCCGAGGGCTCCGTGACCCCTCGGCGGGCGGCCTCGCCTGAACCACTGTCTGAACACGCACACCCACCGAGAGGACATGGCATGACGAAGGTCGGCACGATCGCGAGCGCCTGGCGCTACCCGGTGAAATCGATGGCCGGCGAACGCCTCGAAGCGGCACCCGTCACGTTGCAGGGCATCCAGGCCGACCGCATGTACGCCTTCGTCCAGGCTGAGTCCGCGAGTCCGTTCCCGTGGCTCACCGGCCGCGAGCTGCCGAGCATGATGCGCCACCAGCCGGTGTGGGCGGCGGGCGACCGCCCCTCGCTGAACGTCCGCACCCCCGAGGGCGTCGAGCACCCGATCGCCAGCGACGAGCTGCGCACCGCCCTCGAGACCGCGTCCGGTCGCAAGGCCTACCTGCTCCCCAACTACCGAGGCAGCTTCGACGCCGCCGCGATCACCCTCATGAGCACCGCGACCGTCGCCCACATCGCCGAGGCCAGCGACACGCCCGAGGAGCCCCTCCGGTTTCGCATGAACTTCTACATCGAGCCGGCGGAGCCGACGCCCTGGGGTGAGAACACCTGGGTCGGCCACACGCTCCGCATCGGCGACGACGTCCGTGTCGCCGTCACAGAACGTGACAAGCGATGCGCGATGATCACCCTGGCGCCGCATGGAGGTGACCCGCTGACCCAGGTGCTGACCGTCGTCGCCGAGCAGAACGAAGCGATGGCGGGCGTGTACGCCTCGGTGCTGACGCCCGGCACCGTCCGCGAGGGCAACCCCGTCGTCATCGAGGACTAGCCGCGCCATCGAGGGGAGTAGCTGCAGCTGCTCACGGGAGGGATCCGATGACCACCGCTCAACCGCCCACCCCCGTCCCCGGCCTCGAGGTCACCGAATCGGACGTGACCTACGCCAGCCACGCGGGCGGCCCGCTGCTCGCCCGTGTCTACCGGCCGGCGGAAGCTCAGCCCGAGCCGCTACCGGTCGTCGTCGCCGTCCACGGCGGCGCCTGGAACGCGAACGACCGCATCCGCAACGAGCTCGCCAATCGCACCTTCGCGGCCTCGGGGATCGTGGTCGTCTCGCTGGACTTCCGGCAGGGACCGGACTTCCAGCACCCCTGCGCCACCAGCGACATCGTCGCCGGCGTGCGCTGGACCCGCCTCCACGCCGCGGAGTTCGGGGGCGATCCGGACAACATCGGGCTGGTCGGAAACTCCTCAGGCGGGCACCTCGCGATCCTCGCCGCGATCCGCCCCGACGCCGACGAGCACCAGCAAACAGCCCTCGCTGACGGCGAATCGCCCGAGGGCATCGACCCGCACGTGCGCTACGTCGTCGCCCAGTGGCCGGTCTCGGATCCGCTCTACCGCTACCGCTACGCGACCCGTATGGGGCGTGAGGCGCTGGTCGCGAATCACCTCGCCTACTTCGGCGACGAGGCGACGATGCGCGCCGCCAGCGTCACCCGCATCCTCGACGATGGCGAAGCGCAGCACATTCCCTCGGTGCTCGTGATCCAGCCGGGTGAGGATGCCAACGTCCCGCTGGAGATGACGCAGTCGTTGGTGCGCGCCTTCCAGAAGCGCGGCGCATACCTCGAATACGCCTTCTTCCCCGGCGAGCCGCACGCCTTCACCTACGAGCCATCGGATGCGACCGAGCGTTGCCTCGCCCTCATCGTCGACTTCGTCCACCGCCAGATCCGCTGACGCCATGACCGCCGGCGTCGCTGCCTCACCGCTGCGCCGCGCGCTCGGCTGGCGCTGGACGCCTTACGTCATCCCCACCGCCGTCACGGCCGTCTGGCTGACCTACGTCCTCGCCGCGGGCGAGTTCGGGCGCGCCCTCGAGCGCTGGCCCTCGGCCGTGACGATGGCGTTCGGCAGCTTCCTCGCCGGCGCATCGCCCGAGGGCGGCGGCGCCGTCGCCTTCCCCGTCTTCACTAAGGTGCTGCACGTCCCACCGGCCGTGGCGCGCACCTTCGCGCTCTCGATCCAGGCGGTCGGGATGACCGCCGCCTCGATCGTCATCCTGCTCACCGCACGACCGGTGGAGTTCCGCGCGATCTGGCTCGGCACGCTCGCGGGCACCGTCGGGCTCGTGCTCGGACTGATCGCGCTTGGCGACAGCTCGACGCCGTTCTGGGAGTCACGCCTCCCCGCCGCCTACGTGAAGGTGACCTTCACCGTGATGCTCTCGGCCATGGCGTTCCTGATGTTCCAGACGCGCCAGCAGCGCGAGTACGGCTCGATGCAGATGGAGACGTGGACGCCTCGGGTGACGGTCGGCCTGATCGTGGCCGCGTTCATCGGCGGCCTCCTCAGCTCGCTGATCGGCACCGGCCTGAACGCGCTGCTCTTCCTGTTCATGGTCGCGATGCTCGGCATGCATCCGCGCATCTGCGTCCCCACCAGCGTCGTGACGATGGCCGCCGTCTCCGTCGTCGGGCTCGTCATCCTCGGCATCGGCCACGGCCAGCTCGACGTCGCGCTCGACGCGAGCGGCGACGTCGTCGCCGTGGGCGGCGCCGCCATCGAGGCCGAATCCGCATCCTCGCATGACCTGCACGGCCTCTGGCTCGCCGCCGTACCGATCGTCGTCTGGGGCGCCCCGCTCGGCACCTACGTCGTGCACCGTCTCCGCGAGGAATGGCTCGTGCTCTTCCTCGGCGCGCTCGCAACGCTCGAGGTGCTCTCGACGATCGTGCTGGTCGACGCGCTCCGCACCGACCTGCGCCTCGTTCTCTACGGCGTGACCTCGCTCGCGGTCGCCGTGATCGGCATCCGCGTGCTCGCGACGCGCCGCCACGCCATCCTCGGTCTCGAGTGACGCCCTCGAGGCCTGCCAAAGCAGGCCGCGACGGACTCCGCTACGGTCCTCGCACGACGAACACGCAGAAAGGTGGCGGGCATGGCGCACCGCATCATCGAACTCGCGAAGGTGAACCTGCGGGTGCTGGACCTGGACGGCACCATCGAGCGGTTCAGCGACCTCCTCGGAGCCGAGCCGGGCCGCAACCGCGGCTCCGACACGATCGGCGCCTTCAACGGCGCGACCATGAGCCTCGGCGGCGCGACGCTCGACGTCGTCTCGCCGAACGACCCCGACGGTGAACTGGCGAAGAACCTCGCCCGCCGCGGCGAGGGCATCGACTCGATCGCCTACATCGTCGAGAACCTGGAAGACACCGCCGCCCACCTGCGCGAACGCGGGGTCGAGCTGGTGAACCGGCAGGAGTACCACGGCGCGAAGATCGGGTTCATCCACCCAAAGGTGAACAGCGGGGTGATGGTCGAGTTGATCCAGCGACCGCCATCCGAATAACCCCCGGACAGGCGACTCGCGACGAACGCGAAACGCCCGGCTGAGCCGGGCGTTTCTCTACTGTGGATCCGCGAGGACTAGACGCCGGTGCGCTTCCAGTAGAGCACCATCTGCTTCTTGTCCTCCCACGAGGACCGAACCTTGATACCCGACTCCTTGCTCGCCTCGGCGAGCAACCGCTTGACCGCGGACGGCTTGTCGCTTCGATCAAGCGTGATCTTGCCGGCCTGGCTGTTTTCGATCGCCTCGCGGAACGCTCGTCGAGCTTCGGCGGTCGTTCGTCCTCGACCGACCTGCACATCGTCCGGGTTCATCGCTTCGAATTTCGGCATCTCATCCCTCTAGTTGATCGGAGCAACGTGCTTCGTCAGATTCACAGTTGAAACGCAGTCGAAGTCAACGTCAAGTTTCCCGGCGTTGATACTCCTGTGAACGAATCTGCTCGGGCCTCCCAGACGAGTTACAGCCGAGTTAGACACCCAATCCCGGCAACCCGGCCTGCGTCAGCGCGGTGTTGATCATCCCGAAGTGGTTGTTGCCGTGGTTGATGATCACCTGGCCGATAATCTCGTAGCGCGCGAGATTCCCGTTCGGCTTGATGTCCATGCGTTCTGTCATGAACTCGTCGCTAAACCCTTCGATTCGCGGGACGATCGCGGTCGCCACGTCTCGGCTGTACTTCGCCAACAACTCGGCGGCCGGGAAGCGCAGCGCATACGCCTCCTCCGGCGTCATCCCGGTGCCTTGATCGGCCTTTGGCAGCCCCCAGGCTTCGTTGAGTCCTTGCTGCAGCCAGACCGGCATCTCGCGGTGAAACGCGAAGTGGATGAGGTTGTCCGCAGTACGCGCGATATGCCAGGCATCGAACCCGATCGAGTTGCACGGCCCGTCCGGGCGGAAGTGCAGCTGCTCCTCGTTCAACCCCTCGATCGCCCCGGCCGTGCGTTCGAGGAGCTCGCCCACGTAGTGAGCCTGATAGTGCTGCAACTTCAGCGGGTCCGACATGTGCGCTCCCTTGGTGCTAGCCGGCGAACCGGCGGATCGTCGCCGCCCACTGTGCCTCATCCTCGGTGTCCACGGACACCTGGTGGAGGTCGACCCCCAACTCCGCCTGCTCTTCGATCCGTTCGAGGCACGCGTCTAGCGGCCCCACGAAGTCAAAGTCATCTTCGAGGCCGCTCGGGATCGCCGCGACCCCGGCCTCCGCGCCGTCGGCCGCCCATGCGCGCCGGATCGACGCTGCCTGATCCGCGAGCCCGTGCCGCAGGAACTGGCGGTAGTAGAAGTCGCCGTTCCGCGCCACGAAGAACGCGAGCTGCTGGCGCCGTCGATCGCGGATCACCTCGGCACGATCCGCGTCCTCGACGACGGTGATCCCGCCAGGCGCCCGTACCTCGACGGCCCTGCGGCTACGGCCGGCCTCCTCGGCCCACCCGCGCAGCTCAGCGATCGCACCACCGAGGCGCTCGAACGGGATCCACGCCGGCAACCAGCCGTCCGCCTCCTCCGCAGTGAGCCGCACGCTCGTCGGGTGCAGTGTCGCGAGGTGGATCGGCAGCTCCGGCTGCACCGGGTCGACCCCCATCACCAGCGACCGCTCGAGGTCGTACCACTTGCCGTGCAACGTCGCCCGCTCATGCCGCCAGAACGCCCGCAGCAGCTCGACCGTCTCCTGGAGTCGCGCGATCGAGGGCTGATACGGCAGCCCGTGGAACCGCTCGATCACACCGGTCCCGCTGGTCCCGAGGCCCGCGACGATCCGCCCCTCCGAGAGCTGATCGAGCGTCACGAAGTGCTGCGCCAGCGCCCCGGGGGTCCGCGAGTACACGTTCACGATCGACGTTCCGAGGCGCGCTCGTTGCGTCTCGACTGCGAGCAGGGTCAGCCCGCTGAACGCGTCGTGGCCGAACCCCTCGTTGACCCAGATCGTGTCGACGCCCGCCTCGTCCGCGGCGCGAGCGCGAGCGAGCAGGGACTCGCGATTCCTCGGATCCCACGGGACGCTGATCGAGATCCGGCGCTGCGGCATGCGCGCATCCTAGCGGGCCGCGATCGCCGCGGCGGGCGCGAGACGCTCCTCATCGATATAGTCACTCGGCGAACCCAGCCGCTCGCGCGCGCGAACTCGCACTCCTCGATCACATCGCATCCGCACTGGAGGACCGAATGGCACGCAAGCTCTCGATCGGCGTGAACTGGGCCGGCAACTTCGACATGGACTCGATCGTCGAGCAGGCGAAGGTCGCCGACGAAGCCGGCATCCACACGCTGAACATCGCCGAGGCGTGGGGCCCGGACGCGCTGTCGCTCCTCGCCGTCGTCGCCCGCGAGACGAACAACATCCAGCTCGGCACCAGCATCATCAACATCTTCTCGCGCACGCCCGGCGCCATGGCGCAGCACTTCGCGACCCTCGACCACATCTCCAACGGTCGGATGGTGATCGGTCTCGGGTCCTCCGGACCGCAGGTGATCGAGCACTTCCACGGCATCAAGTTCCGCAAGCCGCTGACCCGCATGCGCGAGTACGTCGACATCATCAACACGCTGATGCGCGGCGAGAAGCTGAACTACGCCGGCGAGTTCTTCCAGCTCGGCCGCGGCTTCACGCTCCGCTTCGACACGCTCCGCGACCACATCCCGATCCACATCGCCTCGATCACCCCGAAGTCGCTGAAGCAGACCGCCGAGATCGCCGACGGCTGGATCCCGATCCACCTCCCCAAAGAGCAGTGGAAGCCGCAGACCGAGGCGATGACCGCCAACATCGAGGCCGCCGGCCGCAACCGCGCCGACTTCGTCATCCGCAACCCCACCGGCGTCCGCGTCACCGAGGACATCGAGGGCGCGCGACAGCAGACCGCCGGCACCACCGCCTTCTACATCGCCCGCATGGGCGACTTCTACTACGAGCACTTCATCCGCATGGGCTACGCCGACGAGGCGAACGCGGTCCGCCGCGGCTGGGAGGAAGGCGGACCCGCCGGCGGCGCCGCCGCACTCCCCGAGGATCTCGTCAACCAGCTCGGCACCGCCGGCACCGTCGAGGAGTGCATCGAAGCGATGGAAGAGGCCGAGGAAGCCGGCTTCGACTGGCACTCCGTCAGCGTCGACGAGCGCGACCCGAAGAAGCGAGCGGAGATCTACAAGCAGCTCGTGGGATAGCCTCTTCACCCCACCGCACTCGCCTGCCTGCCGAGGGAGGCTAGACGGGATCCGCCGGTCCATGTCACGAGCGACGATGGGCGCGCTGATCCAGCGCGCCCTCGGGCCCTCCTGATGTCGCGCAGCCCCCTCGAGCGAGCGTTCGAGAAGCGCGAGGAGCTCGAGGCCGCGATCAAGGCCGGCGTGGGGACGCCGTCGATCGATCGATACGAGCCGCCCGGACGCACCGCCGACCGCTCGCGCCTCTCCTTCCTCGCCGCGAGCGAAGCGAACCCCGTGCGCGGCGAGCGGTTCGCTCCGTTCGGCGCGAGGGTCGTCGGCGTCGCCCTCGACCTCGTCGCGATCGCCGTCGTCTGGTTCCTCGGCTTCGCCGGCACCGCCGCCGCGGCCGTCCCCCTCTACATGGTTCTGCCGGAGAGCAGCCCAACCGTCGTAGCGCCGATCCTGTTCGCCTTCGTCGGCTCGATCCCGTTCTGGGCGCTCTGGGTCTTCAACGCCCAGGGCTGGTCGCCGGCGGGCAAGGTCACCAACCTGCGCTCGGTCGACGAGTTCGGCGCGGCGCCGGGTGCCCGCGCCGGCCTGATCCGCACCATCGCCCTGCTGCCCTCGGTGCTCCCGATCGGCCTCGGATTCTGGGCTGCCGCGTGGCATCGCGAGGGCCAGACCTGGCACGACCGCATCGCCCGTACCCGGGTGATCCAGCTCCTCCGTTAACGCGAGCCCATTGAGGTGCCGGTCAAAACGCGTCATCATGCGATGCGCACCGGATTCGCACGCCGTTGCACCGGCCGAGGTCACGACACTACCGGTCGAGGAGAGACACCGTGCGGCAGGGGGAATCAGATGGCAGTCGACGGCACGTGGAACCTGACCTTGAAGACGCCCATGGGCGACCGGCCGGTGACGGTCATCCTCACCAGCGACGGCAACGACCTGAGCGGCAAGTTCCAGGCGCCGCAGGGCGACCAGGAGTTCGAGGGCGGCACCGCCAGCGGTGACGAGGCCACCTGGAGCACCATGTTCAACGGCGCGATGGGCGAGATGAAGCTCGACTTCGTCGGCAAGGTCGACGGCGACACCATGGACGGCACCGTCCAATTCGGCTCCTTCGGCCCCGGCACCTTCACCGGCACCCGCGCCTAGCGCCAACTCCCGAGGCCCGCGCCGCCTTCCGAGGACCGTGCGCCTCACCGGTCCCGCCGCCGACCACACCAGCCGGAGCGTCCGGTAGGCTGCGAGCGCCCAATCCGCGCGCAGCCTGAGGACGTCCCGTGAGCCCGCAACCGTTCGAGGTCCAGTTCCCACCCGAGGCCGTGGCGGACCTCCGCCAGCGCCTCGCCAACACGCGCTGGCCCGCCGAGGTCACCGACAGCGGTTGGGACCTCGGCACCAACCTCGCCTACCTCCGCGAGCTCTGCGCGTACTGGCAGGACGGCTTCGACTTCGACGCCCAGGCCGCCTACCTGAACCAGATGCCCCAGTTCACCACGCAGGTCGACGGCTTCGGCATCCACTACGTCCACGCCGAGGGCGTCGGGCCGAACCCGCTCCCGCTCGTCTTCACGCACGGCTGGCCCGGCACGTTCTTCGAGATCCACAAGATCCTCGACCTGCTCACCAACCCCGCCGCCCACGGGGGCGACGAGGCGGACGCCTTCACCGTCGTCGTCCCCTCGCTGCCCGGCTACGGCTACTCGGAGATCCCGACGGAGACCGGCTACGGCGTGGCACGGACGGCGCAGCTCTGGGACGGCCTGATGCAGCAGCTCGGCTACTCCCGCTACGGCGCGCAGGGCGGCGACTGGGGAGCGGTCGTCACCGCCCACCTGGGGCAGAGCTTCGCCGAGCGCGTGGTGGGCGCGCAGATCAACATGCCGTTCCCGGGTCCGATCGGCGATCGCACGCCGCAGAGCGCGGACGAGACCGCCTACCTCGAACGGGCGGCCCAGTGGCAGGCCGCGGAGGCCGCCTACCAGCGGATCCAGGGCACCAAGCCGCAAACCCTCGCATACGGCCTGACGGATTCACCGGCGGGACTGGCGGGGTGGATCACGGAGAAGCTTCGATCGTGGTCGGACTGCAACGGCGACCTCGAAACGCGCTTCTCCAAGGACGAATCACTCACGAACATCTCGATCTACTGGTTCACCAACACGATCAACTCGAGCACCCGCTACTACTACGAGAGCGGCGCCGATCCGGCGAACCGGCTCACCCGCCCGATCGAGGCCCCGGTTGGCGTCTCGGTGTTCCCGGGCGAGATCACTGGCATGAGCGCCCCTCGCTCCTGGGTCGAGCGCGGCTGCGCCAACCTCACCCAGTGGTCAGAGCACGACCGCGGCGGCCACTTCGCCGCCATGGAGGAACCCGAGCTGCTCGCCCAGGACATCCGCGACTTCTTCCGCCCCCTCCGCTGACCGAGGGCAGTCGTAGCTCCCGGGGACCGACTCGCGACTCCGGCCACCGAGGGGCAGCGCAACCCGCTTGCGATGCTCCGGCTCCCACGCTAGCCTCCCCGACTTTGTGCCCGCGTCGGGCTCGAGCGCCCGAACGGGCGGAATCCGAGCGGAGGCACCTCGCATGACCGACGAACAACGAATCGAGCTCCCGGGCACGGGCCGCCCCATCCCCCTCGTCGTCTGGTCCCCCACCCGAGGCCAGGCACCGGCCGCACTCGTGCTCGCCGGGCACGGCGGTGGGGGCCACAAGACCGACGGCTTCGTCACCGCCCTGCGCGTCCGCCTCCTGCCGCGCGGCATCGCCGTCGCCGCGATCGACGCCGTCGGTCACGGTGACCGCGCGTCCGGCGACCCCCAATCCGACGAGGTGATCCGCGTCATCTCCGAGGCCGCCAGCTACGACCAGATGACCGCCGACTGTACCGCCGCGCTCGATGCGCTCCTCGAGGCCGGCGAGTTCGACCCCAACGCCGTCGCCTACGCCGGCCTCTCCGGCGGCACGCTCTTCGGCCTCCCCTTCGTCGCCGCGGATCAGCGGATCCGCGCCGCCGTCCTCGGCGCCTGCGGCTACGAGGGCGCACCCCTCCTCGGCGCCGCGCCGGCCACCTTCGCCCCGCTCCTCCGCACTGCGGCGACGAGCTACGACCGGCCTGCGCTCTTCCTTCTCCAGGCCGACGACGACTTCTTCCCACCCGACGGCGGTCGCGCGCTCTACGACGACCTTGCCGCCAGCGAGAAGCAACTCATCGAGTCACCCGGCACTCACACGGAGGTCCCGCTCAGCGCGCTCGACACCGCAGCCACCTGGCTGGGCGATCACCTGACTCAGCACTAGCGATTACCCCGAGCTGCGACTGCTCCATGTTGCATCGCGATCTAAAACATGTAATATTTTAGTTACATGTATGACGAATCCAATCCCGATCGCCCTTCCCGACCAGCCCAGCGACGAGCTCTGGCGCGCGCTCGCCGACCCAACGCGGCGTCACATCCTCGACCTGCTCCGCGATGGTCCGAGGATCACCGGTCAGATCGCCTCCGAGTTCTCGATCTCGCGCATCGCGGTGATGCGGCACCTCGAGGTCCTCACCACCGCCGGCCTCGTCACCAACCGCAAGCGCGGCCGCGAACGCTGGCATTACGTCAACCTCGTGCCGCTCGTCGGCCTCGCCGATCGCTGGGCCAGCCCCGCCGCGGCCACGTGGACGCGCGGCCTCCTGCGGCTACGCGACCGCGTCGAGGCTGAGCCGATGGCGCAGGCCGACCCGCCCGCCGGCAAGGCGATCGACATCGCCCTCGACGTCCGGATCGAGGGCACGCCCAGCCGGGTCTTCGAAGCGATGACCGCCGATCCCGGCGCCTGGTGGGGCCACCCCTACCTCCGTCCCGAAGCCACGTCACTCTCGATGGAACCAGCCCTCGGCGGTCAGTTCGTCGAGCAATGGACCGACGGCAGCGCGCTGATCGCGACCGTGACCGGGATCGAGCCGGATCGCCTCCTGCAGCTCACCGGCTCGTTCCACCTCGGCGTCGCGCTCGCCGTGGCGGAGTTCGCGCTGACGCCGGACGGCGACGCCACCGAGCTGCGCTTCACCTTCGGCGCCGTCGGCGCGATCGACGAGGAGCTGGCGTCTGGCTTCAACCTCGGCTGGCGCGACCTGCTGACCGAGCGACTCAAACAGTTCGTGGAAGACGGGACCCGGCTCGGAGTCGAGCCAGGCGACCCATAGGCATCAGAGCGGGGGCAATGATGAACGGAACGCACGTATTCGAGGACCAGTGGGGCGCCTGCATCGACCGTCCCGAGGACGGTTACCTGGAGATCCGCTGGTACGACACGACGAAAGCGATCAGCGGCGACCAGTTCAACGACTGGCTCTCCCGCTTCGCCGGGGCCATCGCCTCAACCGGCCGCACCCGCGTCCTGGTCGACGCCACCCAGTTCCGCATGGAGATGGGCGCCATGGACATGGACTGGCGCGACGCGAACATCATTCCGAGGTACAACGCCGCCGGCGTCGAGAAGTTCGCGTTCCAGATGCCCGAGGGCATGCCGGCCATCGGCACGCCACCCGCGCCCGAGGGCCCGGCGACCTTCCCGACCGCCTACTTCGGCACGCGCGTCGAGGCCCTGAGCTGGCTCAGCGACTGACCGCTACGCCGCGCGGACCAGCGCCGCCTGGCTGAGGCGACGGACCAGGTCCGTCGCCTTCGCGATCGTGAACGTCAGGTACAGCATCGACTCGACGCTGTACTCGTTGACCGGCGGGTCGCCCTCGGCCTGCAGATCGCGGCCGGCGATATCCCGCAGCGTGATCCCGCGGTAGACCCCATCCTCGCCCCGCTCCCACGAGGCGTAGACGTACCGGTTCCGCCAGGACAGCACGTCGTCCGCGTCGTCCTTGACCAGCTCTTCGACGGCCTCCAGCACCGGCTCGTAGAAGCTGAGGTACGCACCCTCCGCGGCCAGCCGCCGCACCTCGAGGACCAGCGGCCGCGCCGTCAACCCGTTCAACCGCGTCGGCGCCTCACCCAGGTTCCGCACCCCCGTGTAGGCGAGCGCCAGCAGCGCGCGCTCCAGCCGCGCCGACTCGATCACGAGGCGGCCGATCTGCTCCGCCACCTCGCTGAGCGCGGGGTCCATCGGCCGCGTCTTCCAGTCGTCCATGGGACGACTATCGGCGCGTTCCCCCGGAGCCCGAACCGGGAATCACCGGAGACCGACGTTGGCCAGAGACATGCCTTGACAGACATATTTCTATATGGCAATATCTTGGCCATGAGCACGTTCACCGTCCTCGCCGAGCCGAACCGCCGCCTCCTGCTGGATGCGATGCGTGAGGCGCCCCAGACCGTTGGGGCGCTCGTGGACATCCTCGGGCTGAGCCAGCCCGCCGTGTCGAAACACTTGCGGATCCTGCGTGAGGCCGGCCTGGTGAACGTGCGCCCGGACGGCCAGCGCCGCTGGTACGAGTTGAACGCGGCGCCGCTCGCCGACCTCGACGCGTGGCTCGAGCCGTACCGGCAGCTCTGGTCGGACCGCTTGGACGACCTGGAACGACATCTCGACCGTAAGGCGTCCGGCAAGCCCGACGCCAAGCACCAGAAGGACTGAACCATGACCGCGGAAGCCATGCCGATCACCGCCGACCACGACGGCGTCATCGGAACCACCGAGGACGGACGAGCCTTCCTCCGCTTCGAGCGCCACCTCGATCACCCGGTCGAGCGCGTCTGGGAAGCGATCTCCGACCCGTCGGAACTCGAGCAGTGGCTCGCCCACCGCGTCGAGCTCGAGCCACGCGTCGGCGGCCGCTTCGTGCTCCACCTCGGCGGCCCCAACAACGACGAGGTCCCCACACCCGGCGAGGTGACCGTCTTCGACCCGCCCCACACCCTCGAAGCGGCCGGCGGCGGCGAGGACGGCGTCATGCGCTGGGAACTCGCCCCGGACGGCGCGGGCTGCCGCCTGACCTTCACGCACACGCTCATGCCGGGGGAGCGGCCTCGGAACTCCGTCCTCGCCGGCTGGCACTTCCTCCACGACCAGCTCCCGGCCGCGCTCGCGGGGCAGCCCGTCGACTGGCACGCCCTCGAGGCAACGCGCACCGAGCACGGCAACATCGCGCGCATCGAGGAGATCTACTGGCACTACCGGAACCAGCAGCGCGGCTAGCGAGGGGTACGCAAATGCCAACCTACGAACACACCGCCCAGCCGGCGTCCCCAACCGACGGAATCGCGACCCAGGTCGAGGCGATGCGGTCCTTCTGGACCGAACGCCTCGACCACCTCGAGCGGCTGAGCGAGAACCGCGGGCGAAGCTCTGCCCTCGATGTACTGGGCATGCTGCTCTCGAGGTTCAACCACCTCGGCGAGCCGGGTGACCCCACGATGCTCGTGGCTCTCGATCGCAGACGCGCCGCCAGCGAGCGCGAACGCGAGATCGCGATCTCGACGTACATCCTGATCTCGGGCTAGGACGTACGCTCTCGCCATGACCACCGAGCCCGAGCAGCGAATCGGCGCGGTCGCCGTCGGCGTCATCGTCCAGGATGGCCACGTCCTCCTCGAGCCGATGGCGAAGTGGCTGAACACCGGCCTGATGTGGCGCGCGATCGGCGGCTTCATCGAGTTCGGCGAGTACGCCGCCGACGCGATCGTGCGCGAGTTCAAGGAAGAGCTGAATCGAGACATCGAGGTCGTTCGACTCCTCGAGGTCTACGAGAACATCGTGACCTTCGATCCCGCGTCCGGGCCGCTCGACGTCCACGAGACCGTGTTCCTCTACGAGCTCCGCTTCGCCCCGCACGATCGCCCGACAGACCTCGAACCGCTCGCCTCCTACGAACAGGACGCCCCCGCCGGCGAGGAGCACTCCGCCGCCCACTGGCTCCCGACGTCAGAGCTGCTCGCGGGCGAGCACCCCGTCTTCCCGCCGACCCTCGTCGACCTGCTGGCACCGCTGCTCGACTAACCTCGCCGCGCCGCTACTATTCGGCGGAACCGGCGACAGCTCCGAGGCGGCGCGCGTGAACATCCTGATCATGACCAGCGTGACGATGATGGAGGTCGATGACGCCATCCTCGATCGCGTCCGCGAGGCCGCCGGCGACGACGCCGAGATCACCGTCACCACCAGCCCCGGCGAGGCCATCGAGGCCGCACCAGACGCCGAGGTGATCTTCGGCCGGATCGACGAGCGGATCTTCGAGCGCGCGAAGAAGCTCCGCTGGGTGCACGCCTCGACGGCCGGCGCCGACGCCTACCTCTTCGACGCCTTCAAGCAGAGCGACGTCCTGCTCTCCGGCGACAAGGGCCTCGTCGGCAGCCACCTCGCCGAAACCGCTTTCGGCCTGCTCCTCGCGATCACGAGGCGGATCGACCAGGCCATCCTCGACGGCCCCGATTCGTGGGATCACCGCGTCGACTACCGCCGCCAGGAGTTCGAGCTCGACGGCCTCACCATGGGCATCGTCGGCTTCGGCGGCACCGGCAAGGCGATCGCGCAGCGGGCCGCCGCCTTCGGCATGCGCTGCATCGCCGTCGACCGCGAGCCGGTCGCCCCCACCGCCGAGGTACCCGACGTCTGGCAGTTCGATCGCCTCGACGAGCTGCTCGCCGAGTCGGATGTCATCGCCTCTGGCCTCCCACTGACCGAGGAAACGCGCGAGCTCTTCGACGCGCGTGCCTTCGAGCTGATGAAGCCGACCGCCGTCTTTGTCAACGTCACCCGCGGCGAGGTCTACGACGGCCTCGCCCTCGCGCGAGCGATCGAGGACGGCCAGATCTACGCCGCCGGCCTCGACGTCGCGCCCGAGGAGCCACTGCCTGCGGACCACCCGCTCTGGACCACGAAGAACGTCGTCATGACCCCGCACACCGCCGGCGCGAGCCAGCTCCGTGTCGGTCGCAACCTCGATCGGTTCTGCCGCAACCTGGCGCGATTCCGCGCCGGCGAGCCCTTGGAAGGCGCGATCGCGAAAGACCTCGGATACTAGTCTCGACCGACCCGACGCCCCGAGGAGCGCTTATGTCCGACGAAGTCCCCACCACGATCAGCGCATTCGACGAACGCTGGTGGGAGGGGCCGCTCGCCCGTCGCCGGCTCGGGCACCAGCTCGGCGACGACTGGGGCGACTGCCCGTATCCGGAATGCGCGTGGCGTGGAGCGCGGCCGGGCGACGAGAACCTGGTGTTCCCAGCGGCGCCGCCCTGACGCTCCACTGCAGCGAATCATCTCGCGGTGCTCCAGGTTGGAGACGCCACCCCCTTTGTCCCCGAAGACTACGCCGAGTAGCGGCAGTTCCTGACCGAAAGAGGAGTCAGCATGACCCGTCTGCCCAATCTCCTCGACCGTGATGCGGTCCCGCCCGAACTGGTCGACGCCTACGACCGCGTCGCCTCGTACCGCAACGGCGCCGTCTCCGGCCCGTACGGCATCCTGCTCCACAGCCCGCAGCTCGCCGAACGCGCCGCCGCGCTCGGCCAGTTCGTCCGCTGGAACTCCGACCTCACCCCGGCGCAGCGCGAAACCGCCATCATCACCGCCGCTCGCCACTGGGACGCCGAGCTGATGTGGGGCTCGCACGTCCGCCTCGCCCGCGAAGCCGGGGTGCGCGAAGAGGTGATCGCGGCGGTCGGCTCCCGCACCGCGCTCGACACGCTCGAGGCAGGCGAGGCAGCGATCGTCGTCTACGTCCGCGAGCTCCTCGAAGCCAACCGCGTCAGCGCCCCAACCTTCGAAGCCCTGCAACCGATCGTCGGCGACGCCGGCATCGTCGACCTCACCGGGCTCGTCGGCTACTACGCCGTCGTCGGCTTCACGCTCAACGCCTTCGAGGTCCCGCCACCCGCCGGCGTCGATCCGCTGCCGGCCTAGCGCGGACGATGGCCGGCTTCCCGACCGACCTCGAGTCGATCACGCCCGCGTTCCTCAGCACGATCCTCGAAACGAACGTCGCTACCGTCCGCGGCTCGCTCGTCCCCGCGCAGGGCGCGGTCTCCACCGCCGCCCGCCTCGAGTTGACCTACGAGGACGGCGCGATCGGCCCAAGCGCCGTCTTCGCCAAGTGGTCCGCGCCGCTCGAAGCCGTCCGAGAGATGGCGGCACAGAACGGTATGTACCGCCGCGAAATCCGGTTCTACGACGACCTCGCCGAGACCTCGAACATCGCGACGCCCCGTTGCTACTTCGCCGGTTGGGAGCGCAAGACCAACGAGTTCCTGCTGATCCTCGAAGACATGAGCGCCAGCCGCGTCGGGAACTTCTACGCCTCGTCGCTCGACGACGTGCGCACGGTCGTGGACGCGCTGCCACGCTTCCACGCGCGCTGGTGGCAGCACGAGGATCTCCGCAAGCTGCGCTGGCTGTTCCCGCTCGACCACCCCGCCGCCGCGGCCGGCCTGCAAGCAGCGTTCGAGGGCGCGCTCAAGCGCACGAGCCGTCAGTTCGCCGCCGAGTTCGACGGCCCACTTGGAGCCGCCGCACACGCCATCGAGGAACGCTACCCCTCGATCGCCACGCGCTACGGCGCGCGGCCGACCACCCTGGTGCACTCAGACCTGCACCTCCAGCAGGTCTTCTTCCCCGGCGCCGAAGGCGGCCGCTTCGCGATCTTCGACTGGCAGACGATCGGCCGCGGCTTCGGCGGCCAGGACCTCGGGCGCATCATCCCGATGAGCCTCACGACCGAGATGCGACGCGAGCACGAGCGCGCACTCGTCGAGTCCTACCACCAGGGCCTCGTCGCTGCCGGCGTCGAGGAATACTCGCTCGACGAGTGCTGGGACAACTACCGACTAGGGATCTCGTGGAACGTCGTCCTGAACGTCATCGCCGGCGCGTCCATCGACCAGGCCACCATGGATGCCGACGCGGCCGAGTACGGCACAACGCTGGCCGAGACCTTCTTCGGCCGGATCGCCGCCGCCGTCGACGACCTCGAGATCCTCGAGCTGCTCAGCTAGGGTCGCGGTCCGGGTCGTTCCACCCGGGCGGCGGGTCCGGCACCCAGTTGATCACCAGCAGGTTGTCCCCCCGGTCGCGGTCGACGCCCGCGTACGCTTCACGCTCGGCCTCGGTGGGTTCGAACTCCTCGTTCGGGTAGCCGATCGGCGTGCCAGAACCGATGCACACGAACGTCTCCGGGTCGAGCGTGGACCCATAGGCCTCGGCAACCGCGAGTCCAACAGCCTGCTGCCACGCCGTCGGCCGCACCCCTAGCCGCGGCACCGACCCCGGGTCCGACCGCCCTCCGGCACGGGCGGCGTGCCCATAGCGGCCGCAGGAGAGCTGCCGCTCGTGCGGCCGCCCGATCGCTTCCAGCTCCGCCTTCATCGCCGCGTCGGCCGCGCGATTCGTCACCCCGCCCACGCCTCGATGGCGGTACTCCGGCACAACACACCGCATCCCGTGCAGCAACACGAGCTGTGGTTCCGCGAAGCCCGGCAGCTCCATCCATCGCGCGTGCGAGATCGCGTACCCGACGCCTCGCCCGTCCACCATCGCGAGGCTCACCATCCCGATCCGGTCCAACGACCGCCGCAGGTATTCGTGATTCGCGTCCCGGTAGCTCGCGTCGAAGATCTCGAAGATCGCGGCTCGCTCGTCTTCAGTCATCTGCGGGACACGCACGATCCGCACGTCGAGGTCGGGCGTGGAACGTTCGCGCGACATCGCCGCAGTATTCCAGAACGCCGCGCCGTCGGCCGGGCATGAAGTTGTGACGACGGAAGATCTGGAGGTGCTCGCTTCCACCGACGGGCGATCCCACGCATCCTGTTGAGAACCGCACACCTCGTCGGATCGGAGCGAGCTCGATTCCCACGGCGCTCAGCTTCCTCGATGAGCCCGCGCACACGGGCCACACCCGCGAGTACCTGCGCTCGTTCTCGCGGGCGCTCGAGCGCGCCGGCGTCCGCCCGCGCCCGCGCTCGCGGTCCCTCTGGCGTCTCAGTCGTCTCGCCGCCAACACCCGCGCCGAACACAACCTCGTCCGGCTCGGCCGCGACGCGCGGATCGTCGCCATCGCCTGGCCCCGTGACGGCGGCGGGTTCCCCGACGTGCTCTGGTCCGAGGTCATCCCGTACGTCTCCGACTGCTGGCCGGACGACTACGAGCGCTGGGTCGCGAAGCTCAAGCGCATGCGCCCCCGCGTCCTCTTCGTCAGCGCCCGCGGCTCAGCCGAGTTCCTCCAGCAGCGCCTCCCACAGGTCTCCGTCCACTGGCTCCCCGAGGCGATCGACCCCACCCAGTGGGACGGCAGCCGCCCGCTCGCGGGACGGCAGCTCGACGTCCTCGAGCTGGGCCGCAACCACCCGAGGTACCACGCCCAGGTCCGCGGCGCCCTGCGCCCCGGCGTCACCCACCGGTTCGCCGTCGACGGCAGCCGCATCCCGATCTTCCCCGGCTTCGACGCGCTCCGCGCCGGCCTCGCCGACGCCAAGATCCAGGTCTGCTTCCCCAAGTCGATGACCCACCCGGACGAGGCGCCCGACCAGGGCGCCGGCGCCAAGGGCCTCGAAACCGTCACCCAGCGCTACTTCGAGGCGATCGCCTCCGGCAGCCTGATCGTCGGCCACAGCCCCGCAGAACTCACCGACCTCTTCGGCTACGACCCCACGGTCGCCGCCGACCTCGACGACCCCGTCGCCCAGCTCCACGCCCTGCTCGACTGCATCGAGGACTACCAGCCCCTCGTCGACCGCAACCACGCTCGGCTCCTCGAGGTCGGAACGTGGGACGCCCGCGTCGCCGAGATGCTCGCTGTCCTTAGCGAGCACGGCTACGAGGTGCCTCGACTTCCGAACGGCTAGTCCGCCCGCGCGGTTACTCGATGTCGCGCCAACCGCCGATCCACTCGGCAACGTGACGTGGCGCCGGCTCCAAGATGCGTGGGACATCGGTGTCATGGGGAGACTGAGGCTCAGCGACTCCGTCGTCGAGCGAGCTGCTGAACCAGATGTTCAGGGCGACGCCGCCGCTCAGCAGCAGCACCCCAAGCGCTGAGAGCGACCACATCCGCGGCGCGGTCACGAGCGGGTCGGCGCTGCGATCCTCGAACTCTCGCTCCAGGGCGTCCGCGCGCACGACGACAGTATCCGCGAGCTTGTCATGCCACGTTTGGTTCCGATCGTCCCACAGCGCCCACAGGTAGCCGAGACCAAACGCGAGGAAGCCAACAGTCCGCATCGTGTATCGAACGAAGCCGTGCACGGCGCCCGGGCGCCTGCCGTCGAGCCGCACGGTGCGGATCCCGGTCAGCGCCTTCCCCGGCGACCAGCCGAATCCGTCGAACAACCAGAACGTGACCGTGAGTGCGACCGAGACGATCAGCGACGAGACCACGATGCTGCGCCCGAACTCCTCGTCCGTCAGCCGTTCACCGTCGGAGAGGAGAAGTTCAACCAGCGCCACGACCAGCACGGTCAGCAGGACGGCGGCGTAGGTGGCGACGCCCGTGATGAGGCCGTCAATCAGCATCGCGCCGAACCGCTTCCCGACCGGCGCGAGCGCGAGGTCCCGGCCACCCACGCTCACGAAGTCGCGGCCGTCGCCGCGGCCGGCCAGCGCAACCTCGAGCCGCTGACCGCAGCTCGGGCAGAACGCAGCGTCGCCTGGGAGTTCGGCGCCGCAGTTCGCGCAGAAGCGCCAACGAGAAGTCGTCATGATCGTTATCCTCGGCATTCTGACGGAATACTTTCACATCCGCCGAGGAGTGACGCGTGGATCTCGGACTAACTCAGACACCGCTCGTCGGCATCGTGTTCGTCGCGAGCCTCGTGGGCCTGGCCTGGGGGATCGCCACCTCCGGGCGCGAATATGAGAATGCGTTCCTCGACCGCGAGTTCCTGCTCGACACCGCCACCCCCGCGCGACGGCTCGGGGGGAACCTCGTCGATTCGATGATCCTCGGCCCGACGGTGGCGTTGGCTTTCGCCTCACCACTCTTCATTTGGCTGCCAGCGGTCTGGGTGATCTGGTTCGCGATGGTGGCACGGCACGGCCAGACGCCGGGCAAGGCGCTCGTGTCGACCTACGTCATCACCGGCGACGGAACCGTGCCGCCGTGGTGGCAGATGTGGATCCGGGAGCTGGGCATCAAATGGGTGCTGTTCGGAATCCTCAACTTCCTGCTCGGACAGATTCCGTGGACGATCGCCGCGCTCTGGTGCCTGTGGGACGACGACAAGCAGTGCGGCTGGGACAAGATCGCCCGCACCTACGTCGCCTATTCCCCGCTCGAGCCCCCGGTGGCGCGCGTGCCAACGAACCGCGCCGCCAGCTCGCTCGGCAACGAGGAGCTGCTCGAACTCCAGCGCCAGCGTCAGCGCGGCACGATCACCGCGGAGCAGTACGAAACCCAGCGCCGCCGCCTGCTGGACTAGCTATCGAGGCGCCCGCACCCCCGAGGCCATTCGCTACCCCGAGGTGATCCCGTCGCGCAACGCCGCCTCGACACCGACCGCCGCGCGCTCGATGTCGTCCTCCGTGTTGAACACGTGCAGCGACAGTCGGGTCACGTTCCGCTCCGTCACCGCGCGGCACACCACGTCGTGCTCCCGCTGCAGCCACGGCCCAAGCTCCGAGGCGTCGAGCCCCTCCGCGCCGAAACAGAACAGCCCCGTCCGCGACTCCTCGTTCCGAGGGCTCTCCAGCGTCACGCCCGCGATCCCCGCGAACCGCGCCTCCGCGGCACGGTTCAGCTCGCGGACGCGATCGAAGACCGCCTCCGCGCCACTCTCGAGGTAGGCCTCCGTCGCCTGGATCGCGCCGGCCACGAGAACAGGCGGCACCGCCGCCAGCTCGAACTTGCCCGGCACATCACCCTTCGGCGCGAACGTCCCTTCGAGGTCCCACTCCTCCGCCAGCGTCACGTCCACGATCGACGGCGCGATCTGCGTCAGCGCCTCGGGACTCACATAGAGCGCCCCGATCCCTCGAGGACCGCACAGCCACTTCTGCGCCGGCACCGCGTACGCGTCGACCCCAAGCTCGTGCACGTCGATCGGAACGTGCCCGGCGGTCTGCGCGCCGTCGATGATCACAACCGCACCGACCCGATGCGCCGCCTCGGTGATCGCGCGAACCGGAAGCAGCTGCCCCGTCGCATACGAGATCTCGGACAGCATCACCGCGCAGGTGCGATCGTCGAGCATCGAGGTGAATCGCTCGACGATCGCCCCGTGTGAGTCGTCCGGCGCGACCCGCACAAACTCCACCGAGACCTCGCTCATTGCGCCCGCGTGGTAGAGCGGCACGACCCCGGATCCGTGCTCCACCGAGGTCGTCAGGATCCGGTCGCCGCTCGTCAGGTTCAGCCCCGCGAGCGCGGTGCTGACTCCCACCCCGGTGCTGGAGGTGATCGCCACCTCGCCGGGCTCGGCGCCCAGCACCCGCGCGAACAGCTCGCGCAGATGCTCCTTCCGCGCCTGCGCCTCGTCCATCGCGAGCCGGGTCGTCGACCCGTGCTCGAGCTCCAAATCCATCCGCGCCTGCATCGCCGCTGTCATCGCCCGCGACGGTGGCGGCGCGAACCCCGTGTTGAGGTACGCGTACCGTTCGAGCGCGGGGATGTCGGCGCGCAGTTCCGCCCAGCGCTCAGCGGTCATCGGTCCCCCGATCCGACAGAGTCGCGCGCTCCGAGTCCCGTCGCCCCCCAAGCAGCACCTCGGGCGATCCGCGGATCATCGTCGAGCGCCGGCGAATCTCAGTCGTCCTGGTCGCGCGTCGGATAGTCAAACGACCACCAGCGGCTGCTCAACCGAAGCGAAACGACCGCAATGATCGTGCACGAAACGATGGCGACAATCTCAACCATGGCGACCTCGATGCTGCCGGCTCTGCGCTCGGCCTACCGCTAAGCGTTCGCCGGCTTTATGTCCTCCGCACCCTCGCCGGTCGCGAGGCCGCGGTCGTGCGGCGCCGAGGCGTAGGCGCCCCGGAAGTCCCGGAACGGCCCGTCGCGCCATTCGAGGGCTGCCTTCAGCCCCTGCTCACGCGAGATCCGGCCGAACTCGCCGGCCGCAGGTCGGTGCTTGCTCATCGCCTCCACGTCGGTGCCGGACATCAGGCCGGTCCGCATCCCCATGATCTCGTACTGCCGGTTCACCGCACGCTTGTTGTAGGCCAGCAGGTCGTTGTCGATGTGCCCCAGCCGCTCCGCGAACTGCTCCGTGAACGCCTCGAGCTGGTCGGCCGGCACCGCATAGGTCGCCCAGCCCATCCACTCCATGTCCTTGCCGGAGAACGCGTCGCCCGTGTACGCGAAGAGGCGCGCCTTGGCGGGTGGCAGGAACCACGGCGCCCACATCATGTCCATCGTCCCCATCGCGCGAACCGGCGGGTATCCCACCTGGGCGTCCTCGGCGACGATCCGGAAATCGCAGATCGACGCAAGCTCCGTCCCGCCCGCGAGACAGTAGCCGTGCACCTGCGCGACGACCGGCTTCGACAGCTCCCAGATCATCCAGTTCGCGAGGATCGTGTGGCGCGACCAGTCGTAGTGGTTCGGGTGCGTGGAACCGGTGTCCGGCATCAGCGAGTGCGGCTCCACGTACTGGCTCGGCTGCGGGTTCGGCGCCAGGTCGTAGCCGGCGCTGAACGCCCGCCCGGCCGCACGGAGGATGATCACACCCACCTCGCGGTCGGCTTCCGCCTCCCGCATCGCGTGGAACACCTCGCTCCTCAACTCATGCGAGAGCGCGTTCAGCTTCTCGGGACGATCGAGGGTGATCCGGGCGATCCGGCCCTCGGTCTCGTACTGAATGAAGTCGTAGTCGGGGGCCATCGGGCGCGTCCTCTCCTCGGGGCTCGGTGCCGCGCCAGCATATCCCGAGGCCACCCGTCCCGACGGTCGCCCGGCGGACGCGCTGGCCGCCGTTCCACCCTCAGCTAGGCCACAACGGTGCTAGATTCCGTTCGTTATCGAGAGGGATCCCATGGGTTGGTCAACGGCACAGCGATTCGGACTGACCCACCACCGGCCGCAGCTTAGCTACAAGGGCTACACGCTCGTGGTCCCGCTCTCAGGCGACTCCGTCTTCCTGATCGACCTCGACGGCCGCTTCGTGCACCGCTGGCTCTTCGAGGGCTTCGTTCCTGGGAAGTCGGAGCTGCTCGAGAACGGCAACCTCCTCGTCATGGGCGTCGACCCCGCCATCCGCCCCGACGGCCCACCTCCCGAGGTCGGCGAACCCCCCGAGGCGCTCGACGCGCGCATCCGCCGCCTCGGCGCCAACGCGTCGAAGCTCCTCGAGGTCACCTGGGACGGCGAGATCGTCTGGGAGTACGAGAACATCGCCATCCACCACGACTGGAAGCGGCTGCCCAACGGACACACCGTCATCCCGGAGTGGGTCGAAATCCCCGAGGACCTGACGAAGCAGGTGAAGGGGGGTACGCGGCTGCCGCGAGAGAAGCTCCCGGCGAACCTGCTGGGCGACGACCTCGTCGAGCTGGACGCCGCGGGCAACGAGGTCCGCCGCGTGGAGACCTGGAAGCTCTTCGACCCGAAGAAGGACCCGATCTGCCCGCTCGAGGGACGCATCGAGTGGACCCATATCAACTCGGTCGACGTCAACGCCGAGGGTGATCTGCTTTTCTCATGCCGCAACAACAGCCGCGTTGCCATCGTCAACGCCGCCGGCGGGATGACGTGGAAGTACGGCGCGCCGGACACGGCCCACCAGCACCACGCGACCTTCCTCGACAACGGCAACGTCCAGATCTTCGACAACGGCATGCACCGCGTCCGCGGCATGTCGACCTCGAAGGTGATCGAGGTCGACCCCGCAACCAACGAGGTCGTCTGGAGCTATCAGGGCGACCCGCCGGCCCAGTTCTTCAGCGGCCACATCTCGGGCGCCACCCGCCTCCCGAACCAGAACACCCTGGTCTGCGAGGGAACCTCCGGCCGCCTCTTCGAGGTGACGCGCAGCGGCGAGGTGGTCTGGGAGTGGTGGAACCCCGTCTACAACACCCGGCCCAACGGCGACACGATGGGCTGGCTGTTCCGCGCCTACCGCTACCCACCCGAATACCCAGGGCTGGCCGGACGAGACCTCGATCCCACCCGGCTGGCTGACCTGAACCGGATGTACGCGCTCGCCTAGTTCGCCCCCGCCTGGTTCGCCCCGGCCCAGTTCGTGCCGGTCTAGTTCAAGCTCAGGCTGTGGATGAAGAAGCCACGCTCCTCGTCGGCCAGCTGCGCTTCATAATCGATCCAAGCCTCGTCGGGGTACCCGCTCGCCGCGTACGTGACTCGGATCTCGGCGGCGTCCTGATCGATCCCGTCCTGGATGAAGTCGAACAGCTCTGGCACCGTCTGGTACTCGGCGAGCCGCTCACTCGTGAGCCCCGCGCCGCTGTCCGTCACCGCCCCCGCCTCGACCGTGTCGGCGCGGATCTCGAGGTCAACCCGCTCGACGACCTCGACGATGCAGAAGCACTGCCAGTTGAAGGTCATGTCGTAGTCGTCCCCGCCCTCGGCCGCCCACAGCGCCCGGGCCGCGTCGAGCGCTTCCTGCGGATCGGAGAGCGAGTTCGGATCGGTGAGGACCGCCGTCGGGGTGGCGGTCGGGTCATCGTCCGACCCGCACGCGGCGAACGCCGCCACCGACAGCACCAGCAACGCGGGGAGCAGCAACCTGCGCATCGTCATCCTCCCGGGGCCTCACCAGACCAACGAGGCGGCCCGCCCCTCGGTTCCCTCCCCACACTAGCCCCGTGATGCACGCGCCCGTTCGAGGACCTGCGCCACGAACTCCGACTTCTGGTTGCTGAACTCCCGAGGATCGAAGCGATACTCCTGCTGCAGCGCTCGCTTCAGATCGGCGTACTCGTTCCGCGCATCCTCGTGGGCCCGCAGATAGTCCCGGAAGTCGAGCTGGTCCCGCCACTGCCCCTCACCCACCGCGTACGCGTGCACGTGGACGTCCTCCCGATGGAAGTAGTGCCGCCGAGGGATCCCGAACTCCCCGCGCACGTCGAACCCCAGCGCCGCCATCGCCTCGCCGATCTCGAACCCCGCGTCGAATGACCGCAGCCCGGGCATCAGGTCGATGATCGGCTTCGCGAACATCCCCGGCACGGACGTGCTACCGATGTGATGCACCGCGACGATCGCGTCGCCGCCCGCCTCGCGGACGCGCGCGATCCACGTCGCCGCCTGCTCCGCCCAGCGCGGGTCGTACTCCTCAAGGATCACCTCCCGCCGCGGACCGGGGCCGTTCGGATCGTCGGTCTCGGGCTGCGCCATATCAACATCCGTTCGAAGCGCCTGCGGTTGGGTGGGACCAATTAGGAGAGAACGCACAGACCTGCGCCCGGGTTACCGCCCGAGGTCGCTCGGTATAGTCGGGCGAAACTCGGGCACGCGGCCTGAGGTGAGGAGCCCGATGCCCTTCGCCACCCACCTCGACGGACAGATCGAGTACTTCGTCGAGGGCACCGGGCCGCATCTCCTGATCCTCCACGGCGTCGGCAACGACGGCCGCCAGTGGTGGAACAACGGCTACGTCCAGGCGCTGAGCCCGCACTTCACCGTCGTCGTCGCCAACAGCCGGGGCTACGGCAACAGCACGCCGGTCACGAAGCTCGAACACCTGCCGTACCGGCTCTACCGCGACGACTTCCTCGCCGTGATGGATGACATCGGCGCGGACCGCTTCGCCGTGTTCGGCTATTCGAGGGGTGGCGTCCTCGCGCTCGCGCTCGCGACGGAGTACCCGGAGCGAGTGACTGCGCTCGTCGCCGGCGCCGCTAACCTCAGCCGCAGCCGGCGCTACCAACAGGCAGCCGCCGGCGCGGCCCGCGCCCGCACGAGGCCGATCTACCACCCGCGCCGCCTCGCCGGCATCGTCAAGCGGCGGCTACGCCCGCCACCACCGCCCGCCTCCCGCTGGGCTCCGGTGCTCAAGGAGCACGGCATCCCCCAGTCCGAGGGCTGGACCCGCTACATCCAGCCGGTCGCCGATCCCGATCGCGCCGAGGCGTGCCTGACCATGCCGGCGCTGCTCTTCCAGGGCGACCGCGACGGCGCCTTCGACCTCGCTGACACGATCGCGCTCGCGGAGCGCCTGAAGCAGGGCCGCATGGAGGTCGTCGTCGGAGCCGACCACAGCCTGAACCGGCAGTCCGAGCGCGTCCTCCCGCTGATCACACCGTTCCTGCTGGAACACGCCGCCGGCTAGCCGCGCGGCCGGGCACACCCACCGAGGCCCGCACAACCTCCCGAGGTGGGCGGGAGCAGCGAGCGCGCGACTACGCGCCGAACTCCAGCTCCTCATCGTCTACGACCACGACGTCGCGCTCGTAGACGAAGTGCCCGCCCTCACCGATCGCGATCCCATCCAGGTGTCCGAGCGCCACGCTCCGAGGCGCCGAATCCGGCAGCGAGGCGATCAGGTTCTCCTCGCCGGGGCGCACCCCGTGCCACGAGCAGTCCGGCCAGCTGCAGTCCTCGAACTCCTGGCCCGGGTGCTGGTGACGCGCCATCCGGTCGCCGAGGTGCCACTGCCACCAGCGCATCTCCACGCCGGCCGTCTCCGTTGCCTCGGTCATCATCGCCGCACCTCCCGCGTCGCCCGCGCCCACCATCGTCCCACCGAACGCCCGAGGCGACGACCGTCTACCGAGACGGTTCGAGGCCGGGAGCTCAGCCGAGATCCGCGAGCAGCGCCGTCAGCGACCCGTACGTCGCCGCGCCCGTCGCCTCCAGCCGCTCGCGCGGCGCGTGGCCGTCCTCGATCAGCGCGCAGGCGACGCCCATCGCCGTCGCGACCTCGAAATCGTGCTCCGTGTCGCCCACCAGCAGCACGCGATCCTTCGAGGTCGGCAGCGCCTCGATATGCGCGAGCCCGTGGTCGAGCTTGCTCGCCGCGTGGTGATCGTCGATCCCCACCAGCGCAGTCATCCGCTCGTCGATCGCGAAGTGCGACGTCATCGCGTTGAGCAGCTCCTGCTCGGACGCCGACAGCACAGACTGCGTGGCGCCTCGGGCGTGGAGCGCGTCGGCCACCGGTCGCGCGTCCGCGCGAAGCTCGTGGTCGCGCCACCGCGCCTGGTACTCCGCGATGAACTCGACCGCCAGCACCTCGAACGGCTCACGCTCCAGGTCGAACCCGATCCGCTCGTAGTAGCCGCGCACCGGGAATCCAAAGATCTCGCGGTAGCGCTCGTGGTCGATCGTCGGCAGCGACCGCCGCTCAAGCATCAGGTTCGCGACGTCGACCACCAGCTCGATGTCGTCGAACAGCGTCCCGTTCCAGTCCCAGATGATGTGCTCGTAGCGCATGTCGCCCCGGGTCGCCCTCCGGCTCGGCCGCGATCAGCTCAACGGCGAGAAGTCGGTCGGGGCGAGGATCCGGTTCTCGATGTGAGCGACCAGCGGGCCGTCACGCTCCGACTCCTCGCGCGCCTGCTGCCACTCAGGGTCCGAGCCGAACGCGCGCCACGCCGCGTCACGCTGCGCCATGTCCTCGAAGGCGAGCATGTACCACAGCTCGTCGCTGCGACCACCGATCGAGTTCCGCCAGTACCCCACGTTCTTCAGCCCGTGCATCTCGAACAGCGCGCAGGTGTGGTCCCGGAATCGGGCGATCAGCGGCGCCAGCTTCCCCGGGGCGGCGCGATAGATCCTCAGTTCGTAGATCACGGACGATTCCTCCCCCACAACCTCGACCTCCGAGGCGGGCTGAATCGTAGCGCCTCCTCGATCCTGGTGCCTCGCCACGCCGTCCGCCCGGCCTCGCCCGCCCTCGTCCAACCGGACAGGGCGACCCGAGGGCCGGTTGGTACCCTGCGCAACCGCCCGACGAAAGAGGAGCAATGCACGAGACGCCCGAGGACCTGCAACGCCTTCAGTCCGTCTTGGACGAGTCCCACGCCGCCGGCGGAAAGCACCTGCGATCGATCATCACGGACGAGCGCCTGCTTAGCGCGGAGCAGCTCGCGGAGCGGCTCACCGGGATGAAGCTCCTCGCCCTCGCCACGACCTCGAGTGCCGGCGCGCCCATCGTCGGACCCGTCGACGGCATCTTCTACCGCGGCGAGTTCTGGTTCGGCTCCGCGCCAAACGCGCTCCGTTTCCAGCACATCCGCGCCCGCCCCCAGGTCAGCGCCACCCACCTCCCCGGCGAGGAGCTCGCCGTCACCGTCCACGGCACCGCCCACATCGAGGGCATCCCCGCCGACCTTCCGGACGGCTTCCGCGAGGTCTGCACCGAGATCTACGGCCAGGAGTGGTACGACTGGGGCGGCGACGCGCTGTACGCGCGAATCGAGCCCCGGCGCGTCTTCGTCTTCCACCTCGAGCCGGACGAGACGACGAGCTAGCGCCCGGCGAGCGTGTACGACCGGCCGGCGCGGCTCCGTCCCCGCTCCACCACCAACTCGTTCATCCGCAGGCAGTACGCCACCGACTGCGCCAGCCGCCGGCTGATCCCCGCGGCGCGCGCCAGGTCCGCCGTGGTCCAGGGCTCCTCGAGGCCAATCGGCAGCAGCGCGACCAGGTCGGCAACCTCCTCCAGGCGGCGCGTCTCGCGGACCACGCGCAGCCGCCGGTCCATCGAGCGCCGCTCGCCGCGCCGGCCATCGACCCGGAGCTGTTCCTCGTCGATCAGCAGCACCTCGAGGCTCAGGTTCGGGTGGTCAAGCAGCGTCGGCAGGCTCACCAGCTCCGCGAATAGATCGAGCATTGAGCCGTGGCGCGGCGACTTGCGCGGTCGTTTCCCCGGCCGCGCGATCCAGCGGTCGACCGCGATCGGATGCACGATCCGGATCCGATGCTCGCCCAGCAGACGGTCGAGCTTGTTCCCGAGCGCGCCGAACGACCCGGTCTGGATCTCGATCAGCAGATCGTCGCGGACGATGTCGATCACGAACCCATCGAGTCGAACCTCGAAGCGGTCCCCTGGCTGCGCCAGGAAGTCCTTGATGCCGGCGTGGAGCGAACTCTCGTTGAGCGTCCCGATGCCCTCAGTCGTAGTGAAGGAGGCGTCCAGGTGGTCGGTCACACCTCTGACCGGCGCGACGTCATCGCGCTGGCGAACACGCTGGTCGATCCTGCCGGCGGTTCCTCCAGCGCGAGCAGGCGCCCCAGCGTCGACACCGCCCACGGGTCGACCTGGTAGTAGACGTTCGAGGCACGCCGGTCACTCGTGACGAGCCCGGCCTCGCGCAGCACCTTCAGGTGATGGCTGACCGTCGGCTGCGACAGGTCGAGCGCGTCGACCAGCTCCTGCACGCATACCTCGCCCCCGCCGGCCGAGATCATCGAGAGCAGTCGGACGCGCGTCTGGTCGGACAGGGCGCGGAACGCCTCGGTCAGGCAGACCAGCTCGCCGTCGCCGATCTCGCCCTCGAGCAAGGGATCGCACTCGGTCAGCGCGATCAGCGGAGACGCTGGGTCGGGGTCACTCATATCGACATCGTTCGATATTGACGTTCATCGATTCTAGAGCGATGATGCCCGGACGTTCGTGGTCCGTCAAACCCTCGGCCGGCCGGCCGAGGGCACCATCACCGTCCAGTGCACAGGCGTTCGGCGCACCACCGCCGGCGCCGGAGGCGCTCATGCTCTCCCGCGGCTTCATCGTCCTCTGGATCGCGATGCTTGTCGCCATGGCCGGCATCGGCATGGTCTCGCCGCTCCTGCCGGTGTTCGTCCGCGACGACCTCGGCGGCCCCGAGGTGGCGGTCGCCCTCTCCTTCTCCGGCCTCGCCGTCTCGCAGATCATCGCCGCGCCGTTCGTCGGTCGCCTCGGCGATCGCTTCGGCGTGAAGCTGTTCATCGTCGGTGGCTTCGCGCTCTACGCGATCAGCGCCGTCGGCTACCTCGTGGCCGAGAACTGGCAGCTCGTCGTCGCCTTCCGCGTGCTCTCCGGGTTCGGAGCCGGCGCCATCTTCCCGCTCAGCCTCGCCTACATCGGACGCCTCGCTCCCGAGGGCCGCGAAGGCAGCTACATCGGCGTCTTCGCCGTCTCCGAGGTCACCGGCTTCGGCCTCGGTCCGCTGCTCGGCGGCGCCATCCGCGACGCCATCGACGCCGACGCCGCCTTCGTCACCATGGCCGTCATGCTCGCCGCCACCGGCCTCGCCACGTTCCTCCTCCTCCCGCCTGAGCGGGACGCGCAGCCCACCGACGGCGCGCTCGCTGACATCGAGGATGATCAGCCGCCCGCACTCCCCTGGTCGGCGTTGATGCGCCGCCTCGACGTGCAAGCGGCGATCCTCGCCAGCATCGTCATCTCGCTCGGCTGGGGAACCGCCGGGACCTACATGGCCGTGTTCGTCATCAGCGACGACGGCCTCGGCACGGACTCGGCGCTGTTCGTCGGCCTGCTGCTCGGCCTGCGCTCGCTCCTCGGTGCCGTCTTCCAGCCGATCGCCGGCTTCGCCGCCGATCGCATGAACCGGATCTGGCTCGTCGTCGCCGGGCTGGGCGTCGCCGCCGTCGCCCAGTTCGTCATCCCCGACCTCCCTCGAGGGCTCGTCGACGTCTCCCTCTTCGGCGGCACGATGCCCGTCGTCCCCTGGCTGCTCGTCACGATCGTCATCGTCGGGATAGGCGAGGCGTTCGCGTTCCCCGCGCAGCAGGCGATCTTCGTCAGCATCGGCCGTCGCGTCGGCATGGGCTCGATGATGGGCCTCAACCAGATGGGCGGCGGCGCCGGCTTCCTCGGTGGTTCGCTCGTGGGCGCCGCCTTCGTCGCCGGCTTCGGCATCGACTCCGTCTTCCGCGCCGCCGGCGTCATCACGATCGCCGGTGCGCTACTGTTCGCGGTGATGATGACCCGCGCGCTGGCGCGGAACGCCAGAGAGGAACGAGCACGCGGAACCGCAGCGGAGCCCTCCGAGGCGCCCGTCCCCCTCCAACGCATCGACCGCCCGAGGACGGCCGACGAACGGACCGCATGACCACCAGCCCCGAGGCCACCGTCGAGGACCCCGCCCGTCCGGGCGTGCTCGCGTCATTCGAGGAGCCGGAGTTCCGCACCGTCTGGTTCGGCGCGGTCCTCTTCGGCCTCGGTATGTGGATGGAGCGGCTCGCGATCGGCTGGTTCGTCCTCGACGAGACCGGCTCCGTCTTCCTCGCCGCCCTCTCCTTCGCGATCCGCACGATCCCCAACCTCGTGCTCGGCCCGATCGGCGGCGCCGCCTCCGACCGCCTCCCCCGCGGTCAGGTGCTCACGGCCACCGCCTTGATCCGGCTCGTCGCGGCGGCATTGATGGCCCTCATCGTCTGGGTTGACGTCGCCACGATCCCCGCCCTCCTCGCGCTCGTCTTCGTCACCGGCTCGACGATCGCGTTCCAGAACACGGCGCTCCAGCCGCTCCAGGCGGAGATCGTCGGACCCAGGCGGCTCGGCAACGCGATCAGCCTCACCTCGTTCGGTCAGCGCACCATCGGCGTGTTCGGGGCGCTGACCGGCGGCGTGCTGATCGCCTGGCTCGGGCCGGCGCCAACCTTCCTCGTCGGCGCGATCCCCCTCGCCGGCGCCGCGTTCATGTTCAGCCGCGTCCGCCGCCCTGCTCGCCCCACCAGCACCGATCAGCGCTTCATCGCCGACGTGATCGACGGGCTCCGCCTGATCGTCCAGACGCCGATGGTCCGGCTGCTCCTCGGGATGATGATCCTCGTCGAGATCCTCGGGTTCTCGTTCAACGGCCTGCTCCCGGCCGTGGCTGAGCGCGTCCTCGAGGTCGGCCCCGAGCGCCTCGGAGTGCTCACCGCCGGCGTTTCCGTCGGCGCCATGCTCGGCACACTCTTCCTCGTCGTCACCGCCGACCGGCTCCCACGCGGGCTGATGCTGATCGGCGTCTTCGCGAGCTTCGGCCTGCTGATCGTCCTGCTTGGCAACTCGACGCTGTTCTGGCTCTCCGTGATCGCCGTCGCTGGCATCGGCGCCTGCGCCGCGATGACCGACGCTCTGGAGTGGATCATGCTCCAGGACGCGGTGCCCGACGAACTCCGAGGGCGCGCGCTGGGCGGCTGGAACTTCGCCATCGGTTGGGGCTGGATCGGCCCCGTCGTCCTCGGTGCCCTCGCCGACGCGACCGATGTGACGACCGCCCTCACCCTGAGCGGCGCTCTCCTCGCCGCCAGCGCGGCGCTGATCCTGCTGCTCGCCGGCAGCCTCCGCGCTCGCTAGCTCCTTCCGAGGCCCAACAACCCTCACGCGGAAGAGATGCCCCCGAAGGGGCATGACGCCGCCACCCGCACACGTGAGGATCGTCATGGGCATGAGGCGACCGAGACGCCCGCGCGACTACCGAGGCGATTCGTTATGACAAGACTACGGCGCAACCTACTGGTGGCGGTGCTCGCGGTCAGCGCGATCGCGCTGGCCGGCTGTATCAGCATCGAGATCGACGGCGAGGGCTTCGGCAGCGGCGAGGAGGGTTCGGGCGTCCTGATCACGGAGCAGCGCCGAACCGCGGAGTTCTCCTCTGTCCAGGTCTCCGGCGCCCTCCGCGTCGAGCTCGACCGCGGCCCGCTCGACATCGAGGTGAGGTTCGACGACAACCTCCTCGACAAGCTCGAAACGACCGTCCGTGGCAGTGAGATCCAGATTCGCTGCCGCGACTGCTCCCCCACCTCGGGCTCGGTCGTGCGTCTCACCGCGCCCGACATCGAGGCGCTCGACGTCAGCGGAGCCAGCCGCCTCCTCGTCAGCAATATCGACGAGCAGGAGCTGAGCGTCTCGATCAGCGGCGCCAGCAAGATCGAGATCGATGGCGAGGTCACCCGCCTCGAGATCGACGGCTCTGGCGCCTCCACCGTCGAGGCCCCCAACCTCCGCGCCGATCGCCTCGACATCAACATGAGTGGCGCCAGCCGCGCCGAGGTGACGGTCATCGACCGCGTCGCCGGCGACCTCTCCGGCGCGTCACGCCTCACGCTCGCCGGCGACGAAGACCCGGCGGTCAACGTCGACACCAGCGGCGGATCCTCCGTCAGTCGCTAGCAGCCATGGGCGTTCTGGGCGGGTGTACCCCATGAGGGGTACACCCTCATTCGCCTCGCCCTGGCGGTCGGTACCGTCAGACGGCGGTCCCGTTCGAGCCCCTACTCCGCACGATCGACCAGACGAGGAATCCCGGTCGATCGTTCAAGATCCCCCGATCGGGAGACGTGCGGTCTGCGGTACCCCGCGACGATGCGTGGGACATCAACCGCAATGACCGAGCGCCGGCAAGCAGCACGCTGACCGGCGCGACACGATCGGACCCACCAATGAAACGTCTCAACTCCACGGAGTGGCTGGCGCGCTCGTCAGCCCGGCACCCGTGGATCACTCTACTCGTCTGGGTCGCCGTCCTCGGCGGCTCCTTCTTCGCCACCGCGACCTATCTCGACCTCAGCGACGACAGCGACGTCACCGCCGCCAGCGAGTCGAACACCGCCGACGAACTGCTCAGCGAGCGCTTCCGCACGGAGGGCACGCCACTCCCCGAGGGCATCCCAATCAACGAGGCAGGCGACTTCGGCAACCAGGAGTTCGTGATCGTCGAAGCCGAGGCGGGCGCCACCGCCCCCCTCGACACCGTCGTCGCAACGCTCGTCGAGGACCTGCGCGCCAACCCGCGCATCGCCATCGTCCAGAGCCACCTCGACGGCATCCCCGACTTCATCACCGAGGACGGCCAGACCGCGCTCGTCTCCGTCACCGGCGACGGCATCGAAACCGTCGAGGTCATCGACGCCGTCGAGGGCGCCAACACCGGCTTCCGCATCACCACGATCGGCAACGACAGCGTCAACGAGGAGTTCGAAACCCTCGCCGAAGAGACGCTGCTCCGCGGCGAGCTGCTCGGCGTCTCGCTCGCCCTCGTCGTCCTGCTGCTCGTCTTCGGCGCCGCCGTCGCGGCGGGCCTGCCGATCCTCCTCGCGATCGTCTCGATCGTCGTCGCCGTTGGCGCGACGGCCATCGTCGGTCAGTTCTTCGACCTCTCGACCTTCGTCGTCAACATCATCACGATGATCGGCCTCGCCGTCGGCATCGACTACTCGCTCTTCATCGTCCAGCGCTACCGCGAGGAGCGAGACAACGGCCTCGAGAAGATCGACGCGATCGCCGTCGCCGGCGGCACCGCCAGCCGCGCGGTCCTGTTCTCGGGGCTCGCCGTGGTCATCGCGCTGTCCGGGATGTTCATCATCCCGGACACCACCTTCAACAGCTTCGGAGCTGGCGCCATCCTCGTCGTCATCGCCGCCGTCGCGGCGGCGCTCACGCTGCTCCCCGCAATCCTGTCGCTGATCGGCCGAGGCGTGAACTGGCTGACGCTGCCCGTCATCGGCCGCCGCCGCTCACCCGAGGTCGAAGGCGGCATGTGGTACCGCATCACCGCCGTCGTCACGCGCCGTCCGCTCTTCACCGCCGGCATCACCTCGCTCGTCCTGATCGGCGTCGCGAGCTGGTACCTGACCATCAACCTCGGCTCGAACGGCATCTCCTCGCTGCCGGACGACAGCCCCGGCCGCCACGCCTTCGAGGTGCTCAACGCCGAGTTCACGAACAGCCCAAACGAAGCCGAGATCGTCGTCGACGCCCCGAACATCGAAGACCCGCGCGTCATCGAGGCGATAGGCGCCCTCGAGGATCTGCTCGCCGACGACGAGTCGTTCGGGACCCCGGTCTTCCGCCCGAGCACGACCGGCGACCTCGGCCTCATCGAGGTCCCGATGAAGGGCGACTTCTCCTCGTCCGAGTCCCGTGACGCACTCGATCGGCTGCGCTCGGACTACGTCCCGGCCAGCTTCGCTGGCCTCGCCGAGGTCTACGTCACCGGCGACGCCGCCCAGGACGTCGACTACGTCCGGGTGATCGGCGACTACACCCCGCTCGTCTTCACCTACGTGCTCGGCTTCAGCTTCCTGCTGCTGCTGGTGACCTTCCGCTCGGTCGTCGTCCCGCTGAAGGCCGTCGCCATGAACCTGCTGTCGGTCGGCGCTGCCTACGGCCTGATCGTCCTCGTCTTCCAGCAGGGCGTCGGCGCCGGCCTCTTCGGCTTCCGCCAGACCGAGGTCATCGAACCCTGGCTCCCGCTGTTCCTCTTCACGATCCTCTTCGGCCTCTCGATGGACTACCACGTCTTCCTGCTGAGCCGGATCAAGGAGCGCTACGATGAGACCCACGACAACCACCACGCCGTCGCCTTCGGCCTGAGGTCGACCGGAGCGCTGATCACCGGCGCGGCGCTGATCATGGTCGCGGTCTTCGGCGGCTTCGCGGCGGGCGACCTGCTCATGTTCCAGCAGATGGGCTTCGGCCTCGCCGTCGCGGTCATCCTCGACGCGACCGTCATCCGCTCCATCCTCGTCCCCGCGAGCATGGAGCTGCTGGGCGACAAGAACTGGTACTTCCCGTCCTGGCTGGAGTGGCTGCCCGAGATCCACATCGAGGGCCGCCCCCAGCCCCGGCTCACGCCGGCGCCGGCCGCGATCGGCGGCCCGGAACCGGCCACCACCGCTGCTGAGCAGTAGCCTTCGAGGCCACTCGAACCGAACAGGCCGCCCGTGTGGGCGGCCTGTCTCGTCTACTAGCTCGCGGCCTCCGGCTGCACCTCGACGGCGGCCTGCGGCGGGTCCGAGGTGATCACCATCAGCAGCGGAGGCAGCACGATCAGCGCCGCCGCGGCCGCGAGCACGATCATCACCGCGGTGAGGAAGCCATACGTCGCAAACAGCGGCATCGGCGCGAACGACATCACCGCGAACCCGATCACGCTCGACAGCGCCGAGCCGATCAACGCGTTCCCGGTGCTCGCCCCGGCGCGCTGCACCGCGCGCATCCGGTCGTACTGCGCGACCTCCTCGCGGAATCGCATCGTGTAGTGGATCGCGTAGTCGATGCCGACGCCGATCGAGATCGCCCCGATCGTCGCGGTCACCAGGTTCAGCGTGAACCCGGCCACGTACATGAACGCGTAGAGCCAGGCGACGACCAACAGGATCGGCACGATGCTCGCGAAGGCGAATCGAATCGACCGCATGAAGATCGCGACCACGATGAAGCACAGCACCACCGCGATCGGCAGCGAGAGCTGCAACGCCCGGTACGTCGCGTCCAATCCCTCCTGCCGCGTGAACGGCCCGCCGGTCACCGCCACGCGCGCGTCCGGATCGACCGCAACGAGGGCGGCGTTGAACCGCTCGAGGAACGGCTCCAGCTCCGCCTCCGCCGCTGCGATATTCTCGACCGCCCGCGTCCCCGGTAGCTGGATCGAGATCTGCGACGCCGCCGGCGCGCCCGTCTCGTCGCGCCACACCACCTGCCGGACCTGGTCACCCGTGTACCGCAGTCGCTCCTCATCGAGGGCAATCCCGCTCATCGCGCCGGTCTCGAAGAGCGCCGTCAGCTGCTCCCGCGTGTCGGCGATCCCGTCGCCATCCTCGTCCGTGATCGTCACGCCCGACGCCGCCTCGATCTGCGCGATCGCCGCCGCCGAACCGAGCGCGTCCGCCGAGAGGTCCGACGGCGTCACGCTGACCAGCAACGTGCCGTCCTCCTCGCGTGCGAACCGGTCCGAGTCGCCCGCATCCAGCGCGGCGAACTGCTCGTCAATCGTCCTCAGAACCTCGGGATCCGAGAAGTCGGCCTCGAAGTAGAAGATCGCCTCCTCGCCGCGCAGCTCGCCGACATGCTCGTCGAGCTTGTCGAGGCTCACCACGAAATCCGCATCCGACGAGAAGAAATCCTTCACGTCGAACGCCGCTTCAACGCGAACTGCGAACACCGCGGCCACGACGGTTAGACCGAAGATCAGCGGCAGGAACACCAGCCGCACGCGGCAGATCGCCGCTACGAGGTTGGCGGTGAACCCGAGCGTCATCCCCTCGCCGATCGACCCGCTGCTCGCCGCCACCTCGTCGGTCGCGCCCACCGGCGCCTCGTGTGTCGACCGGCTCACGAGGAACAGCGGCAGCCCGATGAACAAGACCAGGAACGTCGCCACCACCCCGACCCCGATCGGCGGGAAGACCACCGTCACGAGCACCGCGGCCCCGGCGAACAACGAGGCGAAGACCACCCCCGCGACGCGCACCGCCAGCCGCTGTCCCGCCGCGGGATGCGCGTCGTGCAGCGCATCGATCCGCGAGATCAACAGCGGCACCAGCAGGCCGAGCACGACGAACGCCGCCACGAGCGCGACCGTCGCGCCGATGCCGAATTGGATCACCGAGGGAATGCCGGCCGTCACGTTCGAGAGGAACGCCACGCTGTCGCTGATCAGCGCCAGCCCCAGCGCCCCGAACACCCCGGTCAACCCGACTGCGAACGCCCGCCCGGGCGAGGCGATGCCGCCCCAGCGCCGCTCTTCGCGGTAGCGACCGAGCGCGTGGAAGGCGAAGTCGACGCCGAACGACACCATCGCGATCGGCACGATCAGATCCAGCGTGAGCGAGCTCTCGAGGCCGATCAGGTTCGAGATCCCCTTGAGCCAGATCACCAGGATCGCGAGCCCACCGCCGATCGCGGCGACCGCCCAGTACGAGCGCAGCAGCGCCCCGACCACCAGCAGCACGGTGATGATCGTCAGTCCGATGAACGGCCCGGCCGTCGCGCCCTCGTCCGCGCTCGTGAGGTTGACGTCGATCGCGATCCCCCACGCGCGGTAGTGCTCCTCGTCGCCGCGGATCAGCTCCTGCGCGTCGCGCGCGTACTCCTCCAGCCTCGTGTCGTCCGACCCCAGCTCGATCACCATCGAGGCGCCGCCCAACGCCTCGTTGTCGACGCGCATCTCCGCCAGCAGCGCCGCCGCCGTCCAGTAATCGATCTCCACGTTCTGCGTCCCGACGACGCGGCGCTCCGATCGCCGGTCGGCCGAGAGCGTGTCGATCAGCCCCGCGCTGGACGATCCCTCCTCGAGGAGCAGCGACACCGCGATCTTGACCTGGTCGTCCGTCGCGAACTCGAGCCCACCGACCCAGTTCGCAAGCAGAATCGCGTCGACCGCATCCGCGATCGTCGCGAGGCCTGGCTGGATCCGCTGAGTATCCGGGTCGTAGCGCTCGACCAGCACCTCGCCGACCTCGGACTCGCGGAGCGCGCGCTCGTTCTGCAGCAGCTCGAACAGCGGATCGCGCAGCAGGACGTCGCCACCGCGCGCCTCCACGATGAACGTCGGGGTGTAGACCGATCCCTGGAAGCGCTCCTCCACGAGGTCCTGCGTATCGAAGACCTCGGCCGCGGGATTCTGCGACGCGGTCGCGTCCGGCTGCATCGCGACCAGCGGAACCACGAGGAGCGCCGTCAGCACGAGGCTCGCGAGCAGCACCTGGATCGCGCGCCGCTCGAGCGCCTCGAACAAGCCGATCATCCACTGCCCCATCTAGTACCGCAGAGCGGACGGCCGACACGATAGCCGCGAATCTCCCTGTGATCCGTGGCACGGCAAGGAAACCATCGCACCCGTCTCACCAGCGAAACACGGCTACCGAACGGGCGTGGTTACCTAGAGTTAGTGACTGACGCACCATGTAGCTATGATGTGTCGCAACACGCACGCGGAACACCCGCGCGACGAGCAACACGGAGGCTGAATGGCAGACATCAAGGTCAACAACAACGGTCCGTACGTCATCAGCGGCGAGATCAGTCTCGTCGACGCGGACGGCAACTCGTTCACCAAGAACGACACGTTCGCCCTGTGCCGCTGCGGCCACTCGACGAACAAGCCGTTCTGCGACGGCTCGCACAGCCGCGAGGGCTTCGAGAGCGAGCTCAAGGCGGAGTAACGCCGCGACCTCGGACGGCTGCCGCTCAGCCGTCCGAGGTCTCCTGGACCCGCAACGAGGTCTCCCCGAGCCCCAGCGCCGCCGCGAGCGGCTGCAGCAGCCGCGCCAGCGGCTCCGGCGCGCTGATCCACTCCCGGTCGACCCGCACCACGTGGTCGTGCGGATCCACGCCGAGCATCCCCGGCGTCGCCCGCGCGCTCGGCGGCTCCTCGATCACCGGCAGCCCGATGCGTTTCGTCAGCCCCGCGATGTGCGCCCGATCCCCCCGACGCCGCAGCCCGCTGCCACGCCGCAACCACACCAGCTTCGCCCCCGGCTGCCCGTCCAACAGTCGCTCGAGGGCGGGCGCCACCGCGCCGGGCTCGGCCGCGAGCTCGATCACCTCGGCGTGGCGCATCGCCAGGCTGACGCGCAACACCGGCGACATCGGCGCCTCGACGATCACCCGCTCACCGCTGCCGACCAGCGCCTCCACGAGGAACCGTGTCCCGTCCGCGAGCCCGGCGGTCGGCACGATCGAGTCCGCCCCTCGATCCGGAGCGCCAGCGTCCGCGACGGCCACTTCGCCCCGTCCCGCCGGATCCTCGGTCGTCCGGCCAGCCGTCGATGGCTCGAAGGTCGTGAGGAGGGCGCCCCACGGGATGCCCGGCGTGGGCCCCGCCTGCCATGTTGCCGGGTCGAACGCGACAACCGTCCCGTGCCCAACGCGCCGTTCGAGGAGCCCGGTGTCGCCGAGCTCGGACAGCGCCCGTGCCACAGTCGCCCGGCTGACGCCGAGCAGGCGCGCCAGCTCGCGTTCTGGCGGCAGCCTGGTACCCGTCCGCAGCTGATTCACGACCACCGCGTCGTGAATCAGCTGTGCGATCTGCCGGTACGGCGGCTGATCGCCGTCGCGATCGATCGTCGCCGCCTCGAAGAACCGCCGCGCCCCCTCGGTACTCACGAGGCGGGCTGGAACACCTCGATCGGGTTGCCGGACGGATCCTCGATCAGCACCTGGGTGCCACCCGGTCCCTCCAGCGGCTCGTTGCGGAAGGTCGCGCCGCGCTCGCGGAGCTGCGCCACGACGGCCTCGAGATCGTCGACCTCGACGACGACCCGGTTCCACCCGCCGGGCACCGGTTCCTCACCGCCGGGCATCGCCTTGCGTGCCGAGGTTCCGGGTCCGGAGATCCAGATCTGCTGGTCGCCCTTGCCGATCGAAGCGAATGGCGGGCCCCACCGCTGCACCAGCTCGAAACCCAGCACCTCGGTGTAGAACTCCAGCGACGCGTCGACGTCATCCACGATGTAGCGCGTGACAGCCATGCCGCACCTCCTCGGGCCACACCGTAGCGTCGCTCGCGCGTCACTGGCAGGCCATTGCCCTCGATTGGCTCAGGCCAATCTGGTCAGCGGAGACCGGGCTCCGGAGAACGGTTGCGGTTCGTGGTGATGAAGTCCCGCACGAGCTGCTCGTCGACGTCCTCCATCACCAGCCGGCGCCCCCACGACACGACGATGATCGGCGATGAGTTCTCCACCCGCGGCGACAGGATCACGTCCCGCCCGAAGTCCGACGCGATCCCCTCGATCGTCTCGAACGTCGGCGCGGTCACCTCGTCGGGTTGATAGCTGATCCAGACCATCCCGTGCTCGAGCGAGTGGATCGCGTTGCCGTCCGGGATCTGCTGTTCGTAGATCCCCGCGCGTAGTGGCTGCACATAGTGCGGACCGCCGGCAGGCGTCAGCGGCGGATTCGGGCCGAGCGACCCATCAGGGACGTGGTTCGACGTGGGGAACGACACCGCCTCGCCAAGCAACGGATCGTCTGAGGATTCGAAGCCGAGCGGCGTCCGGAAGATGATCGCGAAGACCACCACCACCGCGATCACGATCGGCACGATCACCGTGAACCCGCCGTACGAGTCGACCGTCCCTCGCCAGCCGGAACGGCCGGCTGGGGCCCCGGAGGCGGTGCGGTTGGCTGGTCGCCGGCGGCGACGTCTCGAGCTGCTCACGAGCGCTACGTCCTCCCTCGTGGTGGGCGACACGAGACTCTACCCCGCGCGATCCGCGAAGCGTCGTACCGAGGATCACGTCACCGGGTTGGCGCGATCGGTTCGAACCGCGACCTAGACGCGCGGCTCCCAGGAGAACCGCCGCGCCGCGAACACGCCTCCGATCGCCCCCCAGAGGACGATCACGCCCAGATGCTCCGGCTCGAAGCCGCTCCCCGTCTCGAACGGGTTGAACGCCGTCTGCAGCGCGACCGAGAGATGCTTCACCGGGAACAGATCGCCGATCAGCGTCAGCCACTGCGGCGCATCCGTGTCGATCGGGATGAAGACGTCGGAGATGAAGAGCAGCGGGAGGATCGAGGCGTTGACCACCGCCGGTGCCGCGTCCGCGTTCGGAATCAAGCTCGTGATCGCCAGTCCGAGGATCGAGAAGGCCGCCGCGCCGATCGCGAGGCTGATCACGAACGCCGGCAACGTGTTCGTGGGTACGTCTACGCCGTAGAAGAGCGTCCCGAACAGCGTCACGATCGCCACCAGCGCGATCGCCACCAGCGTCATAAACACCACCCGGCCGATCAGGAACGACGACGCCGGGAGCGGCGTGCCCCGCAGCCGCTTCAACAGCCCCTGGTCGCGGGAGATCGACATGCTCATCGCGAGCCCCGTGTAGCACGCGTTGACCACGGAGAGCGCCGCGATCGCCGGCACGTAGAACGTCGACACGTTGGTCGTGCCCCCGTCCAGCTCCAGCTCCTCGTTCCCGAACAACAGGTTGAAGATCACCAGGAAGATCAGCGGAAAGGCGAAGGTGAAGAACGCCGACGCCGGGTTCCGGTAGAACGCGACGAACTCGTACCGGACCTGCCGCAGCCCGAGCCGCAGCGACGTCACCCGCTCACCTCTGCGCCTGCATCGTCACCCGTCGCGTCCGCCGCCGCCCCCGGTCCGGCCAGCTCGAGGTACACGTCCTCCAGCGTCGCGCGTGTCACGGTCAGCCCCTCGAGCTCCACGCCCTGCTCCGCGGCGCGCCCCGAGATCATCGCCAGCGCGCTCGTCGGCTCACTTGTCTTGATCGTCACGAGACCGTCGCCGATCGCCACCTCGCCGAGGACGCCCGCAATGAACGAGGTCGCCGCCGGCGTCTGCTGAAACTCGATCGTCGAGACGTGGTCCCGGTTCATCAGCTCGCCCGGCGTCCCTTCGGCCACGATCTCACCGGCGACGATGATCGCGAGCCGGTCCGCGAGCTGCTGCGCCTCGTCCATGTAGTGGGTGGTGAGGAACACCGTCTTCCCCAGCGCCTGCAGGTTGTGCACCAGGCCCCACGCCTGCCGCCGCGCCGCCGGGTCGAACCCGGTGGTCGGCTCATCGAGGAACAACAGGTCCGGGTCGCCGACCAGTCCAACGGCGACGTCCAGCCGTCGCTGCTGACCGCCCGAGAGCTGGCGCACACGCGCCCCTCCCTGGTCGGAGAGACCCACGACCTCGAGCACCTCGCCGATCGGCCGCGGTCGCGGGTAGTACCCGCTGAACTGCTCCAGCGTCTCTTCGACCGTCAGGTATGGCTCGACCCCGGTCGACTGGAGAACGATCCCGATCTGCTCGCGGAACGCCTGCCCCGAGTGCTGCGGGTCGTGCCCCAGCACGTCGACGCTCCCGCCATCGCGGTCGCGATGCCCTTCGAGGATCTCCACCGTCGTGGTCTTGCCGGCGCCGTTCGGCCCCAGCAGCGCAAACACCTCGGCGCGGTTGACGTGGAGGTCGATCCCGGCCACCGCGTCGAGCGAGCCATAGCGCTTGCGGAGGCCAACGACCTCAATGGCGCGGTCGGGCGTTGAGGTCATGCCGGTAGTGTGCGGCACGGACGGCGTCGCCGCATCTCCGTGCGCGAGCGGTCAGACGCGATCACAGGATCGCGTGGATCCGGTACGAAACGGTCCCTGGAGCATCAGACCGCCCCTCCCCGATCGCCACCACGCGATTGAGCCACGCGTAGCGCTCGTCCCCGGTCTCGAACACCGGCTGCGTGCGGAAGTAGCGCTCACCCTCGGGCAGATCGCCCAGTGGCCCCAGCGAATGCCGGTGGTTGTATCCGCCGTAGCTGATGTGAATCTTGGCGCCGTCATCCGTCTCCAACAGCGCTCGCACGTCGAGCCGAGACACGTCGTCGGACCGGCGAACGAGCCAGTCGCCTCCGAGGGCTGCGACCGTGCCCCGGAGGTGTGGCCCCTCGAACGTCCCGCCCGTCACGACGAAGATCGTCCGCCCGCCCTGACCGCCGTCGCCGACCTGGTGCACATCGCCCGACAGCGTCGCCGTCAGATCCATCAAGAACTCGCTGCGCAGTTCGCCCGCCATCGTCGCTCCTCGCCTCCGCGCACACACCGCCGAGGCGCAGCGTATCCCACGAGGCGCCCGCCACCGTCGGCAGCAGACGCGGAGATGCCCGGGCCAGTTGGCCCGGGCATCGACTCACAGACCCATGGCGGAGGTCCGAGCTGACCGACGGCTCGCTACGCGAGCCGGTAGAAGCGGAAGAAGTCGTTCTCGAGCGGCAGCACCTCCACCGAGGCGAATCCGGCCTCCCGCGCGTACGCCCGCAGCGTGTCCGGCCGCATCACGGTGCCCGTCCCGACCGACTCGGGGTGGGAGAGCCCGTCTGGCAGGCAGATCAGCAGGCTGTAACCGTAGAACAGCCGGTCGACCTCGTTCGCCGGCGCCTCGAACTGCTCGGCGACGTTCTCGTCCATCACGATCACGGTTCCGTCGTCGCCCGCGATCTTCCGCATCGCCCCGAGCACCGAAGCCGGCTTCGGCATGTCGTGGATGCACTCGAACGCCCACACGAGGTCATACGTGCCGGCCGCCTCGGCGGCGTCCATCACGTGGAACGTCACGCGATCCGCCACGCCCCGCGCCTCGGCATTGATCCGCGCCTGCTCGATCGCCGGCGCATCGAGGTCGTAACCATCCACGGTCACGTTCGGGTACGCCTCAGCAACCGCGATCGCGGACCAGCCCATGCCGGTCCCCACGTCGGCGACGCGCGCACCGGGCTGCTGCAACCGCTCGTGCAGTTCAGGCAGCTGAGGCAGGTACTCGCGCGCGAGCTGGTTGAGGAACATCGGCCGGTTGGCGTCGCCCTGGCCCTTCCGCATGTCGGCGCCGTAGGACTCCCAGCCCACGCCGCCGCCGTCGCGGTACGCGTTGAGCAGCGACGGCAGTTGCAGCCCGCCGGTCACCAGCATGCTCATGAACGGCGTGAAGTAATTGAGGCTGTCCCCGTTCGTCAGCACCTCCGCGTGCCCGCTCGGCAACACGAACTGCCGCAGCTCAGCCGCCGCCGAGGCGTCGACCACCTCCAGGATGCCGTCCGCCGCCTGCGACTCCAGCCACTCCCGCGCGTAGCGCTCGTCGATCCCTGCGCGCGCGGCGACCTGCGCCGAGGTGGACGCGCCACCCTCGGACAGCGCCCGGTAGAGCCCGAGCTGCTCCCCGATGTACACGCCGTAGGTCGTGATCGCGCCCAGCATGTCGCCGAACAATCGCTCCACCAGCGCCTCGGCCTGCTCGGTCTGGCCGGTCGCCGGAGCGGTCTCAGTCATCGTCATCATGTCTCCCGTCGCCGGCGGGTTCGGTCGCGCCGGCGGTTCTGCATTGAAGTTAGGCAGATCCGCCGCCGCGCCCGTCAGCCATCCCGGGTCGCGGCCGTCGCCAATCCAGCGAGCCGTGGTGTCGGCCGGATGGCCGACACCCGCACCGGCGCACGCCCCTGAGGCGATACGATGCGCCCACCAGTCTCGAGGAGGCTCGAATGTCCGAGGTCTACCAGGACGGCCAGCGCGCGCTACAGGACCGCTTCGACACACGCCGGCTCGCCGACCGGCTCGAGGAGCGCATCTTCCACGCCACCTTCAGCGACACCGACCGCGAGTTCATCGAACGGCAATCGATGTTCTTCCTCGCGACCGTCGACGCCGATGGTCGCCCCAACTGCTCCTTCAAAGGCGGCACGCCGGGCTTCGTCCGCATCGTCGAAGACGACACGCTCGCCTTCCCCAGCTACGACGGCAACGGCATGTTCCTCTCGATGGGCAACATCTCCGAGACCGGCGAGGTCGGCATGCTCTTCATCGACTTCGAGGGCCAGTCACGCGTCCGCGTCAACGGCTCCGCCTCGATCGACTTCGAAGACCCGCTCGTCGACACCTTCCCCGAGGCCCAGTTCGTCGTCCGCGTTCGCGCACGCGAGATCTTCGTCAACTGCCCGCGCTACATCCCGAAGATGACCCTCGAGGAACCATCCGTGTTCGCGCCCACCGGCGAGGAGCTCGCGCCGATCCCGGCGTGGAAGCGATCGGACGCGATGAAGGACACACTCCCGGCCAACGACCCCGCCCACGACCCGAGCCGCCCCACCGCTCCGTAGCTCAGACACGCACACCTACTCACCCCCGCCCGGAGAGGCCGCGCATGAACCGCATCGAGATCGAAATCAAGCTCAACCGCGATCGCGCGTGGCTCCTCGAGACGCTCTCCGCCATGTCCGAGGAGGATCTGTACCGCGGCGTCACCGCCAGCGAGCACGACCCCGAGGTCGAGTGGAGCTTCGCCGATCACTTCGTCCACACCACCCTCATCGAGCGCGACTGGAACGCCATGATTCGCCGCCACATCAGCGGCGAGCAGGGCATGCGCCTCGGCGTCCGCGAGGACGGCAGCAAGCAGCCCCGCGAAGAGATCATGGCGGGCATCCACACCTGGACCGAACGCTGGGCGGACAAGCATCGAGGCAAGCCACTCGACGAACTCGTCCGCGTCGGCCTTGAGGTCCGCGCCGACACCCTCGCGCTGCTCGCCGAGCTCACCGACGAGCAGCTCGCCTCCATCATCCCCGGCACCCCGTGGGTCGACAGCACCGTCGGCGGCATCATGGCCGCCAACGCCGATCACGGTCGCATGCACTTCAAGTGGGCGAAGGACGGCGCGGCCGAGCGCGCGGCCTCGTAGCGCGGCCCACGAGGACAGCGAAGGGCGGAACGATGATCGACGAAGCACTGCTGCGCCATCTCTACCGCTACGACCGCTCCCTCCCGCTGCTCGCCACCACCGAGCCCGAGCCCACCCGCGACCCGGTCACCCGCCTCCTCGTCGACGACCTCGAGTCGGAGCGCGTGACCTTCGGATCCACCCACGACGAGCGCGTCGTCGCCGTCATCACGAAGCAGCCGGGCGGCGGCCCTCGACCGGCCGTCATCCTCCAGCACGGCTCGACGGCCATGGGCCGCCACAGCTGGATGCTCCCCGACCGCCACCCTCTGCACCAGCTCTGGGCCCGACGCGGCTTCCTCACCATCGCCGTCGACGCCTACGGCTTCGGCTCCCGCGAGGGCCCCGACAACCGAGGGCGCCTCGGCCCCGACCGCGCCGACCTGATGTTCCGCACCCGCGACGCCCGCATCCAGGCCGTCCAGGACCTGATGCGCACCGTCGACTACCTGCACACGCGCGACGACGTCGCCGTCGGCGGCATCGGCTACGCCGGCGTCTCCATGGGCTGCCGGGTCGGCGTCCCCTTCGTCGGCCTCGACGAGCGCGTGAGCGCCGCCGCTTTCTTCGTCGGCGGCTCCGGCCCCTACGCCAGCTGGGCGATCGAAGGCACCGAGTACGCCGACCTCGCCGAGGACAGCGACCGCATCTTCGCCCTGACGGACCCGCTCGTCTTCGCACCCATGACGGCGGGTCGACCGATGTTCATGGTCAACGGCGAACAGGACGTCCTCGTCGGTCGCGAAGCCGGTGAGCGTCTGCAGGCCGCGCTCGGCGAACCGAACGAGCTGCGCTGGTTCGACGGCGGCCACGGCGAGACGCCGCGGTCGATGTTCGACGAGGCGGCCGATTTCCTCGCGTCCCACCTCGGCCGGGAGGCCTAGCTCATGCCGTTCGCCGACCGCATCCAGCCCCTGCTCACCGGGGCCATCGAGGACGGCGTACTCGCCGGCGTCACCGCCACGGTCGAGTCAGCCGATGGCCAGCGCTTCTCCGGATCGGCGGGCCATTGGGAGCTCGACGGCAGCGGCCCGACCTACCGCCCCGACACCCCGCTCCGCATCGCCTCCCTGACCAAAGCCGTCACCTCGGTCGCCGCGATGCAGCTCGTCGAGCGCGGCCAGCTCGACCTGGACGCGCCCGTTTCGAGGTGGCTCCCAGAACTCGAGGCGCCGGACATCCTCGGCGAGGACGGCACACTCCGCCCGGCGACCACCCCGATCACCGCCCGCCACCTCCTCACCCACACCGCCGGCTTCGGCTACGACATCTGGAGCGAGCGCCTCGCCGTCCACCTCGCCAAACACCCAACTGAGGGCAGCGGACGCGGCGCCGCCTTCCTCAACGCCCCGCTGCTTCACGAGCCCGGCACCCGCTGGCTCTACAGCATCGCCACCGACTGGCTCGGGGAGCTCGTCGCCGCCATCTCCGGCCAGCGACTCGGCGACTATCTCGCCGCGAACGTCTTCGACCCCCTCGGCATGACCCGCTCCGGCTTCGACGTCTTCGAGGAGACCGCCACCCTCCACGCGCGCCGGCCGGACGGCTCGCTCGCACGGCGGCCGTCGCCCGAGCCTCGCGGCGGCGACGCCTACCAGTCCGGCGGCGGCGGCTTGCAGTCCACCGCGCACGACTACGGCCGCTTCCTCCGCATGCTGCTCGGACGCGGAACCCTCGGGGGCACGCGAGTCCTCGACACCGCGACGGTCGAAGAGATGGCCCGACCGCAGACCGGCGACCTCGATCACGTCGGCGTTCTCCAGAGCACCGATCCCGACACGAGCCGCAGTGACGACATGAGCCACGGCCACTCCGCCGCGTTCGGCCTCGGCTTCCTCATCACCCTCGAAACCTCGCGGACCGGCCGCACCGCAGGCAGCCTGAGCTGGGGCGGCCTGTTCAACGCCTACTACTGGATCGACCTCGAACGGGATGTCGCCGGCGCCCTCTACACCCAGGTCCTGCCCTTCCTCGATCGCCCCACGCTCGACCTCAACCGGGAGTTCGAGCGCGCCACCTACGAGGCGCTGGACGAGGCATCCGCGTGAGCGACGAGCAGCTCCTCGAGCGCGCCCGCACCGCCCTCGAGCGCTCGCTCCCGTACGGCACCCACTTCGGCTTCGAACTGATCGAGGCCACTCTCGACGTCGTCCGCCTCCGCATGCCGTTCCGCGACGAGCTCACCCGCTTCAACGCCACGCTGCACGGCGGCGCGATCATGTCGCTCGCCGACACCGCCGGCGTCGTCCGCGCCAGCCTCGACGCCCGAGGCGAGCTCGCCGGCACCATGCACTTCGCCATCAACTTCCTGCGTCCCGTAGCCGCCGGCCACCTCGACGCCGTCGCGCGCACCGTCCACAGCGGCCGTTCGTCCCTCGTCCTCGAAACCAACCTCGAGGACAGCAACGGCCGTCAGGTCGGCCTCGTCACCCAGACCCAGGCGGTCCGCGCCACGGACTAGCGGCGCTCCTGACCGGACAGCCACGCCACGAACGCGACGGCCGCCGCCGTCAGCGCCGCCCACCACCCGAAGCTCAGCCCCCCACCGGCCGAGGCGCGATCTATCGTCGCCGCCCGCTCCGCCTGCGGCGCTCGGTCCTCGACTCGCCCGGGCCGAGGCATGATCGGCCGCGCCTCCGGCGCCGGTAGCGGCTCTGCGGTGCGCTCGCCACCGACCTCGACCGGTGCCGCCTCGTCCCGCGCCGCGAGCCACCCGACGCGAGGAACGAACCGCCCGAGGATCGGCAACCCGCGCGCCCGCCCGTACGCGGAGCGCGCCCCATCGCGGACCCGCGAGAGCGTCGGATGCCCGCCACCGTCGCCCTCCAGCTCCAGCACCTCGGCGTTCGCCCGCGCCACCTCGGCGCCGACGAGCATCACCTGCGCGCTCAGGTTGAAGAACAGCAGCAGGATGATCACGAACCCGAGCGTCCCGTAGGTCGCGTCGTAGTTCCCGAACGACGCGACGTACCACGTGAACCCCACCTTCAACGCCTCGAACAGCAGCGCCGCGACGATCACCCCGGGGAGCACCTGCCGCGTCGTGTACCCCGCCCGCGCCACGTTCGCGTAGAGCAACAGGAACACCAGCCCCGTCACGAGCGGCGGAATCAGCAGATACGCCACGCTCGCCAGCCACGCCACCAGCGTGGACAGCCGCTCGCCCACGATCGCATCCGCCTGCTGTTGCGCGAACGCGATCGCCACCGTCAGCGCGAACGACGCGAGCAGCAGCACCCCGAACCCGGCCACCAGCCCCAGGTCGATCGCCTTCCCGAGGACGAACGGCCGCTGCTGCTCCACGTGGAACACGCCGTTCAGCGCCAACCGCACGCTCGTGAACAGCGCCCCCGCCGTGTACGCCGTCGCCAGCAACCCCACGACTCCGAGCGCACCCCGATTCGAGACGACCCCATCGATCGTGTCCTCCAGCGCCTCGCGCCCGTCCTCCTCGTTGAGCGGAAGCGCCCCCATCAGCTCATCGATCAGCTGCGCCTGGTCGTTCGGGTCCGTGATGAAGAACGCCCCGACACTGACGATGAAGATCACCAGCGGAAACAGCGAAATCAGCGCGTAGTAGGTCACCCCGGCGGCATAGATCGCACAGCGATCCCGGCCATACGCGATCCCGGCTCGCAGCCCGACCTCTATCCAGCGAATGGCTCAGCTCCAGCAGGTGGACGGGGTAATTCGCTCAATCTGTCGCTAGCCTCGCGGGCATGGCGAACTCCCGAGGTAGACCGCGGCATCCCGACATCCTCACCCCGGCTGAGTGGCGAGTCCTCGAACACATCCGCCACGGTCGCACCAACCCGGAGATCGCGGCCCAACTCGGCCTCAGCGTAAACACCGTCCGCTATCACGTCTCCAACATCCTCGCGAAGCTGGAACTGCGCGACCGCGAGGCCGTGCGTCGTTGGCGCGGTGGGAGCCGACGGTGGGGCTGGAGTGCCCTGGGATCGCTCGGGTTCTCCAAGGTCGCGATGCTGTCTACGGCAATTGTGGCGAGTGCGGTCCTCATTAGTGGTTCAATCTCGGTGACCCGCGGCGGTGACGGCGCTGGCACCTCGTCGGCGAGTCAGACGGGAGCGGTCGAAGTCGCTCCCATCGACGAGCCGAACGTGACACCAAGCCCGACTAGCACGGCAGACACTTCGGAATCTCCCGTTGCCGAAGGCAACCCACCGGCCGGCACCCGCAGCACGCTCCTACCGCTCGTATCGGCCGCACCAACCTCCTCGATGTGCCGCGAGCAATCCGACGCAATCGCCGAGACCTTCGGACCCCATGAGACCTACGCCGCGATCGCCGTGTTCCCTCCGGAACTGGTCGCGACCGGATCGGCCCATTGGGTCAACGTCGACGGCTGCGTGGTGCATGGAGAGCCGCTTGACCTCGAACAGCTCTTCGCCGCGATGGATCTACCGGCCTCGGAAATCCCAACGAACCTGAGCCTGCAATGCCTGCTCGCTGACCCATTGATCCCGCCGGGCACCCGACTCGCACCGATCCCAGCCGCGCCCGGTGCGGAAGCCGCACGGATCGAGCACCGGCTGGTCACCGACACCGGCGAACCGTTGCCCCAACCGATTACAGTCATCGCCTACTGCGATATGACCGGCGGCGGTCTGCGAGTCGGTCTCAACGGCAGTCGCTAGTCGGCCCACCTAGCGGCCGCGGAACGCGGCCTCCCGCTTCTCCACGAACGCCCGCGTCCCCTCGCGCGCATCTTCCGAGGCGTTCGCGACGCGGCTGTACTCCTGGTACAGCCTCAGCCCGTCGGCCAGCGGCAGCTCGCGCCCGCGGTACGCCAGCTCCTTGATCAACCGCACCGCGATCGGCGCGTTCGCCGCGATCGAGGTCGCCATCGCCTCCGCTTCGCCCAGCAGATCCGCCGCCGGCACCACGCGATTCACGAGGCCGATCCGCAACGCCGTCTCGGCGTCGATGAACGCGCCCGTCGTCAGCAGCTCCAGCGCGTGCGACATCCCCACCAGGTCCGGCAACCGCAGCGCGCCGTACCCGTGCAGAATGCCGCGCGTCACCTCGGGCGCCCCGAACTGGGCGCTGGGCGACGCGATGCGAATGTCGCAGAAAAGCGCCAGCTCGAGGCCGCCCGCCAGGCAGTAACCGTTCACCGCCGCGATCAACGGCTTGCTGCACTGCAGGCCCTGGTCGAACCGCCGCCCACGCCACGGCTGCCAGCCGGCCGCGTCCCCGCGATCGGCCAGCTCCGCGAGGTCATGACCCGCCGAGAACGCCGCATCGCCGGCACCCGTCACGATCATCACGCGCACCTCGGGATCGTCTTCCGCCGAGCGAACGGCGTCCCCGATCGCCGCGTACATCGCGTCGGTCATCGCGTTCATCTTCTCGGGACGGTTCACCGTCAGCCGGGCGATGCGTCCGTCGACCGTGTACTCAACCTCAGCCATGCACGGCTCCTGCCTGAATCTCCGACCAGCTCGCCGATCCCAACGAGTCACCTCGAGCGAGACGAGTCGCCGTTCGCTCGCGACGGCCACAGAATAGGCGCGACCACGCGCCACATCAGCACCGCACGAGGAGCCACCGATGCCCTACGACCTGATCCTGCGTGGCGGTCGCATCGTCGACCCGGCGAACGACCTCGACGCCGTGCGCGACCTCGGCATCGAGGCCGGGCGCGTCACCGCCGTTGCCGGCTCGCTCGCCGAGGCCGAGGCGGCCCGCGTCATCGACGTCGCCGGCCGCGTCGTCATGCCCGGCATCATCGACACCCACGTCCACGTCGGCGGCTTCGGCGGGCGCTCGCGCGCCCTCGGCCACCGCATGACCGCCGAGACCGGCGTCACTACCTGCCTCGACATGGGCTCCACCATGGACGTGATCACCGCCGGCATCCGCGACGCCGGCGCCGGCATGAACGTCGCCGCTCTCCTCACCAGCGTCGCCGCCTTCGAGGACCCCGACCCGTCCGAGGGTGAGATCGCCGGCCGCCTCGAGCAGGAACTGGAGGTCGGCGCCTTCGGCCTCAAGATCATCGGCGGCCACTGGCCGCTCACCCCTGACGCCAGCGCGCGCTGCATCGAGATCGCCAACCGCCGAGGCGTGCACGTCGCGTTCCACCTCGGCACGACCGAGTCCAGCAGCAACCTCCTCGGCCTGCGCGAGCTGCCCGACCTGATGGGCAGCGACGGCCGCGTCCACGTCGCGCACGTCGCCGCCTACACCCGAGGCATGATCGAACCGCCGCTAGACGAGGTCTCCGAGGCGATCGCCATCCTCGAACAACTCGGCGACCGCGCCGTCTCCGAGTCTTACCTCTCGACCAAGGTCGACACCGGCAACGCCACCGCCGGCGAGTGCAGCGGCGACGACGTCAGCGATCACGTCACCCGAAACTGCCTCGTCATGGGCGGCTACGAGCCCACCCGCGCCGACATGCGGCGCGCGATCCAGGAGGGCTACTGCGGCGTCTTCGTCGAGCGCGGCGGTCGCATCGTCCTCGCCCACGGCGAGGAAGCCGAGCGCGCCTGGACCGAGGCCAACACGAAGGTCGGTGTCAGCTTCCCCGTCACCCCGCCCGAGAGCGCCCTCGCCCTGATGACGGCCCGCCGAGCCGACGGCTCGTTCGCCGTCGACGCGCTCGCGACCGACGGCGGCGGCATCCCGCGCAACTGGATGGTCGAACGCGGCCTCGCCCTCGTCCGCATCGGCGCGATGACCCTTGAGGACTACGTCCGTAAGGCCTCCGCCACCCCGGCCCGCATGCTCGGCCTCCCCCGCAAGGGCCAGCTCGGCGTCGGTGCCGATGCCGACGTCACCGTGCTCGACCTCGAGCGCGGCGTCGCCACGATGAGCCTCGTTGCGGGCGCGCCGATCATGATCGGCGGCGAGTCCATCGCCAGCGGCGGCACCCTCCTCGTCACCGAGGCCGGCGAAGCCGCCGCCCGCGCCGCCGGCCTGGCCACCGAGGTCGTCGACCCCCGACAGGCCGCGATGTACGCGACCCCGTCGAGGTAAGCGCACATCGAGGTGTGAGCCGCCCCGCTAGACTGCCTCGCTAGACTCGAGCCATGTGCGGACGCTTCACCCTCACCGAGACCGACACGCAGAAGCTGGCGATCCAGCTCGGCATCCCCGAGGACGCCGTCACCGACGACTACCGGCCTCGCTGGAACGTCGCGCCGACCGACCCCCACTGGGTGCTCCGCCTCAAGCGCGAGGAGCGCGAACTCCTCCCCGCGAAATGGGGGCTCGTCCCCTTCGGATCCAAGGACGCGAAGAAGGCCTTCCGCGCGATCAACGCCCGCGCCGAGACGCTCGACAAGCGCCCCGCCTTCCGCAGCGCCTGGAAACGCCACCGCCGCTGCGCCGTCCCCGTCGACGGCTTCTTCGAATGGGTCGGCCCCAAGGAGGCCCGCCAGCCCGTCTGGTTCCACCGCCCCGACCACACCGTCTTCCTGCTCGCCGGCCTCTACGAGTCCTGGCAGCCCGAGCCCGAGCAGTGGCAGCGCACCTTCACCATCATCACCACCGAGCCCAACGACACCGTCCGCCCAATCCACGACCGCATGCCGGTCGTGCTCCCCGCGGACGGCCTCGACGACTGGCTCTTCCAGGGCAACGAAGACCTCGAGGCGGCTCGCGCCTTCCTCGTGCCGGCGCCCGAGGACGCGCTCGTCGCCACCCCCGTCTCGCCGCGCGTGAACTCGGTGAAGAACGACGACCCTGCCTGCGTTGAGACCGTCGAGTACGCGCTCCCGACCTAGTCGCCCAACCTAGTCGTCGCCTTCGGCCGCCCGAGCGGCCGCGACCACCTGAGGAAAGCGGTCGTCCCCGAAGTCGATCGTGATCCGCTCGTCACCCAGTGACGCGCCTGAGCGGGTGGCGAAGACACGGTGATGCCCATCAGCGTCGTCGTACCGAACCGAGATCCACCGCGGGCCGCCCGGCCCGCGCGCATCGGGGTCCGCGCCCGACTCGATGGCGAGCGCCTCCGCTGCGGCATCGCCGAGGGGTGTACGGGCCCGCTCGGCCCGTGCGAGGTCCATCGCGAGCCAGGGATCGACGGGGTCGGTGAGTCGGACACCATCCTCGGAGGGGATGACTCGCCAACCCTTGACCTCTGCGCTGAAGGCGTCGGCGAAGATGATCGTGCCGTCGGCCAACCACGACAGGGCCACCGGTCGAAGCAGGAATCCCGACAGCGCCGCGTCGAGCTCGGTCTCGGCCAGACGGTGGATCACCGACCCGTTCGTGACCGCGAGCGTCCCGTCCGTCAGCCCTCCCGTGGCGAGCCCAAACCACTCGCCGTCAGGCGACCAGCCGATCGGGGTGCCTCCCAGCGCAACCGTCCAGAGCCCAGCGCCTGCCCTCGAGAAGGCATCGGTTCGCCCAGGCCCGCTCGCGACAAACGCCGCCCCGTCGCGTCGCCACACGATGTGCGCCCCCGGGCGCTCGTCCAGCGAGACCCGCCGGGCATCATCGAACTTCCCGACCTCGAGGATGACGAAGGCCCAGGCATCGCTATTGCGTTCGATCACGAGCAGGCGGTCGCCGGCCGGCGACCAGCTCATGCCGAAGACCTCGCCTTCGAGATCCAGCTGCCAGTGATGGCCTCCCGGCTCGGCGCGCACACGACCGTTGCCGTCAGCATCGACATACGACACCAGCAACCGCGGCGGCGCTCCGGCCTGGGGATCCTCCATGGCGCCGCACCCGCTGACCAACGCCACGCACGCAACAGCGAGCAGCGCGAGGAGTCTAGCCATGGGTTCGATGTCCTCGACGGTGGGGCGCAACCAGATTAACCAGAACCTCCGAGCACAGGTTTGCAACGTTTCGGCGTTGCGGAGCAGCCCGCCGCGTCACGGCTGTGAACATCGAACCGGTCATGATCCAGGCGTCCCTCGAGGGCGCCACACCAAGATCGGCCAACCCCACCGTCCCCGAGGAACGACCCGCACGCTCCTGTTTCGGACCCCTCCGTCCGCCAGCCCGTCCCGACCCCGGTCCCGCCGCGCGTGAACTCGGTGAAGAACCACGACCCTGCCTGCGTCGAGACCGTCGAGTACGCACTCCCGACCTAGTTGTCGTCCTCGGCCGCCCGAGCGGCCGCGACCACTTGAGGAAACAGGTTGTCGCCGAAGTCGATGGTGATCCGCTCGGAGCCAAGCGCTGCACCATCCCGCGCGGCGAACACGCGATGGTGCCCGTCGACGTCGTCGTAGCGAGCCGACACCCAGTGGAACCCGCCGATGCCCCCGCTCGCCGCGGTCGGACCACCGGCAACGTCGATGAGCGCCGCGCGAGCCACCTCTCCGTCGGCGTCCCGCGCCTCCGAGGCCCGTCGATACTCCGCGGCAACCCGCGGATCAGTAGGCGCACCAAGCTCGACGCCGTCCTCCGAAACCGCCACCTGCCACCCTTGCACCTCAAGCGAGGAGGGATCGCCGAACGTCATCGTGCCGTCGACCAGCCAGGGCCCGGCGGAGAGCACGAGCGAACTCTCAAGCCCGAGCGCAGCGCCGGTGACCTGGTGCGTCGTCGAACCATCCGTCACTAGCATCAGCGCTGGCCGGTTCCCTCCTCGCTCTAGAAACGCGAACCAGAGCCCGTCCGGCGACCAACCGATCGGCAACCCCGACCGGTCGATCGACCACAGCTCCCGCCCCGTCCGTGAGTGCGCCGCCGCGGAGCTGACCCCGCTCAGCACGAACGCGGCGCCATCCCGGCGCCACGTGACGTCGTGCCCCGGCCGTTCGTCTAGCGGAACGACACCCACGGTGCTGAACCCGCTAGCTTCGACAATCCGGAGCTGCCAGTCGTCGTCGAGGCGTTCGGTGATCAGCAGCCGCCCCGCGTTCGGCGACCAGCTCATCCCGAACACAACCCAGTCCGAGGCGATCCGCCGCAACCGTCCCCCCGGCTCCCCCCGGATCACCACGTCCCCCGCCTCGTCGACGTAGGCAACGACCAACCGAGGCGGTTCAACCTCCGGCTCCTCCGTCGCGGCGCAGGCCACTGCCAGCAACAGCAGACCCGTGAACGCCAGTGCAGCGATAATTCTGTCCACACACTCACCGTGGCGGACGGCCACACGCCTCGTCAACGCCGCCCCGCGATGAACTTGCTACCGTCGCGACGCCCGAGGAGCAGTCCACATGAACGAGGCCGCGCCGGTCATCATCGAAGCGTCCCTCAACGGCGGCACCCCGAAGTCCGCCAACCCCAACGTCCCCCGCACGCCCGAGGAGATCACCGCCGACGCCATCCGCTGCATCGACGCCGGCGCCTCGATGGTTCACACCCACACCGACGACCCGGTCATCGGCGGCTCCGGCATCCACGACCCGGCCCCCTACCTCGAGGCCTGGAGACCAATCCTCGAGGCACGTCCCGGCACGCTTCTATTCCCGACCGCCCCGGTCGGCCAGCCCGTCCCGGTGGAGGACCGCTTCTCGCACTCCGCCGCGCTCGCGGAGGCCGGCGTCCTCGCCCAGGCCCCGGTCGACCCCGGCTCCACGAACATCGGGCGCACCGCCGAGGATGGCCTCCCACCGGACAGCGACGTCGTCTACTCGACCAACTTCCGCGACGCCCGCTGGATGATCGAACGCTGCCGCCGGCTCCGCATCGGCATCAGCGTCTCCATCTTCGAGCCCGGCTTCCTCCGCTTCATCCTCGCCTACCACCACGCCGGGAAGCTCCCACCCGGCGTCATGATCAAGCTCTACTTCGGCACTGACCCGCTCCTCTTCGGCCTCCCGCCGACGGTCGCCAGCCTCGAGGCCTACCTCCAACTCCTCGAGGGCACGTCGCTCCCCTGGCTCGTCTCCGCCTTCGGCGATGACGTCGTCCGCTGCGGCCTCGCCGAGGCAGCGCTCCAACGAGGTGGCCACATACAGGTCGGCCTCGAGCCCTTCGTCGGCAACCGCCAGCCGACGAACCTGCAACTCGTCGAGGAAGCCGCCGCGCTCGCCGCCCGTGTCGGCCGCCCCGTCGCGACCCCCACCGAGGCGCGAGCGATCCTCACGATCCCCGAATGACCACCCGAAGGAGCCACAGATGACCGTGCAGCAGGGCTTCGTCCAGGCCGGCGACGTGCGACTCGAAACCTTCGAGGCCGGTCCACCGGACGGCCGCCCCGTCGTGCTCGTGCACGGCGCCGGCTCCTCAGGTCGCATCTGGCACACCGTGCAGACCGTCCTCGCCGAGGAAGGCATCCGCTCACTCGCCGTCGGCATGCGCGGCGCGGGCGGCTCCGATCACACCGCCAACGACGAGGACTATCACCCCTCGAACTACGCCCGCGACCTGATCGCCGCGCTCGACGCACTCGAGGTCGGTCGGTTCGCCCTCGTCGGCCACTCCCTCGGCACCATCGTCGCGAGCTACGTCGCCCGCGATCACCGCGCGCGACTCGACGGCCTCGTGCAGGTCGCCGGTCCCGCCCCGGATCGCACCGGACCGAGGGCTCCCCGACCCACCGAGGACCGCGTCGGCGGCGGCTACCGCGCCAGCGCCGACGCCGAGGAGTTCGAGCACTGGCGCTCGCAACACCTCGGTCTCCCGGACGAGGTCCGCGACCAGCTCCGCCGCGATATCGACAACAACCCGGAGCAACGCCGTCGCGGACAGAGCGCGCCGTGGCCCGGCGCCGCCGAGGTCGCAGCCACCCTCGATATCCCGACGCTCGTCCTGCTCGGCGACGCCGACGACGTCGTCCCGCCGGACGAGCCGCTCCGCTACTACCTCGGGCTACCCGAGGCGGTGCGCCACCTGCAGGTCCTGCACGGCGTCGGCCACTACCCCAACGCGCAGGCGCCGCGCGGCGTCGCCCGCACCCTCAGGCGGTTCATCCGCGACGAGGTCGATCGCTAGATCGACCCCACCGCCCGCTGTGACGGCGCCCTACTTCGCGGGCTACTTCGAGGTGTTCTCGACCAGCTGTTTCAGCAGCGTGATCTCCTCGGGCTCGGGCGTCTCTTCCTCATCGTCGCTCTCACCGGAGCGACGGCGCTCCATGATCGTGTTGTACGGCCGCACCACGAAGAAGAAGATCGCCGCCGCCACGAGGATGAAGTCGACCGAGTTGGTGATGAACGAGCCGTAGAGGATCTCCGAGTCGTTAATCGTCCACGTGAGCGAATCGAAGCTCGGCTCGCCAAACAGGATTCCCACGATTGGCATCAGGATGTGATCGACCATCGAGGTCACGAGCTGCTTGAACGCCAGCGCGAGCACCAGCGCGGTACCCAGCTCGATCAAGTTGCCCTTGAGCGCAAAATCTCTGAATTCCTTGAGCAGCGCCGTCATGTCATGCCTCCCTACGCAGGCCCAGTTCGGCAGCATGCTAGCGGCCGAGGGTGAGCGGGCTGCGTAGGAGCCTGACGGTTGGCTCGCGACTCGCTGTCGCTTACGAGGAGGGCAACCGGTACGGGATCCCCAGCTCGGACGTGATGCCCTGGAACCACTCGATCACCTCGGGGTGGTACGGGATCCCGCGTTCCAGGCGCTCGCCTTCTTCCTCATGCTCCGGGAGACCGGCGTAGAACACGCGGTCGTGCCCCGGCGCCGTCTTCGCCTCGCGGATCCGCTTGAGGTAGACGTCCATGTCGTCCTTGAACTGCTCGAGGTCGGTGAACGCATCGATCTTGTAGGCGAGCAGATGGTGCGCCGCCCCGCCCCGGCGATCCGGCCCGGCGGCGCCCCCCGCGAGCACCGAGGTCAGCACCTCCACCATCACCCCGAGCCCGAACCCCTTGTGCGAGCCGATCTCGCGTGTCCCGCCCAGCGGCAGCATCAGGAAATCCTCTGGGAGCGGCGCCTCCTCCATGATCGGGTCGCCGTCCGCGCCCGCGACCCAGCCCGGCAGGATGTCGCGGCCGATCCGCTGCGCCAGCCGCACCTTGTTCCCGGCCACCGAGGACATCGACGCATCGAAGATGAACGGCGGTTCGTTGCGCGCCGGGATCGCCACCCCGATCGGGTTGAGGCCGATCAGCGCCTCGGCGCCGAACGTCGGCGTCACCTGCACCCCGCCGGCCGTCATCGAGATCCCGATCATGTCGTGCTCGAGCGCCATCGCGGCCGTGTACGCGGCGGCGCCATAGTGCCCGCCTCGGTACACCGTCACCGCGCCGATCCCGTACTGACGAGCGCGCTCGATCGCGATCTTCATCGCCTCGGGGCCGATCACGCCGCCGTGAGCGCCGTCCGAATCGATCGAGGCCACGGCGGCCGCCTCGTGCGTGATCTTCCACTCCGGATTGACGTTGATCCGGCCCTCGCGGATCCCCTGCACGTACACGCGCAGCATGTTCGAGACCCCGTGGGAATCGATCCCCCTCGTGTCCGCGTAGAGCAGCACGTCGGTCGACTGGCGAGCGTGCTCCTCGGTCATGCCGAGCGCGGTGAAAATGTCCTGCACCGTCTGCCGCATCGCGTCGGGCTCGACGCGGACGGCCTCGTCCTCCGGCACGTGGAACTGCTCGAGCATCGACCCGTCCCCAATCTGCGCGACCCGCTATCCGCGCCGCACGATACCGCCCGCTCCGCCGCGAGGTCAGCCAGACAACAGGCCGACGGCCGCCGCCACGAGGAGTGCCGGCGCCAGCGGCACGTCCGCGCGTTGCCGCGCCACCAGCCCTGCCAGCGTCAGCGTGAGCGCCGCACCCAGCAGGCTCCACGCCCACCACCACGGCACCGCCTCGAGGCCCATCTGAGCGCCGAGGAGCGCGCCGACCGGCGCGGCGAACTTCACGTCGCCCATCCCCACCACCCGAGGCACCGCCAGCACCAGCAGCGGGATCGGCGCGAGCACCGCCCCCAGCACCACGGCGAGCGTCGGCTCCGCGATCAACGCAGAGCCGAGCGCGGCCGCCACGAGGGCATTCGGAACGCGACCGGTGCGCAGATCGACGGCCGCCGCTGCGACGAGGAAGCCGAGCGCGGCGACAACGAAGACCGGGATGACTACTGCTTCGCTTCGAGGTCGTCGAGCCGCTTCAGCACGGGGTAGTCAAGCTGAGTGTGCTCGATGAAGCCGGCGTTGATGAACGCGACCGCGAGGACGATCGCGCCGATCCAGACCAGCGCATCCGTGTCACCGGTGACCCCGATCGCCAGCACGATCGCGCCGGCGGCCCCGAGGATCGCCGTCACACCCTTGATCAGGTGACCCGACTCCTCGTGCAGCAGGCGATCCAGAATCGAACGCATCACATCAGCCTCCCCAGCGCAGTCGACCGGACGGTCAACCGCAGGGCGCCTTTCTAGCAGAGGCCGAACCGATCTGCCCGCGCTCGTCTAGCTCAGCGCACCCGCCGCGGCCAGTTCCCCAATCGTGGCGTCGTCGATCCCGAGGATCTCCCGCAGCACTTGCTCCGTGTGCTCGCCGAGCAGCGGCGCCGAGGAGTGCAGCATCTCGCGCTTCGCGGAGAACCGCGTCGCGAGCCCGTCGTGCGTCACCGACCCGCTCGCCGAGTGCGGCAGCACCTGGAAGAACTCCCGCGCCGCGAGCTGCGGATCCTCGTGCAACTCGCTCATCCGCTGCACCACCGACGCAGGCACCCCCGCCGCCACCAGCGTCGCCTCCAGTGCGCGGCCGTCCTGCCCAGCGGTCCAACCAGCGAGGGCGCTCGACAGCTCGTCCGCCACCGCCCGCCGCGCCTCGAGTGCATCGAACTGCTCGCCCGCGAACTCATCGAGCGGGGCGATCGCCCGCAGCGCCTGCCACTGCTCGGTCGTCTCGACCGCGATCGCGATGTACCGCTCCACGCCCGCCGTCGCGTACACCCCGTGCGGAGCCGCGGTCCTCGAGGAGTGCCCGGCGGGTCCGGCCGTGCGACCGTTCACCGTCTGATCGAGGATCAGCGGCTCCAGAAAGTGCATCGCTGCCTCAACCTGCGACAGGTCGATGTGCTGCCCGAGGCCGCTCCGCCGCCGCTCCAGGATCGCCGCCGTCAGCATCGGGATCCCGAACCGCGGCGTAATGACATCGGTGTACGGGCCGCTCGGGCCAGTCGGCGGTCGGTCGGGCCAGCTCGTCAGCATCTGGAACCCGGAGATCGCCGCGCCGTGACTCCCGAAGCCACCGTAGGTCGCCTTCGGCCCGTTCTGCCCCAGCAGGCAGGTGCTCAGCATGATCAGGTCAGGATGCCCGACCGACACCGTCGCGTAGTCGAGTCCGAAGCGCTCCATCACGCCTGGCGTGAAGCTCTCCACCACGACGTCCGCCCAGTCGACGAGGCGCCGCGCAAGGGCGAGTCCGTCCGGCGTAGCGAGGTTGAGCGCCGTCCCCAGCTTCGAGCTGTTGACGTTCGCCATCCACCAGCTCTGGTCGTAGTCGAACACGTCGTTCGGAAAGGGCGGCAGCTGTCGGCACACATCGAGGCGCGTCGCCGACTCGACGCGCACCACCGTCGCACCGTGATCGGCGAGCGCCTTGGCGGTCATCGGCCCGGCCGCGACCCAGCTGAAGTCGACGACCTTGAGCCCCTCGAACGCCTCCCCGGAGCGCTCGCCCTCGTCCCTCGACGACGCCGTCACCGGCCATCGAGGTGCCCGCCAGCCGCTGTCGCTCGCCTCGCCATCAAGCTCGGGCGCAGGGCGAAGGGGCACGAGCGGCGTACGCGACAGTCGCGCGGCGGGACCCGGGTGGAGCGTGCCCTCCACCGGCCGCCAGTACCCCCGCGCCTGGAACTGCGGCTCCTCGACCACGTCAGCCATCGAGTAGATCGGCGCCAGCCGGATTCGCTGCTCGACCGCCCAGCTGAACAGCTCCGCCTTGGTCCGTGACGCCGCGTGCCGGAGCACGATCTCCTGCGCCGCCTGTACGAGGTGCGGCGACAGTCGGCCGGCCACCCCGTCCGCGGCCCACTGCGCTGCGTCCACCCCGATCAGCTCCTCGGGAACCTCGAACTCGGCGGCGTACCCGTCCCCAACTTCATCGCGGATCGCCTCGAGCAGCTGCCCGAGGATCAGCGGTGCGAACACCGAGTTCACCCAACCGTCGGCGCACGGCACCGGTGGTCCCTCGCCCGCCGCCCGGAAATCGCTCGACGCGCGATCGTCGCCCCCACCCGGAGGATCGTGACCCGTCGCCGCCGGGTACTGCGCCCCGTTCATCAGCGTCCAGATCATCACCTCGAGCATCGACGTATCGAGGCGCTGACCCAGTCCCGAGGTCTCGCGCTCGTTCAGCGCGATGATCGCGTCCGCCGCCGCCTGCGCCCCGGAGTGAAACGCCGCCTGCGGGTACCCGAGCGGCAGCGGCGGCCGGTCCCGGTCGCCCTGCAGCGACAGCCGCCCGCACGCCGCCTCGATCGTCAGCTCCGAGGCCGGCCACCCCGCCTTCGGCCCCTCGCTCCCGAACGGCGTGATCGAGGTGTAGACCAGTCGCGGGTTCAGCTCCCGCAGCGCCACCTCGCCCAGCCCAAGCCCGTCTAGGGTCCCCGGATCGAACGACTCGAAGAGCACGTCCGCCTCGGCCGCGAGCGCAAGCAACCGGTCGCGGTCCTCGGAACGCTCGAGGTCCAACACGAGGCTGCGCTTCCCCGCGCCGACGGCCGCCCAGTACAGCGACCGCGCGTGGTCGCCGTCCCGCGGCGCATCCGCGCGCTGGTCGAACGGCGCGAGCCGCCGCGAACGGACGCCGCCCGGCGGCTCGATCTTGAGCACGTCGGCTCCGAGGTCGGCGAGCATCCGCCCGGCCAGCTCCGCCCGCTCGGTCGTCAGGTCGAGGACCCGGATCCCGGCGAGCGGCCCGGCCGAGTCCCCCGCGGCGTCTGACATCGATCGCCCGTCCGCTAGCCGGAGGTGCGCCGCCACTTGCGGAGGCTGACCATCTCACGCGGCGGGTTCTCGTGGCGGCCGACCTCGACGTAGGAGACCTCGGCGACATAGACGTCGCCGCGCGAGTCCACCGCCACGGCGTGCGGCCACAGGAACTGGTTCGGCTGCTCGCCGGGCAGGGGCGCGCCGATGCGGGTGATCAGCTCGCCCTCGAGGTCGTAGATGGAGACGCGCTGGCCGAGGCCGGGAACGCCACGCTGCACCGGCGGCGGCCCCTGCTCGGCGACGTAGACGCCCTTGTCCTCGCCGCGTCCGGTCCAGACGGCGACGGCGTGGTAGACGTGCCACGTCTTCCGATGCTCGCCCTCGAGCGAGAAGGTCTGGACGCGGTGGTTCTCGCGGTCGCAGACGATCACGCCGTCGTCGCCGAACATCGCGATGTTGTGTGGAAGGCTGAACTGGCCGTCGTCGGCGCCGGGCTCACCCCAGGAGAGCTTGAGATTGCCCTCCGCGTCATAGCGATGCACCCGGGAGTTGCGGTAGCCATCCGAGACGAAGATGTCGCCACTCGCCGGGTCGATGGTGACGTCGGTAGGGCGGTTGAACGGCTCGCCGCCCTGGAACTCCGTGGGCACGCCGCTGCCGATAGAAAGCAGCTCCTCACCGCTCTTCGTCGTCTTGTAGACCTTGTTGCCGACGACGTCGACCAGCCACAGGTTGTCCTCGTGATCAACGCGGATCGCGTGGGCCCACATGAAGCGGTTGCCCTCCCACGTGACCATCGGGTTCCCGTACGGATCGATGATCTCGACGGTGCCCGAATACGGATCGTCGTTCCCCCAGCAGTCGATCATGTTCCCGTCGGGGTCGAAGACCATGACCGGCATGTTGCCGCGGCTGAAGACGTAGACGTTGTCGTTGGAGTCGACGGCGACGGACGTCGCCTCGCGCATGAAGAAGCCGTGTGGAATCTTCGCCCAGCCGGGGACCGGCTCGTAGGTCGTGTTCGCGGTGGGGGTTCCGGGCATGCGGCTGGGGTCCTCTCCTCGGTCGGGTTGGCTCGGGCGGCGCGCGCCGAGCCGCATTATGGCGATGCCCCGCGCTGGGTGCCGCACGGTGGGCTGCCGAAGCAGCTGGCTAGAGCGAGATCTCGCGGACGTCCCCGGGGACGGTGAGGCGGGCCTCGGTGATCGCCTGCACTGCGTCGGGCGTCCAGCCGGGGGCGTACTCGCGGAGCAGGAGTTCGCCGTCCTCGACGTCGATCACGGCGACATCGGTGACGATGCGATCGACGCATCGAGGCGTGGTCAACGGCAGTGTGCACCGCTCGACGATCTTCGGAGCGCCGTCGTTGGTCGTGTGGCGCATGAGGATCACCGTCCGCTTCGCCCCGTACGCGAGGTCCGGCGCGCCGCCGAGGTTCCCGGCCGGCTTCCCCTCGAACTGCGTGTTCGCGAGGTTGCCCTCCCGATCCACCTGCAACCCACCGAGGACCGCAACGTCCAGGTGCCCGCCACGGATCATCGCGAACGACTCGTCGTGGCTCATGAAGGCCATGCCGGGGTTCGCGGTGACCGGGAGGTTGCCGACCATCAGCACGAACGGGTCGGCCTCGGTGTGATCCTCGATGACCGGCCCGAAGCCGACGATGCCGAGCTCGGTGTGGAGGAGAATCTCCCGGCCCGCGGGCAGCGCGTTGGCGCACTCGAGGGGTAGCCCGACACCGAGGTTGACGACGTCGCCATCCTCGAAGTCTCGAGCGGCCACGTGGGCCATGACGGTCGGGTGGAGGCGCTCCGGTTCGGCCGTCACGAGCTCTGCTCCCAGGATGTGGTCGGGGTCCCGGGACGCTCGACGACACGCTGCACGTAGACGCCGGGTGTGTGGATCTGGTCCGGACCGAGCGCGCCGAGCTCCACGATCTCGTCGACCTCGGCGATGGTGATGGTGGCGGCGCCGGCCATGGTCTCGTTGTAGGTCCGCGCACCTCGGAAGGCGAGGTTGCCCATCCGATCGGCCTGGTAGGCGCGGACCAGCGCGAAGTCGGCGTGGAGCGCGGTCTCGAGGACGTGCGGAACACCGTCGAAGTCGCGGACCTCCTTGCCCTCGGCGACGGCGGTGCCGGGGCCGACCGGAGTGTAGAAGGCGGCGATCCCGGCGCGCGCGGCGCGGATGCGCTCGGCGAGGGAGCCCTGGCCGATCAGCTCAAGCTCGACTTCGCCGGCGGCGAGGCGCTCCTCGAACGGGTAGACGAGGTGGTGGCGGGAGCCGACGGCGAAGCTGGCGATGCCCTTCTTGATCCGCCCGAGGTCCGCGAGCAGGCCGACGTCCCAGAAGTCCGTGGGCACGAGCTCGTCGGGGAGCCAGGGCGTCTGGTTGCGGGCGTTCGCGGGGCCTCGGCCCATCGAGGTGCAGACGGCGGTGATCTCGTCGGTACCCTGCCGGGCAAGCGCGGCGACGAGGTACGAGGGGTTGTTCCAGGGCGAGACGAAACCGCCGAAGTGGATCGTGGACCCGCTGGGGACGTCGGCAACCGCCTCGTCGAACGAGGCGACGATCTTGTCGATCATCCCCGGATCTCGCGGAGTCGCAGCAGCTCGAGGCTTCCTACGCCTGGCGCTTCAGCGCGGTGTCGGTCGTGAAGTCGAGGTACGTGATCGCCTCGCCCATGGAGAACTGCTCGCGGTCGAACTCGAAGTGCGGCTGCCCCTCAACGGACTCGAGTCGCACCCCGAACCGCGGGAACTGTTGATGGTGAATCTTCTCGTCGGCCGGTAGGTTCTCCTCGAAGAGCCCCTCATGCTGATCCATCAGCAGCGCGAACGCGTCGCAGCACGCGCGAACCGCCGCCGAGGGATCCCCGCCCCGCATCTCGCTCGTCGCCTGCTCCAGCAGAGCGCGCACACCGTCGTCCTGCACGTCGTCGTAGCGGGCCATCGCTCAACCTCCGATCGTGGACGCTAGATCGAGGAATTGATCTCGTACGGAACCCCGTCGAGCTGCCGTTCCCGCCAGGGCTTGTGCTCCGTCTCGTGGCGCTCGGCGAACTCGGGCAGAACATCCTTCCCGAAGCGTTCGATCGCTTCCATGATGTGCTCGTGCTTGCGGGCGCCGCACTGCGCGTTGAACACCATGATGTCGGTGTGCGCATCCTCGTAGCGCTTGATGTTCTCCCGGATCGAGTCGGTCGTACCGATGGCGGAACCGCTGCGCGCCGCGCGGTAGAGCGCCCGCTCCATCTCGTTCTCGGGCTCGTTCTCCGAGATCTGCTGGGCGGTCATCAGCTTCGCGTCGCTGAGCTGCAGGCGGCCGTCCTTCTGCTCCTGCGGCAGCGCGTTGAACGCCTGGTGGATGTTCGTGACACCCGCCTGGTGCGCATCGATCATCCGCTCCCCGCTTCTCGTGCGGCTGGTCCCCCGCGTCGTCGAGTAGTAGCCGAGCGAGTAGCTGAAGAACCCCGGGCCATCGGCGCTGCGGCGCACGGCTTCCTCGTCGGTCTCCGCGGCCATGAACTGGTTGAGGACGAAGAGGCCAGGGTTGATCGCCTTCCCGATCGGGAAGCACTCCTCGCGAATGAGCCGGTAGTACTCCTCGACCCGCACCGCGGTCTCCTCGGGCGTCTCGAAGCCGAAGCCCATGCTGCCAATGCCGAAGCGGGCCGCGAGGAGCGTGGTCTCACGCCGTGAGGCCGCGACCCACACCGGCGGATGCGGCGCCTGGAGCGGCTTCGGGATCACGTTCCGCTCCGGCATCGAGAAGTGCTCGCCCTCGTGACCGGGGTATGGCGTCTCAGACATCATCCGCAGGCACTCGCGCGTGCCCTCTTCCCACATCGACTTCTTGAGCGAGCGCTCGACGTTGTAGCCGCCGAGTTCCGCGTCCGAGGCGCCCTCACCGGTGCCGAACTCGACGCGGCCACCACTGATGATGTCGAGCGACGAGACGCGCTCCGCCACGCGGGCCGGGTGATTCACCAGCGGCGGCATCTGCACGACGCCGTGCCCGAGGCGGATGTTCTTCGTCGTCCGCGCGAGCCCGCCGAGCATGACCTCGGGAGCCGTCGAGTGGGCGTACTCCTCCAGGAAGTGGTGCTCGACGAAGAAGACGTAGTGATAGCCGAGTTCGTCCGCGAGCTGGACCTGCTCGAACATCTCCTCGAACAGCTGCTGCTCGGCGTTCGGATCCCACGTGTCCTCATCGAGCGGGCGCGGTAGCTGCAGCTCGTAGAACAACCCGAACTTCATGGAGCCTCCCGGCGTCGGTGCCGGGCCGCGGTGGACCCGCGACCCCGCACCGGATGCTACTGCACCCCACCGCCCGAGGCGCAGCCACCCCGGCTTCGCCCGGCGGCGTGCGACCCGAGTACGCTACGCGCTCCTCCCGAGGACGAACGGAGCCGCGATGCCCCCATCTACGTCGCCGTCGCTGCGCACGATGCTCGAACGCCCGGAGCCCGTCGTCGCCACGCTCGTCTCCAATCCGCTCATGGCGAAGCTTGCCGAGCGTGCCGGCTTCGAGGCGCTCTACCTCGGCGGCGGCATGCTCGGCTACTCGAAGGTCGTCCTCGAGGCCAACCTCAACATCACCGAACTAACCCAGGCCGGCCTCGACATCCGCGCCGTCACCGACCTCCCGCTCATCCTCGACGGGGCCACCGGCTTCGGCGATCCGATGCACATGCACCGCACCATCCCCCTCGCCGAGGCCGCCGGCTTCGCCGCCATCGAAATCGAAGACCAGCTCATCCCCAAGCGCGCCCACCACCACGTCGGCATCGAGCACATGATCCCCACCGACCTGATGGCCGCGAAGGTGCGCGAGGCCGTAGCCGCCCGCCGCTCCGAGAACTTCCTGATCGTCGGGCGAACCAACGGCATCCGCTCCACCGACTTCGAGGACGCCATCACGAGGGCTGCCGCCTACAAGGAGGCGGGCGCGGACCTGCTGATGCTGGGCCCGAGGAATGAGACCGACATCCGCGCGATCGCGGATCACCTCGAGGGCCCATTCCAGATCCTCGTGCCAGCGGGCGGCGTCGGCGCCTTCGGATTGAGCGTCCAGGAGCTCGGCGACCTTGGCTTCAAGCTGCTCATCGACGCTGCCCGGCCGATGCTCGCCTCCTTCCGTGCGTGGCGGGAGATCTACGAGTCGACCGCGCCCGACCTCAGCAGCAGCGCCATGTCCCCCGACGAGGCGAAGCGCCTGGCCGAGGAGCTGAACGACGCCGTCGGCATCGAGCACCTCCTCGAGATCGAGCGCGCCACCGTCGAGCGAGGCGACGACTGATGGTCGACTCGCCGCCAGCCGACACCACCGAGGCCGAATCACCTGCCGAGGCCGAACGACCCGCCGAGGAGCAGGGCCGCCGACTGCTCTACGGCATCTCCGCCGGCCACGGCGTCAAGCACTTCGGCCAGGGCGCCGTGCTGATCCTCGTCCCCGAGGTCAAAGCCTCGCTCGCCCTCTCCGACGTCGCCGTTGGCGCAATGTTCGGCGCCCGCGACGCCTCCTCAGGCCTCGCGAACGTCCCCGCTGGCCTGCTCACCGACATGTACCGCCACCGCGTGCCGATCCTCCTCATGGTGTCGATGGCCCTCGTCGGCTCCGCCTACCTGATGATCGGTCTCTCGAGCTGGTACTGGCTCACGCTGTTCGCGCTGATGGTGATCGGCGCGGGCACCTCGCTCTGGCACGCCCCGGCCTTCTCCGAACTCGCCGTCCGCTACCCCCAGCGCGTCGGCTTCGCCATGGCCGCCCACTCCACCGGCGCCCAGATCGGCAACACCACCGCCCCGGTGGTCATCGGACTGCTGCTCGGCGGGATCGGCGTGCTCGGGATCGAGTGGGCGGGCCTCGGGTGGCGCACCGTCGCGCTGCTGCTCGTCGCCCCCGCCTTCACCACCGTCCTCGTCATCGCCGCCCGCTTCCGAGGCAGCCCGCCCGCCGAAACCGGCGTCTCGCTCGCCGCCTACCTCGACGCCACGGGCCGCCTGCTCCGCAACCCCGCCGTCCTCGCCCAGGCCGTGCTTCACGCCCTCCGAGGTGCCGCGCACAACTCGATCCAGCTCTTCCTCGTCATCTACATGGCCGAGGAACTGGACTACAGCGACTTCGCGGTCGGCGTGCACGTCTCGCTGCTGACCCTGGCGGGCATCGCCTCGACCCCGGTGCTGGGCGTCGCCTCGGACCGCTTCGGACGCCGCATCGTCTCAACTCTCTCCATGGCCGCGATCGCCCTCTTCGTGCTCGCCTTCCTCTGGGCCGACGACGGCTGGCAGCTCACCGTGAACACCGTCTTCCTCGGCGTCTTCATCTTCAGCATCATGCCGGTCATCGTCGCCTCAGCCATGGACGCCACCGAAGCCGGCTCCGAGGGCACCTCGGTCGCCGCCCTCTTCGCCGGCGGCGCCTTGATCGGCGCCGTCGCCCCACCGATCGCCGGCGCCATCAACACCGCCTCCGGCTTCGACGGCGTCGTCATCTTCGTCGCCGGCCTCGCCGCCGCCGGCACGCTGCTCTCCTGGTTCGCCCCACGCGGACGCGAGGTGGACGCGTAGCGGCGTGGTGACTACCTAGCGCCAGGCGCGACGATGAGGGCCCCATGGATGCCACGCGAGGCCGTCGGAACCGTACTGAGCGAAGACGTGCCCGCCGGGCGCAACGAGTTCGTCAATCGCCGCGATCGCCTCTGTGTCGAGGGAGAGTTCGCAAGCGTCAAGCGCCTGCTCGAGATGCTCGATCGTTCGTGGCCCCAGGAGGACGCACGTTGGTTCCGGCCTCCCGGAAACCCAGGCATGTCCGAACGCCGCGGTCGACATCCCTCGCTCGGCCGCGAGGTCGCGGACCGCGGCAACCACCTCGAACACGGCGCGTGTCAGCTTGCGGTGGCGTCCCGCCCAGAACGCCTCGTGTCGCGACCCCGCCGGCGCGTCGGCGTCTGGCGAGTACGCGTCTCCGATCACGCCGCCGGCCAGCGGCGACCAGGTGAGCAGGGCGATGTCGTACGTCTCGGCCATGGGAGCGAGCTCCCGCTCGATCCGGCGATCGAGGAGGTTGTAGACCGGTTGCTCAGTCACAAACCGCACCAGCCGCCGAACATCGGAAGCCCAGAGCGACTCTGTTAGCTGCCACGCCGCGAAGCTGCTCGACCCGACGTACCGCACCTTCCCCGCGCGGACGAGGTCATCCAGGGCACCCAACGTCTCGTCGATCGGGATGTCGTTCGAGGGGTGGTGAACCTGGTAGAGATCGATCGTGTCGACGCCAAGCCGGCGCAAAGACCTCTCACACTCACGCACGATGTTCCGACGGCTCGAACCGATTGAGCCCTGCGCTTCGCTCATCGGAAAGAACATCTTGGTTGCGATCACCACGTCGTCGCGTCGACGGCTCTGGAGCCAGCGACCGATGATCTCTTCGCTACGCCCGCGTCCGCTCATGAAGTCGCCAGCCTCGTGCCCGTAGACATTCGCGGTATCGATCAGCGAGACGCCACGCTCGACCGCGCGGTCGAGGATGCTGAGCGCGGTGGCCTCGTCGGTCCGACCGCCGAAGTTCATCGTCCCGAGGGCGATACGACCGACCTCGAGCCCCGTCCTTCCGAGAAGCGTCGACTGCATCAGCGGCCCGCCGACCGCCGCGCCGCGACCTTGCGCTCGACCATCTCGATGTAGCGATCCAGCTGCGCGCGACGGTCGCGCAGCGCCTCGACGTGCTCCTGCATCACTAGGTCGATCGCCCCCGTCGGGGAACCGGAGGTAACGGAGGCCACGTACCGCCTGATCAGGGCGACCGGCATGCCGAGGGCTCTGAGGCAGGCGGTGTACTCGAGCCAGGCGAGTGCCTCGTCGTCAAACGCGCGCCGTCCACCGGCGGTGCGTGGCACGGGAGGGATGAGCCCGGCTCTCTCGTAGTATCGGACCGCGTGAACGGTCAGCCCCACTCGGTCAGCAGCCTCTGAAGTCGTGAGCGTCACCATCGGCGCCACCGTAGAACTTCGAGCGCGCTCGAAGTCAAGACCGCCATAGCGCGAACTCCGCTGAGCGACGCCCGCGAGCGCGCTACTCGCCCACCGTCGCTCCGAGGAATGTCGCGCCTGCCGTGCGGTAGGCGGATTCGGAGAGCGCCATGTGCTGCGTGAGCACGTGAAGATCTCGCCAGCAGCGACCGAGGTCCGAGCTCTCGAAGGCGGAAGACATCCCCGAGGCGCGCTGCAACAGGTCAACCGAGCGCGCCGCCGAGCTGGCCGCGTGCGCGGCCGCGAGGCGCACCCGCGCCTCCGCCTCGGGCGTGAGTTCGCGACCTTCGACGGTCTCGTTCCAGGCGCGCTCCGCCGTCTCGTAGAACAGCGCGCGAGCCGCGGCGACGAGGGCTTCGGCCTCGCCGAGGGCCCTCTGAGCCTCGGGGAATTCGCGGAGCGGCGCACGGGCCGCGGCCGGGCGCTTCTCAGCCGCGAAGGGAACGAAGAGGTCGAGCGCGTGGCGCGCGATGCCAAGCCCCGCCGCACCGAACGACAGCTCGGCGATCGACATGAACGGAAACCGGTAGAGCAGACCGGACTCGTGCGGCGTGTCTGTAAACACCGAGAAGGTGTGCGACTCCGGCACGAACGTCGGCGCGACCTCGATGTCGTGGCTCCCGGTCGCGCGGAGCCCGCTGACGTGCCACGTATCGAGGACGGTGACCGCCTCCGCCGGAAAGCTCATCGCGCGAATCAGCGGGTTGCCGGCGTCGTCGACCACGGGCTCGCCGCCCTCGCAGACGACACAGTTCGCGGTGAACCACGTCGCGTGGTGCGCGCCGCTGGCGAAACGCCAGCGCCCTTCGGCACGGTAGCCACCCTCGACGCGCTCCGCGCGGCCGCTCGGCGCACCCGAACCTGCGATCAGCGCCTCGGCGGGCCCAAACATCTCCGTGGCAGCGTCAGGCTCGAGGAACGCGGCGAAGAGCCCGCCACCCGTGCCAATCGTGACCACCCAACCCACCGAACCATCCAGGCGAGACGCGGCCTCGAAGATGCGAAGGGACGCCGGAAGCGGGAGTTCGAGCCCGCCGATCGAGCGAGGAACCCAGAGGCCGTAGAGCCGGGCAGCGGCGATCCGGTCCGCGATCTCCGGATCGAGCCGGCGGTTCGCCTCCGCGTCCACCGCGCCCTCCGCGACATCGGGAGCGAGTGCCTCCAGCGCCGCAAGCAGCTCTGCCTCGGTGCCAGCATCCGTCATCGAGATCGCCCTCGGGCCAGCACCATCTAGCAGCTCGCGACCGGAAACGAGACTAGCTGAGCAGATCCCGAATCCGCGACACCGCCTCGGCGATCTCCTCCGCGCTCGCCGCGTACGAGAACCGCAGGTACCCCTGCCCCAGCGCGCCAAAGCTCGTGCCCGAGACCACCGCGACGCCCACCTCTTCGAGCAGCTTCTGTTGCAGCGCCTGCGAGTCCATCCCCGTCCCGGTGATGTTCGGGAACGCGTAGAACGCCCCGCCCGGATCGACGCAGCTGAACCCCGGCACCGTGTTCAGCTCCCGCACGATCAGCTCGCGCCGCTCGTCGAACGCCTGGACCATCATCTCGATGTTGTCGTCGGGCCCCTCGAGGGCTGCGATCGCCGCGTGCTGCGTCGCCGCGTTGACGCATGAGTACGAGTTCACCGCCAGCCGCTCCACGTGCGGGAACAGCTCCGGCGGGAAGATGCCGTACCCGATCCGCCAGCCCGTCATCGCGTAGGTCTTGCTCCACCCCTCGAGGAGGATCAGCCGGTCCCGGATCTCCGGGTAGTTCAGCAGGCTCACGTGCTCACGCCCGCCGTAGAGGATCCAGCTGTAGACCTCGTCGCTCAGGATCGTCGCATCGGGGTACGCCGCCAGGCCGGCGACCAGCTTCTCGATCTCGGATGCCGGCACCACGCCGCCGGTCGGGTTGCTCGGGCTGTTGAGGATGATCAGACGCGTGCGCTCATTGACCTTCGACAGCACGTCGTCCGCGCTGAACGAGAACCCGGTCGACTCGTGCAGCTCGATCGGCACCGCCGTTGCCCCGGTGAAGTTGATCATCGACTCGTAGATCGGGAACCCGGGGTTCGGGTACATGATCTCGGCGCCCGGCTCCCCGAACAGCAGGATCGAGAAGTGCATCACCGGCTTCGCGCCCGGCGTCACCAGCACCGTCGAGGGATCCACGTCCGCGCCGTGCCGCCGTTTCAGGTCGGCGGCCACCGCCTCGCGCAGCGGCGGGATCCCCGCCGCCGGCGTGTACCCGTGCTCGCCCCGATCGAGGGCAGCCTTCGCCGCCTCCACCACGTGGTCAGGCGTCCGGAAGTCGGGCTGCCCGATCCCGAGGTTGATGATGTCGCGCCCCTCGGCCGCGAGCTGGTTCGCGCGGGCCAGTACCTCGAACGCGGTCTCGGTGCCCAGGCGGTCGAACGCGGCGATCGGGGCGGTCATGGGGGAGTCCTCTCCTCGCGAAGAGGACACATTACGGGCGTTGAGAGACACGGGCGATCCTCGCGGTGACACAAGCCGCCAGACCCGCGTGGTGCTCGACGGGAGCGACGTCGAACCCGCCTTGTAGACTCCGCGCATGCTTCCCGAAACGACCGAACACAGCGTCCAGCTCGGCGACCACCACCAGTTCTACCTCGCATCGGGTCCCGAGGATGGCCCGCTCCTCATCTTCGTCCACGGCTGGCCCGAGCTCTCCCTGAGCTGGCGCCACCAGCTGCCCGCGTTCGGCGCGCTCGGCTTCCGCGCGATCGCACCGGACCTCCGCGGCTACGGCCGCTCGACGGCGTACCGACGCCACGAGGACTACGCGCAGTCCGAGGTCGTCGGCGACATGATCGGTCTGCTCGACGCGCTCGACCGCGACCGCGCGGTCTGGATTGGCCACGACTGGGGCGCGCCAACGGTCTGGATGATCGCCGCGCACCACCCCGACCGCTGCCACGGCGTCGCCAACCTCAACGTCCCGTACGCCTCGGTGGATCGCGGTTGGGAGGCGATGCTCCCGCTCGTCGATCGCGACGTGTACCCGGAGGAGACCTATCCGCTGGGCCAGTGGGAGTACATGGGCTTCTACCAGGAGCAGTTCGACGTCGCGACTGCCGCCTTCGACGCCAACCCCTACAACGTCGTCAAGATGCTGTTCCGCAAGGGGAACCCGGCGGGCGTCGGGAAGCTGTCGGGCACCTCGCAGACGCGGATCAACGGCGGCTGGTTCGGTGAGGCCGCGGAAGCCCCGGACGTGCCTCGTGATGCGGACGTCGTCACCGAAGCGGATCTACGCACCTATGCCGAGGCGCTCGCGCGCAACAGCTTCTTCGGCCCTGACTCGTACTACATGAACCACGACGCGAACCGCGCCTACGCGATGTCAGCACCCAACGAGGGCCGGCTCGCAATGCCGGTGCTGTTCCTCCACGGCCGCTACGACTTCACCTGCGAGACCGTCGAGTCGCGGATGGCCGACCCGATGCGCGAGCTCTGCAGCGACCTCACCGAGCACATCGTCGACTCGGGCCACTGGATGGCGCAGGAGAAGCCGGCTGCGGTGAACGCGGCACTCGCCGCCTGGCTCGCGCGGAAGCTGCCCCATGTCTGGCCCGAGGTTCGCTAGCCGCGGATCTCGCCGATGTCCGGCGGCTCGGCGCAGCGCCGAGCCGCCGTTCGACCCGCGTTTACACATCGCAAATGTTATGTCGCTTATACTGCAGTCGTGGCGGACTGAGTTGTCGAGAGGCGGAACACCATGGTGACTGATCGACGAATGCTCGCCGCTCCGGCTGTTGCGCTGCCGCTGCTGACCGGCGCCATCATCGGCGGGCTGATGCTCGCGCGCCGGCTCCGACAAGCCGCGACGACCACCATCCTCGCCTTCGGCCGATACCGCGACGACGTCTACTACGCCGCAGCGCTCGCCGGCGACACCGACCCACGCCGCACCGCCCTCGCGATCGACGATCACGGCACCGAGGTCATCGTCACCACCGAGGAGGCCGACACCTTCTTCGCCGCCTCGCTCGCGGGCGACGCGCACCCGTACCAGACCGCGCTGGGACTCCAGCCCGCGACCTAGCGAGCGGCGGCAGCTGACTGCCGCTACTTGGCCGCCCACCCCGTGGGAACGCCCTCGCTCCTGGGCGCGGCGCGGCTCAGAGTCGCGGCCCGGAGGGTCAAATGCCATCGGGGCTGAACTCGTAGACCACGCCGTTCTCCGGCGTGATCCCCGACAGCGAGCGGATGAACCCCTGGTGGCTCACCAGCAGCACCGACCGCTCCTCGCGGCCGCGCAACCACTCGAGGAACGCGTCCACACGCGTCGCCATGTGCGCGTGCGACTCCACGAGGACCCCAAGCCGATCCGGCACGCCGCCGCCGGTCCACCAGATCTCCTCGAGGTGAGCGAGATCCAGCATCGGATACTCGCCCGCCAGCACCGAAGCCGGCCGCCCCACGTCCGACGGATCGCTCTGCCGCTCCCGCACGTTCGCGTCGACGCGGATCGGCGCCGCGCCATCCTCGGCCACCGTGAGCGCGGTATCGAGCGTCCGCGTGAACGGCGAGGCGACGATCAGATCGACCTCGAGCGTTCGAACGACCTCGGCAGCCGCGCGCGCTTGCTCCCAGCCGAGCTCGGTAAGGCGAGCGTCCTCGATCCCCGGGTCCACGCCGGTGGTGTCGTACGACACCTGGAACTCGGATTGCCCGTGGCGGAGGAGATAGAGGTGGGTACCGATCAAGGGCGACCGCGGCTGCGAGGGCGCTTGTGCCTTCGGCGTTCCTCATCATGATCCGCCATCGCCGTCCGCACCGCGAAGATCACCACGAAGACGGGGAACGCGGCGGCCCATGTCAGGTATAGCGGACCCCCACCGCCGAGCGTCAGAAGGAGCCCGACCCCAATCGCATAGACTGCGGCCAACGGCAGACGCTTCGGGAATTCCTCCCAGAGCCAGGGCGCGTCGTTCCTCAACCACTTCGACGCTCGTTCCGCCCGGGGCAGCGGCCTGGTTGTGGAGCGGGGCGGCTCCGCCAGCGCGGCGTGGCGGTTGATCTCGGCACCGGCGGAGAGGTGCTCCCAACGCCCGTCGCGCTGCCGGATCGGTAGTCCGCAAAGCTCGCTCACGTGCCCGTCGTGAAGAGCGAAGTCGCGATAGAGGCGGCCGCAAACTACGCAGGCGAGGCAGCTCAGTTGTGGCGATTCCAGCCCACGACTCCAATCTCTTGATCGAACTCGGCGCTCCGCTAGCTAGTGCGCACCATTCCCGTGCGCCCCGTGGTCGCACGTGCACTCCCCCACTAGGTGCCCGCACGCCATCCGCGACGGCGCCACGTCGAGCCCGGGGTTCGTGTCGAAGAACCCCCACGGCCGGAGGGCAAAGCCGCTCCGGTGGACCGGCGCGACCGGGAAGTCTTCCGGCCGAACGATGTGCGTCGTCCCCACCACGTACCACAGCACCACGTCCTGCCGCTCGAGGGCGCGCTGCGCTGAGACGAACGACGGAATCCCGTCGCCCCCCGTCGTTTGCGAGGGGTATGCACCGCCCGCGTACAGCTCGTCCGGAGCCTCGCGCGTCACCCACAGCTGCTTCGTGGCGAACTCCGCCCGCTTCGCGACGGCTGACTCCGGTCCCGCCATCATGTCCGCGGTCTCGCCCGGGAACAGCGCGTAGGCGACCGGCTCGCCGACGGCGTTGGTCCTCGAGGGGTTGGCGATCCGCCAGTGGCGCGCGGTCGGCGAGTGCACCTTCCGCCCAGACTCGCGCTCCGAGCGGATCGGCGTGACGACCGCTTCGAAGACGTTGTGGTGCTCGTTGTCGGGCCCGGGCGGGAGCGGGCGCGACTCCACCTCTTGGACGGTGTTCTTCGTGCCGTCGATGTCCATGTCCATGCGCACGCAGAAGAAGTGCTGGTGGATCGGCCCGGCGAGGTTCTTCGCAACCATCTGGGCGCTGCCCGACGGTGCCCCGCGACCAACGGCCATCGTCTGAATGATGCCGGTCAGCTTGATCTCGTGCTCGATCGAGCCGTCCTCATAGAAGTACCAGTAGAAGCCGTAGTCGTAGTTGCCGACGGTCGCCCAGCTCGAGACCACGAGGCGACGCGACCGGCGCACTTCGGCGGCCCCGTCGTTCGCCCCATTGGTGTGCTTCCAGAGGACGTTGAAGTCCTCCTCGTGGATGCAGATCGCGTTCTCGATCGTCCGCGTCCCGTCGCGCGGCTCGGCGACGAGCCCATCGAGGTACACGATCTCCCCAAGGCAGTCGCACCCGAGCGTCAGCGAGTTGGTCGTCCGCCCGAGGCCGATCTCCCCGCTGTCGAAGGCGTTCTTCCAGTACTGGCCCGGCGAGTTGTCGCCGTACGGCACGACCATCTCCGACAGGCTCATCCGGTAGCAGATCGAACGCAGCTCACCCCTCGCGTCAGCATCTCCGGAAGCGGGGCTCGCCGGGTCCTCGTACCCGACCTGGTGGATGACCAGCCCCTCACGCGGATGGTGCGAAACGCGCATCCGCCACCGCTGCCAGCTCAGCTCGTGGCCCTCGAGGGTGAACGACACGCCCTCGCTCTGGACGATGTCGAGCGGCTTCAGGTCGTCGCGCACCGGCTGCTGCGACTCGAGGTCGTAGCGGATGTCCGCCTCCGGGATCGGCGCATTCCCCTCGTCGACGAGGTGCAGCACGCGCTGCTCGTTGAGGTCGACGACGGCAACGAGCCCCTCCACCGGGCGGGCGTAACCGTTCGAGGCCTGCTCGTCGCGCACGTAGCTGATGCCGCGGAGGATGCGGTGCCCCTGCTCGCGCGGGTCGCCGAAGTTGCCGGCGGGCCACGGATCGATCTGGACGAGGTCCAGGTTCTCGACCCCGCGCCGCTTCATCGCCGCGCGCCAGCCCTTGTCGGCCCGGATCACGCGGTCGGCGTCCATGTACTCGTCCATCGTCGGCGACGGCTGCGCGCCGGGCTGGTGAACCCACGACTCGAGTCGATCCGTCGCGAGGTTCGCGACGCCCTCGTAGAGCTTGCCGTCGGCCCGATCGATCGCGACGACGAAGGCGCGGCGGACAATCGGATCGCCCGGCGAGAAGGCGAGCACGTCGCGCTTCAGCGGCTCCCGCAGCGCGATGCTGACGACTCGGAGCTGGCGCGACGTGTGGCGGCCTCGGACAAGCGCGGCGGCCTGCTCCATCTCGGGAGCGGTGAGCGGATCGAGCGGGTGACGAGCACCCTCGGCGACTGGAGATGCGGCTTCGGACTTCGCGGCGACGACCATCGGGTGCCCCCTTCGGGATGCGATGGGGACACCGTACCGGAGCTCCGCCGAGGCGGTGGCTAGCTGTTGTTCATGATGAACAGCGGCGACCCCTCGAAGCTCTGGTAGTGCGGCCGCAGGCGGTCCCGGTTGTAGTGCTGATCGACGTCGACTCGCTTCGCCGAGGCGGTCACCACCTCCAGCGGCGCATGGTCGTAGCGACCATCCTGCAGGCACACCAGCCGCCCGCTCTCCCCTTGGAGGATCAGATCGAGCGCCGTGTTCCCGTACGCCATCCCCACCAGGGAATCGATCGCGTCGGGATCCCCGGACCGTACGAGGTAACCGAGCTTCTGGTTCACCACGTTCACCGTCTCGCCACCCGTGTACTGCGGCGAGCGTCGCTTCAACTCCTCAGCGACGACGTCACCGATCCCGCCGAGCTTCCGGTGCCCGTACGCGTCCGACGCCGTGCCCTCGAACACCATATCGTCGTCGCCCGACGCCGCGCCCTCGAAGGCCGCGCCCTCGGAGACCAGCACCACCGAGTAGGAGTTCGGGTTCTCGTCGCGGTCTTCGCAGAGCAACTCGGTCAGCCGATCCATGTCGAAGCGGTGTTCCGGGATCACGCACCGGTTCGACGCGCCAGCCATCGCCGGCAGCATCGCCGTGTACCCCGCGTAGCGACCAAACACCTCGAGCACGAGGAACCGCTCGTGCGACCCCGCCGAGGTACGCAGCCGGTTGGTGAGTTCGACCGTGCGCGTCACGCAGGTGCTGAAGCCGATGCAGTAGTCCGTGCCCGGCACGTCGTTGTCCATCGTCTTCGGGATCCCGACGACGTTCACCCCCTCCTCGTGCAGCCGCACGCCGTAGCTGAGCGTGTCGTCGCCGCCGATCGGGATCAGGGTGTCGACCCCGAGGTGTTCGAGGTTCGCGAGCACCTCCGGCGTCAGGTCGTTGACCTCCTCGGTGTAGCGATCCGCGAGGTGCGCAGGCACGTCCGCGCGCTTCACTGCGCTCGGCCTCGTTCGCGAGGTATGTAGGAACGTCCCGCCCGCGTGGCCGACCTCGTTCACCAGCTCCTCGGTCAGTGGCAAGGCGTGTCGCGTGTGGTCGGCCGCGTCGCGATCCAGGTCGACCAACCCGGCCCACCCTCGGCGGATCCCCAGCACCCGGTAGCCCTCGCGCAGCGCGCGCAGCGTGACCGCCCGGATCGCCGGGTTCAGCCCCGGCACGTCCCCACCCCCGGTCAGGATCCCGATCGTCCGATCCCCCGCACGAACCACGAGTATTCGCCTCCACTCCGCCTCGCCTGGTCGATGCTCGCGAGGACGGCGCACGACTGCGCCCGTCCACCACGTACGCTACCGTCCGCATCGACGCCGAACAGTGGCCGAAAGGACCGAGAATGAGCGACGAACCGCGAGTCCACTACGAAACCCGCGAGGACGGCCAGATCGGCGTCGTCTCTATGGCGCGCGTCCGCTACCGCAACGCCCTGAGTCCGCAGATGATGCGCGACATCGAATCGGCTCTCGCCGAGGCGAACGCCGACCCGGACGTGCGCGTCATCATCCTCCGCGGCGAAGGGCCCAGCTTCAGCGCCGGGCACGACCTCGGGAGTCCCGACGTCGGCGACCGCGAGCTCGCCAACCAGGCGAAGATGGCCGAGAAGTACAACGCGAACCGCGCGCTCGACCCCGACCCCTTGCTCCGCTTCCGCGCCGTCCCGAAGCCGACGATCGCGATGGTGCACGGCCACTGCATCTACGCCGCATGGATGCTCGCCAGCGCGATGGACCTCGTCTTCGCCGCCGACGACGCGCAGTTCCTCGCGACCAACTTCCAGTACTTCAGCGTCCCCTGGGACCTCGGCGCCCGCCGCGCCAAGCATCTGCTGTTCGAGAACCGGTTCATCACCGGCGCCGAGGCCCATGAACTCGGCTTCGTCCAGGCCGTCTACCCGCCCGACCAGCTCGAGGCGGAGACGATCGCCTACGCGCTCCGCGTCGCGGAGATGGACCCGTTCCAGCTCCAGATGATCAAGCACTCCATCAACCAGATGCAGGAGATCCAGGGCTACACGGCCCACATCATGTCGTCGCACTCCGACCGCATGGTCCGCGGCGCCAACGAGATCCCCGTGACCGGCGAACAGACCGAGGGCAGCGGCCGACGCCTCTACCTCAACGTCGAGCGCGCCCGCTCCCGCGGCCAGTAGCCGCGAGTTCGATCCCCCCGAGGTCCAGCCACCGAGGGTCGCGGGCGACCGGCGCTTACGCCGCCCGGTCCGCCGAGGCGATCCGAGCCTCGTTCCCACCCGCCTGCTTCGCCGCGTACATCGCCTGATCGGCAGCCTCGAGGAGCGCCTCCACCGTCGTCCCGTGCTCCGGATAGCGAGCGAGCCCGACGCTCGTCCCGATCTCGACGGTCTCCCCATGCACGAAGTACGGCGCGGTGAGCGTCTCGATGATCTGACGCGAAATCGCCTCCACCGCAATCACGTCGAACCCGTTGCTGATCAGGATCGTGAACTCGTCACCACCGAGGCGCGCGACCACGTCGTCGACCCGCAGTACGCCCAGCAACCGCGACGACACCTGCCGCAGCAACTCGTCGCCGGCCGCGTGACCGAGCTGGTCGTTCACCGGCTTGAACCCATCGAGGTCCAAGAACAGGATCCCGAAGCGCGAGTTGGTCGCCGCCGCTGACTCCACCGCCTCGCTCACCAGCTCGATGAAGCGACCCCGGTTGAGCAAACCCGTCAGCGGATCGCGCGCCGCCGTCTCCTGCAGCTCGCCGACCGTCTCCTCCAACGCCGCCGACCGTCGCTCGGAATGGACCAGCTTCGAGGCGAGCTGGTTCGTCATGGTGCGCAGCGCCATTCCCAGTCGATCCTGCGGCGAGCGCGGTTTGATCTCCCGCGTGAGATCGCCATTCGCGATCCCCTGCGCCGAATCGGCCACGTGGTGCAGGTACTGGTCCAGCAGCCCGTACGCTCGCCCGATCTCCCCGATCGCATCGCTCGAGTCCGGCAACTCGACCCCCGAGAGGTCCCCGGTCGAAGCCGCCCGCGCCCCGACGGCGAGCCGCTCGAGGGGGCGCGAGATCGATCGGCTCACGCGCAGCGCCCCGATCGCGATCAGCCCGATCAACGCGACCGCCAGCCCGGCGATCACGATCAGCTCCCGCTCCGCCGCCGCCACGACCTGCTGCGCGTCGTCGACGAGCCGCTCCCGGAACTCGGTCGTGCTGGCGTTCAGCTCATCCACCCGAGGCTGCGTGGACGCCCGCCACTCAAGCGGACTGATGGTCGACCCCGTCACCCCGCCGGCAGGCTTCGCTGGACGCCGGTTGGTCGGCGGACCCAGCTGCGGTACGTCGCTGGACACCTCGCCCGACACGTGTGGCGGCGGGTTGACCTGCCGCGCTTGCTCGAGGAAGAACTCATCGGTCTGCGCAAGCGTCGCCAACAGGATCCACTCGCGCGCCCCCTCCTGGGGCGAGGCAACGAGGATCGTGCCCCACGCGCGCGCCTGGATGAACGACTCCGCGCTCACGAGCGCCGAGGTGTAGGCCAGCAGCTCCTGGGTCGGACCGCTGTCGCCCTCCGCGCCAAGCGCCACCTTGAGGTCTTCCAGGTATCCCGCGATCACCAGCGTGTAGATGTGCATCACGTCGGCGGGCGGCAGCACCCGCCGATCGACCAGCTGGCGCAGGTCGTCCACGCGCTCGAGCGGGCCGCCCTCAATCGCCAGCGCGTTGATCGGGAAGCCGCGCAGATCGAACGGTGGGACCTCCATCGATAGTCCCGCCACCGCGATTGCCCGGTCCGCGCCAACCCGAGCGTCGTGCAAATCGGCACGCAGCTCCGGCGGCAGCTCCCAGTGACCGGAGAGCGTCAGGACGTGCGCCGTCGCCTCGCGCTCGTGCTGCAACTCGGAGATGGCCGTCTCGATCAGCGCCGCGGTCCCCAGGTGCTCGACCAGCTCCTCACCGGAGTGTCGCTCATCCCAGAGCTCGGTCAGCCGCACGCCGGCCACGATCGCGACGACCAGCAACGGCGCGGCCACCAGCGCCGCGAGGCGCCAGGCAAGTGGCACTCGCTCCAATGAGATTCCGCGTGCCACGTCCGATCCGTCTCGCCTCGATACCGCACACCGGCGGGTTCGACGATCCTCGACAGACTGACGGGATTCTGAATGAGGACGCGCACCGATCAGCCGCGCGCTGCTCACATCGTCAGCAACCGCCGTCGGGCTGGGTCAGGCCGCGCGAGGCGAGTCGCGCTAGCTCTTCGCGGGCTCCGGCTTCGGGTTCGCCTCGCGCCACGCGAACCACTTCGTGGTCGGCAGCGTGCCCGCCTTGAACTGCGCCAGCGTCTCCTCGAAGACGCGATCGACCTCGGCGAGGAAGTCGTCGTAGCTACCGTTGTTGTGGAACACGTGATCGGCCGCCGGCGCCCGGTCGGTCCACTTCCGCTGCGCGCCGAGGCGCTGCTGCGCCTCCTCCTCGCTGAAGTTGTTGCGCTCGATCAGTCGAGGCAGCGCGATCTCATCCTCCGCGGCCACCAGCCACGTCGCGTCGCACCACGCGGAGTAGTCCGCCTCGATCAGGTTCACCGCTTCGAGGATCGCAACGTCATGCTCCCCGAGCGTGTTGCGCCAGTGCTCGACGGTCGTCCGCATCTCCTCTTCGATGTTCCCGATCGCCTTCATCCAGCGCGCCATGTTCTCGGGGTTGCCGAAGACCAGGTTCCCAATCTTCTTCCGATCGATGTATCCGTCCTCGCCGATGATCTCCTCACCAAACTCGGCCACCGCGTTATCGAACCCGTCGCGCCCCGGGTCGAACATCCGGTGCACGATCTTGTCCGCGTCCCCGTGCGTCGCCCCGTACTTCTCGACGATGTGCTGGCACATCCCGCTCTTCCCGGTCGCAATCGAACCGGTCACACCCAGGATCATCGACATCCGGCACTCCTCGAGATCGCGTAGAGATCGCCCGCTGGCGCTGCCAGCCTACCGATCGAACGGCAACCGATCACGCCAGCCCCGGGTAGCATGCGCGAACCATCCGAGGAGCCCCCACATGCCGCAGGCCACCGACGTCGAAGCTACCGTCCGCGCCCTCCTCGAGGCCGCGGGCATCTCCGCCAGCGACGACGAGCTCGCCAAGTTCGTCGAGATGTACCCCGCCCTCCGCGAGGGCGCCGACCGCCTCTGGCACGACGAATGGCGCTACGAAGAGCCCGCCCTCCAGTTCACCCCGCAGCCACCACCTACCCCCGAGGGCTAGCCATGTCGCTGCCACTCACTATCGAGGAAGCGCAAGCCGCGCTCCGCTCCGGCAACGTCACCAGCGTCGAGCTGACCGACGCCGCCCTCGCCCGCATCGAAGCCCTCGACGAGCGCGTCGGCGCCTTCCTCGAGGTGAACGCCAACGCCCGCGCCCAGGCCGAGCAGGCGGACGCCGAGCTCGCCGCCGGCACCGACCGCGGCCCGCTCCACGGCATCCCATTCGGCCTGAAGGACATCCTCGCCACCGCCGACCAGCCCACCACCGCCAACTCGCTCGTCCTCGACCCGGCGTGGGGCGCCGGCTACGACTCCGTCGTCACCGAGCGCGCCCGCGAGGCCGGCGCCGTCATCATGGGCAAGCTCGTCCTCTCCGAGTTCGCGATCGGCGCCCCGGACGCCGAGAAGCCGTTCCCCCTCCCGAGGAACCCCTGGGACCTCGACCGGTCCGCCTCCGGATCCTCTTCCGGTACCGGGATCGCCGTCGCCACCGGCATGGTCCTCGGCGGCATCGGCACCGACACCGGCGGCTCCGTGCGCGGCCCCGCCTCGTTCAACGGCCACACCGGACTCAAGGTCACCTTCGGCCGCGTCCCCAAGTGGGGCGTCACCCCGCTCGGCTACACGCTCGACTCGATCGGCCCGATGGCTCGCTCCGCCTGGGACTGCGCCGCCATCCTCAACGTCATCGCCGGCCACGACCCCCGCGACGCCACCGCCGCCACCGCACCGGCGGAGGACTACCTCGACGGCATCGATCGCGGCATCGAGGGCCTGCGTATCGGCGTCCCCCGCGCCTACTTCTTCGATCACCCCGAGCTGGAGGCCGGCACGAAGGCCGCCGTCGAGGCCACGATCGAAAAGCTCGCCACGCTCGGCGCCACGGTCCGCGAGGTCGAACTCCCCCACTCAGACGTTGCGAAGGAAGCCAACACCCTGACCATGCTCAGCGAGGCGCTCGCCTACCACCGCCCGGACATGGGCGGCGCCCGCTGGTCCGACTACGGTTCCAGCACCCGCATGACGATCGGCCGCGCCGCGCTGTTCTCCGCCGCCGACTACGTCCAGGCCCAGCGCTTCCGCAACTGGTACGCGACGACAGCCGCCCAGCTAATGGCCGAGGTCGACGTCCTCGTCGTTCCCACCAGCCCAGGGATCGCCCCGCTGTCCTCGGAGATGGCCGACCCCGCGCGCCGGATCCGCCAGCCCAGCTACACCGGCCCCTTCAACCTCCTCGGCTACCCAGCCCTCGCCATCCCCGCCGGCTTCTCCGAGGAACGCCTCCCCTACTCCGCCCAGATCGTCGGAGCCCCCTTCGCCGAAGCCCTCCTCCTCCGGGTCGGCCACGCCTACCAGCAGGTCACCGACTGGCACCGCCGCGTCCCGCCCATCGTCGAGGAGTCCGCCACCTAGCCCACGGCGGTCACGGCGCGGCTATCCTCACCTCCCTCGCACAGCGAATCGAGGTGTCGTCATGACTACCAACGACCAACCCCTCCGCGTCGGCGTCATCGGCGTCGGCTTCGGCGCCACCGTTCACGTGCCCGGCTTCCTCTCCGAGGGCTGGGACGTCCCCGTCGTCTGGGGTCGTCGCACCGAGGTCGCGCGCGAGAAGGCCACCGCCCTCGGCGTCCCCGAAGTCGCCGAGGACTGGCACGACATCGTCGCCCGCGACGACCTCGACGCGGTCGCGGTCACCACCCCGCCCGCCGCGCACTACGAGATGGTCATGGCGGCGCTGCGCGCCGGGAAGCACGTGCTCTGCGAGAAGCCGTTCGCCCTCGACGCGATGGAGGCGCGCGCGATGCGCGACCTCGCGAGGGAACGCAACCTCACCGCGATGGTGGCGCACGAGTTCCGCTTCGCGCCCCAGCGGGCGCAGATTAAGGACCTCCTGGACGACGGGCGGATCGGCACACCCGAGCTGGTCTCCGCCGAGCTGCTGATGGGACGCCCACGCCCCGACACCCCGCCGCCCATGACCTGGGCCGCCGACCGCACGCAGGGCGGCGGTCTCCTCGGGGCGCTCGGCTCGCACTACGTCGACGGTCTCCGCCACTGGTTCGGCGACGTCGCCGAGGTCAGTGGCCGGCTCACCACCCGCAACCCCGCCCGCATCGACGACGACGGCAACCCCCACGAGGCCGACACGGACGACACCTTCGCAATCACCCTGCTGTTCGAGAGCGGCGTCATCGCCTCGATGACCGCATCGTCGCAGGTGTCGCCGAACCTCGGCGCCCGGATCACCATCGCTGGCTCCGAGGGCGTCCTGGTCGCCACGCAGCGCGGACCCAACCCCGAGCCCGACGGCGTCGTCCTCGCCGGCGCGGCCGGCGCCCGCGCGCTCGAGGAGTTACCCGTCGACCCCCGCTACGTCCCAATCGAGGACGACCGCGACCAGCGCCTGGCGGCGTTCCGGCTCCTCGTCCGCGAGTTCGAGCGCGGCATCCGCGAGGGCACCTCGCCCGCCCCCAACTTCGAGGACGCGACGGCCTGCCAGGAGGTCCTCGACGCGGTCCGCGCTGCGTCCGACTCCGGCCAGACCATGCGCCTGATCGAGCGCGGCAACGGGCACACCCGTCCACAACAGAGAGATGCAGTCTCCCGCTTCGACAAGTTCACGGGACGCGCCCGCGAGGCGCTCACGCAGGCCGACGTGGAAACCCGCCGGCGCGGCGGCGCCATCGGCACCGCCTACCTGCTGCTCGCGCTCGCCCGGCCGAACGACGGCCCCACCGCCCGCGCCCTCAAGTCCCTCGGCATCACCACCGAAGCGATCGAGGCACAGCTCGAAGCCGCACCATCCTCGCCCGAGACCGCCGATCCACCGGTCGGACTGACCGAGGAGTCTAAACGCGCGATCGAGTTCGGGGTCGCGGAATCCCGCGAGCTGGGCAGCGGAGAGATCGACTCCGCCCACCTGCTCGTTGGCGTCGCCCGGGCCGAGGGCGAGGGCGCTCGCATCCTCGCCAACCTCGGCGCGGATCTCCCTACCGTCCGCACCGCGGTCAGGCACGCGCTCCAGCCGTAGCCCTCGTCACCCCTGTTCGAGGAGGTATGCGGTCTCGTGGCCCTCGGCGTACGCTCCAGCGCACGCCCCGCGTGAGCGCGCCGAACCTGCTACGAGCGCATCAAACCTGGCTGGTCGATGACGCAGACCCCGATCCCCGTCGAGTCCGCTGGCCGTATGCCGCAGGGCCCGAGCCTGCGCAGCCTCCAGTTCTTCCTCGCCACGCTCGCGATCCACCTCTACTTCGTCTCCTACGGCATCTCGATCGTCAACGTCCCCACCTCGCTCTCCAACGAGGCCGACTGGGTCGTCGGCATCGTCGCCGGCGGCCTCGGCTTCGCCGGCATGCTCACGAGGCCGCTCGTCGGTGTCTGGGTGGACAGCAGCGCGCGCGAGAAGTGGCTGAAGATCGGCGGCATCGCCACTGCCATCGCCTTCGTCGGCTACGGCCTCAGCCTCGACCCGTGGGTCATGTTGTTCTTCCGGCTCATCCACGGCGTCGCGATGGGCCTGTTCACCACCGCCCTGCTCGCGATGGTCGCCAGCCACATCCCGGCCGAACGCCGCGGCGTCGGCATCGGCCTCTACCAGAGCGGCAACGCGCTCGCCCAGCTCTACGCCGCGCCCATGTCCGTCGCCGTCGCCGACCGCTTCTCCTTCGAGGCCGCCTTCTTCGTCGGCGCGGCCGCCGCCGGCCTCGCCTTCGTCGTCGGCTCGATCGTCCGCGACCTCGAACCACCTGACGAGAACCAGGAGCCCGTCGCCTGGGGCCAGCGCGAGTGGGTGTCGAAGACGGCGATCACCCCCGCGATCGTCTTCCTCACGATGACCACCACCGTCGGTGCCATCAACGCCTTCATGCCGCTCCACGCCGAGGAGCGCGTGCTCGGCAACCCCGGCCTCTACTACAGCGTCTGGGGCTCCACCCTCCTCGGCGCCCGCTTCCTCGCCGGCGCCGCCGGCGACCGCTTCGGCCGCACCACCGTCGTCGTCCCCGCCCTGATCGCCGAGGCGATCTCGCTCTTCCTCCTCGCCACCGCCGAGACCCAGCTCATGCTGCTCGTCTCCGCCGCGATCGGCGGCGTCGCCCTCGGCGGCGTGCAGGTCTCCGTGATGTCGTTGATCGTCGACCGCACCCCCGCCGCCCGCCGCGGCGCCGCCATGGCCACCTACACCATGGCGTGGGACGTCGGCGCCGTAGGCGGCGGCGTCCTGCTCGGCTTCGTCATCGACGCCACCTCCTACTCCTTCGGCTTCGTCCTCGTCGGCCTGCTCCCCCTCGGCGGCCTCGCCCTCTACCTGCTGCGCATCGCCCGAGGCGACACCATCCGCCGAGGCCCCGCGTGACCACGCCGTCGCTCCTTCCCGACATCCTCGCGAGGATCGCCGCCGACTACCCGGCCGATCGCCGGGACGCGACCACCGAGGCCCTGCTCGCACTCTCCGAGGTCACACGCGAGCCCGCGCGAGTCGCCCGCTGCGTCCTCCTCGTCGCCAACGGCGACCCGGGCAAGTTCAAGCAGATGATCAACCTCGCGAGGACCGACTACCGCGACGCCATCATGGCCGCCGAGTACGACCACACGAACCGCCGCCTCCGCGACCTGTCGGGGCCCTTCGGCGAAGGTGAGCCGAGCTAGGCGTCGACGAAAATCGAATCGGGCAGGAGCGCCGAGACCACCCAGTTCGGCGCGTCAACCACCTCGGACACCTTCAGATCCACCGCCACCGAGCAGAGGATGTAGGCCTCCTCGCGCGTCAGCTCATGCACCCGCACCAGGTAATCGATCATGTGCCGCACCGCGATCTTCGAGGCCTCCAGCAGGTCGGGCGAATGCCCCGTCGTCCCGTACCACGCCTCCGTGTTCGTCCGAGGAGTGAGCGGCCCCGGCGTCTTGAACTGCGGCTCCGGCACCGCCCAGTCCTTGATCAGCGTGAACCGCAGCTCCGAGGTCATCGACGTTTCGATCGCCGTGATGCAGACCTCACCGTCGCCCTGCGCCGCGTGCCCGTCGCCGCACGAGAACAGCGCCCCCGGGACCGAGACCGGCAGGTAGACCGTGCTGCCCGCGACGAGCTGCTTCACATCCATGTTCCCGCCGTTGGCCGTCGGCGGGCCCGTGGAGAACTCTCCCTCCTCCGCGCGAGCGGTCCCCATCACCCCCAGGAACGGCTCGAGGGGAATCGCAATCCCCGGCCTGAACGGCGTTGGATCCTTCGTCAGATCCCACTTCTGCAGGAACGCCCCCTCGAAGTCCTCCGGCAGCAGACCCCGCCCCGGCGCGAACGTCGTGTACCCCAGCTCGCCCGGCTGCAGTGACAGCACCTCCACCTGAAGCGTGTCCCCGGGCGCCGCCCCCCGGATAGCGATCGGCCCCGTCAGCGCGTGCCCCTTGAACTCGCGCTTCCCCAAGTCTTCCAGCTCCGTATCCCACGTGATGAACCCGTCACCCGCATCCCGCGAGTGAATCGTCACCGTGTCGCCGGAATCGATCGTCAGCTTCGCCTCGAGCGAGTTGTCCCAGGCGTAGTGCGGCTCATCCGACCCCAGCCTGTACTCCGCCATCGCCCGCCCCCTTGCACTCGCACCTTCCGAGGGCTGCGATGCTATCCGCCCGGCGTTACGCTGCGGTGTCTCGGCCACCCGCCACGCAGGCAGTCGGAGGTGCAACGTGCCCAATCCGACCATCGAGTACCGGGCCCTCGCCGCCAGCGAGCTCGACCGAGTCGACGAGATCGATCGCTCCGAGGTCATCCACCAGAACTACCGCCTCCGCGACGGAGACCTGGTCGCCGAGGACGACTACTGGGACGGCCACGGCTGGCCAGGGTGGACCGACGACAACAGGACCCGCATGCGCCGCTGCCTCGAGAACGGTGGCTCGGCCTGGGGCGCCTTCGAGGGCCAGCGGCTCGTCGGCATCGCAGTCCTCGACGGCCTGCGCATCGGCTCGGCCCTCGACTGCCTCGACCTTTACTTCCTGCACGTCACCAACGGCTACCGAGGAAGCGGCATCGGTCACCAGCTCGTCCGCTTGGCCGTCACCCGAGCCCGTGAGCTGGGAGCGCGCCGCCTCTACGTCTCGGCGACCCCCTCGGTGAACACCGTCTCCTTCTACCGCCGCCAGGGCTTCGACCTCGCCTCCGAGGTCGACCCGGAGCTCTACGAGCTCGAGCCCGAGGACATCCACATGGACATGCCCCTCTGACCGCTCGGAACGCCCGGGGCCCTGCGCACCTCACGAGGCGCGAAGCGTCCTACGAGGTCGGAACGGCCCCATCAATCCGCACATCGAGCACGACCGGCTCGCCCGACGCGATCGCCTCCGTCAACGCCGGGCCCACTTCCGAGGGCTCGTCGATCCGGCGTCCGCGCACCCCGAACGCGTTCGCGATCGCCGCCATGTCGAACGGCACGGCGAAGTCCATCCCGAGGTAGTTGGTCTGTGGTTCCGGCCGCCCTGCGATCTGGGTCTGCCAGACATTCATGTTGAGCTTCAGGATCCGGTAGCTCTCGTTGTTGCAGATCACGTAGACCACCGGGATCTGCTGGGCGGTCGCCGTCCACAGCGTCTGAATCGTCATCATCGCGCTGCCGTCGCCGATCACCGCCACCACCGGCTGATCCGGCCGCGCCAGCTTCGCCCCCAGCGCGCCGCCCATCCCCCAGCCGAGCGCGCCGCCGGCGATCCCCACGAGGTCGTCCGGATCATCGAAGTCGAGCGCGCCGTAGACCGACGCGCGCGTGGTGATCGAGTCGTCCACGAACAGCGCGTCGTCAGGTAGCGCCGCCGCGAGCTCCGTCATCATCCGCTCCGTCGACATCGGCGACAGGTCCCGCCGCGCCTCGACGCGATCGCGCCACGCCTGCCGCTGCGCCTCGTGCTGCTCGCCGACCGCCGAGGCCCGGATCGCCGCGGCCTCGCGCCCCTCGCCGGTGAGCCGCCGCTCGAGGTCGCTCGACAGGTCCGCGAGCCCGGCCGTGGCACCCGCGACGATCCCCACATCCGTCGGCTCCGACGCGCCGATCACCGCCGCGTCCGAGTCGATGTGGATCAGCCGCGCGTCGGGCGCGAGCGCCCGCCCCTCGAAGTAGAAGTACCCACCGAGGCCGGTCCCCGCGATCACCACCGCGTCCGCGTCGGCGAGCGCCGCGCGCCCGGCCGGCATCGTCGGGTTGAGCGTCCCCAGGTACTGCGGGTGACTGGTCGGGAAGTTCACCCGCCCGAGGTTGGTCGCATACACCCGCGCGCCGGTCAGCTCGGCGAGCCGCACCGCCTCCGATGCCCCGCCTCCGAGCCCCACGCGGTCCCCGACGATCAGCACCGGCTGCGCGGCCCCCTCGAGGATCGCACCCGCCGCCTCGACCGCGGCCGGATCCGGCCGCGCCTCCGGGTAGCTCGTCGCCGACGGGACGATCTCCATCTCCCCCTCGTCGTCCAGCGAGTTCGCCGCGAACGAGAGGTAGACCGGCCCGGTCGGCGCCGTCTGGGCAATCGTGAACGCGCGCCGCATCACCGAGGGAATTTGCTCAGGGTGCGTGACCTCGACGCTCCACTTCGTGAACTGCTCCGCCATCCGGTGCAGGTCGAAGCGCCCTTCCGCCAGCTTCCGCACATCCTTGTTCGCGGAGGTAAGGATCAGCGGCGTCCCGCCCTCATAGGCGTTGGTCAGCAGGCTGATCCCGTTCGCCAGCCCGCTGTCGATGTGCAGATTCACGAACCCGACCTTGCCCGTGATCCGCGCGTAGGCGTCCGCCATTCCCATCGCCGTCCCCTCCTGGACCGAGAGGATGTACTGCAGCTCGGGGGTGTCCTCGAGAACATCGATGATCGCGCTCTCGGCCGTGCCGGGATTGCCGAAGACGTACTCGACGCCCTCCGCCTTCAGCATCTCGATCAGCGCCTGGGCGCCGGTCATCCTCGGCATGTCGGGTCCCCTCGTGAGCGTGCGCGGCGGCGCTCACGGTACCCGCCGCCGAGTCCAGCCGGAAGGATCGAAGCTCGACGAAGAGGCCAGCCGGGCAGGCTCCGGTTGCAAACCGCTTTCGAATCTGGCACTTTTTGTGCCAATAGGAGGAACGCCGCAAGAAAGGGGGCAGCGGGATGTTGCGACTCTTGACGAACCGAAGCAGCTAGGTCTCCAACAACACGAGAGACCTCGGACTGGCCGTCTCCGCACGTAGTGTGCTCGAAGGAGACCGCAGAGTTGAAAGAAGAACTCAACGAGGAACTCTCAGGACTGATTGAGAGCCTCCTTGAGGCCCTCGGTGATGAGGGCCTCAAGGAACTGCTGACGGACCTGAGACAGGGCAGCCGACCTGTAGCGACTGCATCGGAGCAGGCTCTCACCGCCAAGACCTCGAACGACGGGGAGCTGCAAGAGGAGGGGCGGACAACTACTACCGGTGATGGAGGCAGCGAACCCACAGTCCACTGGCAGAGAGTCATTGGCGACTTCCTGATAGAGGTGGCCAAGACTCTCAGGGCAGTTCTTTCGGACGAAGGGTGACCCGAGGTAGGAGAGAAGCGAAATGGCACCGCTGCGGCCCCTAGAAGCGCTAGCGGCGAGGTGCAAGCACGACGATGACTCTCAGTATCAATGACTTTGGAGACCGCCAAAGCGCCAGCCGACTCCGGCGTGAGTGAGTTGGGCTCAGGTTGACGCAGGAGAACGATTCGGGAGATGACAAGTCAGGCCCGGGCAACCTGGACTCGGTCCTCTAGAGAGGGACCGTCCCTGAGCTGGAGTAGCGACTTGAAGACAACGTCTGAACGAGAAGCCGCGAGGCGTATGCTGCGATTCATTCGGGAGGTTCGTGGCCTCACGCGTTCCGAGCTAAGCAACCGATCCGGCCTGGATCACACATACATCTCGAGACTCGAGAGTGGTAAGCGACCACTGACTGAAAGCGCACGGCAGAAGCTAGTGCGTGGACTGGGGCTAGAAGAGGCAGCGTTCAGGAGCCTCCTGCCGATTTTCGAAGGCTTCGAGGCGTCCGCGTCAAACGACAAGCGCGACATGCTGGCACTCGCAGACAAGCTCGAAGTAATCGGGCGAACCCTGCGCGAGACGGCGCCCCAGTGAACACCGCCACCCGCGTCGAACCGACCTACTTGGGCCAGACCTCTGTCCTGGCGCGAGGCGGATCGAGTCAGCGTTCAAGGACGATGTCCGTGGCGACCGAGGGGACCACCCAGCCTTCAGAACTTGTCACGCCGGCGAAGGCACCCCTCAACCGGAGCTTCGGAGGCCATCCACCTTAGAGTGCGGACGCCCGAGGCAGCGCGCTACGTCGGCAGCAGCGGGTGGGTGATCGCGCGGCTCGGGTTGTCGGTCCCGCCGTTCGAGATCATCCCGGTCTGCACCGTGATCTCGCCCGCATCGTCGAGGTCGATCTGCATCGTGTCCATCGAGCGCGGCGCCGGTCCCGCGACCAGGACGCCCGCCTTGTTGTATGTCGAGGCGTGGCAGGGGCAGCGGAACCACCCCTCCGAGTCGCGATCGACGGTCACCGTCGTGTTCCACGGCACCGCGCACCCGAGGTGCGGGCACTTCCGCCACAGCGCCAGCAAACCGGCCGCGCCGCCCGACCCACCGGGCCGCGTCTCGGCAGGATCGAGGTTCATCAACCAGAATTGCCCGACGCGGAACTGCGTCGGGTCGCCACCCGCCGGGAAGTCGGCCACGTTCCCGGCCGGCACCGGCCCGCCGAATCCCGCAACGTTCCTCGGGTACAGGTAGTCGACCGCCCCGCCGAGCGCGCCGGCGACCGTCACGCCGAGCCCCGTCCAGAACGAGGACACAATGAAGCGCCGTCGTGAGAGCTGTTCCGGGGTCAGCGATTCGGAAGTCCCGTGCCCGCCTCGGTCAGCGCGGCCACGGAGCGTGTCGCGCCAGCCATCGAGGGCGCGCGGTTCGGGCGGTCTGGTCGCGGTGGCCATCGCTGGCTCCTCTCGCTGTCAGACTCGCGTAATAGTGTACTCCGTCACAAATCGCCGCGCCAGCTCAGATCGAGCGCAACGCCTCCTCGATCGGCGTCTCGCCCTCCAGCAGACTGAACCGCTTCCCGATCGTGTTCGGCGCATCGAGGCACGCCACCAGCGTCGCCGCCAGGTTGTCTCGGCTCGTCAGCCCCGAGGCGAATCGGTCCTCCCCGACGGAGACCGTCCCCGTCCCCTCGTCCTCGCGGAGGCCACCGGGACAGACGATCGTCCAATCGAGGTCAGTGCTCATCAGGTGTTCGTCCGCGTACCCCTTCGCACGGTGGTAGTGCGCGATCCGCGACTCGCTCTGGATGTCCGCACCCACCGAGGAAAGCATCAGGTAGCGGCGCGCCCCCTCCGTCTCCGCCGCCACCATCGAGCGGATCGCGCCGAGCTGGTCGACGAGCACCGTCTTGTCCTTCCCCGTCGACGACCCCGACCCGGCGGCGAAGATCACCGCGTCGCTGCCACGCACCGCATGCTCGATCGGGTACTCGAGGTCTCCGAGGACCGTCGGCACGCCCAGCTCGTCGAACGTCGCGCGCTGCGCCCCGTCGCGAATCATCGCCACCGGATCGTGCGCGCTCTCGGCCAGCAGCTTCACGATCCGCTGCCCGGTGAGCCCGTTCGCACCGATCACCAGCACCCGCATCGTCACTCCTCGCTCCTGCATCGTCCGTTCGTCACGAAACCGTACGCCGCGCCCGCGGAACCCGTCGATCCGAGGCCCGGCCACCGCTCGCGTGCGCGGCGGCGGATGCCCCGAAACGCGGTCGCCCGCTAGCATCTCCCGGCACGCGCGCCCCCACCTTCCGAGGCGCGCCGGGGAGGCGATCGATGGCCGGACCGCTCGAGGGCATTCGCGTCATCGAGGTCGCCAACTACCTCGCGGCCCCCGCCTCCGCCGCGCTGATGTCCGACCTCGGCGCCGACGTCGTCAAGGTCGAACCTCCCGACGGCGACGTCTACCGAGGCCATCGCACCTTCCGCGAAGGCGACCCGGTCTCCTACCCCTTTGCAGTCGACAACCGCGGCAAGCGCTCGATGACGCTCGACCTCAACAACCCCGACGCCGCCGACGTCGTGAAGCGCCTCGCGGGGGGAGCCGACGTGCTCGTCACCAACCTCACCCCCGGCCGCCTCCGCCGTTACGGCCTCACGTACGAGGAGGTTCGAACCGCCGCGCCCCGGATCGTCTTCACGCTGCTCACCGGCTACGGCTCCGACGGCCCCGACGCCGAGCGTCCCGGCTTCGATGGCACCACCTTCTTCGCCCGCTCCGGCCTCACCTGGCTGATCGGCGAGCGTGGGTCCCCGCCGGTCCAGTCGCGCGCCGGCCAGGGCGATCACATGGCCGCGCTCAACCTGCTCGCCGCCACTCTTGCCGCCCTGCGCCTCCGCGACCGCGACGGCGAGAGCCAGTTCGTCGACATCTCGCTGCTCCAGACAGGCGTCTGGTCGATCGCCTCCGACACGCAGCAGGCCCTGAACCGCGACAGCTGGGACTTCGAGCGCCAGGATCGCGGGACCCACTGGCACGTCACCCGCAACACCTACGAGACGAGCGACGGCCGCTGGATGCAGCTCACCATGCCGCTCCCCGAGCGCTACTGGGCCCGCTTCTGCCAGGCGATCGGCCGCCTCGACCTCGCCGAGGACGAGCGCTACACCTCGACCGCTGCGATGCGCGAACACGGCCCCGTCCTCCTCCCGGAGGTCGACGCCATCTTCCGCGCCGACGACCTAGCCACCTGGCGCGAGCGACTCAACGAGGCCGGCTGCATCTGGTCCCCGATCGCCACCCCCTACGAGGTCATCAACGACCCGCAGCTCCGCGACCGCGGCGCCTTCGAGTCCGTCACCAACGCCGAAGGCGTCAGCTACAACGTCCTCGCCGCCCCCTTCAAGATCCACGGCGCAGACATCCGCGCCCGCGGCCCCGTCCCGGAGGTCGGCCAACACACCCGCGAGGTCCTCGACCAGTACGGTTTCACTGCAAACGAGGTCGCCGAGCTCGCCGCGAAGCGCGTCTTCGGCTAGCGGCCGGCGGAAGAAGCCAGCGGAACGTCCCCGTCCGATCGGCCCTGACACCTCGATCGCCCCGCCCCCTACAATCCCGCCGCACGACGCTGTGCGCGGTGAGGGGCGACGACCCAATGAACTACGAGAACATCATCTACGAGGTCGACGGCCCAATCGCCACGGTCACCCTCAACCGCCCCGAGAAGATCAACGCCCTCTCCCAGGACCTCCAGCTCGAGGTCCGCGACGCCTTAGAGGATGCCGGCTGGGGCGACAACGAGGTCCGGGCGATCATCCTCAAAGCCGCCGGCCGCGCCTTCAGCGCCGGCTTCGACATCAGCGGCGGCGGCGAGGACGGCGCCCCACGCCCCGCCCGCGACGCGGTCCAGGTCCGCGACGGCTTCCTCAAGGGCAAAGGCTTCAGCGCCTCCGCCTGGTGGGACGTCTTCTGGAACAACCCGAAGCCGATCATCGCCCAGATCCACGGCTTCTGTATCGCCGGCGGACTGGCCACCGCCACCTTCTGCGACATGCGCATCTGCTCCGAGGACGCGCTCTTCGGTGCCCCCGAGATCCGCACCGGCGGCCCCTACATCCCCGCCGTCTGGCCTTGGGTCATCGGCATGACCAAGGCCCGCGAGCTGCTCTACACCGGCAACCTGATCGACGCCCAGGAGGCGAAGCGCCTCAACCTCGTCAACGAGGTCGTCCCCGCCGAAGAGCTCGACGACGCCGTCCGCCGCCACGCGCTCACGATCGCCAAGCTCCCCGAACCGACCGTCGAGTACAACAAGAAGCTCATCAACATGTCCTACGAGCTGATGGGCGTCCGCCAGGTCCTCGAACGATCGCTCGAACTGGAAGCCAACGCCCTCGCCAGCCCCGGCTCCTCCCCGGTCATCGAGGAGTACAACGCGAAGCGGAACGAAGGCGGCCTCAAGGCCGCCCTCACCTGGAACGCCCAGCGCTTCGCCGAGGAAGACGCCTGGTGGAAGGAGCAGCGCGCCCGCCAGTAGCGCCAGGCGAATCCTCCGAGGGCCAACAGGCCGCGGGCGGCAACGCCCGCGTCCTCCGCTGCTGCGGCGGCCTACGCCGGCTCGTACCGCAGCATCGTCACGTCGTGGTCCGGCACGTCTTGGAACACCGGCTTCAGCCGCATCCCGATCTCCAGGTCATCCTCGCCGCCGTTGACCAGTGTCGAGGTCAGCCGCACCCCCTCGTCTAGCTCGACCACGATGATCAGCTGCGGAACCTCGTCGGCGAACGCCGGGTGCGTGGGCCGCCTCGCGACCGTGTAGGTGTACAGCGTCCCCTCGCCGCTCAACTCCTCCCATTCGAAGTCGTCCGAGAGGCACTGGGTGCAGTTCGCTCGTGGGTAGTAGATCAGCGCCTCGCACTCATTGCAGCGCTGAAGCTTCAGCTTGTGCTCGCGCAGCGCGTCCCAGAACGGCTGCGAGGTCGGCGTCGGTACCGGGTACGGCTTCTCCACCCCTAGGCTCCCTGCAGGATCAGCGCGGCCTGCTCGCTCATCACGCCGCCCGTGCCGGATACGTAGATCGTGTCCGCCTTCGCGACCTGCCGATCGCCGCCGCGCCCCATGATCTGTCGCGCGCCCTCGACCACCTGTGACAGCCCGCCGGCCAGACCCGCCTGCCCGAACGAGAGCTGCCCGCCGTGGGTGTTCATCGGGAAGTCGCCCGCATAGGTCAGATCGTGCTCGTTGACGAACTGCGCGCCCTCGCCCTTGCCACAGAATCCCGCGTCCTCCAGCGTCAGCATCGCCGTGATCGTGTAGCAGTCGTAGATCTCGGCCGCGTCGATCGCGCCGTGATCCACCCCCGCCATCGCGAACGCCTGCTTCGAAGCCGGCCCCACCGGCGTGTGCACCATGTCGCGCGCATAGGTCGGCGTCTTCAGATCGAGCCGCTCGCCAAACCCCGTGATGTAGGCCGGTCGGTGCTTCGACTGCTCGGCCCACTCGCGGCTCGCCACCACGAACGCCCCACCACCCGACACCGGCATCACGATCTCCAGGAGGTGCAACGGGTCGGCGATCATCGGGCTCTCGAGCACGTCATCGATGGTGATCGGCTGCCCGTGGAACCACGCCTCCGGGTTCGCGCAGGCGTTGGTGCGCTGGTCGGCCGCAATCTTCGCCATCGCGCGTCCGTCGTAGCCGAACTCCGCGGCGTATCGCTGCGCGATCATCGCGTAACCGTTGTTCTGCGCGATGTTCCCGAACGGGATGTCGAACTCCGCCTGCGGCGAACCGTAGGCGTTGCTCGAGGCGCCGAAACCCATCCCCGGGTTCGGCGGCGGTGCGTTCGGCGGCGTTGGCCCCGGCATCCCCGGGATCGCGCACACCACCACGTCGGCCGCGCCGAGCTCGATCGCCGCGGCCGCCCGCCACGCCATCCCCGCCGCGATCGCCCCACCGAGGTCCACGACCTCCGCGAAGTTCACCTGCGCACCCAGGTACTCGGCGATCGTCGCCGGGATGAACATCGAGGCCTCGCGCAGCGACGTGCTGGACACGATCCCGTTCACCGCGCTCGCCGGGATCCCAGCGTCGTCAAGCGCCATCTTCGCCAGCCCGGCGTACTGCTCGATCCCGAGCTTGAACGGCCCCTCGGGCTTCCGTTCGGGCTTCAGCTCCGCGATTCCGACGATCGCCGCGTCTCCGCGCAGGCCCATGGGCGTGGTCCGTTCCGTGCTGAAGGTGGGTGGCGCGCGGACGCTAGCAGCGCCCCCTCCGAGGCGTCAACGAACCCTTACGCGAGCCTCCACGATCGGGAGCCCCGATCACCCAGACCACGCTCGACCGTGACGTACGATCGTGTTCCCACCCATCGCAGCACCCACCGTGCGTCGAGGAGTCTGCATGCGCGTGAGTAGTCGGCTCGGCCTCGCAACGCTCGCCGTCACAGCCGCGCTGATCGCCGCCGCATGCACCGGCGGCGATGACGATCCCGCGAGCCCAACCCCCGACGTGACGACCACCCAGCCCCCGGCGCCGACCACCCCGCCCGAGCAGGTCGCCGAGGACATCGAGGTCCTGATGGCCGCCTTCAACCGCGGCCTCAACCCCGACCGCATCGAGCGCGTCGGCAACAGCGGCGATGTCACCCACGCCTGGTACCTCGCCGACCTCATGCAGTTCTTCCCGCGCGGCCAGACCGCCGAGGACCTGAACGACGCCTGGCGCCAGCTCACCGGCGTCCCCCGCGAGCACCCGCGCGGCTGGCAGGCATCGACCGACTACCTGATCGCGAACGACATCCCGGCGCCCGCTGACTACTTCCGCCTGAAGACCGGCCTCCTCGGGTTCGTCGGCAACGACTGGGACCCGTTCTTCGACGACCCCAATGCCGATGTCGACTGGCGCCTCGTGAGCTGGGGCGGCGTCGCCATCGACGACCGACCCGTCGAGGACGCCAACCGCCCCTGCGGGAACTGCATCCCCGCCCTCAACGACCCGCCCCTCACCGACGTCGCCGGCGGCGACTGGTACCCCGACGACCGCACGGTCTTCACCGTCGAGGTCAACGGCGAGATCCGCGCCTACCCGAAGAACATCATGGAAGTGCACGAGATGGTGAACGACACCATCGGCGGCCGCCGTATCGCACTCGCCTACTGCACCCTCTGCGGCACCGCCCAGGCATTCTTCACCGACCAGCTCCCCGAGGGCATCGAAACCTCCACCGGCACACTCGAGCTGCGCACCAGCGGCCTGCTCTCCCGCTCGAACAAGCTCATGTTCGAGCTCCACACCTTCTCCCTCTTCGACACCTTCCGAGGGCGCGCCCTCACCGGCCCGCTCCACGACGTCGGCTTCGAGCTCGAGCACGTCAGCGTCGGCACCGCCGACTGGGGCGACCTGAAGGAGGCCCGCCCCGACGCCATGATCGTGAACCAGAACACCGGCCAGCTCGGCGTCTACCCGCTCGACCCGCTGGGCGACCGCGACGACAACGGCCCGATCTTCCCGGTCGGCGACGTCGACCCACGCCTCCTCATTCAGGAGCAGGTCCTCGGCGTCTCCCACGACGGCATCACCGTCGCGTTCCCCGAGGCCGCCGCCCGCTTCGCCATCGCCACCGGCCAGCCGGTCGAGTTCCGAGGCATCACCGTCCGCCTCGACTCCGGCGCCTTGATCGCCGAGACCTCCGAGGGCGAGCGCATCACCACCCACCAGTCCTTCTGGTTCGCGTGGTCCCAGTTCAACCCCGACACGGAGATCTGGGACCCGGCCTAGCGAAGCAGCCCGGCTCGTTCCCTCGGCAAGGCGAACGGATCCCCCGCACCAGTCCCACTCCCGAGGGTCGGCGACCGTCCGCGCCACCTCGCGCGATCCTGATATCGTCCCGGTCGAACCCACCTCAACCAGCCGGAGCGCATGCATGACGGCCGTCGACGCCTACCCCCCGATCACCGCCACCGACGAGGAGCTCCGCGACGCCCTCGAGGCCGCCCACATCCCCTCGCTGGTGAACGCCCTCGTCCACATCACCGGCGACATCGCCCACATCCGAGGCGAGATCAAGCCGATCGCGGCGCTGTTCCAGGACCCGCAGGGCGGCATTTCGCCGGAGCGTCAGGCCGAGGCGCGCTCGATCGCCCTCGAGGTGCTCAAGGCCTACCGCGACGGCGGCAGCCAGCTCCCCCCGCGCCCCTCGGACGAGGCCATCGAAGAGATGACCGACTACCTCATCGGCGAAGGCGTCCCCCGCGAGTACAAGGACTTCCTCCACGCCGAACTCGGCATGGACGGACAGGACCCCTACGCCCATGCCTCCTTCGAGGGCATCCCGCCCGAGGCCCGCGCGAACTTCCGCGTCCTGATCATCGGTGCCGGCATGTCCGGCCTGCTCGCCGCGATCCGCCTCGATCAGGAGGGCATCCCCTACACGATCATCGAGAAGAACTCAGAGGTCGGCGGCACCTGGTGGCAGAACCAGTACCCCGGCTGCCGCGTCGACAACCAGAACCACATCTACTCCTACTCGTTTGAGCCGCACGACTGGCCCTACTGGTACTCGAATCGCGAAGTCCTCTTCGACTACTTCAACCACTGCGCCGACAAGTACGACGTCCGCAAGCACATCCGCTTCAACACCCACGTCGAGCGCGCGGTCTTCAACGAGGACACTGGCGGCTGGTCGGTGACCGTGCGACCCTCCGAGGGCGACGCGGAAGTCCTCGAGGTGAACGCCGTCATCAGCGCCGTCGGCCAGCTCAACCGCCCGAAGCTGCCCCAGATCCGCGGACGCGACACCTTCGAGGGCCCGTCGTTCCACTCCGGCGAGTGGCAGCACGATGTCGACCTGACCGGCAAGCGCATCGGCGTCGTCGGCACCGGCGCGAGCGCCTTCCAGTTCGTCCCTGAGATCGCGAAAGAGGCCGACGAGGTTGTCATCTTCCAGCGCACCCCGCCGTGGATGGCCCCCTCACCCACCTATCGGCAAGAGATCCCCGACGGCAAGCACTGGCTGATCGAGAACGTGCCGTTCTATCACCAGTGGTATCGGTTCTCCCTCTTCTGGCGGAGCTCGGAGGGCATGCTCAAGTCGGTGTCAGTCGACCCGGAGTGGTCCGAGCCCGGCTCCGTCAGCGCCGCGAACAAGAAGATGCGCGACACGCTCACGGCCTACATCCGCACCACGCTCGCCGATGCGCCCGAGGTGCTCGAACACGCGGTCCCGGACTACCCGCCCGGCGGCAAGCGCATGGTCGTCGACGACGGCAACTGGCTCCGCGCCCTCAAGCGCGACAACGTCCAGCTCACCGTCGACCCGATCGCGGAGATCACGCCCACCGGCATCGCCTGCGAGAGCGGCCGCACCGAGGCCTTCGACGTCATCATCTTCGCGACCGGGTTCCAGGCCAGCGAGTTCCTGATGCCGATGGAGGTCGTCGGCCGCCACGGCGTCGAGCTCCACGATCACTGGGCTGGCACCGCCCGCGCCTACCGAGGCGTCACGGTCCCCGGGTACCCCAACCTCTTCGCGCTCTACGGCCCGAACACGAACATCGTCGTCAACGGCTCCACGATCTTCTTCGCCGAGTGTGAAATGCGGTACGTCATGGGCTGCATCCAGCTGCTGCTCTCCCGCGACGGAGCGGCGATGGATGTCCGTCCCGAGGTCCACGACGCCTACAACGAGCGCATCGATCGTGGGAACGAGCTGATGGCCTGGGGCACCCCCGGCGTCACGAGCTGGTACAAGAACGCCCAGGGACACGTCACCCAGAACTGGCCGTTCACCCTGCTCGAGTTCTGGACCCAGACGCAGGCACCCGATCCCGAGGACTATGAGTTCCTCGAGGCCCGCGTCCCCGAGCCGGTCGGGTAGCGTCGGCCGCCGAGCCACCGGTCGACGCCAACCCCCAACCACCGAGGAGCCAGCACATGCACGTTCACGTCATCAAGTCCGACGACGGCGACACCGTCGAGCGCACCGACGCCCCCATCTTCGAGGGCGGCCAGGTCTGGGGCCGCGGCCTCTCCACCGGACTCACCGAGGACACCAACGTCTCCGTCGTCAACTTCGCCCCCGGCGCCCGCGCCGGCTGGCACACCCATACCCGTGACCAGGTCCTCTACGTCGTCGCCGGCATCGGCAAGGTCGGCGATCGCGAGGGCGAGCGCGTCATCAGCGCGGGCGACTGCGCCGTCGTCCCCGCCGGCATCGAACACTGGCACGGCGCCTACGACACCGGCTCGCCGGTGGCGCACCTCTCGATCATGCCCGTCGGCGCCGAGACGACCGTCCTAGACGAGTAGCGACAGCGCGAACCCGGAGGAGCACCGGCTTGCCCTCGACTGGCGACGCCTGGCCCGGCGTGATGCGGGTCGACAGCACCCGCATCTCCGTGGTCTCCGACACCCACGAGCAGGGCGACGGCTGGGGCTCCCCGCCCGAGCTGCTCGCCGCCCTCGAGGGCTCCGACCTCATCCTCCACTGCGGCGACCTCGACACCCTCGGCGTGCTCGATCACCTCGAGACGATCGCGCCGGTCCTCGCGGTCCGCGGCTACCCCGACCCACGCGAGGACGGCGATCGCCTCGCCGAGGAGACGCGCGTCGTCGACGTCGACGGCGTCAAGATCGGCATGGTCCACGACATCCGCCTCCACGGCGGCGCCGTCAATTTCACCCACACCGTCGAGTTCGGTCGCCGCGATCCGGCGGATGTGCTCGCGCAGCGCTTCGGCGAACCGGTCGACGTCGTCTGCTTCGGCGACACCCACCACGAGTACATCGGCATGGTCGCCGGCACCCTGTTCGTGAATCCCGGCAGCCCCACCCGCCCGAACTTCCGCCACGCCGCGGGCGAGCTCGGCACCTTCGCGAATCTCGACGTGAAGAACGGCGTCGTCTCCGCCGAGATCCGTAAGCTGTGGCGCGCAGACGGCTGAACCTGACGAACCCCGGACGAAACTGATGGAGTTCTGATCCGGGGTTAACACAGAGCGGTTGGGAGACCCGGCTGGCCGGCCGATGATTCCAGCACGATGACTACCAGTGACAGTCCCAGCGAGATCACCCCGCGCACCCTCGTCGTTCGCTGCACCACGTGCCGGCGCCCCGAGGGCCCCTTCGTCTACATGGCGAACGGCAAGGACTACTGCGTCGCCTGCGCCCAGAAGATCCGCGACCTGATGCGCTTCGGCTCCGCCGGCCGTCGCGCCGAGGACCTGCACATCGACTAGCAGCCTCGGTCCGAGGGCCGCGCTCCGCGACACCCACTCGTCGCGGTCTCAAGCACATTGAGAACTATCGAGGTAACTCGTCGCCCACTCGGAGCACGCGGACCGACCCAGCGCGCCCAGTTCACGTTCCCGGGCGCCGAGCCTCGAGACCTAGGCCGCGAACCCCTGCCCCAGCCGCCGGTGCTCGCTCAGCAGCGTCGTCGCTGCATCCGCGGTCAGCGGTCGCGCGAAGAGGTACCCCTGCGCCAGGTCGCAGCCGAGGTGCCGCAGCAGCGAGAGCTGCCGCTCGTGCTCCACGCCCTCGGCCACCACCCGCAGCCCGAGCGCATGTCCGAGGGCGATCACGCCGCTCACGATCGACCCGGCGTCTTCGTCCGTCGTCACGTTGTGCACGAACGACCCATCGATCTTCAGCGTGTTGAGCGGGAACTCCTTCAGCCGCACCAGCGACGAGTGCCCCGTCCCGAAATCGTCGAGCGCGGTCCGCACCCCGAGGTCGTTGATCTGCTTCAGGATCGAGACTGCGTCCTCCACGTTCTGCAGCGCGGCGGTCTCGGTGACCTCCAACTCCAACAGATTCGGATCGACGCTGGTCTCTTCGACGATCGCCCGGATCGCCTCCAGCATCCCCTCGTTGGAGAACAGCCGCGCCGACAGGTTCACCGACACGACCACCGGACCGAGCCCGGCATCGCGCCAGCGGCGGTTCTGCTCGCACGCCTCGCGCAGCACCCACTCGTCCACCAGCCGGATCAGCCCGTTGTCCTCGAGGATCGGCACGAACTCCGCCGGCGGCAGCAACCCGTGCACCGGGTGATCCCACCGGACGAGGGCTTCGAAGCTCTCGATGCGGCCCGTCTCGATCTCCACCTCCGGGTGGTAGTAGACCGTCAGCTCGCCACCCTCGATCGCCGCGCGTAGATCGTTCTCGATGTTCAACCGGTGCTGCGAGTCCGCATCCAGCGAGGCCGTCGCGAACTGGTACCCGGAGCCACCCAGCTCCTTCGCCCGGTACATCGCCGAGTCTGCGCGCCGGATCAGCGTCGCCGCGTCCTCGCCGTCGTGCGGATAGACCGCCACGCCCACGCTCGTCGCCGTGTGCAGCGATCGGCCGCCCACCTCCAGCGGCGTGCTCACCGACGCAACCAGCGCCCCCGCCGAGGTCATCGCCGCCTCCGGGCTCGCCAGGTTCGGCACCAGCACCAGGAACTCGTCGCCGCCGAAGCGCGCCACGAGGTGATCGTCCGGCAGCGCCTCGACGAACCGTCGCGCCACCTGCTGCAACAACTCATCGCCAACCGCGTGACCCAGCGTGTCGTTCACGAGCTTGAACCGATCGAGGTCCATCAACATCACCGCGAACGAGCGGCGGCCGGCCTGCGCCCGCTCCAGCGCGTCCGCGATTGCGCCCTCCATCACCTGCCGGTTCGGCAAGCCGGTCAGGTGGTCGTAGTCCGCCAGTTGCTGGATCCGCTCCGTCGCTCGCTTCCGGTCGGTGATGTCGCTGATCTCGATCCAGCCGCTGCGCTCGTTGTCCCCCAGCGGATACGTCGAAATCGAGACCTCCACGTCCCGCACCTCGCCGTCGGAGCGCGTGATCTGCTTCTCGTAGAGCCCGGGCGGCGCCGCGCCCCAGATCCGCGCGGTCACCAGCGACATCAGCGACCCGCCACCGACCGCCGGCGCCAGCTCACTCAGCGTCATCCGCCGCAACTCCGTCGGCTCGTAGCCGAGGATGTCGCAGATCACGCTGTTCCAGAGCTGGATCTTGCCGGCGCTCGAGACGATCAGGATCCCGTTCTGCGCCGACTCCAACATCACGAGGAACGACTCGTGCGTGTCGCGCAGCTCCGCCTCCACCGCGACGCGCGCACCCACGTCGCGCACCACGCCGCGGAACGCGGCGCCTCCCCGGTCTGGCCCCCGCTGCACCTGGAACTCCACCGTTCGAGGTGTCCCGTCCTTGTGCTCCCACGTCCCCTCGCGTGTGTGCGCTCGTGCCGGATCCGTCGCCACCACCGCGGCCGGCTCCTCCGCGGTGAACTCGGCGATCGCCCGGCCGACCAGCTCCTCGGGCTCGTACCCGAGCAGCGAACGTGAACCGGCGCTGACGTAGCTGAAGCGCCCCTCGGCGTCGGCCTCGTAGACCATCACGTCCGGCAGATCGTCCGCGATCCCGGCCATGCGCGCCTCGGCGCGATCCGCGCGTCGGCGCGACCGCCGCGCCGAGCGTCGCCACGTCGCCACTAGGAACATCAAGGCAAGCGACAGCAGGATGAGCGGCACCAGCGCCACAAGACCCCGATCGACCAGATCGACGCCTCGCAGCTCACCCCAGGCCGGCAGTTCGAGCGCGAACGTCACGCCAGAGCCAACGATCGCAAGGACCGTCGCAAACCACAGCAGCGCCGTCGGCGGTCCTTCGCCGGAGCGTGTTCGCATCGCCCGTCCGTCCGGGTGCGGCTCATGAGCCAGACACGTCTAGCTGGAGACATGTCTATCTAATCGTCGGCTGACAGCAGTCGTTCGTTACCGGAGCGCCCCCGCCGTCAGATATCGCCGCACTGACGCACGATCCGGCGCTCGCGCAGGGGGCACTCCGCCCCACCTACCGAGGCGCGCGCCCCATCTCGTAGAACTCCGCGTTCGGCTGCATCGAGGTCAGATTCGCCATCCGGTTCGACAGCGCGAACAGCGCCGTGATCGCCCCGATGTCCCAGATGTCCTCATCGCTGAACCCGTGCGCGCGCAGCTCCTCGAAGTCGTCGTCGCTCGCGAGGTGGGAGTCGTTCGCCATCAGCAACGCGAAGTCCAGCATCGCCCGCTGTCGCTCCGTGATCGGCGCCTTCGTGTAGTTGGTCGCGATCTGATCCGCCAGCAGCGGCTCCTGCGCGAAGATCCGGAGCATCGCCCCATGCGAGACCACGCAGTAGAGACAGTGATTCGCCGCGCTCGTCGCCACGACGATCATCTCCCGCTCCGCCTTCGACAGCCCGCCATCGCGACTCATCAGCGCGTCGTAGTAGCTGAAGAACGCGCGGAACTCATCGGGGCGGTGCGCGAACACCAGGAACACGTTCGGCACGAACCCGGTCCGCTCCTGGACCGCCAGGATCTGCTCCCGGACGTCGTCGGGCAGGTCGGACAACTCCGGCACCGGGAACCGGCTGATCGGCATCTCGCTCATCGGAACTCCCCGCTCGACGCGAACCCATGCGACCCGGACCGTACCCCGGCGCCCGCCTATCGTGGATGCCGTGAAGCCCTGGGAACACCTCGCCACCGCGCCCACACCCGACGGCTACGACCTCGAGCTCTGGCGCCACGACCGCGACTTCGCGATCCGCGCCGACGGCTACGACCTCATGGTCTCGCGCGCCCACCAGTCCGAGGACCAGATGATGGCCCTCGCCTGCCCCAATCCACCCACCGAAGCACGCGTTCTCGTCGGCGGCCTCGGCATGGGGTACACCCTCCGCGCCGTCCTCGACGCGCTCCCCGCCTCTGGCACCGCCGTCGTCAGCGAACTGATCCCCGAGGTCATCGACTGGAACCGAGGCGTGCTCGGCCCCCTCGCCGGTCACCCCCTCGACGACCCCCGCACGCAGATCGAGCCGCGCGACGTCGCCGACGTCATCCGCGACGCGAACGGCCAGTTCGACGCAATCCTCCTCGACGTCGACAACGGCCCCACCGCCCCCACCCAACGGCGCAACGTCCGCCTCTACACCCCCGAAGGTCTCGAGGCGATCCACACCGCGCTTCGCCCTCGGGGCACGGTCGCCATCTGGTCCGTCGACGAGCAACGCGGCTTCGAGCGCCGCCTCCGCCGCGCCGGCTTCGAGCCCCGCACCCACCGCGTCCGCGCCCACGGCCGCCGAGGCACCAGCCACTACATCCTCGTCGGAGCGAAGCACTAGCTCCTCACGCTATCCTGACGCCATGCGCAACGCCTGGCTCGCCCTCCTCGGCCTGCTCCTCACCATCGCCACCGCTTGCGGCGACTCGGAGCCCGACCTCAACTCGTACTCGGAACTCCTCCGCTTCGTCCCCAACGACCCCGAATACCGCCGCTGGATCACGGTCGTCGACTACGAGGCGTTACGGTCCCTCCCGCCCCCGGATAACAGCGAGGGCCTCACCGCCGTCCAGGACCTCGCACTCCGTGCGAACACCTACGCAACCGGCTTGGCGATCGAACCACTCGGCTCACGCGCGGCCGTCGCATTTCCGGAGATCCCCGCCAACTGGGACACCGCGTTCGGCCTGACGGTGGACGACGCAGACCGATCGCTGGTGACAGGCTCGCCGCCCCAGACGGTCGGCGTGCTCGTCGGAAGCTTCGATGCCGATGCGATGGTCGACCGACTGAAGGCCTGCGACGAGTGCACTCAACCCGCCGAGGTCACCAGAGGCCGCAACTCCTACTACGACTGGGGCTCCGGCCTCGGCACAGGCGAACGCTTCGCGCTCCCGGTGTTCGACAACCTGGGCCGAGGCGGCACATACCGATTCACCGACCGATACGTGCTTCACGCCTTCGATCGCGAGCCCATCACCAGCTCGCTCGACGCCATCACTGAGGGCACCTCTGCGCTCGAACACCCCGGCCTCAAGCAACTGGCAGACGCGTTGGACGACATCTCTCGCCGCGAAGACATCGAGCTGCTGGGGGCCAACCTCACAGACATCGACTCCGGCCCGTTGGGCCGATCCATCTTCGACGAGAGCATGCTCGAACACCCGACAGTCCAGTCTGCACTGGAGGAACCGCTCCCCCGCCCTCACCGAGGTGTCGCACTCGCCGTCGGTTTGCGTGACGGTGAGCCAATCGCCGCCTTGGTACTCGCGCACAGCACCGAGGCGAACGCCGAGGAAAACGTCGCCCGGCTGAACGAACGCCTGACCACGACGGTCGATTGGGAAGGGCGTCTCTGGTCGGCCTCGTTCCCCTCATGGGAAATCGAGACGGACGGCGCGACCCTGATCGCCACCCTCGAAGGCGAAGCAGTGCTGCCGATCGCCCTCGGTCCAACACCCCTCCTCTTCCATGAGTAACCCCCGCCACCTCCCCCTCCTCCTGCTCGCCGGCGGCGCGCTGCTCCTCGCGGCAGCGTGCGACACATCCGACCCCGGCATCGCGTCGCACGAGGGCATCCTCGCCCTCATCCCGGACGAGCCGGAACGCCGCGATGCAGTCTGGGTCGTCGACTACGCCGCGCTCCGCGAGCTGCCACTCCCCAGCGATGCTCCTGATGAGGACAGCCTGACCCCGATCCAGGACCTGACGCTCCGCGCGCGCGAGCACACGCGGTTGCACCGCATCGCTCCGCTCGCCTCGATCAGCGCGAGCGCCTTCCCCGAAATCGAAGAAAACTGGAACACCGGCCTCAACTTCTCGATCGACGACGTCGACCTCGACGTCCACGCCGGCCACTCACCCGCGTTCCCCCTCGGCGCCGCTATCGGCAACTTCGACGCCGCAGCCATCGACGAACACGTGCGAGCGTGCGGGCAATGCACGCAGCCGACACGGCGGACGCGCGATGGCACGACCTACTACGACTGGGGCGACGGCCTCGTCGCCGGCGACCGCCTGACACCACCGGTCTTCGACAACGTCGGGCGCGGCGGCCAGTACCTCTTCACCGACCGCTACGTGCTCCGCGCTGACGATTCGTCGACGTTCACCTCGGCGCTCGACGCCCGCGACACCGACGACTCGTTGCAGGGAAACTCCACCTTCGTCCAGCTCGCGCGCACGCTCGACGATCTCGAAGCAGACGGCATCGAGTTGCTCGTAGCGGTGATGTCGGACACCCACCAGGGGCCGTCCATCCACGGCGAGCTAGTGGATGGTCAGCATGACACCACACGTCAAGCCGTCGTCGATGCCGCCTTCGCAGTCCCGCTGCTCGTCCCCTACGAGGCCTACGCGCTGGCCGGCGGGGTCCGCGAAGACGAATCCGTGACCGTGTTCGTCTTCGTCCATCGCTCGACCGACGCGGCCACCGAGAACGCCAGCCGACTCGAGGAGCGGCTCGCCTCGACCCGCTTCTGGGACGGTACATCGTGGTCGACGTTGTTCGGAGGCTGGGAGATCGAGGCAAACGGAACCACCGTCATCGCCACTCTCGATGGCCTCCCACGCTGGGAGGGTCCCGTGCTCGGCGACCCCCTCCTCTTCCATGAGTAACCCCCGCCGCCTCCCCTTCCTCCTGCTCGCAACCGGCGCGCTCCTCCTCGCCTCCGCGTGCGACACGTCCGAGGACCCCGACGGCCGCTACTCCACCCTGCTCCGCCTCGTCCCCGACCAGGCGTCCTTCCGCGACGGCGTCACCATCGTCGACTACGAGGCCATCCGCACCCTCCCCGGCTACGAGCAACCCACCCCCGGCGCCGACGACGCCGAGGCCATCGCCAACGAGCTGCGGTCGCTCAACGACGCGCTCCAGGCACACGACATCGCGATCCCATTTCGCGAGGTCTTCGGCACCCCGTGGGATTCCTTGCCACCGAACGTCGTGAATTGGCAACAAGGCTTCGGCTTCGGACTCGCAGACGTCGATCTCGCGATGACCGCCGGCACCATGCCGCCGCGGTACCTCCACGCCATCGGCGGCGAGTTCGACCCCGCCGCGATCGAGGCCCAGCTCGACGCCTGCGCCGCGTGCATCGAAGGCGAGCAACGCAACCACCGAGGCCAGCGCTACTTCACCTGGGGCGGGAACCAGGTGCTGCGCGAGCGACTCAGCCCGCCAGCCTTCGACGATCTCGGGCGAGGCGGCTATTTCGTCTTCGACTCGGACTACGTCCTGCGCTCCAACTTCGTCGACGACTTCGAAGCCTCAATCGACGCGTCCCAGGGACGCTCGTCACTGCTCGGCGACGAGAACTTCGCCCTGCTGGCCGATGAGCTGGACTCGCGCGATCTGATCGCGCTGTTCGTGAGCAGCCGCACCCCGGGCCCCGACTACGCGGCTCAGTTGATCGAGGACTTCGCTCAGAACGCGGCGCTCGGCGAGCAGATCGCCGCCGCCTGGGACATCCCCGCCGAACAGAAGCTCGCGCCGTACCAGGCCCTCGCCGTCGCCGTCGGACTATCCGAGGGCGAACCGTTCACGGCGATCCTCCTCGCCCACGATTCAGCAGAGGCAGCAGCTGCCAACGTCGAGCGGCTGAACAACCGGATCGAAACCGGCGTCACCGTGCGAGACGGCCAGCTCTGGCTGGACTCGATCGACTCCGCGGACATCACGACGGAGGGACGCCTCCTCATCGCCACCCTCCGAGGTAGCTCGCACTACTCGGGCTTCGTGAACAGCCCGGGCTTCGGGGCGATCGGCATCGAAGCCCTCCTCGCCCACGAGTAGCCTTCGAGTTCGGAGGTGCCAGCGTGACGTTCAAGACCATGCAACTGCCCGAGGACCCCACCGCCGTCGCGCCCGACGGCTCCGACGTCCGCATCCTGCTCCAACGTCCCGGTGGCAGCATGGCCCACTTCCAGCTCGCCGCCGGCCGCGCATCAACCCCCGTCGCCCATCGCACCGTCGAGGAGATCTGGTTCTTCCTCGACGGCCGCGGCGAGATGTGGCGCAAGCTCGGCGACGACGAATCGACGGTCCCCGTCGCACCCGGCACTTGCATCACCATCCCCGTCGGCACCAGCTTCCAGTTCCGCGCCTCCGAGGATGGCCCCCTCAGCGCCGTAGCCGTCACCATGCCCCCCTGGCCGGGCATGGATGAAGCGTTCATCGTCGACGGCATCTGGCCTGCAACGCAGGCGCCCGCACCCAGCAGCCGTTCTTCAAGGTGACATCGGCGGAGCTGGCCGGCCGATCCGAGTGACCGCCAGCCGTCAGGCGACTCGGGTAGTGCGGTCCTACTCGGGAACCGAGTGGTACTGGGCGCCCGACTCCGACCAAGAAGCAATTGACTCCGCGAGGCCGACCGACTGCGACATCTAGGGCAAAGCCTCCGGAAAGCAGGGATGTGGGGCCCTCGCCCGTAGGGCGATCAAGAAGATGCAGCCCCACAGGCATATGGGGCGGGTGGGCGGGCCCGCGCGCTCGCGCCCGCACGGCACCCGTCGCCAGCGGGCGACTCGCTACTCCGAGCGCACGCGCCCCTCGGCCTTACGCCGAGCCTGCTGCCTCTTGCGAATCTCCCCGGCGCGCCGCAGCAACTCCCGGTTCGAATCGTCGACGCGCATGTACCCGGCGCGCCAGCCGTCGTCGCCCCACGAGAACGGCGTCTGCACCGTCGTCCGAGGGAACCGCGCCCCCTCGAGGAGGTCGAGCCCCATCCCGGTGATCGCCCGCTGCATCTCCTCGTCGTACGGCTTCCCCATCGGGTTACCCAGCGGGAAGTCAGTGAAGAGGAACCGCGGAACCGACGCCTGCTCGACGATGTCGCGAGCGGACCCGCAGATCACCGTCGGAATCCCGTTCGCTTCCAGGTGGCGTGTGGCCAGACTCACGGTCTGGTGGCAGACCGGTCAGAGCGGCACCAGCATCGCCACGTCGACGCCATCCTCGCGCATCAGCTCCAGCAGCTTCGGCGCGTCGGCCTGGTTCGTGCGGCGCTGGCTGTACTCCGTCGGGACGCCGTAGAAGCGCGGCGAGACGCTGCCCAGGCGCCCTGCCTCCACCTCTGCCTGCAAATGGTGGATCGGGAAGAACGAATCCAGGTCGTTCGTGTGTGTCGCGTCCTTGTCCCATGAACGGTTCTGCGTGAACAGCCGCTCTGGCACCGGATCCAGCGAGGCCGCGAACGTCGACGCGATCGGCAGTGCCTCCTGGTCGGTGTCGTCGGGAAGATCGAGGTTCACCGCCGTCGTCACGAGGCCGATCCGGCTCTCAGAGAGCGGCTTGCTCAGCGGCGTGAACGGCGACTCGTCGTTGCGCGCCCAGCTGTAGGGACGCTCGTATCCCTGCGCGGAATAGAACTCGCGCGACTTGTCGATGTAGCTGACGAAGACCCGGTACGCCGGATCGGACTGCTGCTGATCGCCCATCACGTCCTCCTCGAACCCGACCAGCCTACGCCGAACGCGGTGCCCAGTTCAGGACCAGAGGTCCCAAGTAGGTCCCCAACCTCGCGACGAGGCGCGAAGCGTCAGAGACGGCCGAAGGCCGCCGCTAGAGCACCAGGGCCGTCGAGAAGTCCGGAATCCCCTCCCAGCGCCCCGGCTCGCCGTCGCGCATCACGGCGATCGTCTTGATCACCTCGGGGTTCGCCAGTCCGTGCGGCTTCTGCCCCGTCAGCACCATCAGCACGTTCTCCGCCTGCCGCTTGCTCCCCTCGATCGCCGTCACCGGCGACGCGGCGGCCACGTGCGGCGTCAGGATCAGGTTGTCCAGCCCCAGCAGCGGATCCTCCGCGCTGATCGGCTCCTGCTCCGTGACATCGAGGGCAGCGGCCGCAATCTCGCCCGAGGTCAGCGCCGCGTGCAGCGCGTTCGGGTCGACCAGCGGACCCCGCGCGCAGTTGATCAGGATCGCCGACGGCTTCATCCGCTGCAGCGCCTCCGTCCCGATGATGTGATGCGTCTCGTCGGTTGCCGGCGCGTGCACGGTCACGAAATCCGACTCGGTCAGCAGCTCATCGAGCGACACCAGCTCGACGCCGAACAGGTCCGCCTCGGTCTGCGGGATGTAGGGGTCGTACGCAACGACGCGGAACGGCCCGAACCCCTTCACGCGAGTCGCGAACGCCCGACCGATGTTCCCGAAGCCAACGATCCCCACCGTGCTCCCGGCGATCCGCTTCATCCCCGCCGCCAGCGCGCGCACTTCCTGCGTCGCGCTGCTCCACTTCCCGGCCTTCACCGCGGCATCGAACTCGCGGATCATCCGCGTCAGCGACAACAGTTGCGCCATCGCGTGATCCGCCACCTCGGTCGTGTTCACCGCCGGCGTGTTGCAGGCGCAGATCCCGAGGCGAGTCGCCGCCGGCAGGTCGATCGAGTCGACGCCGACCCCGGCACGGCTCACCACCTTGAGTTTGCCGCAAGCCTCGAGGACATCGACATCGGTGAGCGGCAGCGTCCCGATCATCGCGCCGTCCGCCTCGCGGAGCAGCTCGATGTACTCGTCCTTCGGCGTCAACGCGCCGACCTGCTGCTGCACCACCTCGATGCCCGCCGACTCGAACATGCCGGTGTCCGCCATCGGCCGGCCACAGTTCACGACTTTCAGTGCCACGAGACGCTCCCTAGTGAGTTGGAACAGCGAAATGGAAACGGGAAGACTGGATGACGAACAACGCGGGCTACCCCGCCGCGAAGCGGTTGTAGGTCGGGGTGATGAGCACCTCGTTCAGCGTCACCGAGGGCGGCTGCTGCGCCACGAACAGGATCAACTCGCCGAGGTCCTCCGACTGCAGGATCCGCGCCTGATCCTCCGCGCTCACCGGCACCGGCCGGTTGTCGAGGATCGGCGTCGCCACCTCGCCCGGGCAGATCGCCGTAGCGCGGATCCCGTTGTTGCGCTCTTCAACGAGGAGACTCGCCGTCATCGCGTTCATCGCGTGCTTCGCCGCCGTGTACGCCGGCCCGGTCAGCGGGCTCACGCCCTTCGCCGCCATCGACGAGATGTTGATGATCAGCCCGCCGCCCTGCTCGCGCATGATCGGGAGCACCGCACTGCAGCAGTAGAACGCCCCATCGAGGTCAATCCCGATCACCTGGTCCCACAGCTCCGGCGTCACCACCGGCCAGTTCCGGTCCTTCACGTTGATTCCGGCGCTGAACACACCGATGTTGATCCGGCCGAACCGCTCCTGGATCCGCCCCACCACGGCGACCACGTCGTCGTTGTTCGACACATCGAGGGCTTCGACCATCACCTCGGCGCCGGCCGCCTCAACCTGCTGCCGAACGCTCTCCAGCGGCTCCGGACGCCGCCCGGACAGCACGATCTTGCAACCCGCCTCCGCCAGCTTGACCGCGCCCGCCTCCCCGATCCCGGTCCCCGCGCCCGTGATCCAGGCAACCTGCCCGGTCAGCTCTTGAAGCATCGTCTCCCCCTCGCCGTCCGCCCTGTGCCCGCGAACTCTAGCCGAGGTCGCCACCACACGCCGCCGCCTGGCGCACCCTACCGAGGTGTCGCCGAGGCCTCCGAGGATCAGCTCGAAGCCCTCGCCCGTAGGCGATCAAGAAGATGCGGCGCGAGGAACTCAACCCGTCGCGGCCACCCGCCCGCGGTGCCGCAACACCAGCGCCGTCGCGAGCAACACGGCGGCGGCAACCATCCCCACCACCTGCCACCCGATCGCCACACACCCGAGGTACGCCACCCGCCGAGGCCCGTTCCGCCAGTCCAGCGCGAGCCCGACCGAGGCGAGCCCCACGCTGGCAACGAGCGCCCAGCCCGCGAAGAGCGTCCACGGGATCGCGAGCAACCCGGCCAGCGCCCCGAGCAACATCAGGAGGTCAGCGAAGAACAGTCGCACCACGCGCCTCCGCCATCACTCGGTTCACCGCTCGATCGGGAACCCGACGATGCTCCCCCACTCGGTCCACGACCCGTCGTACACCCGCACGTCCTCGAACCCGAGCACAAACCGCATCGCGAACCACGCCAGCGTCGCGCGATGGCTGAGCCGGCAGTACACGACGGTCTCGCGATCGTCCTCGGCGCTGACCCCGCGGCTCGCGAGGATCGAGCGCAGCTCCGCCTCCGGCTTGAACCGGTCATCCTCCTCGAGCAGCTCGCGGAAGAAGAGGTGCTGCGCGCCCGGGATCCGCCCGTACCGCTCGGCGCCGTGGTCGCCCGTCGCCGACATCCCAACCCGCTCGCCGGCGTACTCCTCGGGTGAGCGGACATCCAGCAGCACGCGGTCGGGACTCCCGAGGTGCGCCCGCACGTCGTCACGTCCGAGGCGACTCGACAGGTCGCCTCGCTGTGTGCGGTACGCCACCGGCTCGACGACGGGGACATCGACCTCGAGCGGCCGCCGCTCGGCGACCCACTTGCGGCGCGATCCCTCGAGGAGCCGCACGTCCGGGTGCCCGGTCATCGTCAGCACCCAGAGGGCGTACGTAGCGAACTGGATCAGCTCCCCGTAGAGGACGATCGTGTCGCTCTCACGAATCCCCGCCGCACCGAGTCGCTCAGCCATCTCGGCCGGTGTCGGGAACTCGCGGTCCGTGTCGTGCCAGAGCGCATCCTTCCAGAGCCAGCGGATCGCACCGGGGATGTGCCCGTCCTCGTAGTCACGGCTCTCCGGCCACGCGACGATCTCGATCACCCGCACCGTCGGGTCGTCGAGGTGGCGCTCCAGCCAGTCGGTGGAGACGAGGGGATCTTCCATTCGCTCGCTCCGGCTAGCCGATCGAGTTGCCCCAGCGATCGACCGAGGCGATCTCCGCCAGCGGCTTCCGCTGCACCGGCCCGAAGTTCCCCTGCGGGTACCCCAGCGGTACCGCGTAGACGATCTGTGCCTCCTCCGGGATCCCGAACAGCTCCTTCACGCGCTCGTCGACCACCGCGTGCAGCGTCGTGATCGTCCCGCCGATCCCCAGCGCCCGCGCCGCCAGCAACATGTTCTGCACCGACGGGATCACCGACCCCATCGCCCCCGCCCCCTGCGCGATCGCACACACGAGGATGATCGCCGGCGCCGCCGCGATCTCGTCCGACAGCTTCATCGCCGACATCGTCGTCTTGTTCGCGGGGTCGATGTCGCCCGGCCCGTGGATCCCCTGGTCGGCTCGTTTCGCCCACCACGCCTCGCGATACAGCTCGCCAAACTGCCAGCGCAGCTGCTCGTCCTGGATCACCAGGAAGTGCCACGGCTGGGCGTTCCCGCCGTTGGGCGCCTGGCGCGCGGCATCGAGGATGTCGCGCAGGTCCGCGTCCGGGATCGGGTCCAGCTTCACCCGCCGGATCGCGCGCAGCGAGTACATCGCATCGCCGAGGCTGATCGGAAATCTTTCGCTCGGGTTCATCAGGAAGCTCCTTGGACTCGTTAGGCGTGCAGCAACGGGAGTAGCTCGTCCATGTGCCCGAACGTCTCGCGCGCCCCGGCCGCGAGCAGCGCCTCCCGAGGATGGCGCGCCGAGTAGCCGAACACGTGCATCCCCGCCGCCGTCCCCGCGGCCACGCCCGTCGGCGTGTCCTCGACCACCGCGCACACCGACGGGTCGACACCGTGCGTGCGCGCAGCCATCAGGTACAGGTCCGGCGCCGGCTTCGGCCGCTCGACGTCCGTCGCCGTGAACATCCGCCCCTCGAAGTGATGTCGCAGCCCCGCAACATCGAGGTTGAATCGAATCTCCTCGGACTCCGCGTTGGACGCGGTACAGAACGGCAGCCGCAACCCCTCGAGGACGTCGGTCACGCCGGGGATCGGCACCAGCTCCGTCCCCAGCGCCTCCTCCCACCGCCGCGCGAGATCCGCCTCGAACGTCGCCGGCGGCGCACCGCCGATCGTCTCGGCGACGACCTCCAGCAACTGCGCGTACGACAGCCCGCCGAACCGTCGGTGCAGCTCGTCGACCTCGAGGTGCGCGCCCAGCTCACCGAGCATCGTCCCCAGCACCGGCAGCGCCACGGTCTCGCTGTCGATCAGCACCCCGTCGCAATCGAAGATCACGAACTCGAAGCGGCCGCTCGTCGTCATCGAGGTCCCTCGACCATCATGCCTCGGCCGCGACCGGCCGCACGCCCCGCTCCGCCTCGTCCACCTCTTCCCGATTCGACGGCTCGCGTGGCGGCGCCGCGAAGAACACGAACGCCGCGGCCAGCACGAAGAGCACCGCGATCGTCGTGAACGCCAGCTCGTAGCCGCCAGTCGCCTCGAACGAGGCACCGACCAATGGCGGCCCCACAATTGACGCCCCCTGCGTGAAGAAGTTGACGAGGCCAAAGATCGTCGCGAACGCGCGAATCCCGAACGTCTCCTGGACGAACAGCGTCATCAACGCCCCCATCGCCCCGAACCCGAGCCCAAACACCGGCACGAACGTCCACATCGCGTTGCTGTTCCCCGCCCGCACGAGAATCGCCAGCCCTACGATCTGCGTCCCCAGGCTCAGCATCACCACGTACCGGCTCGGCACGCGCTCCGTCAGCCAACCGAAGCTCACCTTCCCCATCGCGCCGAACACCGCCATCGCGCCGAGCGCCGTCGCGGCGGTCCCCCGGCTGAACCCCACGTTCTCGAGGTGCGGGACGATCTGGGTCAGCACGGAGAGGTACTGCAGCTGCGCGAGGGTCAGCGAGATCACGATCAGGTAGAACGCCCGCGTCCGCAGCGCCTCGCGTGTCGTGAGGCCCGCCTCGACCGGCTCCGCCGGCGCACCCACCGGGACTGGCCGCCCGTCCTCTCGAATCACCAGCGCCACGATCGGGATCGCGACGAGGAACACCACCCCGTAGATCGCGTACGTCGCCTGCCACCCGAGCTGCCCGATCAGCAGCGCGCTCAGCCCCGAGAACGTCGCCCCACCGACGTTCGCCCCCATCGAGGAGAACCCCATCGCCCGACCCCGCGCCGTCGGAAACCAGATCGCGAGGAGCTTCCCCGCCGGCAGCATGATCGTCCCCGGCACCGCCGCGAACTGCACGAAGTTCAGCGCGTAGAATTGCCACAGCTCCGTCACCCACGGCCGCAATAGGTGGCTCACCGCCAGCAGCGCGAACGACCCCATCATCACCGGCCGCGAGCCGTGCCGGTCGATCAGCCGCCCCACGAGGGGCGCCAGCAACCCGCCGACCGCGAACAGCGTCAGCGCCCCGTTGATCCCCGCGCGATTCCAGCCGAGGTCCGACTCCAGCTCGGTGACGAACACGCCGAACGAGTACTGCGTGATCCCGATCGTGAGCGCGAAGGTCATGAACAGGACCGCCGCGACGAGCCAGCCGTGGTGCAGTCGACTCACACCCGCGCCCGCTCTCTGAGTGCCATTCCATGAGCGGCTCCGCCGCTCGTCGGTCCGGACGTCGCGGCTAGCTCGCGCGCGCCGCTTCCACCTCGGCGCGCAGCTCAGCCTTGCGCTCCTCGGGGATCTCCAGCCAGTGGATCCCCGTCACCGCCGACTCCAACCCCCAGAGGAAGTTGATCGTCGCACCGGTATCGCCGAGCTCGAGCACATCGAGGTAGGTCGTCACCAGCCCGCGCGCCTCCACCTCTTCGACGGTCGTGATCCCCAGCCGCGCAAGAATCTCCGAGCTCTTCGGCCCGATCCCGATCTTGGTCCCGTTGCTCGACTCCGCCGGCCCGTCCATCCCGTGGATCACCGGCAAGACCTCGTCGATCAGCCGCTGCGTCTGCGCGAAGACCTCCGCGCCATCCTCGGCGAGCGGTCGCGCCACGAACTTCGACGCGCCCGCCGACATGTACTCGCGCACCTTCGCGATGATGTCCGCCGTGTCGCCCACCGCGATCTGCGCACGCGGGTCGCCCGCATCCGCGACGCGCGAGAGCGCACCCGCGGTCTGCTGCACGACCGGGTCATCCCACGAGCCGAAGCGGAACGCGAACCCCGCTCCGTAGTGATCGTCATCCAGCGGCCGGCCCGCGGCCGCCGAGGCGTCCCGAATCGCCCGGATCGTCGGCGCGATCTGCACCGGAGACTGCACCCCGCTGAGCCACCCCGTGCCGTACCGCGCCGTCCGCCGGATCGCCGCTTTCGAGGAGCCACCGATCCAGATCGGAAGCACCGTCTGCACCGGCTTCGGCTCGATCGTCACGTGCGAGTAGCTGATGTGCTCGCCCTCGAACGTCACGTCGTCCTCGGACCACACCCGCGCGAGGAACTGCAGCACCTCGTCGGTCCACGCGCCACGCGCCTTCGGCGAGCGCCCGGCCCCGGCGAACTCCGGCGACACCGCCCGCCCCACCCCGAACGCCGGCAGCAGCCGCCCGTCGCTCAGGTAGTCGATCGTCGCGCACTGCTTCGCGAGCACCAGCGGGTCGCGGAACGGCAGCACCACCACGTTCATCCCGAACTTGAGCCGCTCGGTCCGCCCCGCCAGAGCCGCCATGAAGCTCATCGACTCGAGCATCGGCTGTCGCGAGATCAGCCGATCGGTCTGCCACAGCGAGTCAACCCCGCCCTCCTCGAGCAAGTCGACCCAGCGCCACAGCTCCCGCGCGTCCTCGAACGGCAACCCCGCGAGGCCAAACCCAATCCGCACGCTCATCGCGCGCTCTGCCCGGGCCCGCTAGTCGTCATCGAAGGCCACACAACCATCGCCGTTCTCCACCTCGTGCTCCTCCTGGAACACCGTCTCCTGCGCGGACGCCAGCTCGAGGCCCAACACCCCCAGGCTCACCCCGACCACGCCCCGCAGTCGCACGAGTGCGCTCTGGCAGGCGGGATCCGGCGAGTAGAACCCGGCGACGTGCGTGTCGATCACCATCGAGGGCACGACGGTCCCGTGCAGGATGCTGAGCTGCATCACCGGGAACGCGAGCGTCACCCCGAGCCCGACCGGCCCGAACCCGGCCGTATCCCCGGTCACGAGATCGAGCGCCTGGTTGTCCAGCCCGCCAAGCGCTCGCGCCGAGGTCTGCGACCACCCGAAGCCCTGCGACCCCGAGTACGTCACCTTGAACGCGACCTCGCTCGACGACTCACCGGTCAGCTCCGGCGTCACGCTCAGGTTCGCCCCCAGCCCCAGCTTCATCGGGATCCCGTACACGACGAACGGGATGTCCAGGCGGAGCGGCAGTCGGAAGATCTCCGGCTGCTGTCCCAGCCGCGTCGCCACGAACTTGATCTCGAGCTCGCCCTGCAGATCGTCGTTCTCGTAGTTGAACTGAGTCAGCTCACCGCCCGAGTACTGGATGTTCCCCGTCGAGCGGAAACCACCGACCCAACCATCCGCCTCGACCAGGAGCCCCTGGCCCGCGGCGTTCTTCGATCCCTTCAGGTTCAACTCCAGGCGGTCGCCGGCGGGCGCGATCTCCACCTCGACCGAGATGCTCCCCACCTCGCCCGAGTACTTGAGCGCGGTCTCGCTCCGGTCGGTCGGGCGCAACTGATACGGCCCGAGCGCCACACCGAGGCCATCCGTCCAACTCCGCGTCTGCGAATCCCCGAAGTCGATCTCGTAGTCCCAGCCGACCTCGCCGTCGACGATGTACTCGCTCAGCGGAGCCGGCTCCGTTGTCAGCAGCGTGTCTCCACCGTCCTCGCTCATCGCGAGCACACGCACCAGCGAGTGCTCCTCGAAGAGCACCACCGACCCCACCTCGACGCCATCGAGGTCTGCGTCGCCGTCGAGGCGGTACACCCCGTCGCTGACGTCCTTCAGCGAGTCGTTCACCGCCGAGGCCGGCACGGTCCGCGCCCCCGGCGCGAGATCGAACTCGCCGCTGGTCTCGTTGTCCCCGCCAGCTCGCGTCGTGGTCAACGCCCCGGTGGTCGCGTCGCCGCCGGCCGTCGAGGTGCCATCCGAACGCGGCGTCTCGCCGCCATCGCCGCCTGTCTCGGTGTCGTCTCCGCCGCCGCAAGCAATCAGACTCCCCAGGGCGACCACCAGCAGCAGCGCCCCGAGCGAGCGCCAGGCGGTTCTAGCCACCCGGCATCTGCTTCTGGAACTGCGCGAGGTCGAAGTAGTCCCGCCATGCGAGGATCTTGCCGTCCTCGAAGTCGAACGCTCCCATCACCGGCAGCTCGACCTTCGCCTCGCCGAACTCGAACCGATCGAGGCGTTCCGTCAGCACGGTCCCGCCCTCGGTCTCCGCGATCGCCACCAGCTCCCAGTCGATCAGCGTCGCCGGGCTGGTGTAGCCCTCGATGCTCGCCCGGATCGCGTCAACACCATGGACCGGCGCCGTCGGGATGTTGTGGTAGACCGCGTCGTCAGAGAAGAGGGCCATCACCCCGTCGATGTCCTTCCGGTTGAAGGCATCGAGGAAGGCGCGGATCGTGTCGCTGTTACTCATCGCCGCATCATACGACCGCGCGAACCGCCCTCGACAGGATCGGCCGCGGCCGCGAACGGACGGCTACCCGCCCCCGAGGCTGTCCCGCACCCGAGGCCAAACGTCCGCCAGCGCCGACGCGACCGGCCGCCCGTCCTCGGGCAACGGCTTCGACGTCCCCGGCTCGGGGCCCTGGTAAGAGTCGCCCGTCGGCTCCGTGATCAACTCCACGAGGACCGGGCCATCCGTCTCGAGCAGATCGTCCAGCGCCAGCTCGAACGACTCGATGTCATCGAACCGCACCGCGTCCACGTACCCCGCGCCCTTCGCCATCTCCGCGAACGACATGTTGCCCTCGGCGAGCACCGGCTGCGCGCCGCTGGTGTCGTACACCCCGTTGTGCATCACCACGTGCAGGAACCGCCGCGGCGCCGCGTTCCCGATCGTCAGCAGCGACCCGAGCTGCATCGCCAGCGACCCGTCGCCATCGAGGACCCAGACCGGCACCTCCGGCTTCGCCAGCTGCACCCCGAGCCCAAACGTCGACGCGCCACCCATGAACCCGACGCACACGAGGTCGCGGTCCGTCTCCGCCCGCTCCCGCCACGGCCGCATCACCGTCATCGTCGACACGACCACCTGGTCGTCGCGCCGGCGCGCCAGCGCTTCGATCGCGTTGTCCACGGAGATTCGAGAGGTCGAGGTCGTCATGTCAGCTCCTGCGCCTGCGGCTGTCGAGGGGTTCGGGCTACGCGGTGTTCACGCCGATCAGCAGCGCGGTCGGTCCCTCGCGCGCCTCCGCCTGCGCGAACGCCTCGGCGACCATCCCCACATCCGAGGGTCCATCGAGCAGGAAGCGCGGCACCTTCAAGGTGTCCAGCAGCGGTTCCGCCAGCGCCACCATCGACCCCGCGTGCTCCGAAGGCGCCCGGTACGGGTCGCGGCCCAGCAGCCCGATCATGAACACCATCGGGAACCGACCGTCGCCCGCGATCCCGCGCAGGTGATTCACACAGGCGTACAACCCCGCGTGCTGGATCTGCACGATCGGCTTCCGGCCGCCCACGATCAGCCCCGCCGCCAGCGCGACCGCCTCGTCCTCCGTCGCCGCCTGGATGAAGCGGATCCCGTCATCCTGATCCAGCAGCGTGATCAGACTGCGCTGATGCGTGTCCGGCACCGCCACGACGTCCGTGACCCCGACGTCGCGCATCGCCTGCAACAGATCGATCGCGGGGATCGACTCGGCCATCGTCATCGCGCACTCCTCGCTCAGCCCACACGGACCCGGCGGTTGGACCGCGACGATACGAGGCCCAACGCCCTCCGTATACTCGCCGTCGACGGAGGACGGCGCGTGCAAGTCGACACCGACGAACTGCTGAAGAACGTCACGGTCGGCCTAGCTGGCCTCAGCTTCCTGCTGATCGCCTGGTCGCTCTGGCGGCTCCGCAAACCACAACGCCTCCGCTGGCTCGCGCCACTGCTCGCCATCGTCGGCTCGACCGGCGGCGTGGCCATCTCGATCTTCCTGCTCGGTGTCGAGGTCGAACCGATCGCCGCCGCCGTGCTCGCGGCGGTCGGCGCCGTGATCGGCGTCGGCGCCCTCCTGCTGATCCGCGTCGAGCTGGTCGACGGACGTAAGTTCGTCAAGCGCTCGCACTGGTTCCTCGCGCTCTGGGGACTCGCCCTCGTCAGCCTGCAGGTCGTCGCCGCGCTCGACTCGCCGAACACGCTCGCCGCCGGCATCGGCGGCGCCCTCATCTCCGCCGGCCTGATGGTGACCCTGAACCTCGGCCTGCTCGTCCGCCGCTTCGCGCCCGTCCGGGCGACCGAGGCCTAGCCGGCGGTCGGCAACGCCGCTGGCTCGAGCAACCCTTCGAGGACCTTCAACCCCGCGATCGGCGTCGACTGGTACAGCTCGATCTCGCCATCGCTCTCCGTGATGCCTCGCCACGCCGCGAACCAGATCGCGTTCGTGCACCGCAGCAGCGTCATGTGCGCGACGGCCGCCGGCTCGTCCCGCTCCGCCGCCGCGAGCAGCAGCCCCGCCGAGTTCACGATCTGGGCGAGGTCGACGAACAGCTCGATCCCGCGCTCGGTCGGCGCCATCCGCTCACCGTCGCGGCTGAGCAGCCCCACCTCGGCGAGCCGGCGCAGTCCGCCGTCGAGCTGCCCCTGCGCCGCGACGAGGTTCGCCGGGCACACCGCCCGCGCCGCCGTCACCGCCCACCGCGTGTCGTTGCTCTCGAGGCCGCGCGCGAGCTGCGCCTCCAGCGACTCCGCGGTCAGCGCCGGCAACGGCCGCCGCTCCCGCGCCAGCCGCGCCTGCAACCGCGCTTCCTGCACGTGGTCGGCCGTCGCGAGCGCCGCCGCGTAGGCGGCCAGATCGAGGTGCAACACCCCGTTGCTGGGCCGCCCCGGCAGCGCCGTGATCCCGAGCAGCTCATCCAGCGTCACCAGCGCCTGCGCCGGTGTCGGCAGCAGCGCGAGGTCGGCCTCACCCTCCCGCAGCGCCTGGGCCACGGCCGGCCCGCCGTTTCCCCCGGCCTGCACGAACGTCGTCTCGGTCCACGCACGGCGCCCGGCGCGGTTCGTCATCACCGTCAGCATCCGCTGCGGGTCCGCCGCCACCTCCAGCGCCGTCCGCGCCGCGCTCGTCAGCGCCCCGTCGCTCCCGAGGACCGATGTATCGGTCAGCGCGCCACGCGGATTCGACGGCGGTGGCGCGCTCGGCAGCGCCGATCGCGACGACGGACTCAGTCCGCCCAGCGCTAGCGCGGCCGCCAGCTGGTGGTACGACAGCACGAACCGTTCAGGCACGAGTGTCTCACTCGGCGCGTTCGTCATCGGTCGCTCCTCGCCTCGATCGTGCTCGCGGTCCAGATGCTTCCGCCCTCGAGGTGCTGCGTCTCGCGCGTCCCTTCCAGGTCGAGGTACGGACAACCCTCGAGGTCATCGTGCAGCTCTGCCGTCTCGTCGCCCGGCGCGATCCAGCTCAGCTTCCCTCGCTCGATCCACGACCCCAGCTCGAAGTCCAACTCATCGTCCAGCGCGGGTAGGCTCGCCTCCAGCGCCCGGCCGCCCTCCTCGAGGACGCGATACGCACTGGCGCCCCAGGTGTTCACGGGCGAGACGTCGCTCGGCCGCTCCTCGAAGTAGGTCACCGCAAACCCCCGGTGATGCCCGACCGGCACCTCGCTCACCACGGCGCGCACGGCGTCGCTCTCGAGGAGCCGCGGCAGCACCCCGGGCACCGCCGGACCCGGCCTCACGAGGAACGGCGTCGCCTCGACCGGTTGCGCGAGCGAGACCGCCCCGGTCATCGCCAGCCACGTGGGCGGCACCGGTTCCTCAGCGGGCCGCACCGGCCGCTCGTATCGCCACCACAACCCATCGAGGCCCGTCGTATCCAGCGAATGGCGCGCCTCCGCACCGGAGAACGGACACCGCGCGAGCAGCACGCGCGGCAGCGTGGCGAGGTACTGGTCGCGCAGCTCGAGCAGATCCCGCTCATGCCTGCGCAGATGCTGCTGCAGCTGGTTGGCGTACGCGCCATGCGCGTGGTCGAGGAACCCGGCGATCTCCTCAAGCGCCGCCCTCGTCTCCCGCTCCCGTTCGAGGATCCGCTCGCGTGGCGCCGTCGCGTCCGGGACAGCGCTGGTCACTGGATCTCCGGAGCATCAGTGAACGTGGTCGCGATCCGCGCCTGGCCCGGTGTGAACTGGATCAACGCCTCACCGCCCTCCTGGTGTCCCCGGATGATGCGGTTGTAGATATCGATCTCCTTCGGTGACAGGTCCGCGATCTCGGGCCAGTCGAGATGAGCGCCGTGCTGCGCGTTCGCGGGTCCCTCCATCAATCGCGCGACGACCCGGTCGCGCACCGCCTTCGAGACCGGTGTCCCATCGAAGTTCGTGATCTCGAACAGGTCGTAGTCGCCGGTCGCCGCCTTGCCCTCGGCGTTCCGCAGCACCCCATCGGCGTCGGCCGTCCACCCGTCGAGGTCACGGACCGACTCGATGTTGTTGGCGAACTCGTCGGCGCGCTGCGTGTAGCGATCCCACACCTTGCCCCACAGCTCGTCGTCCATGTCCGGCGGCTTGGTCCCCGGCGGGCTGCCCGGCATCGGCGGGTCGAAGTGCGCCGCCATCCCGTCGGCGTGGGCGGGCCGTCCGAGGTAGTCGATGTCGATCTGGTTCACCGTCTTCACCTTGATCCCGGGCGGCTTCGGCACCGCGAGGTCGGCGTCGATCAGCTCCGGCGCACGCGGGGTCGCGGGGCGCACGGTGAACTGCACCAGCTCCTCCTCCGCGACCTGCCGCATGTGAATCGCGTCCGGCCGCCGCATCCCCCACTCCTCGGGCAGCCTCGTCTGCACGCCCCCCGGCGGATTCAGCTCCGGCTGCGGCAACCGCGCCAGTCCGCTCGCGGAGCGCCCGTCCGGCGTCGCACCACGCAGGTGCAACCCCTCGAGGTCCAACCCCGCCCGAGGTCCACCGGTCTGCCAGTCGACGTCCATCGGGTCACGCCACAGCTGATCGCCCTCGCCCGACCGTCGCAGCACGTCGTCGAACAGCCCCGGCGCGCGATGCGTCGCGATGTCCACGAGCCCGGCTCCGGTGCGCGCCGCGTGCAGACTCCCACCCAGGTTCCGCACCGTCTCGACGCTCCCCACCGTCGTCGCAATGTCCATCACCCCGGCCATCGCCACGTCGGCCCACGTCGCGTTCGGGTCCTGCATCACCCGGATCGTGTTGACCGGCAGGTTCTCCTCCACCAGCACCCGCATCCCGGTCCGCAGCGCGTCCGTCGTCGAGTACTCCTGCCCGCTGTCCACGGCGCGGTTCACCTCAGCCTGCATCCGCTCCGCCGCCGACAGGCTCTGGTAGAAGATCTCGGAGCTACCGCCGGTCAGCACCCCGGTCCCCAGCCGGATCGCCGTGCTGTGCGTCACGTCGTAGACCGTGTTCGTGACGAAGTCCTCGGCCCAGCCCTGCGCCAGCTCCTCGTCCGGTGCCGCGATGTCGCGGCCGATCCGGTTCCGCGTCGCCCGCGCCAGCTCCTCGACGCGCTCGACGTCCAGCATCCCGTCCTCGTCGAACACCCCGTCCTGCGTGCGCGCGAAGATGTCGCCGAAGTCACGACCAAGGGCGATGTCCCCGATCCGCTCCAGCTGCTCCCACGCATCCTCGTGGCGCTCGATCGCAGCGCGCTCGGCCGCCGCCTCCGCCTCGTTCGCCGCCGTCTGCGCTCGCAGCCACGCATCCGAGACCGCCAGCGACTCTGCCCAGAACGCGTCCCGTTGTGCATCGCGCGCGGCCACCGCCTCGTACCCCTCGCGCAGCTTGTCGCGCGCATCCTCAGGGTCGATCCACTCGCCCTCCCACCAAACCTGCCCCAGCTCGCCACCGAGGTACGTTCCGTCCTGGACGATCACCGGCTCGCCCCACGCATCGACCCCCGGCAGCCCGAGCGCCGCCGCGTCCAGGGCGGGCGGCCCCATCGCCTCGGCGAACACCTCCTCAAGGTCGGCCGCCGTCGACACACCGGTTCCCGAGGGCGCATCGTCCGCCGCCGGTTCCGCGCCGCCCTGCCGTCGCGCCTCCTCCACCGCCGAGACGACCGACGCCACCTCACCCGGTGTCGCCCCACCCGCGAGGAGCACCGTGACTAGCGTCGTCAGCGCGATCGCGCCCGTCGCCGCTGCCGCCGCCACTGCCGCCTCCTCCGGCGTCACATCGAGGTCGCTCCCCTCACCGAGGAGGAAGTCGGTGAACGGGTTCGCATCCCCTCCGCCGGCCCCGCCGTCGCCGGTTTCGAGGTTCCCGGCCGGCGTCACCGCGCCACCGCCGCCACCGCTGCTGGCGCTCGGGCACGCGACCGCCAGCGCCTCCGCTGCTGGGAGCAACGGCGCCACCAGCGCCCCGAGCTGACCGTGCGAAAGCCCCGTCGGGCTCGTCTCGCTCCAGCTCACGTGCGCCGCCTGCGCCGGGCTGTAGATGTAGCCATAGATGTTCCCGCTGCTGAGCGTGTCCTCCAGCCGAGGCAGCCCACACGCCGCGGCCTGGTCCGCCGGCCCCTCCTCGAAGTCCCAGCGCGCCGAGAGCTGGAACGACCCACCCTCCTCGCTGAGGTACCGGCAGATCAGCGCGAGCTGCCGGTCACCGGCCTCGAGGATGTCCCCGCTCCCAAACCCCTCTTCGTACCCATCGACTGACGGGCACACCAGCCCGCTCGGGGCGTCACCCAACGTCGCCTCGAAGTCGAAGTCGGAGCGATCGCCGAACTCGTCCACGAGCGAGATCGAGCCCGTGATCAGATCGCCGCGGAGCGTCGCCGTCCAGCTCACCGCCTGCTCGGTCGTGACGCCGTCGCCAATGGTGGCTTCGGTGTCTTCGCAGCCTTCGCCGGTGAAGACGATCGCCCCGGCGCCGTCGCCGCCGAGCGTCCCATCGAACGTGCCACGCAGCTCGCCACTCACCGAGGTGCCGATCACGCAGTCGTCCCACTCCGGCGGCACCTCGATCCCGCTCTCCTCGACGTCTTCGAGTGTCAGCGGCCCGGCGACGCTCTCCGCGATCGCGGAGCCGATCTCCTCGGCGAGCTCGGTGAACGCCACGTACATCACCGGACCAGGGATGCCGAACTCGATCCGGAACTCGCCCTCGACTGACCCGACTTCCCCGTCGGCGGGCAGCGCCAGCGACACCCGATTCCGCTCGAGATAGGGGACGAGTTCGAGCATGTCCTCTCGCGTCACCACGACTTCGCCGGTGAAGACGCGTTCATCCTCGCGCTCCTGGTAAGGCCCGCCGCCCGCGCCTGGGGCGTGCGACAGCCCGCTCGCGACACCGACGCGCGGCGAGACCGCCTGCGAAGCGACAGCAACGAGGAGAAACAGCCCCGCGAGGACCGCGAGCGCGCCGAACTCACTCGAACCGAGGCCCGATCGAGAACGCCCGGTGGTCGGCATGTCTCGTCCTCTCGGCCGCCACCCTAGCGAACTCGCCTCGGAGCGACGAGAGACAGAGGTCACCGACCGGCGACGGCCGACGTGGACTCCTGCCCCGTCGCCGAGGGCGGCCGCACCACCAGCAGCGTCACCAACGCCACCGAGGCCGCGGCCGCAATCCCGCTCGACATCGCCACCTGGTCCACCTCGACCAGCGCGCTGAACCCGATGTTGTAGACCGTCGCGAAGATCATCTGCGCGAACCCCAGCACCGCCGAGGCCAGTCCCGCCATCTGCGGAAACGGGATCAGCGCCCCCGCCATCGCCGGCGGCCGCGCGATCCCGAACCCGCCGGCGGCCACGAACATCGGCAGCAGCACCGCCCACTCGTTCGCCACGCCCGCCCACGCCAGCGCCGCCATCACCCCACCGCCCGAGGCCGCGACCACCGCACCGAGGAGCACGACGTTCGTGTCACGCCAGCGCCCGATCAACCGGCTCGACAGGCCCGCCCCCAGCATGATCCCGACGGCAACGAACCCGAATCCGAGGCCGAAGAACGCCGCCGACAGCCCGAGCTCATCGATCAGCACGAACGATGAGCCGGAGATGAACACGAGCTGCCCGCTGAACATCAGCCCTGTCACCAGCGAGTACGCGACGAACGCGCGGCTCCTGAAGAGCTCGCCGTAGTTCCGAGACATCTTCCCCATCGCCGTGGCCGCCGGATCGCGCTGTCGGTTCGTCTCCGGGATCAGCGCCCGGTAGGCCACCAGCAGGAAGACCCCGAGCCCCACCAGCGTCACGAACACCGCCCGCCAGTCGAACAGCTCCTCCAGCACCCCACCGATGATCGGCGCGATCGCCGGCGCCAGCGGCGTCGCGATCGTCATGTATGCCAGCACCCGACCCGCCCGCTCGCGCCCGAACACATCGAGGACGATCGCTCGCCCGATTGCCGGTCCCGCCCCACCCCCGTAGCCCTGCACCACCCGCCCGACGATCAGCACCTCTGCCGAGGGCGCGACCAGCGCGATCAACCCGCCCGCGGTGAACAGCGCCAACCCAACCATCAGCACCGGACGGCGCCCGAACCGATCCGACGCCGGCCCGTACACGAGCTGCGACGCTGCGAACGACAACAGGAACAGAGTCACTGCGAGCTGGATCGTCGACGACGGCACGTCGAACTCCTCGGCCATCGTCGGCATCGAGGGCAGGAACATGTCCACGGCGAGCGGCGCCACCGCCGTGAGCGCGATCAGCAGCACCGCGGCGGGAATCGACTCCGCGCGCCGTTGCTCCGCCGCGGTGAGGTCCGGCTCGCGCAATCGCGTCATGTCGTTGCAGATCGAGGAGTTAAGAAAGCGGCGGCCCCAGGGGGCCGCCGCCGTCAGGTACTGGGCTTCGACTCAGCCGTTCTTGGCCGAGGGCCAGAGCTGGATCGCCCCGAGCAGCATCAGCACGCCGCCCGCCCAGGTGATCAGGCCGAAGATGATGCTCGCCGAGTCACGGTCGAAGAAGCTGTTCTCCAAGTCACCGATGATCTCGCGCACACCCACGAATCCCGCGGCCAACCCGAGCACCGCAAGCACCAGCGGGTAGCGCACCGGCAGCGTCGAGTTCTGGAATCGGTGCAGCACGACGGCCCCGATCACGAACCACGCCGCCAGCAGCTGCTCGTACACCACGCCCCACTCGTCGAAGATGATGTCGCCGAACACATCGACGAAGACGAGGAGGATCGCCCCCAGCGCGATCAGCGGCTCACCCGGCCCGGTGAGCTTCCCAACCGCGTCGTTGAACTGCCGCTGAATGTCGTCGGCGGGGCCGCCTCCGCTCTCTTCGCCACCCGGCGTTCCGCCGCCCTGGTCGTTTGCCATCGCTCGTCATCCTCTCCGCTCGCCGCAGGCGCACTGTACTCCGGGCGCCGCCGCCTGTGTGTTGAGCGGGATGGCGGGATGTTTACTTCTGGAAAATCTCCATCAGCACGAAGTTCGACGACGTCGGGTGCACCCACGCGTTCGTCGACCCCGGCGCTCGATTCACCTTGCCGCCGTTCGCCTCGATCTGCGCGCAGAACGCATCGACATCGTCACAGTCGTAGGCCATCAGGTACATGCCCTCGCCGTGCGGATTGAACGGGTTCACGCGCTCGCTCATCAGCTTCGCGATCGGGCTCTCCTCGCCCTCGCGCGGCTGCAGCAGGTGAAGCTGCGTCTCGCCGTTGTAGCCCATCGGCACGAAGTCGAACTTGCCGATGCCGTTGTAGGCCTTCTCCCCGGTCGGCTCCATCCCGAACCGCGCCTGGTGGTTCGCGACCGCCTCATCCAGATCGTGCACGGCGACCGTGTAGTGCTTGAACGTCAACATGGCGTGGCTGCCTTCTTTCGCCTGAGCGACAGGCACGAGGCGCCCGTCCGCCCGCGCATCTTGCCCAACACCGCCCGAGGACGCATCCCGCCGATCCACCGCCCGCCTACCCCCACCTCCCGAGGTACGATCGTCGCTCCCAACCACGCGCGACCCGGAGCCCGCCGTGACCATCCGTCCGCTGCTGCTGCTCGCCACCCTCTCGGCGGCCGCCCTCCTCGCCGCCTGCACCGGCGACGACGACCCGACCGCGACGCCGGCGCCACCCACCGAGGAGCCGACGGCCGCCGCGACGGCGACCGCCACATCCGAGGCAACGCAACCTCCGACAGCCACGCCGTCTGCGACCGCCACCGCCACGCCGGCTCCACCCCCGCCCTTTGAGCCAACCCTCGAGGCCTACCCCGTCATCGCCGGCTCGCGCCCCCACGACGTCGCTCCCGCCGCCGACGGCGGCGTCTGGTACACCGGCCAGGGCAACGGCACCCTCGGCTGGCTCGACCCCGCCACCGGCGACGTGCGCGAGATCCCGCTCGGCCCCGGCTCCGCGCCCCACGGCGTCATCGTCGATCCCGAAGGCCTCGCCTGGATCACCGACGGCGGTCAGAACGCCATCGTCAGCGTCGACCCCGCCACCGACGAGGTCCGCGTCTTCCCGCTCCCCACCGATCGCCCCAACGCCAACCTCAACACCGCCGCCTTCGACGGCCGCGGTCGCCTCTGGTTCACCGGCCAGAACGGCATCCACGGCGTCCTCGATCCGGCGACCGAGGAGATGCAAGTCTTCGACTCCCCGCGCGGACGCGGCCCCTACGGCATCGCCACCGCGCCCAACGGGGACATCTACGTCGCCTCGCTCGCCGGCAGCTACCTCGGCGCCATCGACCTCGACACCGGCGCCATCGAGGAGCTCGACCCGCCGACTCCCGGCGCCGGCGTCCGCCGCGTCTGGTTCGACTCCGCTGGCAACGCCTGGATCGCCGAGTGGAACGCCGGCCAGGTCGGCCGCTACAACCCGACGACCGGCGAGTGGACCGAGTGGCGCCTCCCCGGCGACGCGCCCCAGGCCTACGCCGTCTACGTCGACGAGTCCGACCGCGTCTGGCTCACCGACTTCGGCGCCAACTCGATCACCCTCTTCGAACCAACCACCGAGGAGTTCACAGTCTTCCCACTCCCCGCGACCCCATCGAACGTCCGCCAGCTCCTCGGCCGCCCCGGCGAGGTCTGGGGCGCCGAATCCGCCGCCGATAGCCTCGTCGTGATTCGGTTCTGATCAATCTCTTACATCACTCGACGCGCACAGAAGCGCTGCGTGCGTTAGCATTTCAACGCAGCGGTACGGATACCGACGGCGACGGAGCAGGAAGCTCACTCGGTGCGACGAGACCGGCAACGGTGGAGCAGATCCACCGAGCACTGCTAGTCGCGCGCGAACCGAGACAAACATCGACGAAGATCGGGGTCGTGCGCCGCACCCCACTGTGATCCCAGGAGGATTTCATGCGTTACGACCGACCGACCGTTGAGCGCCGCGACAGCGTCAAGGGCCTCATGAGCGCCCCCTCGAAGTTGAGCAGCAGCTCAATCAGCGTTAAGTAGTCGCGGTTCCGAGGCAGACCGACTCGGCCAGCCTCGGGACCCAGACAGGCGGCGGCGCATGCGCCGCCGCCTGTTTCGTTAACCACCGATCGCGGAGCGCCAGATGGCCTCGACGTACTGGACACGACCAGGCTTCGACTTCGGCGGATTCAGTATCGAGGTAAGCGTCGAGCAGGAGGCGCAGCGCCAGGCCGTCGCCACGGAGTCGGAGGGCTTTCTTCCCGGCAACGGTGCGGTCGACCTCCGGGTCCACTGGCGATCGGCACCGCTCGATCTGAGTTCGACCTCGTTCAGCGGGGAGTTCGGCAAACGTCAGTACGGTCCCTGGCCGGACGGCATCGCGATCCAGCATCGCGCGGTCGCCGCCATCGCGACTGCCGAGGAGATCCAGCTCGGCGGGACTGACGATGACCCGGCCGCCCTGGCGGACGACTACGGCACCGTCTTCGGTGCGGCGATCACCTACTGGCTAGCGCACCGCGGCCGCTTCCCGATCCATGCTGCGGCAGTCGGCCAGGGCGATGACGCGCTGCTCCTGCTCGGCCGCCCGGGCGCGGGCAAATCGACCGCGGCCTGGGGCGCCCACCGTGCAGGCTGCGAGTTCCTGGCCGACGACACCGCGTTCATCCGCCGCACCGAGGCCGGATCGCTTGAGGTCAGTGGTCTGCACAAACGGGTGGCGCTCCCGGGCGAACTGTTCCGGACGATCCCCGAGGGCGCATCACAGGACATGTTCACCGGCGAGGGCGGCGGCAGCCGCGACCGCTGGGCGCTCCTCCCGGAGATGCTGACCCCCGGCTGGCGCCGCCTCGTCGGCGTCGTCACCCCGACACACGGCACGACGCCCGAGGGCGAACTCGTCGAGACCGGCCGCATGGACCTCATGCGGCTCGCCGTCGGCGTCTACTACGCTGCTGACAGCCAGGACCAGCTCAGCGCCTGGTTCCCACACGCCGCCACGATCGCGGGCCTCCCCGCATGGGAGCTGCGCCACACCCCCGAGGTCAGTCGACGCCTCGAGGTCGCCGCCCACTGGATCGGCGTCGCCTTCGATCGGGCGCTCGCCGCCACCACAACCTCCGAGGGTTAGACCGCCAGCGCCTCCGCGCGCACCAGGTCCTCCGCACCCGCGTCCAACAGCACCAGCGGCCGGTGCCCGGCGGCCTGTAGCAGGCTCGCCGCCGTCGCCGCACGACTGCCCGCGGCACAGCTCACCAGCATCTCCTCGTCACGAACCTCCGGCAGCCAGTCCGGAAGGCGGTCGATCGGCCGGTGCACCGAACCCGGCAGCTCCAGGCTCCGCAGATCGCTCTCGAAGCGAACGTCGTAATTCGCCACCGCCCCGCTACTCCGGAGTCGGGCCGCCTCCGCGAGCGGCACCCGCGCCAGCTCGGCGACCGGCTGATCCGCGCTCCAGCTCGCGAACGGCAGGAACCCGCGCACCTCCTCGTACCCGATCCGCAGCAGATCCACCGTCACCCGGTCGGCCTGCTCACCGTCGCTCGTGACCAGCGCGATCGGCGCGTTGAACGGCACCAGCCACCCCACGTAGGCAAGCATCGACTCGCCCTCCTCGATCGAGGTCGAGCTCGGCACGTACCCGGACGCGAACTCGAAGCGGCTGCGCACATCCAGGACATGCACCCCCTCCTCGAGCGCCTCCGCCAGCGCGATCGGTGTCATCAACCGCGGCCGCGGCGGTTCGCCGTAGACCTGCGGTCCCTCGCGATTGATCGGCGCCATGTACCGGTAGTAGCCCGGGATTGGCGCGGGGTTTCCGAGGTGGGCGACGCGGAACGCGTCGAAGTCCGGGCTGTTCAGCACCACGTTCCGCTCGCGCTCCTCGTGTAACGGCGCGCGGCGCTCGCCACCGCACTGCTGCGAGGAGCAGAACGACCCGGCGCCGTGCGTCGGCAGCAGCTCCGCCGCCTCCGGCATCAGCGCCGTGATCCGCTGCGCGCTCACCCACTGCTGCTTCGTCAGCTCCTCCGTGTGGTCCGGCCCCAGCAGGTCCGAGCGCCCCGCCCCACCGATGATGATCGAACCGCCCGTGAACGCCCCCACCACCGTGCCCGAATCGTCGATCCCGAGGTACGCGGTGTGGTGGTGCGTGTGCCCCGGCGCGCGCACCGCGCGGATCCGCGCCGCGCCCACCGCCAGCTCCTCGCCGTCCGCGATCGGCCGGTGCGCGAACGCCAGCCCGGCATCCTCCGGCGCCACGATCTCCGCACCGAGGGCTGCCAGCTCCGGCCCGCCCGAGATGTAGTCGTTGTGCACGTGTGTCTCGAAGACCCGCGTGATCGTCACCCCGCGCTCCTCCGCCGCCGCCACATACGGGCACACGTCCCGCTGAGGATCGATCACCGCCGCCTCCTCCCCGCTCACCACGAGGTACGACGCATCTCCGAGGGCCTCCGCCACGAACTGCACGATCTCCATTGCAAACCCTCCTCGGGTCGGTTCTCTCTTCGAATCCGTCAGGCGACCAGCGCCGCCTCACGCACGCCCAGGTAGGACGCCACCACGATCAACAGCACGGCGAACGACTGCTGTAGCCGCTGCTCCCCGGCCGCGCGAGCCAGCCTCGAGCCAAACACCACACCGAGCGCCGCACCGGCCGCCAGCACCAACGCCAGTGGCACATCGATGTCGCCGCGCACCCAGTAGCCGCCGATCGCCGCCGCCGAGTTCGCCGCAATCACCAGCAGCGACGTGCCCACCGCCTCGGCCATCGGCAATCCCAGCGCGAGCACCAGCACCGGCACGATCACGAATCCACCGCCGACCCCGAACACCCCGGTGAGCGCCCCGGCGAACAGGCCAGCCCCGATCACCACCACCGCCGGCTGGTGCCCCTCGGACGGACGCACCGGCTGCCACATCCGCAGTGCGACCACCACCATCAACAGCGCGACCGTTCCGAGGATCACCTCCTCGGACAGCTGAGCGTTCACGGGCGACGCGAGCGCCGACGCAACCATCCCCGGCCCACCGAAGAGCAGCGCATCTCGGTAGCGGACGCGTCCGTCCCGCGCGTGCAGCACCGTGCCAAGCGTCGCGCTGGCCATCACGACCACCAGCGCCGTTCCCGTCGCGCCGTGCGCGTCCAGCCCGAAGCCCAGCACGAGCAGCGGGATCAGCAACACCGAGCCGCCACCGCCAACCGCGCCGAGCGCGAGGCCGGCGATGACACCGGCGACCAACGTCGGGATCAGCGTTGCGTCCATCTGCCCCTAAACCCGACTAACCTGCTCAACAATCCAGTGAATATCTCTATATGCCGAAGCAGCGATGTTCATGCCGCAGCATTCTACCGCGCCGCACGAGACCTAGCCCGACGCGCGCGCGGCCGGCCGCCCCAACGCCTCGGCCTCCAGCTGAACCTGTGCCTCGATCCGATCGCAGACCAGCGAGCAGAGCTGCGCCACGCTGTCATCCACAACCGAGTAGTAGGCGCTCGTCCCCTCGCGACGCCGGCTCACGATCCCCGCGTCGAAGAGCAACCGCAGGTGCTTGCTGACGTTGGCCTGGCTCATCCCGACCTCGTCGACCACCTCGCCCACGCTCAGCTCGTCTCGCTCCAGCAATAGCCGCACGATCGCCAGCCGGCTCGCGTCCCCCAGGACACGGAACCGCTGCGCGACCCGGTCGAGCAGAGCATCGGGAACGAGGGCGTACTGCTTCGTCATGCTCACCACTATATAACTACATATCGATGAATATCACTAGACACACCCGGGGCGGCAGCCGGTTCGCGCCCGCGAGGGGTGGCAGAGTCGCCGCTCACCTCCGCTATCATCGCGACCGCGCACGGCGTGCATGCCATGACACGCCTGTCACGACAGAGGGAGAACGCAGATGGCATCAGGACCGCTCGAGGGGATTCGCGTCCTCGAATTCACCCAGATCATCGCTGGCCCGTTTGCCTGCCAGAACCTGGCGGACATGGGTGCCGAGGTGATCAAGGTCGAACCCCCCGAGGGCGAGCCCTGGCGCCTCTTCTCCCAGTTCATGCCCGGCGAGTCCAAGACCTACCAGGGCCTCAACCGTGGCAAGCGTTCACTCGTCCTCGCGCTCCAGAACCCCGAGGCCCAGGCCGTCGTCCACAAGCTGATCCCGGACATCGACGTCGTCGTCATCAACTACCGGCCTGACGTGCCCGCCAAGCTCGGCATCGACTACGACACGCTCCGCGCGCTGCGCGAAGACCTGATCTACGTCGACAACACCGCGTTCGGACGCCAGGGACCGCTCGCTCAGAGCCCCGGCTACGACATCATCGCCCAGGCCGTCTCCGGCCTCATGACCGGCGAGGGCAAGTTCGACCCGGAGACCGGTACCCCCAAGATCATCAGCTCCACCGCCATCGCCGACTACGGCACCGGCCTCGCGATCGCGTGGGGCGTCTGCGCCGCGCTCTACCACCGCGAACGCACCGGCGAAGGGCAGATGATCGAGAGCACCCTGCTCCAAACCGCCCTCGCCTTCCAGGGAAACTCCGTCTTCGACCTACCCGCGGCAGACGACCAGAAGTACGAGAAGATGGCCAAGGTCCACCAGCTCCAGGAGGCCGGCGCCAGCTACCCGGACCTGCTCGCCGCCCACAATCCGCTCGCCGTCCTCGGCGCCGGCAACATCTACTACCGCGCCTACAGCACCCTCGACGGCGCGATCGCCATCGGCGCGCTCTCCCCCACCCTCTGGGCCAAGGTCCGCACCTCCCTCGACACCGACTTCCTCGGCATCGCCGACCCGGAGTACAACCCGCTCGACCCGGAATGGGCGGCCGGCGCCGCCAAGGCCGTCCTGGCCATCGAGGAACACGTCCGCTCGCGCACCAGCGCCGATTGGGGTGACATCTTCACCGCCAACGGCGTCCCCAACGGCACCCTCAACTTCCCCGAGGACATGAACGAGCACCCGCAGGTCCTCGCCAACGACGGCATCGTCGAACTCGAGCACGACCTCAGCGGCCCCCAGCGACAGGTCGGCCCCGTGATCAAGATGAGCGGCTCCCCGCTCGCCGCCCAGGGCGCCTCCCCGCCGCTCGGCCGCGACACCGACGCCGTCCTCACCGAGGCCGGCTACTCCGCCGAGGAGATCGCCACCCTCCGCGACAGTGGAGCGATCGCCTGATGACCACCGACTGGCTTGCCCAGGTCCAGGAGGCTCCGCTCGAGCCGGACCTCCCGATCATCGATCCCCACCACCACCTCTGGGAGCGCCCCAACAACACCTACCTCCTCGACGACCTCGTCACCGACGTCTCGCGCCACAACGTCCGCCAGACCGTCTTCATCGAGTGCACCTCGATGTACCGCACCGACGGTCCCGAGGAGCTGCGCGTCATCGGTGAGACCGAGTTCGTCGAGGGTGTCGCCAACGCCAGCGCCGAGCGCGTCGCCGCCGGCAGCGATGAGGTCCGCGCCTGCACCGGGATCGTCGGCACCGCCGACCTCACCCTCGGCGCCGACGTCGCCCGCGTCCTCGAAGCCCACCTCGAGGCCAGCCCAACCCGCTTCCGAGGTATCCGCCACCGCGCCGCCTGGGACGCCGACCCCGCACTTGCCGCCCGCGCCACCTCGCCCGAGCACGTCCTCATGGACCCGAAGTTCCGCGAGGGCTACGCCCAGCTCGAGCGTTACGACCTCACCTTCGAGGGTTGGCTCTACCACCCCCAGATCGCCGAGATCACCGACCTCGCGCGCGCCTTCCCGAACACCACGATCATCCTCAACCACCTCGCCGGCCCGCTCGGCGTCGGCCCCTACGCCGGCAAGCACGACGAGATCTTCCAGGCCTGGCGCCCCGCCATCACCGAGCTCGCCGCCTGCGACAACGTCGTCGCCAAGGTCGGCGGCATCCAGATGCAGGTCAACGGCTTCGGCTGGGACGAGCAGCCCCTCCCCCCAACCTCCGACCAGCTCCTCGACACCAACCGCCGCTGGTACGAACACACCATCGAGGCCTTCGGCCCGGACCGCTGCATGTTCGAAAGCAACTTCCCCGTCGACAAGCTCTGCTGCGACTACACCATCCTCTGGAACCAGTTCAAGAAACTCACCGCGAACCACACCCCAACCGAACGCGCCGCCATGTTCCACGACACCGCCGCCCGCGTGTACCGCCTCGAAACGGTCTAACGCGCACGAAAGCGCCGCGGCACCCCCGACTACGCGGCGAAAGGTTCGACACATCGAGGCCAATAGGTGCCGGCGGACGCGAAGCGATTCTTGAGCGGGGTCGCGAGGGGCGCTCGCTCGTGGAGCGATCGAAGAGAACCAGCCCCTCGCCTAGCAGGGCGGGCGGGTGGGCCACTCCTGAGGTAGTCAGACAACGCCGAAGGCGTGGAACATCGCGCGCCGAACGCCCGACTCCCATCCGGGAACCATCACGCCCTCGCCGTTACGCGTTGGGGCGCGCCGGGCCCATCTAGCCGAAGGCGCCCCTCTCCTCTAATCGTTCCCGGTCTCGACCCCGAGCGACTCGTACACCGCCCCGGCCAGCAGCTGCGCCCGAGGATCGAGCGTCCCAAAGTCCCCGGCCCACATCTGCGACATCGCATACCCAAACCCGACTCGGTGCTCCGGGTCGGCGAACCCGATCGAACCCCCGGCCCCACCGTGCCCGAACGACTCCGGCCCGCGCCGGTCTCCGGTCCCCGGAATCGGATGCATGAACCCGAGCGACCGCCGGGTCGGCATCGTCAACACCTCATCCGGCGACATCACCTGCACCTCGCGAGCGATGTCCACCCGCTCGGCACCCATCAACCGCACGCCCGCGTGCTCGCCACCCTCGGCCAGCGCGCTGTACACCGTCGCCACCGCCCGAGCGTTCCCGTGACCGTTCCCGCCGGGAATCTCCGCGCCGCGCCAGCCACGACTGTTCGGCGCCGCCACCAGCTCGCTGTCGTGCATCAGCGACAGCTCCATCAGCGGATTCACCGGCGCATCGGGCGCCGGGTTCCGCACGAAGATCTCGTTCGGCGCCGGCTGAATGATCGTCGCGATCCGGGGGTCCTCCGACGCCGGCGTCCCGATGTGGAAGTCCGCCCCCAGCGGCTCGGCGACCTCCTCGCGGAAGAACATCCCCGGCGTCTTCCCGGTGATCCGGTGGATCACCTCACCGACCAGCCAGCCGAACGTCACCATGTGGTACCCGTTCTTCGTGCCCGGCTCCCACTGCGGGGTCGTCTCCTCGAGGGCGTGGACCATCGTCTCCCAGTCTTCGTGCGAGCGAGGCGCCAGCGGCGGGTCAACAGCCACGAGGCCCGCCTGGTGCGACAACAGCCAGCGCACCGGGATCGCCTCCTTGCCCAGCTTCCCGAACTCGGGCCAGTACTGGGCGACCGGAGCGTCGTAGTCCAGCAACCCGCGGTCGGCGAGCATGTGCGCGCAGGTCGCCACCATCCCCTTCGTCATCGACCAGCAGTTCACGATCGTGTCGCGCTGCCAGGCGTCGTCCCGATCGGGGTGCATCCGCCCGCCCCACAGATCGACGACCGGCTCCCCGTCGACGAACACCGCCACCGAGGCGCCGACCTCCCGGTGCTCCTCGAAGTTGCGCCGGAACGCCTCGCGCACCGCCTCGAACCGCGGCGCCACCTCACCCTCGATCTCGACCGGCGTCGTCGCAGTCATCGTGACCTCCCCGCGCTGAGTCCGGCTCCCACCGACCCCGCCTCCTCGATGTCGCGCGGAGTGTACCGCCCACCTCCGAGGTTCACCGCCCACCCCTGCGTACAGTGGATCCCCGCCAACCCAACGACCACCCGAGGAGCCACCGTCATGCGGATCGGAATCAGCGGCACCCGCCTCACGAGGCACGCATCCGTCGACCGCGTCGCCGAGCACGCCGCCCAGGCCGCCGACGACGGCTTCACCAGCTACTGGATGGCCGAGCACCCCACCGGCGGCTTCGACGCCCTCACCGTGCTCACCCTCGTCGGCACCCGCGTCCCCGACATCGAGATCGGATCCGCCATCATCCCGATCTTCCCCCGCCACCCCATGGTCCTCGCCGGCCAAGCGCTCACCGCGCGCAGCGTGCTCGGCGACCGCTTCACCCTCGGCATCGGCCTCTCCCACGCCTCGATGATGGCCGGCCTCGGCATCGACTTCGACCGCCCGATCGGCCGCCTCCGCGACTACCTCTCCGTCCTCATGCCACTCCTCGAGGACGGCCACGTCACCCACGACGGCGCCGACTACGCCACCGAGGCCACCGTCTTCGGCGCCCCGGCCAAGCCGGTCCCCGTCGTCGTCGCCGCCCTCGGCCCGCAGATCCTCAAGGTCGCCGGCGCCCGCACCAGCGGCACGATCCTCTCCTGGGTCGGCCCGAAGACGATCCGCACCCACATCGCCCCGCGCCTCACCGAAGCCGCAACCGCCGCCGGCAAGCCCGCGCCGCGGATCGTCGCCAGCCTCCCCGTCTGCGTCACCGACACCCCCGAGGCCATTCGCGAAGACATCACCCGCACCTCCGCCATGTACGGCGAGCTCCCCTCCTACCGCGCCATGTTCGATCGCGAAGGCGTCACCCACCCCGGCGAAGTGGCTCTCGTCGGCTCCGAATCCGAGGTCAGCGCCATGATCGAGGGCATGTTCGACGCCGGCGTCACCGACTTCGTCGCCTCCGAGTACACCCCAACGCCCGAGGCCCGCGACCGCACCCGCGCCCTCCTCAAAACCTTGCTCTAGGGCTCACCTGGACCCCACCGCCGCCTGACGTCGCGCGCGATCGCGCCGCGGGTGCCGGCTCCCTCGCCCCCGGACCCGCCGCCCGAGGGAACGCCGCCCGTCACCCCAACGTCTGACCAACGACCGTGGTGCTCCGCCCCGCGATCCCCCACCCTGCGAGGGCGCTACAACCCGCCGAGGCCAAAGGACCCCGTTTGTCGTTCCGCGAAGACCTCGAGAACCGCTCCGCCGACTGGGTCGCCTCCGGCCTGGTCACCGCAGAGCAACGCGACCGCATCCTCGCCGCCGAACCGGCGGAGGGTGGCGCTGCGCCACGCCTCGTCGCGATCTTCTCGCTGCTCGGTGCCGCGCTCGTCGTGCTCGGCGTCGTCCTCGTCGTCTCACAGAACTGGGACGAGATCCCCCGGCTCACCAAGCTCGCCGGCGGCGTCGCCCTCATGCTCGCGACCTTCGCCGCCGGCTACTGGCTCCGCTTCGGCCCGCCCGCCATGACCCGAACCGGCGAGGGCGTCCTGCTCGCCGGCAGCGGCATCTTCCTCGCCAACCTCGCGCTGATCAGCCAGCAGTACAACATCGACTTCAACCCGTCGCCGTTGTTCCTGCCGGTGCTGCTGAGCGCCTTCGCGCTCGCCTACGTCCTGCGGTCGCGCGCCTACATCTTCGTCGCCGCCGCGCTCGCGGTGACCTGGCTAGTCTTCGAGAGCCAGCGCGAAGGCTCCCCGATCGAGACCCGCAGCGCCATCGCCCTCCTCGTCATCGCCGGCGGCGGCGTCTGGCTGCTCGCTGCCGCCGAGGCCAATCGACGCCTCGGGTGGCCCCAGTTCGCCGAACCGCTCCGCATCGCTGGCGGCGCCACCGTCTTCGCCGCCACCTACGTGCTCGGCTTCTACCGCCACTTCGACGCCGACGATGCCGTCGGCACGCTCCCCGGCGTCGCGCTCATCGCGCTGCCGCTCGTCGTGCTCCTCGGAGCGACGGCGGTCATCGCCCTCCGCGAGGAGCCCCGGCTCGGCTGGCCCGCGATCGCTCCGGACCTCCGCCTCCCGCTGCTCGCGGCCGCAGCGGCGCTCGCCGCGCTCCTCGCCTGGTCGCTCCTCGTCGGCATCAACCCGCGCGACGACGCTGAGGAAGGGTTCATCGTCTACACCGTCGGCTTCTGGGTGCTCGCGCTCGCGCTCGCCGCCGAGCTGATCTGGCTCGGCCTCGCGCTCCGCCGCGAGTGGTGGATCAACGCTGCGCTCGCCTACCTCGGCGTCTTCGGCATCTCGAGGTACTTCGACCTCTTCAGCGACTACGCGCAGACCGGAGCCGTCTTCGCCGGTGCCGGCCTGCTCCTGCTCATCCTCGCCTTCCTCCTCGAACGCGGCCGCCGCGCGCTCCACGCTGAGCTAGACGAGGTCCGAGGATGAACGTGCTGGCCAACCACCGCCGGCTCGCGATCTTCGTCGCGCTCATCGCCGCGCAGGCGATCTTCATCCTCGCGGTCGTCGTCCGCGAGGAACGTCGACTCGACGGCCTCGAGATCGTCTTGCAGTCGCAGCCGGTCGACCCGCGCGATCCGCTCCGCGGAGACTTCGTCATCATCCGCTACACCGCCGAGGACGTAGCCGGCCTCCCCACGCCTCGCGACCTCCGCGAGGGTGAGACCGTCTATGTGCAGTTCGAGGACCGCGGTCGCTACTGGGAGCCCGTCACGGTGAACGAACGCCTGCTCCCCCGCGACGAGTGGCGAGACGGCTTCGCCTGGGTCCGCGCCCGCGTCGAATCCACCTCACCGCTCCGCGTCCGCTACGACGACCTGGAGTTCTACTTCATCCCGCAGGGCACCGGAGACCCGCCCGAGCCCCCGGACGTCTTCGTCTCCGTGGGCGACGATGGCCTCACCCGCATCAAGCGGCTGGAGATCGACGGCGTCCAGTGGCCCAACGACACCGTCTCCCAGGACCAGGTCCCACCGAGGCCCGCCACCCTCACCCCGCGTGACGCCCCCGCGACTCCCGAGTCCCCCGCAACCCCGGCCCGCTAGCGGCCCGCCGGCCCGCGGACTAGAGCCGCCGCAGCAGGCTGCTCGCGCCCTGCACCGTCGCGCCCAGCGCCGTCGCCCGTCGCCGCAGCGCCGCATCCGAGGTCACCACAACCACCGACTCCGGCGCCTCGTGTTCGTCTAGTAGCTCCACGATCAGATCGTCCGCGCCGTTCGGCCCGCGCCGCTCCGCGAACGCCACATCAACCCCACCAGGCTCGAGATCGGCGATCGGATACCCGTCGAACACCACGAGCAGCGGCCGGTCGCCGTCCAGAGCCTCAAGCTCCGAGACCAACCGGCGCATCGCGCCATGCCGGTCGCGCCACCACCGCGTCTGCGGCCGCGACCCGATCACATTCATCCCGTCGACGATCGTGAGGCTCACAAGGCCCTCACCATACGCCGACCCGTAGAGCTCAGAGGGGAACGTCGCCTCCACAGCAAAGAACAGGGCGGGCCCGATGGGCCCGCCCTGGGATTGGAGAACTTCGATCGAGGCTGCGCTATCGCGCGGCCTCAAGATCGGTTGAAACACCCTCGGTGCCGAAGCTGCGCACGATTCGCTGGAGCAGCGTCCACACGCCCTCGGCGTCCATGTCACCTTGCGTCTGAAGCTGCTGAAGCTTCAGGCCGCTGACGACCGCAAGCAACAGCTCACCGAACGCCCGCGCGTCAACGGTCGGGTCGAGCTCGCCCGCCTCCTGCGCCGCGCCAACCAGATCCACCAGCCCGTCGCGCACGCCGGCGCTCTGCCGCGCCACCGCTGGACCAAAGTCCGGGTTGCGCGCGGCCACCAGCGCCGACTCCAGCGTCAGCATCGTCCACTCGATCGAGCCCGGCTCATCGAGTTGCGCGAACGCTTCGTCGCCCATCTCGAACAGCGCGCCCAGCGGCGACGCGTTCGCCTCACTCACCGCCGCGAACTTCGCGCGGTCCTCGACCTCGCAGGCCTCGCAGACCGCAACGATCAGCGCTTCCTTGTTCGGGAAGTACCGGTAGATGTTGCCGGCGCTCACGCCGGCCGCCTTCGCGATCTGCTGCATCGAGGCGGCGTCGCAGCCCTTCTCGACGAACACCCCGCGCGCGGCTTCCAGGATCTCGGCGCGACGCGCCTCCAGGAACTGCTCGCGAAGCGTCGATGCCGAGGAGGCTGCGGACGCAGGCGGTGCGGGGGATGCCGGAGGGGCCGGCACGGTCCCCGCAGCGCCTGCGACGGCCTCGGTAGTCACCGGCCCGCCCCTAGCGGTAGTGCCGGCCGCGGTGGTCGTTCAGTGGTCCAAACAGCGTGTAGCGCTGGTCCAGCATCCGCGCGAAGTCGTCGTTCGCCTCGCGGATCGACGGCCCGCCCTGGCGGTCCTGCCCCTGGCCCAGTAGTCGCTTGTAGTAGCTCATCGCCATTGTCATGCTCCCCGGTCGGTGTCGCGGTCCGGGTCTTTGCCCGGCTCGGTTGCGCTAATCTGAATGAACGAACGTTTTCGAGAACGACCGTTCATGCACTGAGAATATACGTTCATTCTCGGTTGTCAACCCCACTCCCAACAGTTTTTCCTACAGCCGCAGCCGATACCTAGGGATCTCCCTGATCCCGTCCGACGATGAAGAGGACAGTCGAGGCCCCCCTCGACCTGACATCGCGCCGCCAAGCGAGGTCTCAGCGACGTATGAACGAAACCGTCACCCTGCAAACACTGCTGATCGCGGTCGCGCCGTTCGGCGTCCTCCTGCTGATCACCCTGTTCGCCGCGGTCCTCGGCGGCACCTTCGAGGCGGCCCGACGTCGCCTCCGAGGCCGCCCCTCCCGCGTCGCTGAACTCGAGCGTCGCGTCGCTACCCTCGAAACCGCGCTCAAGCGCGCCCGCGCCTCGGAACTCCCCCTCGAGATCGAGGCCGAACGCCTCGCCGAGGAGATCCAGCAGATGCAGTCGCGCCGCCGCGACGTCCGCACCGAGGCGCCCGCACCCACCGACCCCATCACCGCGACCACCGAGGTCGACGACACCTCCGCCACCGACGAGGCCAGCGAGCCGATCGAGGTGGAGAGCACGGAGCCCGCTGAGACCGGCGACGCGACCGCCCCCGCCGAGACGCCCGAAGCGCCCGCGGCTGTTGCCAGCGACGACACCACGGTCGCCGCCGAGAGCTCAGCCGAATCAATCCCCGCCGCCGACGAGTCGGAGACCGCTACCGACCCGCCGCCGATCGTCGACCTCCCGCCCGACCCCAACGAGAGCGAGGAGGACCGGCTCGCTCGCGAACAGCTCGAGGCCGAGGAGCGCGAGCGCATTGAGCAGCTCGCCGCCGAAGAGGCCCGCATCCGTCACGAGCGCGAGGAAGCCGAACGCCGCACCCGCGAACGCCAGGAAGCCGAGGCTCGCCGCCGTCGCGAGGAACAGGAAGAGCGCGAGCGCATCGAGCGCGAGAAGCGCGAAGAGGAGGAACGCCTCGAACAGGCCCGCCTCGAGGCGGAGGCCGAGCGCAAGCGCGAAGAAGAGCGCATCGAGCGCGAACGCCAGGAAGCCGAGCTGAAGAAGCGACAGGAAGAGGAACAGCGCCGCAAGGCTGAGGAGTTCCGCCGCCGCGTCGCCGACGCCACCCCCAAGATCGTCATGAGCGCCGGCGGATCCAACCGCGAAGGCGCCACGATCAACATCGCCGTCACCAACAACATCACCCCGAAGCGCGCCGAGATCGCCGTCCTCACCACCAGCTGGGCCGCGACCCCGACGGCCGCCACCTTCGAGGACCAGCGCAAGGACGGCCTCTACGAGGAGCACTGGCCCAAGCACGCCCGCACCGAGGACGCGCCCGCCTGGGGTACCTACGAGGACGCCACCGGCCGCGCCTTCGAATGCCCCGAAGACGCCCCCACCGAAGACCAGGCCTGGATCGTGATCTCCTACGAACGCACCGCCGGCGGCCCCGCCGCCACCTGGCAGCGCTTCGAAGTCAGCGGCGCCGGCGCCCTCTGGTACATCCGCCAGCCGATCGGCGACCCAATCGTCGTCGAAGCCACCCGCGACGAAGCCGCCGAGGCCGCCGCCTAGGCCCTCACCTGGCCCGCTGCCGCACGGCGGACAGCCGCACCTCCGATCCAGCTCCTCTCCAGTCCCGGTGCCATTTCGCCTGCGGCCGGCTGCCATCCGATCCAACGGCCACTACCGAGACGTCCGAGGCCGTCGATGATCGGTCAGGAATACGTGAGCAATCGGTCACTTCGGAACCAAGGATTCGTCAATGGCGTCGAAACGACCCTGGCTGCCGCTATCCCTGATCGCCGCGCTGCTCATCGCGGGCTGCTCGAGCGGTGCGAGCGGCGCGGAGGGCGAGGCTCCAGCAGCCACGACTGCCGAGTCGAACGCCTACGCCTCAGCGCTGGCCGACCTCACGCTCGACGACCTCCCCGCCCTCGTTCTCCAGCAGGACGACTACGGCCTCCTCTCCCTCGGGATGGAGATCTCCGATGAATCGGGCCCGCAGGACAACGAAGACGCCTCCGAGGAGTTCGAGACCATCGAGGTCTCCGTCGCAACGATCGAGGAACTCGGTCGACTCGGCGGCTACCGCCTGGGCTTCGAGGATCCGTCGTTCGAGACGAACCGGATCGTTCAGGTCGACACCTGGATCGATCTCTTCGAGAGCGCCGACGACATCGACGCCTACCTCGAACTCGGCCTCGATGACATCCGCGCCACCGACGGTGTCGGCGGCTTCGAGCTAGTCGAGCTCGTCGAGGTCGACATCCCGCTCATCGAGAACGCATCCGGCTGGTCGGGACTCATGGGCTACCCGGGGTTCGACGAACCGCTGCACTGGTCATTCGGCTTCGTCCGCCACGGGCGGCTCGTCGCGGGGGCGACCGTCTACGAGCTCGGCGACGGTGACCGAACCGCGGAGATGATCGGCGTCCTCCAACAGCTGGACACCCGCCTTCGAGGCGCACTCGACGGCTCCATCGAGGTCTCCGTCGAACACGTGCTACCCGCGACGGACGAAGACCGCGAAGTGCCGGCTCCGATCGGCGGGCCGGATCTCGCCGCGATGGCGCTGACCCCTGAAGACCTCGGCCCGGGTTGGCAGCTCGACGACGACGGCTACTACGCCGACCCCGATCGCCTGGCGGTCTTCAACCGGACGTTCAAGTACACCGAACAGGGAGCTGCCACGATCGGCACCTCCGAGGTCGTCTCGATCGAAACTGAGCTTCAGCTCTGGCCCAGCGTTGAACGGGCCAGCTCCTTCATCACGAGCCGGCGCTCCCTCTTCGAAGGAGAGGAAGGCGCCGCGACCTACGCCCGGATCGTCGCCGAAGATGGCGGCCCGATCATCACCAACGTGACGACTGAGTTCCTTGATCTCCAGCTCGGCGACCAGGCGACGATCATCACCATCACCGCTGACTGGGGTTCGCTCGGTAGACAGGCGAACGTGTTCATCGCGATCCGGCACGGAGACGTCATCAGCTGGACGACGGTCCACGTCAACGGCGTGCTGAGCCAGGCCGACCTCGAAGCGATCGCCGGGTTGTCCGCCGCTCGACTCACCGAGACGACGGCCTAGCACCAGGTGATCGACCAGCCCATTATCCGCCACAGCGGCTCGCTGCGAACCATCGTCGGAGCGCTGCTCGCCCTGCTGGTCGCGGCCTGCAGCCAGCCGACGTCGTCGGCGACCGCGCCAGCGAGTCCGAGCCCCGTGGGAACGCCTGACGAAGCGGCCATCCCGGACCTCGTCGCGGTCCTCGACGCCATCGAGGTAGGCGAGGAGCAGCTCGCCGGCTTCGTCGTTCGCGCGGACGCGATCCCCGACCTCGCCGAGAACTTCCGCGTATGGCGTGATGCGCCCATCGACTACGACGCATGTGCCACGACTGACCCCATCCTCCTCTCCCCAGCCGACGAGGCGCGTGGCAGCGACCTCGGCCACGTCGTCCACCTCGTCGGGCGCGATCAGCTCACTATCGTCCACGCGATCACCGCCGCCGAGCGCTACCAGACCGCCGAAGCGGCATCCACCGGCTTCCGCGCGACGGTCGCCGGCATGCGCGAAGGCTGCATCGTCCTCGACGCCAAGGAGACCGACCTGCTGGGGGTCGGCGATGAAGCCGCCCTCTTCACCGCGACACGCACCTGCACCTACGGCGATCCGTCCAGCTTCGGAGCGATCGTCGCGCGCTACGGAAACCTCATCACCACCACGGTGGTCCAGCGCGGCGACCGTGAGCATGCCTCACAGGCTGTGGCTCGCCTCGCCGACGATCACGCAGCGGCCATCCGCGCCACGGCGGACGGGTCTACGGCGCCAGCACGGATCGGGACCTCCACGTTCGGCCTCTGTATCCCCGACCCAGACGATCCCATCGCCCTCGCCTTCAACGAGAACTGGAAGCCGAGGAACACCGACCTGATCCGCACCTTCACGCAGCCAGGCTCCACCGCACATCGCGATCATCCCGCCATCCATCAGGCGGTACTCGACACGCTCGAACAGGCGAATGCCATCCTTGGCACCTCGTACGGCGGCCCCATCGACGTCTACTTCTACGAATCGATCGAGCAACTCCAGGAAGCGGCGCCTCGGACCGCCAACGAGGTGCTCGGCTTCGCCTCCGGACAGGAGGTCCATCAGCTCTGCGGCGGCACGCTCGACGGCACGCAGTGGGTCAACATGGCCATGAGCGCCCACGAGTACACCCATATCGTCACGCTCAACCTCTGGGGACGAACCGCCAGCCCGATCCTCGTCGAAGGACTCGCTCACTACGCCACCGTCGGCGAGCGCGACAGCATCGCCGCGACCTACCGCTTCGAGATCCTCGGTCCGCTCGCAACGACCGCGGACGACGACGACCGCCGCGGCCGCACGTGGGGCACGTTGCTCACCAGCTACCTGATCGAGGAGCGCGGCGGCATCGAACAGTTCAAGGACCTCTGGTTCGCTGCCCGGACCGCCGACCTCGCGACCTCGATCGAGGCCGTCTACGGCCTCACGCTCGAGGAGCTCGACGCCGCAGTGCGCATGCAGTACGACCTGCGGCCGCTCCCGTAGCGGTCACCCAAGCGCTAGCTGCTGCCGCTCGCGAAGAACACCAGCACCCGCAGCTCCTCCTCGATGTCGAGGAATCGGTGCTCGACCCCGGCCGCCACGTACACCACCGACCCGCCGACCACCGGCCGCGTCTCGTCCCCCACGAGGATCGACGCGCGCCCATCGAGGACGTAGTACACCTCGTCCTCCTCGTGCGGCTGCTGCGTGTCCTCAGCCCCGGCCGGCAGCACATACAACCCCGCGTTCAGGTCCGGCACGCGCAAGAACTCGAGGTAGCGCGACTCGCCCGAGGCCTGTCGCTCGATCAGCTCGCCAATCTCAAACGCGTCCATCCGCTCCCCTAACGCAGCCCCGACCAGCTCAGCGCAACCAGCGCCAGATCAGCGCAGCTCCACGACCCCGTTCGGCGTATCGATCGTCGCCACCAGCGTCGGCGCGGAGCCCACCCCAACCTCGAGCTCAACCCCGAGCGCCGCCAGGCTCGGCGTCACCGCACTCGGGTCAGGGTGCTCACCGCGCAGCGAAACCAGCGTGCACCCGCCGGGCGTGCTGAGCGCCGGATGCTCCGTCTCCCCCCAATCGATGAGGAACGGCACCAGCCCCACCTCGCCGCCACTCCCCAGTCCACCCCCACTGCCCGAGGTCAGTCGCCACTCCAGCAGCACCCCGTCGGGGCGCGCACGACTCATGTCGTTCACGTCGCCCGGGTCGTACCCGCGCGACCGTGCCGTTGCCACCGTCGCCTCGATCTCCGGCGCCTTCACCGCCCACGTCCGCAACAGCCCGCGTTCCGGAAATCGCGACGCCGGCTGCTGCACCTCCTGCTCCGGATCCGGTCCCAACAGCTCGAGGTACACATCCCCACCCAGCGACAGCAGCGTGTTCCGCGTCCCGCGCCCCACGTGGCTCCCACCCCCCGCCGGCCGGACACCCAGCAGCGCCTCCAGCGCCGCGCTCGCCGCTTCGAGGTCCGCGGTCACGTAGACGAGATGATCGACCGTCAGTTCGGACATGCCCTGCTCCTCAGCATCGTTCGTTGCGTCGAGCCGACGCGACTGCCACGCTCACCCAACACCCCGGCGCGACACACGAACGCTCCACAGGTTAGGCGAGTCCGGTGCAGGTAGTCCTCGCAGTCGCGGCCGGCGGCGCACTCGGCGCCGTCTCCCGCTACGCCCTCTCCACCGGCGTCACCAACCTCCTCGACCTCCGCGGCAGCGGCACCCTCATCGTCAACCTCCTCGGCGCCTTCCTCCTCGGCGCCGTCATCGGCCTCACCGAGGACCGCTGGGACCTCCCCGAGGCAGCCCGCACCGGCATCACCGTCGGCATCCTCGGCGGCTTCACCACCTTCTCCACCTACATGCACGACGTGGTCGCCCACGCCGAAGACGACCGCTGGCTCACCAGCCTCACCCTCCTCGCCGCCACCATCGCGCTCGGCCTCATCGCCATGATCGCCGGCCTCGCCGCCGGCCGCGCGGCTTAGGCCTCCGAGGGCTTCGAGCTCTCAGAAACCCAGTCGCGCGCAGCTCAGGCGCACCCGCCACCTTCCGAACACCTCGAATCCATAGAAAGGTCGAAGCTCGCACAGCGACCCACTGATTCGGCCGAACCGATCGATCCGAAGAGCGGGGCGTGGGGCGCAGCCCCATAGGCATGTGGGGTGGGTGGGCGGGTTCCCAAGAAACCCGGCGTCGCGGGCACGGCCCGCCCCCTTCCCGGGCGCGAACGCGCTCACTCCGCTCGGAGCGCGCTCCGACCCGCAGAGGACCGGCGCCACTCTCCCCACGGCGACGGCGCTACTCCCCCCCTAGAGCACCAATTCCAGGTGAATGTCCGTCGGCCCAATCTCGTACAGCGCCCGATCGGGCGCCGTCGACAGCGTCATCCCTCGCCGCAAATAGAACTCCACCGTCGCCCGACTATCCGAGGCCGACACATACATCCGCTTCGCGCCTCGATGGCGCACCAGCTCCACCGACCGGTCGAACAGCTCCCCACCGACCCCCGTCCCGCGCAGCTCACGCGTCACGTGGATGAACGTCAGATCGAGCATGTCGAGGCCCGCCCCCATCCACCGCCCGTCCACCACCGAGATCGCCACCAGCCGGTCCGACTCCCCACCATCCGAGGGCGCCAGCACCGTCCACCCGAACCCGGCCGCGTCCACCGACGCGTACAGCCGGGGCAACCGCTCGTCGTAGTACGCCTGCGTCCACCTCGACCGCTCGACGTGCGCATCGACCAGTACGAGGTCCCCGTCGCGCACCTCGTACCGCTGCTCGCTCACTTCCGAGCGATCGATCTCCGGCAACCGCGCAATGTCCGCACGCGAAAGCGGGCGCCAGACCAGGTCTGACGCCCGCACGGCATCCGAGGCACCCGACGGCTCGCTAGACGTCGTGTAGCTCCTTGATCAGCCACTGCAGCCGCTCCTCGCTCGGAACCGCCGCCTTCGCCTCCTTGCTCGCGTCCCCGCCGTACATCCCGCCGCGCTCGCGGCCGCTCGGCATCGGGAAACTGATCCGGTCCGCGTACTCAAAGTGCTCGCGAGCGAACTGCGGCAGGTCGTCGTACGTGCTCGCGTTCGCCATCTCCAACGCCACCTCGAAGGTCACGGCGTCGAACATCTTGTCCCACTGCCCCTTCTGGGACAGCTCGTGGAGCTGCATCCCCAGCGACTCCAGCCCGTGCGCCCGGAACACCCCGTGGTACGACCGCGTCGAGCCGTAGAACGAGATCGGTCGCCGCAGCGCCTCGATCGACTGCTCCACCTCGCTGTCGTTCTCGCCGAAGGCGTTGAACCCGCCAACCGAGATCGAGATGTCATCCAGCGTGCGCCCCGCGCGATCCACGCCCTTCTTGACCGCCGGCAGCAGCGTCTCGCGCAGGTACTTCTCCGTCATGAACCCGTGCGGCCGCAGCCCGTCGGCACAGAACCCCGCAGCCTCCGCCATCCGAGGCCCAACGCTCGCCAGCGAGATCTTCGGGTGCGGGTAATCGATCGGCCCCGGATTGAACGCCGGCGTCATCAGCGTGTAGTTGTAATCGTCCGTCGCGTAGGCCGGCTTCTCACCGTCCTGCCAGGACCGCCACACCGCCCGCATCATCCCGATGTAGCTCTCCATGCGCTTCGCCGGCGGCGTCCACGTCCCGCCGAAGCGGCGTAGGTTGTGCCCCTTCACCTGCGTCCCGAGGCCGATGTTGATCCGCCCCTTGCTGAACTCCTGCAGATCCCACGCCGTCTGCGCCATCACGAACGGCGACCGCGGGAACGCGATCGTCACCCCCGTCGCCAGCTCGATGTGCTCGGTGTGCTCCGCCGCCAGCGTCAGCGCCAGGATCGAGTTGTGCTTCAGCTCGCCCGTCGTGATCCCATCGAACCCGGCAGCCTCCGCCGCCTGCACCTGGTCCTTGATGTTCCCCAGCCACGTCTCGCCGTAGCCCGTCGTCACCTTCATCTTGTTTGGTCCCTCTCCGTGTCGTCGCGCCCGTGGTGCGCGCGAGCCGAATCATCGTCGATCGCTCGCTCCGCGACTAGTTACTACCTACTCACGCCCGGGCAACCGCGCCGCGAGGTACTCCGCCACGTGCATCACCTCGACCTCGAGCCCCGCCGCATCCGCCCCGCCGCGCAGGTGCAACAGACAGCCCGGGTTGTCCGTCAGCAGCACCCGACCGCCCGAGGCCCGCACATTCCCCAGCTTCCGGTCGAGCACCCCCGCGCTCAGCCCCGGCGCGGCCAGCGAGGTCGAGCCACCGAACCCGCAGCACACCTCCGCCTCCTCCATCGCCACGACGTCCGCCCCGGTCAGGCCGCGCACCAACCCGTCGAGGCCATCCCCCCGCCCGAGGACGTTCGCCCCCTGGCAGAAGCGATCGATCGCCACCGGCCGCGCGTCCCCGCGCGCGAGCGAGCCGTCCGGCAGGCGCGCCGGCCCCATCAGGTACCCCGTCAGGTCATGCACCCGCCCGCTGAGCTGCCGCGCCCGTTCCGCCCACACCGGCTCGTCCTCGAAGAGCCGCTCGTAGTCGTGCAGCATCGCGATCGCGCAGCTCGGCGCCGGCGTTACCACGTCGTCCGTCCCCTCGAGCGTCTCGAGGGTCTGCCGCGCCATCCGCCGTGCGTTCTCGTCATCGCCAGAATCGAGGGCCGGCAACCCGCAGCAGTGCTGCGCCTCAGGCACATCGACCTCGCACCCGGCCGCCCGTAGCAGATCCGCCGTCGCCAGCACCACCTCCGGTGCCAGCCGGTCCGACACGCACTGCATGAACAGCGTCACCCGCCGCCCGCTCGCCTCCGTCCGCGCGATCGCCCCTCCCGAGGCCCGCAACCCACCGCGCGATCGCGCCGGCCGCAGCGGCAGCCCCGGCGCAGTCCGCCACGAGGTCAACCGCCCGAGGCCAAACGGCGCGAACGGCACGCGCGTGAACCGCCCCCGCCGGAACGGCAGCGCCGCCACCGCCGCCACCCGCGTCCCCAGCCCGAACAGCCGCCGCGACGCGAACGCCCGCATCGCCACCCGCCGCCATCGAGGAACGCCAACCTCCTCCGTCACCCGCCGCCGCACCTGCAGAATCTGCTCGGGCAGCGGGATCTCGACCGGACACACGGTCTCGCACGCCCCGCACGAGAGGCACAGCGACTGCGGCCCCGCTGCCGCATCAACGCCGTGATGGAACGCCGTGTTCACCAGCCCGATCGGCCCCGTGTACACATGCCCGAAGGCGTGCCCGCCCACCACCTGGTACGCCGGACAAACGTTCGCGCAGGCGCCGCACTTCACGCATCGCAGCGCCACCGACGACCAGTCCTCCGCCGCCATCGCGCGCCGCCCGTTGTCCACCAGCACGATGTGCATCTCGTGCCCAGGCGTCGGACCAGTGAAGAACGATGTGTACGTCGTGATCGACTGCCCCGTCGCCGACCGCGCCAGCAGCCGCACCTGCCGCATCGCGTCCGCCATCGTCGGCACCAGCTTCTCGATCCCCGCCACCACCACGTGCACCGGCGGCAGGCTCGCGCTCAGCTCCCCGTTCCCCTCGTTCGTCACCAGCAGCGTCGACCCTGTCGACGCGATCAGCGCGTTCGCCCCCGTGATCCCGACCCCCGCCGACATGAAGTGCTCGCGCAGCGCCGTCCGCGCGCTCCGCACCATCGCCGGGATGTCGTCGTCATCGAACGGCGTCCCCAGCTCCCGCTCGAGGATCCGCGCCACCTCCTGCCGCCGCCGGTGGATCGCCGGCATCACCACATGGCTCGGCCGGTCGTCGTCCAGCTGCAGCAGCCACTCGCCGAGGTCCGTCTCAACCGCGGTGATCCCGGCCGCCTCCAGGTGCTCGTTGAGGAACAGCTCCTCCGTCACCATCGACTTGCCCTTGACCACCGTCCGCGTCCCGCGCTCCCGGCAGAGCCGCGCGACGTACTCGTTCGCCTCCTCCGCCGAGCTCGCCTCGAACACCACCGCACCCGCCGCCTCCGCGTTCGCCCGGAACCGCGCCACCGTCCCCTCGAGGTCCGCGACCACCCCGTCCTTCATCGCCGCGAGCCCGTCCCGCAGCGCCTCGGCCGGCGTCGCCGAAATCACCTCCAGCTCCGCGATCTGCCCGTCGCGCGTCTCGCGCCACGACCGCTGAAACGCCAGCAGACTCTCGCTCAGCGCCTCATGCTCGAGCGCTCCCTCGTACCGCTCCTCGAACGCCTTCGGCACGGTCATCCGGAGCCCCCTCCGACGACCGTCATCCGAGCACCACCACATGCAGATCCGACGGCCCCTGCACCCCGATCGTCAGCGACCGCTCGATATCCGCCGTCCGCGACGGCCCCGTCACCAACGTCATCAGCGAGATCGCCCCCTCCGAGGCCTCCATCCACCCCGCCGCATCGTCGAGCGACGCCACCACCCGATCCCGCGCCACCACCTGGATCCCGACCCGAGCCAGCATCGACACCGCCCGATCCGTGCGCTCGTCATGCGACAGCAACACCGACCCGCTCTCCGCGATCGCCAGCTCCCCCTCCGCGATCCCAACCGCCACATCCGCCACCGACTCGAACGGCGAGTCACCCTCCGGCAACCGCACCCGCTCCCCCACCCGCGCCACCAACTCTGGCCGCGCCGCCGCGACGGTCGGCGTCACCGCCACCCCCTCGCCCCCCGCCAGCTCCAGCGCCAGCGCCGCCACATCACCCCACCCCGCCAGCTCATGCACCACCGACTGCGCAGCCTCCGCGCGCCCCCGGAACTCGTCGATCAGCAATGCAGTCGTCGCCATGCTGCCAATCTACAGACGCCGCCCGGCGAGGCCGAACACCCGAGCACGGCCCGGCCAGTCCCAGCCCACTGCACTCGAATCGCGGTCGCTCGAGCGTCGCTCAAAGCCCGGCATGCACCTCGAAGCGGCGCTCTAAACGCAGCCGCCGGCGACCGCCGGCCGCCGGGGAAGCGGGGCGTGGGGCCCCCGGCCGTAGGCCGATCCAGAAACGTAACGCCCC
>JANQNP010000049.1 GCA_028279505.1 Dehalococcoidia bacterium
GGCGGGGGCATCGTTGCTCGCGAGGGTTGATCCGCGGGAAGCCGAGGCGCGCGCGGTGCTGCGCGCGTGGGTTGGGCGTGCGCGGACGTACGCCCGCACCAACATCAAGACGATGGCGATCTTCGGCGGGGTGAGCTTCGCCGTGGCGTGGGTGCTGAACGTCTGGGTGATGGCGTCGGTGTACGACGGGTTCCGGACGCCGACGGGGTCGCCGGCGACGGGGACCGGGAACTTCTTCCAGGGGACGCTGTTCTACTTCTTCGCTTCGGCGCTGATCTCGTCGGCGATTTCGTACCGGCTGCTGGTGGGGTCGGAGCGATTCTGGCGCGAGATCTACGGGGTGCCGTCGAGCATCAAGGCGGCGTTCACCTCGGATAGCGACGCGACGCTGGTGCATGCGCTGGTGGGGTTCTCGTCGGCGACGTTGATCGTGCTGTTCGTGGGGCCGTCGGCGGCGGCGGCGCTGGCGTTCGGCGCGCTGCTGGTGTTCACGCCGGTGTTGCGGCCGATCGTGACGGGCCTGTTGCTGACGGTGTACCGCTGGATCGTGGGACGAGTGGCGCCGAAGCGGACGCAGATGCCGCCGACGGTGTCGATGCTGGTGGGGGTGTCGGGCTCGATCGCGGCGTTCGGGATCGGCGGGATCCTGCCGACGACGTCGACGGTGGTGGTGGGGCTAGTGGCGGTGGTCGCGGCGGTGATCATCGCGCAGCGGAACAAGCCGAAAGCGCCGCCGACCTCGATGTTGCTGTTGGCCCTCGGCGGTGGGGTGCTGGCGTACTGGCTCGGGGACGTGGCGATCGCCCTCGCGGATGACGGGGGGATGCGGGAGTGCGGGAACCCGGGGTGGAGCGAGTGGTGGTCGAACTGCACCGGGTCGGACACCGTGCGCGACCGGGCGTGGATCGGCGGGACGGGCGCGGGCATCGGGGCGGTGACGGGGGCGGCGCTGGGTGGCTCGGCCGACACGGCGACGGAGGGCGGACCGGCCTCGGATGGTGGCGGGTCCTCGGGTGGTGGCCGGCCGGAGGAGGATGAGCCGCCGACGCGGTTCGCCGACCTGCTGCCGGGTCAGCAGCGAGCGCTGCTGACGGAGGCGATGCGACGCCAGGATCCGTCGCTGACCGCGAAGCAGATCAGCGCCCGGGTCGACGAGATGCTGGGCGAGCAGGAGCAGCCGGGCGAGCTCTTCCGGACGCTCGTCGAGGGGATCGAGCACGACCTCGAGACCGGCGAGTGGGTCGACAACCTCGCGAGCGGCGCGAAGGCCGTTGGGGACGAGCTGGACTTCCTGCTCAGCGCCGACTTCGGCAAGGCGTTCGCGAAGGAGCTGTACGAGGACTGGATCAGCGGGCGCATGCAAGACCGCGTCGTGCAGACGATGGTCGAGATGGACAAGGGCACGACGAAGGCCGGCGCGGACTTCGTGAACATGCTGACCAACAGCCCCGAGCTGGTGGGGCAGGGGATGGAGTTCCTGGCCACCGCGTCGACGGACGATCTACTCGCGCTAGCGCTCGACTCCGGCATCGAGATGACCGGGAGTGCGGTCGACGACATGAAGGGCAAGCTGTCAGACCTTCAAGCGGCGTCGCTGAGCGGTGACGACGACAAGGTCGCCGCGATCATTGGAGAGCTGTCGGGGACGGCGCAGTTCGACGCGATGCTCGGGATGGGCGTCCTGAAGGTGGTGGAGGTGCGAGGGACCCGCACGAGGGTCGACACCGACGGGCCTCCGCGACGCCGTGGAGATGGCGACGGGGGAGACGGCGGAGGCGGCGGTGACAACGGCAGCGGCGGCAGCGATGGACCGCCGTCGGGCCGCGGCCCGGAGCTCGACAACCAGGGGCCGACGCGCCGTCCGTCCAACGAGGAGGTCACAGTCCGGCAGCTGGAGCAGGACTTCGGCTACGAGGACTTCACCGCCCAGCACCTCGATGCGAAGGCCAAGGAGCACGGCGTCATCATCGAGATGAAGCCGGCGAACCCCGACTCGCTCGAGCTGATCAAGCGGGGTGATGCCCTCGGGAAGCCCGAGCTTCTGAAGCCGAAGACGACCAACCGCCTCGACCTGGAGCTTGGCGCGCCCGAGGGCTCGGAGGGGCTGGTGAGCTTCTTCGAGCCGAAGCCGCCGGACGCCGATGCGCTCCGACGGCTCGGGGTCGACGCGGAGAGCTTCGATTCGCTCCCGGCCAACCACCCGGTCAAGGAGCGCTTCCAGGTCCGCGAGGAGCAGTGGCAGAAGTACCAGAGCGACATGGCGGAGCTTCAGAAGCCGCCGTCGGAGCGGAGTCCCAAGTTCCAGGAGGCGGTGCGCCGGCAGTACGGCACGGATCTGCCGCTGGAGATCGAGATCCGCGACGGTCTGATCTTCGACAAGACGACGGGCAAGCCGTTCACCGGCGACTACGACGTGTGGGGCTTCCGCGACGCGAATACCGGCGAGTACGTGAGCCCAGCTCGAGCGGAGCAGATCTACGACGACCTCGGGTACGCCGCGAACCCGCAGCACGGTCCGGGGACCGCCCACTGGCAACCCGACGATCCCTATCTCCAGAAGCTGAAAGAAGGCCTGGAGTGGGAACACAACGTCGACAACCCGAACGGGGCCAATCTCCTGCGGTTCGAAGGCGATGGGACCGGGCTCCCGAAGACCGGGTGGATCGAGCCTTCTGAGTAGCCGCGGCTCGAGCCGCCGTGATGCAACCCCCGGGCTACTTCGCCGGGTCGACGATGAGCCAGCCGCCGCTGAATTCGCCGTCGTCGACGCGGATGCGGCGGACCTCGATGTCCTCGCCGCCGCAGACCTCGATCGATTCGCCGGGGGCGATCTGTTCGCCGGTGGAGAGTGTGACCGCCGCCGGGTCGCCGTTCTCGATGGTGGCGCAGGCCTCGGAATCGACGCGGAGCCAGGAGGGGCGGAACTCAGCGTCGAGGATGACGGCGCTGGGGCCGTCGGCGACGGCGCGGCCGCGGTCGACGGCGTCGTCGGGGAGGAGGGGACGGTGCCAGATGGCGAGGACGACGAGGGTGGCGATCACGCCGACGGCGACTGGGGCGCGGAGGGGACCGACGGCGCGCCGGGCCTCGGCGAGGGTGGCCTCTGGACGCTGGGCGAGCAGGCCGAGCGCGATGCCGTAGGGGACGTGTGCGAGGTAGGCGATGGTGATGGGCCACCACTTGACCTCGTCGTCGGTGACGAGGGCGTAGGTGTTGGCGAAGGGGCTGAAGACGACGGCGCTTTCGAGGAGCAGGCCCCACGCGACCGCCCAGCCCCAGTGACGGCGAGCGGCGACAAGAGCGTATGCAACGCCGAAGCCGATGCCGTTGGCGAAGTGGTAGGACCAGCCGGCGAAGTCGGTGAGGGCGGATGAGGTGCCGGCGTCGAGGAGGAGGACGCCGTAGGACTCGATGGGGGCGAGCAGGCGGAAGCCGGCGAGGAAGATGAAGGGGACGCGGAAGAAGTCGTAGCCGAGGGTGCCGATCAGGCCGCCGAGGGCGCCGGCGACGATGGCGGCGCGAGTACCGGGCCAACGCGGGGCGCCTCGGAAGGTGGTGGCCCTCGGGAGCCAGGCGGCGAAGGCGATGACGGCGGCGACCAGGGGGAGGCCGAGGACGGCGGCCCAGAGGTGGAAGGCGCCGAACTCGTAGACCCAGGCGAGGAGGGAGAAGACGGAGGCGCAGGCGATCGCGGCGAGGGGGAGGCGGAGCGACAGCGGGGCGTCGCGGGCCTCGGAGGGGTCGATGGCCTCGGTGGGTGGGGTGGTCACCGGGCGATGCTAGCGAGCCTCGTCCTACGCGCTGCCGGGCGCTACTTCGATGCGCCGAGGATGTAGGCCTGATCGACCAAGCGAGCGCCATCGCGGAGGCGGACGAGCCAAGGAAGTGGGATGCCGCGCTCGCCTCCGAATCCGTACCGAGCACCGAGGATCGAGCCCAGCGCCATCGCGCGTCCGCAGGAGTCGCCGCCGGCGAGGATGTTCTTGCGCACGCCGTCCTCGAAGCTCTCGGCGGTCTTCAGCATGTGGAAGACCACCGGCAGGCCTTGCTGCACGTGGCAGGCCCGACCGAAATGGCCAGCGATGTCGACGCTGGATTGATTTGCCTCGCCCAGCGCTTCGTTGAGCAACGGTTGCAATACGTCGCCCACCCTCGCGGGTTCCGCGTGGAGGGCGGCGCTCGACTCTTCGCCGTGCAGCGTCGATCGGATGAGGCGCGCGAGCATCAAGGCCGCCTCGACGGCGAGGGGGTTGTCGTTGGTGACCCGGACCATGCCCGTCACGCGTGATTCGAGATCGACGTGGTCAGGATCGGCGGCGACCACGGCCGGGACCGGAGAGAGCGCCGGCATCTGATCGTCGTCGATCCCGGTGACCCGAGGTGTTTCCTCGCTGCGGCCAGCACCTAGATTGGCGAGCGCACCGCGGGTTGGGCGGTCGATGTAGCCCTGCCATTCGCCCCCAGGACCAAAGAACGCGAGATAGCGCTGCTGGTAGTCGGCGATATCCGGTTCGCCGTGGCTCGACACGAGCGAGTCCATGGCAAGTGCCAGTACGGCACCGTATTGGCTGAGATCTCCGGCGCGCTTGCCTTCGTGGGCGAAGTAGCCCCTCGAGCCTTCGAAATTCCGACGATCTGCATCCTGGAACGCTGGATCGCTTGTCTCGGCGATCGCCGCCAGCCGCTCCGGGTCGTAGAGCCAATGCAACCCCATGGCCGCAGCGTCGGCGACCAACGCGCCGAGGACGACGGCTGCCCTCTGTTCGACGCTCACGGTTGCCGATTGCGTGGACATGGCAGGTCTCCTGGCCGAGGGTCGATCCCTGACGGTTCGCGCGGCTAGGGGCGAGTGCCGCGGAGCTTGGGGCCGGTGACGGTGTCGAGGGACTGGTAGACGAGTTCGACCCATTCGCAGAGGAGCTTGCGGGTGTCGCGGGGGTCGATGATGTCTTCCATGTTGAAGGCCTCGGCGGTGCGGAAGGGGGAGCGCATGGCGGAGAGGCGCTCCTCGAGCTCGGCGCGGTAGGCGTCGGGGTCCTCGGCGGCTTCGATGTCGCGGCGGTAGGCGGCCTGGACGCCGCCCTCGATGGGGAGCGAGCCCCAGTCGCCGGAGGGCCAGGCGACGCGGTAGTTCCAGCGCGCGTGGTTCTGGTGGCCGGCACCGGCGACGCCGTAGGCGCGGCGGACGACGACGGTGGCCCAGGGGACGGTGGCCTGGTAGACGGCGCTGAGGGCGCGCACGCCTCGACGGGCGACGCCGGAGGATTCGGCGGCGGTGCCGAGCATGAAGCCGGGCTGATCGAAGAGGTTGATGATCGGCAGGTTGAAGGTGTCGAAGAGGTCGATGAAGCGGGCGTACTTGTCTGAGGCAGCGCCGTCCATGGAGCCACCGGACTTGGTGGGGTCGTTGGCGAGGATGCCGACGGGGCGCCCGCCGAGGCGGGCGAGGCCGACGATCTGCGACGGGCCGAAGTGGCGGGCGATTTCGAAGAAGCTGCCCTGATCGACGATGAGTTCGATCATCTTGCGAGCGTTGTAGGGGCGGCGACGGTCCTTGGGGATCAGCGAGAGGAGTTCCTCTTCGCGGCGGTCCCAGGGGTCGGTGGATTCGCAGACGGGCGGGAGTTGCCAGGCGTTGGCGGGCATGTAGGAGAGGAAGCGCTTGATGAGTTCGAAGGCCTCTTCTTCAGTGTCGACCTCGTTGTCGACGACGCCGCTGCCGTGGACGTGGATCTGGGAGCCGCCGAGCTCTTCTTTCTCGATGGGCTTGCCGAAGGCGCGTTCGACGACGGGCGGGCCGGCGATGAAGACCTGCGAGTTGCCTTTGATCATGATCGAGAAGTGGCTGGCGGCGACGCGGGCGGCGCCGATGCCGGCGATGGATCCCATGGCGGTGGCGACGATGGGGATCTCGGAGAGGGCGCGGGTCATGACCTCCCAGTTGACGTTGCCGGGGATGTAGGTGCGGCCGATGTTCTCGATGGTGCGGACGGAGCCGCCGCCACCGGTGCCGTCGACCATGCGGACGATCGGGACCTTGAGCTCGACGGCCATGCGCTCGGCGTGGCCGGCCTTACCGCCAACGGCGCCGTCAGCGGCGCCGCCGCGGACGGTGAAGTCGTCGCCACCGACGACGACGGAGCGACCTTCGATCTTGGCGACGCCCATGACGTAGTTGGAGGGGATGAACTCGGTGAGGTTGCCGTCGTCGTCGTAGGTGGCCTTGCCGGCGAGGACGCCGCGTTCGCGGAAGGTGTCGGGGTCGACGAGGCGGTCGAGGCGCTCGCGGACGGTGAGGTGGCCTCGGTCGTGGTGGCGCTGGACGCGGTCGGGGGTGCCCATCTTGTGGGCGAGCGCCTTGCGCTCCTCGAGTTCGTCGATCTCCGGCTGCCAGACCATCGGTCCCCCCTCTGTGGCGAGGAATGTGTAGCGAGGCGTGTGCTGTGAGCGGAGTCTAGCCCTCGGCGGGCACGCGGGGCGCCGAAGGTGGGCGCGCCGGGGCGGGCGCGGGCGGTCGGGAGCTAGTCGGCGAGGCGGGCGAGGACGGCGCCTTCGTCGACGAAGTCGTCGACGGCGACGAGGACCTCGGAGACCTGGCCAGCGCTGGGGGCGGGGATGGGGGTGAGCATCTTCATCGACTCGAGGGTGAAGAGCTCTTGCTCGGCGTCGACGTTGTCACCGACGGCGACGTGCACTTCCGCCACGCGTCCGGGCCATTCCGCTGTCACGTCCGCCACTGCCGAGCCTTCCTGAGTGCCCGCCTGGAAGGGGCGGGGCACCCGCGTCGAATCGTTACGTGTCGCCTCGGACGGATCGGGCGCCCTCGGCGGGTCGCAATCTGGCAGCGGGCGTGGAGGGGCGTCAAGCGGGTGAGGATTGACGGGAGGGGATGCGCGCTCTACATTAAACCGAATGGTTTACTTTTCTCCTGCTGAAAGTAAGCGCGCGGATCCGGAACGGGCGGCGGAGCTCGACGCGGTGTTCGGGGCGCTGGCGGACGGGACGCGGCGGGCGATGCTGGCCGACCTCGCGGTGGGCGAATCGACGGTGTCGCGGCTGGCGAGTCCGCACGCGATGTCGCTGCCGGCGGCTTCCAAGCACATCCGCGTTTTGGAGCGAGCGGGGCTGGTGTCGCGGACGATCGAAGGGCGGGTGCACCGGTTGTCGTTGCGGCCGGACCGGCTGCGCGACGCGGCGGAGTGGATCGCGTTCTACCGGCGGTTCTGGGACGAGAGCCTCGACCGATTGGACGAGGTGCTTGCGAGCTTCGACGACGGCGTCGGCGAGACGACAGACACGGGGAACGCAGTGGACACGGGGGCGAGTGCCGGGGATGCCCCATGACGACGGGACGCCTGCTGATTGTGCGGCGGGAGCTGGCGGCTCCGCCGGAGCGGGTGTTCGCGGCGCTGACGACGCCGGCGCAGATCGCGCGGTGGATCGGACCGCGCGGAGTGGCCGCGTCGAACGTGGCGGTCGATCTGCGGGTGGGTGGGGAGTTCTCGTTCGACCTCGACTTCGGCGAGGCGGTGATCACGATGCGGGGGCGATACGAGGCGGTCGACCCGCCCTCGCGGTTGGTGCACACGTGGGGCGTGGCAGGGGCGGGCGACGACTCGCGGGTGACGATCGAGCTGGCGGCGGCGGGGGCGGGGACCGAGCTGCGGCTGACACATGCCGGGCTGCAGCCGGATGAGTTCGCGCAGAACCGCGCGGGCTGGGACGAGTTCTTCGATCAACTGGATGAGTACCTGGTGGAGACCGGGGAAGGGACTGACTGATGAGTGAGCAGACGAGCGAACTGGACGGACTGCGAGCGGAGATCGCGGCGGCACGAGCAGACGTGCATGACGCGATCGGTGAGGGAGCTGGCGCCTGGGGCGAGGCGGCGCGGGTCACGGGCGACGAGGAGTCATGGACCGTGGAGCAAATCGCCTCGCACGTCGTCGAGAACGACTACTTCTTCGCGAACCAGCTGGCCGGGGTGTTGGAGGCGAACGAGCTGGAGGCGCCGCCGTTCGACTACGCGTCAGCGGATGAGGCGCTCGCGGGGCTGCATGCGGCGGCCGCCGCCGCGGCTCCGCTGCTCAGCGGCCTCGAGGCGGACGACCTGGGCCGCGAGTGGATGATGGAGATGACGGTGACGGAGCTGCTGGGTGCGTACGCGGGGCATTTCCGCGAGCACGCGGCGCAAGTGCGGGCGATCCTCGGGGCGCTGGCCCCCGCGTAGCGCGGACTGCGACCGGCCCTCGAGAAGAGCGACACCCGTGCCATCGAGCGGATTGGCACGGGTGTCTGGGGAGCATTCGAAGCTCAGGCGCTGAGCGAACGGCGCAGCGAGGGTCGCTAGGCAGCTCGCTCTTCTTGATCATCGACAGATTCGTCGGGGAAGTCAGCCTCGCGGAAGTCAGGCTCGAGGGTGGCGCTGTCGGCGCGATCGAGCTCGGCGGCGGTTTCGGCGAGGAAGCGTTGGCGCTCGACGAAGAGGCGGTATTTCTCCATGGCGGCCTCGGCGGTGGCTTCGTCCTTGAACTGGATGAAGTGCCAGCGTCCGAGGTCGACGATGTCGTCGGCGGTCAGTTTGGTCATGGCGCACCTGCCGGGGCTGTGGCTCCGCTGTTCAGCCAGTGAAGCGGGCGGCGCGGGCGTGCACAGAGCGGGTTAACCCGCATCTGGCCTGTTCGCCGCTGACGGGACGGCATGCGCGGGGCGGCGGGCTGGGTGCGCGAAACCGGCGCGACGCGACGCGGTGGGAGCGGCGGCTAGGCGGGTTGGCGGAGGGAGACCTCGAGGGGAAGGGCGAAGAGCTCGACGCCGTCGAGGGCGACTTTGGCCTCGTGGGGGCCGACGACGGTGAACTGGGGGTTGGTGAGCTCGATCATGACGTTGGCGCGGGTGGCGGCGGAGGGGTCGGCGATCTGGATGTGGAGCTGCGCCTGAACGGCGGGTGCGACGGGGGCGCCGTCCGGGCCCATGAGCTCGATGCGGAACTCGTGATCGCCGGCGTCCTCCGGGTCGAAGGCGATGCGGCTGACGAGCGTGAGCCGGCGGTGGTGTTGCGGCAGTTCGGTGAGGAGGAGGCGGTCGATACCGATGCCGAGGGCGTTGAGCTTGCCGCCGGACTCGGTTGCGGCGTCGCAGAGGAAGGCGAATTCGACGTCCACGGGGTGCTCCGTTCGAGCGCGGGGTGAGAACCGCGCGGGCTTGGGTGAGTCTATTGGGCGACGTCGTTGACGCGAGCCTCAGCCGGGCGCGTTGGACTGACTCCTCGGGCGGGGTTCTCGCTCGCTAGAATATCGTTCTAGAATGATGTTCTAAGACCTAGCTGGCCAGGCCGGACGCTCCGGGTGGTCACGCGGTTCTGGGAGGACCAGCGCGGTGGACGATGTCTTTCGGCTCGAGGACGGGGATTGGATTCCCTCGGAGTTTGCGCGGGGGCCGTTTGCGGGGCTGCAGGGCGGCGCGGTCGCCGGTCTGCTGGTGTCGGAGCTGGAGCGGCATGCGGCGGCCGAAGGTTGGGGCCTAGCGCTGTCAACCTCGGTCCAGTTCTTGCGGCCGGCTCCGCTGGCGCCGCTGACGACCGAGACCGAGGTGCTACGGGCGGGGAAGCGGGCCGCGGTGACGCGGAACCAGCTCAGCCACGAGGGGACGCTGCTGGCGGTGGCGACGGTGACGTTCGTCCAGGACCTGCCAGTGAGCGGCATCGAGCCGACTGAGGAACGCCGGCGAGAACCGGGTCGATACGAGCAGCCGCCTCGACGCAATGCGCCCCACGGCGGCCCGTGGTTCATGGACACGCTGGACGTCCGCGACGGTGGCGATGGCATTCGATGGTTCGGGATCGAGCGTCCGATCACTTCGCCGGCGACGCCGATGGCGACGGTGCTGGGCCCCGCGGACTGGACGCACGGGCTGGGGCGCCCGGATTCGCCGAAGCTCGCGGACCCGAACATCGACCTGGTGGTCCAGCTGACCCGGCGTCCCGAGGGGCACTGGATCGGCGTGGAGCCGGACACGCGTTGGGTGGCGAGCGGGCGTGGCCGTGGCCGCGGTCTGCTCTACGACGAGGCGGGAGAGATCGGCGCGGTGTCGATGGGGGTCACGCTGCTGCCGTTTCGGGCCCCGGCGGCGGGCGCCGGGACCTAGCGCCGCGAGGGGGCGGACAGCGCCGCGAGGTGCGGTCAGTGCCGCTTTCGGCTCGGGGGGTCCGTGCGCTTCGAGGCGGGTTGGTGATCCGGTCTCAGGGACTGCCATGCCGCTTCCGCCAGCTCCTCGGTGCCTCGGTCGATCGCGGTCTTCGTGCGCCCGGCCAGCCAGCGGCGCGCGAACGCCTCGGCAGGACCGATCAGGATGGCGCGGAACGCGTCGCCGGAGACTTCGCGGAGGGCGCCGGCCTCGATCTGGTCGGTTCGCCAGCGCTCGGAGGCGGCGAAGAAGCGCTGGTTGAGCGCGTCGATGTCGGGGGAGGTGGCGACGCGGACCTCAGGCGGTCGTGCGGTCAAGAGGAAGCGGGCGAGGCTGCGGTTCTTCGTCGCCCAGGCGAGGTAGAGCCGGACGACGCCCCGGACGCCGGTTTCCGCGTCGGTCTCAGTTTCGTAGAGGTCGATCACCTGCTCCTGGAAAGCGGCCAGGCCCTCGACGAAGATCGCGGCACCGATGCCCTCTTTGCTGCCGAAGTGGTGGTAGATGCTGCCGGTGCTGGCGGCGGAGGCGGCGCGGATGTCCTCGATGGTGGTGGCCTCGTAGCCGCGCGAAGCGAAGAGCTGAAGCGCGGCGTCGATGATGTTCTGGCGCGCGCTCTTGACGGCGGTCGCTCGTGGCATTGGCGGAGTATATGAGCCGGTGCGAGCGGGACGGGTGGGGGGTCAGCGGGTGGCGACGGTGTCGTCGAGGATGGCGGCGACGCCGTCGGTGAGGAGGTCGCCGTGGAGCTGGCCGAGGACGCGATCGCGGAGGATGCCGTCGGCGTCGATGAAGAAGGTGCCGGGGAGGCCGATGAGGCCGAAGACCTGGGCGAGTTCGCCGTCGCGATCGAGGGCCATGGGGAAGGTGAGGTCGAGCTCCTCGGTGAAGGCGATGACGGCCTCGGGGGGTTCGAGCTCGTCGACGCCGATGACGGTGAGGGCACCGCTGGCGGCGTACTGGTCGTGGACGGCCTGGAGCTCGGGCATTTCGGCGCGGCAGGGGGCGCACCAGGTGGCCCAGAAGTTGAGGACGACGGCCTGGCCTCGGTAGTCGGAGAGCCTGAGGGTGTCGCCGTGCGGGGTGTCGAGCTGGAAGTCGGGGACGGGCTCGCCGACAGCGACTTCGAGGGCGGCCTCGCCAGCCTCGAGGATCGTGGTTGGGGCGTCGTCGCCGCCGAGCTCGCGCCAGGCGAAGAGGGCGCCGATAGCGACGACGAGGGCGAGCGCGGCGATGCGCCGCGGCGTGATCGCCGATTGCAGCACGTGGGCCCCCCGCGCCTCGGTGGTCCGCATCGGTAGTACTGCGATCGTACGTGCAGCGGGGCTTGAGGGCTCTCTCGTTGGGCTCTGTGGGCTCTACCGCTGGGCTCGGGGGCTCTACCGTTCACCGTGGGGCGCCGGTAGCATTTCGGCGTGCCCGACCCGTTCAACCTCGAAGCTCACGCCGACGCGATCGACCTGGTGGTCGGGATGCTGGAGCGCACCAGTCACGCGGTGGTGCTGGCGGGCGCGGGGATGTCGAAGGAGTCGGGGATCCCGACGTTCCGCGGCGAAGACGGGCTGTGGACGAAGCACGGCGAGCCGCCGCTGAACCAGTTCGAGACGTTCGCGTCCGATCCGGGTCGGTGGTGGGAGCGACGGCTGGAGGAGGGGCGCAACGATTCGTTCTCGCAGTCGATCGAGGCGTCGCAGCCGAACGCGGGTCATGTGGCCCTCGCGGAGCTGGAGACGCTGGGGGTGGTGGGGCACCTGATCACGCAGAACATCGACGATCTGCACCGGCGCGCGGGGCAGACCTCGATCACGGAGATCCACGGCAACCGGTACTGGCTGCGCTGCATGACGTGCGAGATGCGCTGGCCTCGTGAGGAGTTCCCGATCGAGGAGGATGCGCTGCCGCCGACGTGCACGCAGTGCGGCGGGATCGTGAAGAGCGATACCGTTATGTTCGGAGAGCCGATCCCGCCGACGGCGCTGCGGCGCTGTGCCGAGGAGACGGCGATCGCGGACTGCTTCCTGACGATCGGGACCTCGGCGGTGGTGTATCCGGCGGCGCAGTTCCCGGTGGACGCGCTGCGGCGCGGGGTGCCGCTGATCGAGATCAATCCGGAGCCGACGCCGCTGACAGAGGTAGCGACGGCGGTGATCCCGGGGCCCTCGGGCGAGGTGTTGCCCTCGATCGTCGAGCGGCTGCGGGACCGGCTGGGCGGCGGAAGGACGAGCTAGCGCGATGTTCGAGCACGGACGCGTGAGTCGATGCTGAACCGCGAGGATCGCTCGCCGATGGCTGACCTCGGATGCAGCCCCCGATGCTAGGGATTCTGCTGGCCGTCGATGACGGGTTGCTGCAGGTGGTTCCGGGCCAGGAGGCGAGCCGGACGATCGAGGGACCTCGGATGACGGGGGTGGACTACCGAGGCGACCTGGGGATCGCGGTGGCGCCGGACGGCGGCGCGTGGGTGCACGACGGTGACGGGTGGACGCAGAGCTGGGAGGGCGACGCGAGCTTCGGCCGCGTGGCGCCGGACGGCGCGCTGCTGGTGGGGACGTACAGCGCGCAGCTGTTCCGCTCGGACGACCGCGGCGCGAGCTGGCAGGAGGTGGAGGGCCTCCAGAACGTGGTGAAGCACCGGAAGATGGTGGCGCCGGCGGGCCACAAGCAGGCGTACATCGCGGGGGTGCTGTTCCCGAAGGACGGGATGCTGATCGGGATCGCGGGTGGCGGGACGTGGTACACGCGCGACGAGGGCGGGAGCTGGCTGCAGCGGTCGGATGGCCTCGATCACATGCTGCACGCGCTGGAGGGACACCCGGAGCAGGCGGACCGGCTGTTCGCGACGGCGGACACGGGGATCTACCGCTCGGACGACGGCGGATACAGCTGGGTGCAGTCCCTCGGTGGGCTCGACCGGTCGTGGGGCGGGTCGATCGCGGTGCTGCCGGGGACGCCGGACGTACTACTGCTGGCGGTGGCGCGTCACGCGCCGGGCGAGGAGGGCGCGCTGTTCCGCTCGCCGAACGGCGGGGTGACGTGGGCGCGGATCATGCTGGAGGGCGAGGCAGTTGGCGCGCCCTCGGAGTCGGACCGCGGTGCGGGATCGGGGGACGAGTGGCCTCGGATTCCGTGCGTGACGCGGGTGTGGGACAGCGAGGACATGGCGTTCGCGGCGGCGGGCGACCGGGTGTGGGCGTCGCACGACACGGGGCGGAACTGGATGCCGCTGGCGTCGGGGCTACCGCCGGCGAACGCGATTGCGGCGGCGTTGTAGGTAGCGGGGCGGTGGTTAGCTGGCGATTCTCTCGCCAGAAGTTCCGTGGGCGATTGTCTTCAGCTGGGCAGAGAGCTCAATCAACAACGAGTTGGCCTCACCGAGACTCTCCACCAGTTCGTCATAGTCGGGGAATGCTCGCTGCAGTTCCTGTGGGTCGACCTCGCCCTGGGCGCGTTCCTGATCCTCAAACCAACCCCGGAACCGATACTGCCACCTCGTTAGGTGGGGCCGCAAGCCTCGATTCAACACGGCGATCAGCAAATCATGGAGCATGCGGAGGTCTTCATTCGATGAGATCTCATCGGCATCTAGCGATCGCGCCAGCCGCCGGATCTCGCCGAAGAGCGAGTACCAGGAGTCGTAGACTTCGGCCAAGACATCGTTGTCTTGGTCGAAGGGAATGGCGGCTTTGCGAGTAACCAACTCAACATACGCTTCGTGAGCTAGCTGAGCCGTCTGCGTGTTCCGTTCGATTCGCCATTGCGTCCCGAAGAACGTCGGAGTTATCTCCGTCACTCGCCACCGTCCTAGTCTCCGATAGGTCCAGGCTGGCGACGCCAAGAACAGCGCGACGCCGAGGGCGACGATCAGTGATATCGGGCCAATCACGACTTCGAGCCTGCCGCTCGAGAACGCCGCCTCTACGAGAGTTGACCAGTCCCAATCGCTAATCAAGACGACTCCCTAGTTGCTAGCTGGTGACAACTGCGTCAGGCAACAAGCACTCTACTCGTGCGATTGGCTTCCCGACCACGGTCGAAACGAAGGGTGCTGCAGAAGGTGGCGAGCACTTCCTACGCGCACAAGAACCTATGTTCGGTTATGATGGTTCGGTCAGCTTCAGGGCGAGGGTGTATATGACAAACGAGACCAAGAACATCTTCATCAGCCATGTTCACGAGGACGATGCTGGGATCAGCAACCTCAAAGGACTCCTGGCTCCCACTGGCCTGACAGTACGCGACGGCTCGATCTCGTCCGACAAGCCGAACCAGGCGACGAATGAGGAGTACATCAAGAACGAGATCCTCGCCCCGCGGATCCGATGGGCCAGCACGCTGGTGGTCTACATCACCCCGGCAACCAAAGAGAGTGATTGGGTGAACTGGGAGATCGAGTACGCGCAGAAGCAGAACAAGCGAATCGTCGGTGTCTGGGCTCACGGGGCAGCGGAAGCGGACCTGCCGGAGGCCCTCGACGACTACCACGACGCCCTCGTTGGTTGGAACAGCGAGCGGATCGTAGACGCTATTCTGGGCGCGGCAGACGAGTCCACGGGGCCCACGGGAAACGAGAGAGAGTCACGGCCAATCTCGCGCGCGGTGTGCTAGCAATTGATGCGACTGTTCTCGTACGTGGTCGCCCGGGACTACGGTTTTGCCCCGAATCCCTTCGGTGACTACTGCACGCTCTGCACCTGCAAGCCAGAGATTCGACGGCTCGCTAGTGTCGGAGACTGGATCCTCGGGACCGGCTCTAAGACCCGCGGACGACAGGACCACGCTGTCTTCATGATGTGTGTTTCGGAGGCGCTGACATTCGATCAGTACTGGGCCGACGAGCGCTTCCGTCGCAAGCGGCCGAATCTGCGCGGTAGCAAGAAGCAGGCGTTCGGAGACAATATCTACTTCCGGGAGTCAGGCGAGGCACCTTGGCAGCAGCTGGACTCGCACCACAGCCTCTCCGACGGGTCACCCAACGACGAGAACATCGCTCACGACACGCGGGTGAACCGAGTCTTAGTGAGCGACGACTTCGCGTACTGGGGTGGGATGGGCCCGGCGCTGCCAGCTAGCTTGATGGATCCGAAGCGCCTCGATGTACGCGCGGGACGGGGACGGCGTAGCCGGTTCGCGGACTCGGAGATCGAGCGCGTGGTCACCTGGTTCCGCGATCGCTCAGAGTCTGGCTACCTCGGTGCACCCCTCGACTGGGTCCGTTCACCTTAGCGGGGGCTAGCTGTCACCCTACAAACTCAAACTCTCCAGTAACCAAGTTGCCCCTGATCTTGCCCCCTTTCTGATCCCGCACCTTCCTCCAAACCTCATAGCCTCGGAGGATAGTCAGCTCCCAGTCGCGTTCGCTCCTGACCCCAACCTCGAGGCGTGACGTCAGCTCAGCTAGAGCCCTGAGCAACTCATAATCGACGTGGCGCAATCCCTCGAGGTAGTTGTGACGACTCGCGTAGTCGAAGACGAACGCGACGATTGCTTCGTCTATGACGATCGCACGCCCACCGTCCTCAACCTTGTCGATCTCCGGCGCGCTCTTCCGCTTCCGGCCCATCAGTTTGCGTATGACCGGCGACCATCCAAGGACGGTCATGTGTGCGAGGTGGAAGACGTCGTGGTACTTGTAGCCATCCTCCTCGTAGCTGTTGCTGTCCAGCTCGTCTCCGATCCGCTCGTCGTCAATCGTCAGGATCGCCTTTCGGTCGAGCCCATCGGGATCCTCCTCGATGGTTGCCACGAACTCCCGTGGAAGCCGCTCTTCGGGAGGGAAGGTTCCATCGAGTAGCCAGGACTCCGATCGCTCCTGCGTGTCGAGCCATCGACTAGACGTCTTCTCTATGTTCGCCGCCGCGATTTCTTCCAGTGGGAGGTCGTACTTCGCAGCGAGGTTGGCGACATACCAGAGGACATCCCCAAGCTCCTCCTTCACGTGCTCCTGGAAGAACTCATGTGCCTTACCGTCCCGCAGCCACTTCTTGTACTCGGTTTGCAGGGTGGCGACTTCTCCCGCCATGCCGAGGAGAGGGACGACTACCCCGTCACCTCCTCGCTGAGGGAGTCGATCGGTTCGTTGAGCCATGGTTTGATATTCGTTGAAGTCCACAAGTCGCTCCGCATTATGACTGGAACCTGAGTGCTGACTCATTCTGCCAGAATCCGCACCTTCGCTACGGCGCTGGCGGAAGTTCCGAACTCAGCTGGCCTTCGGAACCCCTACCGAAGCGGGCACGCCGTTCAGAACCTCATGAAATTCCTGAGTCAGCATGACCCAAACACGAGTGCCCGCCTCCTCATCGGCGAGGCGCCTGGCCACCGTGGAGCGGCGGTGACGGGAGTCCCCTTCACGTCGCTGCAGGTCTTGACCGAACCCGAGTCCGATCCGTGGGGAGCCTTCGGAGGCCATCGTGGCTACCGAGAGCCGCCGACGAGATTCGGGCCATACTCGAGGCGCGAAGCGACGGCGACCATGATCTGGCGCAGCCTCAGCGACCTGTTCGGTCGCGAGCCACTACCTCTGACCTGGAACGCGGTCCCCTTCCATCCCAGCCACGGGGACAGGAGATCTAACAGGTCGCTGCGTCCCGCAGAGATCGCGATCGGGCATCAATGGCTCGAAGGATTCCTCGAGCTTTTTCCCAACTCCATCCCCATCGCCGTGGGACGCTCGGCCACGAGAGCGCTCGATCAACTCGGCATCGCGCATCAAGCAGTCCGGCACCCGTCGCGGGGAGGACGGGATGCTTTCCACGCCGGATTGATTCAGCTATCGGCGGGACACGGTACCCGCGGAGCCAGAATCGCTAGCTAGCTGATCCCGGACCAACTCGTCGGGCGGGCGATCTTGTTTTCCTGGCTCTGGACGAGGCCTTCTGTGCGGGCGAGGTAGCCGGTCCAGGCGGGGTCGGCGTCGCGGGCGGCTCGTTTCTGTTCCATGTCGGCGAGGCTGTCGAAGCCCCAGATGTGGACGACCTGGTTGAGGGCGCCGTGGATGGTCTGGAAGTAGGCGAGCGGGTCGCCGATGTGGCGGCGCTGGACGGGGAGGGCGTGCTCCTCGAAGAGTTGCAGGTACTCAGCCATTTTGCGGGGGACGATGTTGTAGGTGCGGATGTCGACGATCATCGGCGGCGCTCCTCTGGTCATGTGCGTGGCTGGCGGTTGAACTGGCGGCCGCCTCGCTGGGGTGGGGGTGCGGGGGTCACTATCCTCGCTGGTGCCTCGGGGCGTCCATGGGCCTCGGGAGGTTGGGCGTGCGCGGTGGGTGCCGGCCGGCGGGGCGCGGAGGGTGGAGCTCGGATGGAAGTGGCGAACGAGCTGATGGTGCGCGGGATTGTGGTGGGGGTGTTCCAGGAGAACTGCTGGGTGATCGGGAGCCGGCAGACGGGGGAGGCGATCTGTATCGATCCGGGGGATCAGCCGGAGGAGATCCTGGCGCTGGCGAAGGATATGGGGGTGGCGATCAAGTACATCGCGAATTCGCACGCGCATATCGATCACATCCTCGGAGTTGCGGGCGTGGCTCGGGAGACGGGGGCGAAGTTCTTGCTGCACGAGTCGGATCTGACGCTGCTGCGGGAGGGGTTCGCGAGCTCGGCGGAGCGGTTCGGGTTCGATCCGAGTGATCCGCCGCCCGATCCTCAGGCGTTCGTGACGGAGGGCGACGTCGTGGAGGTGGCGGGGGTGCGGCTGCGGGCGATCGAGACGCCGGGGCATACGCCGGGGTCGATGAGCTACTACGCGGATGAGGGGTTGCTGTTCAGCGGGGACACGCTGTTCCGCGGGTCGATCGGGCGGACGGATTTCCCGGGCGGGGATTTCGATCAGGAGATGTCGAGTATCTGCGACAAGTTGCTGGCGTTGCCGGACGAGACGACGGTGTTGCCAGGGCACATGCAGGAGACGTCGATAGGCGCGGAACGAGCGGCGAATCCGTTTATCCAACAATGGATGGCTCAGCGAGCGCGGTAGCGGGCCGCGGATGGCGGAGTTTGCATGGTTTCGCCGGCCTCTAACCCGTTCATCCAGCAGTGGATGGCGCAGCGAGCGCAGTAGCAGGCGACCTCGTTGCCGGGACTTGCGGGGGTTCTCGGGCGGCGAATCCGTTCATCCGACAGTGGATGGCACAGCGAGCCCAGTAGGGGTGTCGAGGCGCGCCTCGGTGGGCGCGTTCCGTCGGGGGGATCTGGGCGCGGGCTGCGCCCGCGACAGTTCTCCCTTCCCACCCACCCGCCTTTAGCTCGAAACGAAGGGGTCGCGGCGTGCTCGCTTCGGAGCGCCGTTGCGCTCCTTCGCGCACCTGCGGGGACGCGCGCCGCTCCCCCATTCGAGGGACCTACGGTCCAGCCTGCTGCGTACTTGAGCCGGCTCGAGCCAGTGGCTCGCTTAGCTGGGGGTCATGTGGCTTCGTCGTGGCGTAGCACTCGGAGGAGGGCCGCGGAGGGGGGCTGCACGCCCGCGACTGTTCCGTTCCCGCCCGCCCTTCCGATGTCGAAGTGAAGGACTCGCCTCGTGGCTGCCTGCGCCGTCCGGTGGACGGCTTGGCTCCCTTCGGGACCGGCGCGAGGCTCGTCCGTTCGTCTCCACCTGATCAGCGTTTCGGAAGTCCGACGTGGGAGAACGCTGAACGGCAGCTCTCCGCTCGGATGCCGTCGAGCGGTGGCGCCGCCTGCTTATCCACAGGCTGCTGGTTGTGGACAAGGGAGCCGATCATTCGTCCAATCAGGTGAGTGATACGCTCGTCCACAGTCCGGCGGGCGGGTTGATTGTGCACGGGGACGACCGTGATCCGACGTGGCCGGAGCTGGCGCTCTCGACTTCCGATTCCTGGTGCGCGGCGCCGGTCGCGGTTGCGGCGTCGGCTGCGCCGTCATCTGCCGGATTGGGTGCCGTTGCCGAACTGGCGATGGCTGCCGTGGTACGAGGCGCCGAGGCCGAAGCGGCGGTACGCGCGGCGGCTGCTGGATGTGCTGGCGTACCTGGGGACGGGGTGGCTGTTGCTGCGGCCGTGGCTGCGCCGGCTGGGGGCGAACCAGGCGGAGCTGCGGCGGACGTACCCGGGCGACGATCTGTTCGGGCACGCGGAGGTGATCACGCGGGCGATCACGATCGAGGCGCGAGCGTCGGACATCTGGCCGTGGATCGTGCAGATGGGGTACGGGCGCGGCGGGTGGTATGCGATTGATCTGATCGACAACCTCGGGCGGTCGAGCGCGCGGCGGATTCTGCCGGAGTACCAGCGGCTGGAGGTTGGGGACGAGGTGCCGTCGAGCCCTCGGACGGCGTTCCGGGTGCATGACGTGGAGCCGGAGCGGTTCCTGGTGCTGACGTTCGACGGGAAGGCGGGGGCGGCGAGCTGGCTGTTCTGGCTGGAGCCGATCGATGACAACTCGACGCGGCTGGTGGAGCGGATCCGCGGGCACGCCTCGGCGAATCCGCTGATCCAGCTGACGCAGCTGCTGGGCGACGCGGGCGATGTGGTGATGATGCTGACGCACCTCCACAACCTGAAGCGGCGGGCCGAGCGGTCCGCGGAGGAACGAGTCGCTCGGGGGGTTGCGGCTGGTAGTTGGGCCTCGGAGGCGGGGCCGTCCGAGCGGTGGGTGTCCGAGGGCGACGCGTCTGAGGGCGAGGCGCGCTAGCTCGAAGGTTCGATGGCCGGGTGTTCGAACGCCGGCGTGCCCCGGCTGGGGATCCCCATACCCGGAGACTCAGACTCGGAGTCCTCAGACCGGAGACTCCAGACCGGGTGCTCAGGCCCGGGTGCTCAGGACGGCCTGACCGAACCGGGAGCGCCTGGACCGGAGCGGCCAGACTCGGAGCGGCCTGACCCGGAGTGACCCTGACCAAAACGGCCCAGACCAGAGCGGCCCTGACCGTAGTGCCCTGACGGGGGTGTCCGGACCGGGGTGCTCTGACCGTAGTGCCCGGACCGGGGTGCTCTGACCGTAGTGCCCGGACCGGGGTGTTCTGACCGGGGTGCCCTGACCGGCCTGGCCGATGACCGCGTCTAGCTCGGTGGGGGTGGGGTGGGGGTGCGGGCCTCGGAGGGTGGGGGGTCGTCGAGGGTGTAGCGGCGGAAGGCGAGGTAGCCGAGGAGGACGAGGGCGCCGGCGACGGGGCCGACGAGGCGGATGCCGAGGGGGTTGGCCTCGGAGTCACCGGCGAGGAGGACGAGGGCGAAGAGCAAGGGGGAGACGGCGGTGGCGAGTTTCTCGAGGAGGTTCTGGGTGCCGTAGAACATGGCCTCGCGGCGGGTGGCGGTCCTCGATTGGTCATAGTCGACGATGTCGGCGGTGATGATGTTGGGGAAGAGGAAGACGCCGGCAGTGGGGAGGCCGGCGAGGAAGATGCCGATGACGGCCTGCGGGAGTTTGGGAATGCCGGGGATGAAGCCGGCGAGGAAGAGCGAGGAGAAGGCGACGGTGGCGCCGATCATGGCTACTCGGTAGGCGTTGGCCTTGCCGAGGCGGCGGGCGCGGCGGGCGAACCAGGGGACGGCGGCGAGCATGCCGGCGATGACGACGGCGGTGAGGAGGAAGGTGAAGATGCCTTCGTCCTCGGCGCCGGTGAAGCCGAGGAACGAGGAGCCGACGAGGACGGCGTCGACGTAGAAGGGGAGCAGGGCGGTCAGCATCTGGAGGCCGACCTGGAAGAGCACGAAGCTGGGGAGGAAGGCGAGGAAGGGGCGGTTGGAGAGGGTCTGACGGACGGCGACGCGGAAGCCGGGGGTGGAGGGGCGGTCGTCCGTGCGGGCATAGCGCCAGGTTCCGAAGAGGGCGAGGTAGCGGGCGCCGAGGGCGATGGCGGCGATGACGATGGCCATGACCTGGAAGCCGAAGAGGGCCTGGAGCAGGGAGCTGAGCGAGAGGCCGATGGCGGCGCCGGTGACGCCGAAGACGACTTGCCAGGTGGCGACGGAGACGCGGTCCTCGTTGCGGCGGGCGATGTGGGGGAGGAGCGCTTCCATCGGTGCGCCGGCGAGGTTGGAGAGCAGGAAGTGGATTTCGGCGACGAGGAAGAGGTAGATGAGGTTGGCGCCGGCGGATCCGGCGGCGGGCGGGGTGAAGAGCAGGACGAAGCTGAGCACCCACCAGGGGGTGCCGAGCAGGACGAAGGGGATGCGGCGCCCCCAGCGTGAGCGGGTGCGGTCAGACCAGTAGCCGATCAGGGGGTCGTCGAAGGCCTCGACGAGGCGGGCGGCGGTGAGGACGAGGCCGAAGGCGACGCGGGCGTCGATCGGGCCGATGTCAGGGACACGCGCGGAGATGTCGGCGTCGTCCGGCGGGACGTAGAAGTAGATCAGCCAGAGGCCGAAGGCCTGCGAGAGCGCGTTGCTGGCGGCGCTGCCCGAGGCGTAGAGCAGGCGGATGCGGCGCGGGAGGCGCGGCGCGCCGCCATCTTCCTCGGGGCCGTCTGGTGGGCCGCCGCCTCGTGGGCCGCCGTCCGGTGGGGGGCCGTCAGGCGGGTAGTTGTCCGGGGTGGCGGTCACGGTGACGCCGCTGGGTCGGGAGGTGGATCGGGGGGCCTCGGTGGGTCGGTGGGCCTCGAGCGGCCGGGGATCAGCTCGGCGGGGCGGAGGCCGAGGGCGGCCATGGCGGCGAAGCCGGTGATGGCGATCCAGAGCTGCAGCAAGAGGTGGGATCCGATCGCGAAGCCGCTGGCGTCGGCGAGCCCGGCGCCGAGCAGCACCATGGCCTCGGCGACGACGACTTCATAGGGACCGAAGTCCCACGGGGTGACGGGGATGGACACGATCAGGTTGGCGGCGATGGTGATGACGATGGCCTCGGCGGGGGTGAGGGAGAGGCCGAAGGCGCGGGCGAGGAACCAGTAGACGCCGACCTCGACGGTCCATGCGCCGACGGAGATGGCGATGGCGACCGCGCCGCTGCGGGGCCGGCGGAGGACGTCGGTGCCGAGGATGAACGGCGGGATGGCGGCGGCGATGCGGTCGCGCCAGCGGGCGGGAAGCCAGCGGACGGGGGGACGCCTCGAGTAGTCGGCGTGCACGTCCTGGTGGGCGAGCACGATCGTGGCGATGAAGGCGGCGAGCGCGAGCGCGCCGGCGACGAGGAAGATCGGGCGCCAGACGGGCGGGAGCTCGAGGAACGGGAGCGCGGCGAGGAAGAGGATGGCGAAGGCGATGCCGTCGAGGACGGATTCGACAACGAAGACGCTGCTGGCGAGCTCGGGCCGGGGGATGCCGAAGCGACGGTTGGGGAGCTCGACGCGCAGGAGGTCGCCAGCGCGGAGGGGGACGACGGCGTTGGCGAGGTTGGAGAGCAGGAAGATGCCGGTGAGCGGGGTCAGCGGGGCGCGATCGCGGTCGACGAGGAAGGTGCGCCAGCGGTAGGCGGCGACGACCTTCGAGATGGTGAAGGCGACGAGGCCGGGGAGGACGAAGCGGAGGTCGATGCTGGCGAGGCGGTCGACGGCACCTCGGAGGTCGAGGCGCCAGGCCATGAGGGCGAGGAAGAGGAGCAGCAGGAGGAGACGCGGCGCGTAGCGGCGCAGCCGCGATGCGCCCGAGGTGCGGTCCGGCGGCTGGGTGCTGACGTTTGCCACGGGACGAGCCTAGAGGCAGGCACGGACCGGCTGAATGGACGATCGGCGGGTCGGATGGGGCCGTTCAGTAACGCCGTTGGGGGCGTTCAGCGGCCGGGGGCTCACTCGCCGGACATTCGATTGCCGGACGTTGAATCGCCGGACGGGGGTCGGGCAGGCGGGTCGGTGGCCTGCCCCTCGATAGCGGGGCCCCCGGTCGCGGGGACGTCGGCGGCGAGGGCGTAGGCGCGGAAGGCGAGGTAGCCGAGGAGGACGAGGGCGCCGGCGACGGGGCCGACGAGGCGGATGCCGAGGGGATCCTCGGCGGTGTCGCCGGCGAGGAGGACGAGGGCGAAGAGGAGCGGGGCGACGGCGGTGGCGATCTTCTCGAGGAGGTTCTGGGTGCCGTAGAACATCGCCTCGCGGCGGGTGTCTGTCCTCGATTGGTCGTGGTCGACGATGTCGGCGGTGATGATGCCGGGGAAGAGGAAGACGCCTGCGGTGGGGAGGCCGGCGATGAGGAGCGCCGCGAGGGCCTGGGGGAGTCTGGGGATGCCGGGGAGGAAGCCGGCGAAGGCGAGCGCGGTGAAGGCGGCAGCGGCGCCGAGCATGGCGGTGCGGTAGGCGGCGGCCTTGCCGAGACGACGGGCGCGGCGGGCGAACCAGGGGACGGCGACCAGCATGCCGCCGAGCACGGCGACGGTGAGGGCGAAGGTGAAGAGGCCGGCGTCGTCGTTGCCACTCAGGCCGGCGAACGTGACGTCGCCGAGGACGGCGTCGACGTAGAAGGGGAGCAGGGCGGTGAGCATCTGCAGGCCGACCTGGAAGAGCACGAAGCTGGGGATGAACGCGAGGAAGGGACGGTTGGAGAGCGTCTGGACGACGGCGTCGCGGAGGCCGGGGGTGGAGGGAGTGCGATCGGTCCTCGCGTAGGTCCAGACGCCGGCGAGGGCGACGTAGCGGGAGGTGAGGGCGATCAGGGCGATGGTGAGCGCCATGCCCTGGAAGCCGAGGAGGACCTGGAGCAGGGAGCTAAGGGAGAGGCCGATGGCGGCGCCGGTGACGCCGAAGAGGACCTGCCAGGTGGCGAGGGAGACGCGGTCCTCGTGGTGTCGAGCGATGTGGGGGAGGAGCGCTTCCATCGGAGCGCCGGAGAGGTTGGAACAGAGGAAGAAGAGCTCGACGACGAGGAAGAGGTAGATCAGGTTCGCGAGGTCGGCGTCCCCGGCGGGCGGGTTGAAGAGCAGGAAGAAGGCCAGCGCCCACCAGGGGGTGGCGAGCACGACGAAGGGGATGCGGCGGCCCCAACGCGAGCGGGTGCGGTCGGTCCAGTAGCCGATCAGCGGGTCGTCGACGGCCTCGATGAGTCGACCGGCCGTGAGCATGAGGCCGAGCGCGACGCGTGCGTCGAGCGGGCCGACGTCGGGGATGCGGGTGGCGACGTCGGCGTCGGCGGGCGGGGCGTAGAAGTAGATCAGCCAGAGGCCGAAGGACTGGGAGATCGCGCTGCCCGCGATCCCGCCGGAGGCGTAGAAGAGCTGGATTCGTCGTGGCAGGCGTTCGGCGAGCCCAGCCGTGCTCACGACCGTTGCCGTCCTATGCGCTCGCCGCTTCCCGAGCCGCGGCCTGCCAGGTCTCGAAGTCGAACGGCCGATCGGAGAGCTCGACCCGGCGGAGCTTGCCGAGGCGGGTGACCGGGAGCGGCTCGTCGGTGAGGCGGATCTCGTCGACGCGGAGCCACGAGGGGAGCGGCTGCGACTGGCGACGGATGGCGGCGCGCACCGCGGTTTGCAGGGCCTCGGTGCTGTCGACGGTGCCGTTGGAGCCGGCTTCGCTGCTGGGGAAGACGGTGGCGACGAGCTTCCACTCGGGCTCCTGCTCGACGGTGAGGCGGACCTGGCCGACCTCGAGGGCCTCGGCGAGTTCGGCCTCGAAGGTTTCGAGGTTGACCTGCTTGCCGTTGGGCATGCTGATGACGAGGCTGGCGCGGCCGGTGATCCAGAGGTGGCCGTCGTCGTCGAAGCGGCCGACATCGCCGGTGACGAGCGCGCCGTCGCGGAGGGTCTGGGCGGTCTCGGCGGGGCGCTGGTAGTAGCCGATCATGACGTTGGGGGCGCGGACGACGATCTCGCCCTCGCCGGGCTCGGCACCGTCGCGGGGTTCGATGGTGATGTCGACGCCGAGGACGGGCCAACCGACGGAGCCGATGCGGTTCCAGTAACGCTTCGCGCGCCACCAGTAGTCGCGGGCGATGAAGCGCTGGCCGCAGACGACGGCCATGGCCTCGCTGAGTCCGTAGCCCTGAATGATGGGGAGACCGAGCGCCATCATCCTGCGGTGGACGGCGGGATCGAGGCGGGCGCCGCCGCTGACCATGTAGCGCAGGCGGCCACCGAGGGCTTTGCCGACGGGGCGGAAGAGGAGCCGGCCCGGGTTCACGCCGATGGTGCGGATCATCGCGGCGGAGAGCTTCTGCGCAGCGTTGAAGTAAGCGCCGCGGAGGCCGCCACGCGCGTTGCGTTCGATCTGATTGACGAGGGCCTCGAAGAGGGCGGGGACGCCGATCATGAGCGTCGGTGGCGTCTCGGCCATGCGCGCGGCCGCGCGGAGCAGCCGGTGTTCGAGCTCGATGGCGATGCCGGCGGAGAGCGGCGCGAGCAGGCCGGTGGACAGCGGGTAGACGTGGAAGAGCGGGAGGATGACGAACATGACGTCGTCGTCGACGAGGCCGGCAGCGTCGATCGCGGCGTCGACCGCAGCGAGCACGTTGCGATGGCTGAGCATGACGCCCTTGGGGCGCCCGGTGGTGCCGCCGGTGTAGAGGAGCAGCGCGAGCGCATCCGGGTCGGGGGCATCGCCACGCTGGAGGGCGCTCTCGGCCTCGGGCCAGTCATGGACCTCGTCGAGGGAGATGTGGCGCGTGCGAACGTTGGCGACGCGCTCGAGGAACTCGTCGTCGCCGATCACGGCCTTCGGGTGGAGCTCCGAGACGATGGAGTTGAGCGCCTCCTCGGGCATCTCGCTGTCGACGGGGACGGGGGTGGCGCCGAGGACGACGACGCCGCAGAAGCCGACGACCCAGGGGACGGAATTGCGGGCGCCGATCAGGACGAAGTCGCCCGGGGCGACGTCTGGTGCGAGCGCGTCGGCGGCGCCGGCGGCGCGGCGCCCGAGCTGGCGGAAGGTGACGGATTCGAGGGTGCTGCCCCAGGGCGCCCGCACGGCGAGTCGATCGCCGTAGGCGTCGACGCTCTCTGCGAGGAGTGCCGGGAGCGTGGTGGCTTTCACAGCGACACGCCGATCTCGGGTTCTGCCGACCCGATCGAGAACTCGCCCCCGCTGCTGAAAAGCTACACCACGGAGACGCCGGATGGGAGGAACACCGGGGGCGGCGCGCGCCATGCTCGGGGAATGCGCGGGAGCAGCGCCCGGGACGAGCGAGCGGTGGCGGCGAGGACGCGCTCGCGCGTCGGTCCCCAGCGGAGGCCGTACTGGTCGCGGAGGCGCGGCGGCAGGAGGCCGGCGGTGGCCTCGCGGGCGAGGAGCAGCGCGGGCGCGAGCCAGAGCGTGGACGGCGAGCGGAGCGAGGGAGCAAAGATCGCGCGGGCGATGCGGCGGGCGTCGTCGCTGACCTCGAGGGTGGCGACCTGGCGGGCGACGTAGCGCTCGAAGGCCTCGAGGGTGGGCGGGAGCGCGGCGGGTGGGACGCCGAAGAGCTGGGCAATGGTGGCGGTCTCCTCGTAGTAGCGCTCGGCGTCGGGGCGGGGGAGTGGGGCGACGAAGTGGCGGTAGGTGAGGAGCGCGGAGTCGATGAGGGTGGCATGGACCCAGAGCAGCAGCTCCGGGTCGCTCGCGCGGTAGCCGCTGCCGACGACGGCGTCGTGGCGGCGCCCGACGCGGGCGGCGGCGGCGCGGGCCTGCGACTGGCTGCCGAAGCTGATCGCATAGACGGGACGGAGGGTGCGCAGCAGGCGACCGAGCGGATCGGCCTCGAAGTCGGAGTGCTCCGCGACGCCGCGGGCGACCGCGGGGTGCGCGATCTGCATCAGCAGGGCGCGGCCACCGCCGAGGAGCAGGGCACCCTCGCCGTTGACACGGCGCACGAGCGAGTCCGCCGCGAAGAGGGGCGGGTCGTGAGGCGTGGCGCCTGGTCGCCCGCCGGCACGGGATGGTTGGGCCTCGATGCCAGGCGCGGCGCCGAGGGTTGCGGCGCCGCCAGTCTCCGCGCGGACGGCGGCAACGCCGGGCGGGCGCGGGGTCAGTCGATCCGCTTGAGGAGCACCGGGCATGGAGCATTCTGTAGCACCTTCAAGGCGACGCTGCCCAGCGCGTAGCGGCCCTTCGCGCCCAAGCCGTGGGTGCTCATGACGACGACGTCGGCGCCATCCTCGCGGGCGGCGGCACAGACGGTGGCGGCCGGCTCGCCGTAGCGGGCGACGGCGGTGCCTCGATGGGCCTCGGGCACGTGGTCGAGCTGCGCGTCGACGTAGCGCTGGTAGGCGGCAAGCGAGGCGTCGTCGATGGCGGCGTTGAACGGCGCCTGCATCAGCGCCTCGGCGTCGAGGGCGCCGAGGACGTTGACCTTGGCGTCGTGCTCGCCGGCCAGTTCGATCGCCAAGTCGAGCGCGGCGCGCGCGTGGTCGGAGCCGTCCATCGGCACCAGGATCTGGTTGAACATGGGATCCCCCTCGAGAGGAGGGTGCGTGCCTCGGGGGTTGGCGGGCAGTGGCGGAGGTCCCGCCTCAGCGGGTTGTCTGGCACCTCGGCGGGCGGGCTGGGCCGGGGCGCCTCGTGTGATCGATCGCACTACACAGCTCACGCGCTTCTGTCGTACGATGACGCTGGCGGGTGTTCGCGAGGCGATAGCCAGTGTTGCGTGCCACCCGGCCCCTCTTTGTCCTCTCATTGCTTGCCGTGCTGCTGCCGGTCCTGCCGACGCAGACGTTCGCGGCCGGCGTTCACCAGACCCCGCTCCAGCGTGGCATCGCCGAGGCGGTGCGCGACGTGCCGCTCGTCCCCGGGACGACGGCGATCATTCGCGCCGACGGGAGCTGCCTGCGGCTGCGCGACGCGCCGAACGGCAACCGGCTGGACTGCTTCGCCGACGGGGCGCTGGTGGAAGTCCTCGAGGGCGCCGAGATCGTGGGGGAGTACCGCTGGCAGCGCGTGGCCGTCGGGAGCCGCACGGGCTGGATGGCGGATGAGTTCCTCGAGCCGTACGCCGGGGCACCGAGCTGTGGCACGAGCTCGATCCGGGCGGGGCTCCCGGGCGATCTACCAGCGACCGGGGTGAGCCTGCAGAGCTGGGGCGGCGGGACGGTCAGCGGGATCATCAACACGGCGCTGGCGGGCGGCTGCGAACCGGCGGGGATCTTCACATTCGTCGGTGGCCAGTCGATCAGCTACCTGCCGGGCGCGCCCTCGTTCGTGAACCAGCCGTGGTTCGATCATTTTGGCGGCGAGCAGGTGCCGGCGGGCACCGGGCTGCTGCTGCTGTGCGGTGGGCGGCCGAACCAGGTGACCTCGGCGGTTTCGCACTACCCGGTGGGCGCGACGCCGGTGACGGACGGCGCGGCGCCGGTCCTAGCGACGGGGGTGGACGCGACCGAGGTCGACTCGGCGGCGGCGATCGTGATCGACGAGGCGTCGGGCGAGATCCTCTACTCGCAGGACGGGCGCGAGGCACTGGCTCCGGCGAGCCTAACGAAGATCGCAACGGCGATCCTGGCGATCGAGGGGACAGACCTCGAGGCGTGGGTAGGCTCGGACGTGGACGGGCGGAACATGCCGGGCAGCAGCCTGATGGGGCTGCGGCCGGGCGACTGTTTCCAGATGCGCGACCTGGTACGCGGGCTGATGTTGCGCTCCGGGAACGATGCGGCGCTGGCGATCGCTCGCTACCAGGCGGGCTCGGACTCGGCGTTCGTGCACCAGATGAACACGCTGCTGCAGCGGCTGGGCCTGACCGACAGCAATTTCGAGAATCCGCACGGCCTCGATCGGCTCGGACACGAGGCGTCGGCGTACGACCTGGCGATGCTGGCGCGGTACGGGATGCAGCTCCCGGAGTTCCGGGACACGGTGGCATCGACGGTGTGGACGGCGAACGGGAACCGCACGCTGACGATGTACAACATCAACGGGTTCCTGAACGCGTACGACGATGCCGATGGGATCAAGACGGGGTTCACAGATGACGCGGGCCGGACGTTCGTCGGGTCGGCGACCCGAGACGGCAACCGTGTGTACGTGGTGCTGCTGAACTCGTCCGATCGATACGCCCAGGCGGCCGAGCTCCTCGACTGGGCTTTCGACAACCACCAGTGGGGGTCTTCGACCCCTTAATTGACGCTTCGCGCCTCGTTCCAACGGTCTTCGGGCGCTTCGCAGGGTCTCCAGTCAGTAGATCCAGGCTTCGCGCCTTGCCCCGACGATCTTCGGACGCTTCGCGGGTTCTTCAAGACATTGACCTAGGCTTCGCGAGCGTGACGGGAGGTGGGCGTGCTTGAGCTGAGCGAGCGCGGGGAGCGGCTGCTGGCGGAGGCGCGGGTGGGGCGGCTGGCGACTGCGGGGGCGGATGGGGATCCGCACGCGGTGCCGGTGTGCTTCGCGGTGTCGGGTGACCTCGTGTATTCGGTGATCGATGAGAAGCCGAAGCGGACGCAGCGGCTGCGGCGGGTGCGGAACATCGAGGAGCGCGGGCGGGCGACGCTCGTGGTGGATCACTACGAGGAGGACTGGGACCGGCTCGGGGGGGTGATGCTGCGAGCGGATGCGAGGATCCTCGGAGGCGGGGAGGAGCACGCGGCGGCGATCGCGCTGCTGCGCGATCGGTATCCGCAGTACCGGGCGATGGACCTCGATGAGGCGCCGCTGCTGCGGCTCGCGGTGACTCGCGCGACCGAATGGTGGGGGATCTTGGACCCCTCCTAGGACGCTCCGCGGCAGTCTGCGCTGTCTCGGTGACGGTCGCTGTTTCAGGCGCGCGGACGACGTTGACCCGACTGGCGTGTGCGCCCGAACCTCGTCGTATGGCTCAGACGCTTGGCGATGCGCTCGACACGATTCGGACTGCTCGGTCCGATGATGCGTTTGCGGACGCCTACCTCGTCGGTGGGGCGGTGCGGGATGCGTTGCTTGGTCGCGCGACGTCGGAGCTGGACGTCGCGAGTGCGCGGCCGGTGGAGCTGGCGGGCCGGCTCGCTGAGCTCCTCGATCGCTCTGTGGTGGCGCTGGGTGGGCCGTACGAGCTGCGGCGGGTGCCGCTGGACGGTGGCTGGATCGACGTGACGCCGATGGCCGGCGGGATTGAGGCGGACCTCGGACGGCGCGACTTCACGGTGAATGCGCTGGCGGTGCCGCTCTGGGATCTGCCGGACGACCTCGGGAGGCTCGACCGGGGCGCGGTGGTCGACCGGCACGGGGGACTCGACGACCTCGATAGGCAGGTGATCCGGCAGGTGTCGGACGGGGCGCTGGCCGCCGATCCGCTGCGGGCGCTGCGCGCGGTGCGGCTGTCGGCGGTGCTCGACTTCGCGATCGAAGAGGAGACGGAGCGGGCGGTGGCGGCGACCGGTCCGGAGCTCGCGGAGGTGGCGGCGGAGCGGGTCGGTGGTGAGCTGGCGCTGTTGTTCGCGAGCGAGCGGAGCGCGCGGGGGGTGCGGCTCCTGGAGCGAACGGGGCTCCTCGAGGTGTGCTTCCCGGAGCTGCTCGACGGGCGCGGGGTGAGCCAGCGGCCGCACCACACCTGGGACGTGCTGGAGCACCAGCTGGTGTCGCTGGAGTGGATGGATGTGCTGCTGGCGGGTGCGCCGCCCACCGGCGAGGAGGCGGTGGACGAGCGGGCAGCGGCGATCTGGCATCTGACGTGGGACGAGCCGTGGCCGGCGACGCGATGGGGTGCGGTGCGCGATCACCTCGGTAGGCACGCGGGGGTACTGCGGTTGGCGACGCTGCTGCACGACATCGGGAAGCCGTCGACGCGGACGGTGGAGGCGGATGGGCGGACGCGGTTCTTCGGGCACGGGCCGCGCGGCGCGGAGCTGGCGGCGGCGCGGCTGCGCGCGTGGCGGTTCCCGGAACGGACAATCGAGCGGGTGGCGCTGCTGCTGGAGCAGCACCTGCGGCCGGGGCAGGTGTCGGCGCCGGGTGAAGCACCCTCAGCGCGTGCGCTGCACCGCTTCCACGAGCGGTTGGGCGACGCGACGCTGGATGTGTGCCTGCTGTTCCTGGCGGATTCGCTGGCGACGGCGGGCGCGGCGGCGCTGCTGCCGCGCTGGCCGGCATACGTGGCGCACGTGCAGCGGATCGCGTGCTGGCACCCACCGGCGGCGGCGCAGGCGATCGCGCGGCTCGTCGATGGGCACGCGGTCCTCGAGGCGACGGAGCTGGCGCCCGGGCCGGCGATCGGCGCGATCCTCGAGCGGATCGCCGAGGCCGCTGCGGCGGGCGAGGTGACGGACGAGGCCGGTGCGCTGGAGCTGGCGCGAACACTGTCCGACGAGCTGACCTCGGAGCGTTGATCGCGCGCGGCCGGCGGCCGGAGGGGATCGAGCGCCGACGCATCACAGTCCTGAGGAATCGTCCGTTCGTCATGCCCGGCGGGACAGGTTCTCTCGTGATGTCCCGGCGGGACGGGTCCCTTCGTCACGTCCGTATGGGACTGGCGCCACTGCGCCTCACCGGCGCCGCGGGCTTCACTCGGGGCATGAACACACCAACCATCGAACCCCAGCTGGGCATCCCCGAGGCGATCGTGGCGTGGGAGCCGTCCGAACATCCGGTCGTGACGTGCTATGTGGATTGGAGCGTGAGCGGGCGCGGGTTGCACGAGGCACAGACGGTCGTGCGCAAGGAGTTGCACACGGCGCAGTCGGGACTCGGCCCGCGCGGGGCGGCGCGGGAGTCGTTCGACGAGGATTTCGAGCACATCACGAGCTATCTGGCGGACGAGGCGGATCGGAGCGCGCGCGGTCACGCGATCTTTGCGAGTCACGGGCGCGGGCTGTGGTGGACGGTGGCGCTGGGAGTCCCGATCGAGACGGACGTGCACGTGGGCGAGCGCCCTCGGCTGGTGCCGCTGGCGGAGGCGACGCACCAGGCGGTGCGGACGCTGGCGGTGCTGGTGGATTCGAACGCGGCGCGGCTGATCCAGCTCGACCGGGCGGGGCGGCACGAGGAGCCAGGGCCACAGCGGGACCAGTGGAAGACGGTGCACCACTCGCAGCTGGGCGGGTGGAGCGAAGCGAACTACCAGCGGTCACAGGACACGATCGTGGAGCGCTTCGCGCACGACGTGGCGGAGACGGTGGCCGCGCGGATGGCGGATGCGCACCTGGAGCACCTGGTGCTGGCGGGGGACGAGGTGATCACGTCACCGTTGCGTCGGGCGCTGCCGCCGCACCTCGGGGATTCGATCGAGACGATCGCGCACCTCGATATCCGGACACCCCTCGATGCGGTGGCGGAGCGGATCTGGCCGCCGGTGCAGGCGTCGGCCGCGGCGGGGCGCGCGAACGAGGTGGCGCGGCTGCTGAGCCTGGCGGGCGCGGGGAGCGCGGTGACGGAGCCGAGCGATGTGCGCACGATGCTGGCGGCGGGGCGGATCGACACGCTGGCGTTCGACGCGGGCGCGGTGGAGGACGAGGCGGCGGAGCTGCTGCTCCGCGACGCGCTGACGCACCGGTCGCGGTTGATCGTGACTCGCGATCACGAGCCGCTCGCGGCGGCGGGCGGGCTCGTCGCCTCGGTGCGCGGTTCGCTCTAGGCGGCGGGCGACGGCGGCGCGGCGGTCCCAACGGGAGGCAACGACGGTCACGTGCGCGTGAGGACTTACGGCTCTGCGCCAATCACCGGCGACGCGACACGATAGGCGCATCGCCATCGAGTTCGGATCCGCCTCACGCGGTTGAAGCTCGAAGAGCGATCCGCGGGGCCGCGTCCTCGCCACAGGGTGCCCCTGCGTCACGGCTGGATTCGCCTCCCCCGTGACGCGGGTGGCCCACCAACCCTCCGGTTGACGACCAACAGACGACTGGCCCACCGCTCCACGAGGAGGGATCCGATGACGACGCTGCCGATCTTCGAGCACACACTGGCGTTGACGAACCAGTGGCTCGACGACGTGGGCGCTGCCCTCGAAACCGACGACCGGCATCGGGCGTACCAGGCGCTGCGCGCGACATTGCACGCGCTGCGCGATCGGGTGCTGCCCGAGGAGGCGGCGCAGCTGGGGGCGCAGCTGCCGCTACTGCTACGCGGGACGTTCTACGAGGGGTGGCACCCGGCGCACAAGCCGCTCAAGGAGCGGCACGTGGAGCAGTTCCTGAACCACATCCATGTGGATGTGCCGAACGGGGATGCGGAGGCGATCGCGCGGGCGGTGTTTGGGGTGCTGTCCGCGCGGATCAGCGCGGGTGAGGTCGAGGACCTCGTGAATATGCTGCCCTCGGGCGTGCGGGAGTTGTGGCCGGAGCCGGTGGCGCGCCAAGGCTAGGGGCGCTCTTCGCCGCGCGGCGTGGCCCGCGGCAGCCGGCCGGGGGAGGTTGGGCGCGGGCGAGGCCCGCGCACTGTAGTCCTCGGAAGGCCCGCCCACCCGCCCTAAGTCGAAATGAAGGGGTCGCGACGCGCCTCGCTTCGTCGCGCCCCTTCGTGCGCGACTCGCGCCCCTTCGGGGACGGCGCGCCGCTCCCCCGTTCATTTCGACCTGATCTGCGTTTCGAACCTTGAACTGAGATGGGCAGCGGCCTCGCCGATCGGATCGGAGCGACGAAGTTCGCGCTCGTCTCGCGGGTGATGCAGGGTCCAGGATCGACGGGGACTGCACGTCGATCCCGCGCGGCCGTTCATCCCACCCTGTGCCGAGCAACCCTCGGCTGGCGACTCTTATGTCGATTGACCGTCACCACGCGTCGCGGGAGCGTTCGGGTCCGGCAGAGCTCTGGCCCGTCGGCGGCGTCGGTGCACGGGTGCGAACCTCGTCCGGCACCTGTGGTCGCTAGACTGGCGCGGCCCGCGAGGGCGCTCACCTATTCGACAACAGACGGCAGGGGATCGATGACGGATCTGAGTGGACGGACGGCGCTCGTGACCGGGGGCGGTCGCGGGATCGGGGCGGGGATCGTGCGCGGGCTGGCGCAGGCCGGGGCCGATGTGGCGATCAATTACACGCGAGACTCGGCGGCGGCCGATGCGCTGGCGGAGGAGGTGCGCGGCCTCGGAAGGCGCGCCGAGACGTACCAGGCGGACGTGTCCAACTATGAGTATTGCGAGCAGATGGTGGAGTCGGCGCTGGGGGATCTGGGGCCGATCGGGATCCTGGTGAACAACGCGGGGATCGCGTCGCGCGGGAACGCGATCGCGGATACGGATCCGGCCGAGATGGAGCGGGTGGTGGCGACCCACGCGTTCGGGTCGTTCTACATGAGCCAGCTGCTGGTACCGCAGATGCGCGATCTCGATCGCGGGGATGTGGTGATGATTTCCTCGGGAGCGACGGCGAGCCTGAGCGGTCGCGGGGCGCCCTACAACATGGGGAAGACGGCGATGGAGGCGGTGGCGTTCTCGCTGGCGAAGGAGGAGCGGGCGAACGGGATCCACGTGAACATCGTGGCGCCGGGCCTCGTGGAGACGGAGATGGGGAAGCGGTTGGTGCGCGCGACGCGCGGCGTGGAGGATATCCGCGAGCTGGATGCGTCGAGCCCGTTCGAGCGGGTATGCCAGCCGGAGGACATCGCGAACGCGGTCCTCTACTTCGTCGGCCCTGAGTCCTCGTACGTGACGAACCAGCGCCTCTACGTCAACGGCGGCGGTTTCTGAGCCAACTTCGTTGGTCTTCTGACGCTTCGCGCCTGTTTGAGTGGGGTTGCCTGGGCCGTCGACGACGGCCCACGAGCTCTCCAGCTGGCCACCAGGTAGCCGACTTCGTTGCGTTGCCGAACCCTCGGGACAAGCTCGCCGGGTGACTACCGCTGCCTGAAGCGACGCGTAGAATCGAACGCTCTATCACGGCCGTGAACCGAATCGGGGCGCCGTATCGCGACGACGACTGAGCCGGTCGATCCCGCCGGCGGGGACGGCACGGCTGCGGACGCCCCGGAGCAGAATCCGATCCGCGAGATCCTGGGGTTGCGGGACTTCCGGCTGTTCTGGGCCTCGAACTTCCTGGTCTCGCTAATCGCGGGGATCATTCGGTTCGCGTTCGTGTGGATGGCGCCTGAGGTCAGCGACTCGAAGTTCGCGGCGGAGCTGCTGTTCTTCGCGGTCGGGATCCCGGGACTGTTGCTGTCGCTGCCCGCCGGAGCGCTATCGGACCGGCTCGACCGGCGGCGATTGGTGATCGTGACCGCAGTCACGGGCGCGGGGTTCCTGGCGAGTACGGCCGCAATCATCTGGACCGATCTGATCAACCTGCCTGTTGCGATGGTGATGGCGTTCGGCGTGGGAAGCTCCGTGGCGATCGTGACGCCGGCGTTGCAAGCAATGGTGCCGCAGCTGGTACCGCGCGAGCGGCTGATGAGCGCGGTCGGGGTGCAGAACATGGGTCAGTCGGTCGCGCAGATCGGCGGGGCGGTGGTGAGTGGCGCCTCGATCCAGTTCCTCGGGCTGGGTGGCGGCTTCGCCGTCTGGTGCGCGTTGATGTTCCTGGGCGCTGTGCTGATGTGGCGCGTCGTGTTGCCGCCGTACGAGCGGGTGGACGAAGGCAACGGAGCGAAGCCCTCGATGTGGAGCGACATCAAGGCGGGCATCGGCTACACGATGGGTCGCGACCCGCTCCGGTCGCTGATCCTCGTCGGGCTGTTCATGGGCACGGGGATTGGCGTCTACGGGGCGCTGATGCCGGAGATCGGGCGTGAGGAGCTGGGGCAGGGCGCGCTAGCGACTTCGATCCTGTTCGCGATGCTGAGCGTGGGGATGGTGACGACGTCGCTGATCCTGGCGTCGCGGCGGCAGGTGAACCGACGCGGCCTGTTGTTCCTGGGGGCGTTCAACTGCTTCGGGCCGGGCCTGGTCCTGATCGGGTTGTCGAATGCCTACCCGCTGACGGTCGTGATCATGATCGTCTGGGGGATGTGCGGTGGCGTGCTGATGACGTCGCAGCGGACGTTGCTGCAGGAGTACACCGAGCCGCACATGATGGGTCGCGTGATGTCGCTGTTCGCGCTGACGTTCAACGGGTTGCTGCCGATCTCGGCGCTGTACGTGGCGTTGATGCGGACACAGTTCGGGCCCGGGGACTCGATGGCGATCATGGGGGCACTGACCGCAGTGGGCGCGGTCTTCATCGCCTCGAGGTCGCAGCTGCGACATATGTAGCTGCTGCGGCGCGGTTCGCTCTCGCGCCAGATCCGGCCGGGTCACCGCGCACCAATGGGTCGTTGCGCCTCGGAACTCACGCTCACCCTCGGTTGGGTCGCTAGGCCTCTTCGGTGACGGCGCTAAGGTTTGAGGTGACGGTGATCGAGCCGTTGGGGATGGTGTGCACGCCGCCTCGGTCGTCGCGCAGGGTGGTGCGGCGGAGCGAGACGCCGATGACTTCGCCCTCGACGGCGCCGAGCTTCACGCGGTCGCCGATGTCGTAGTGGTTCTCGAGCAGGAGGAAGACGCCAGCGATGGCGTCTTTGACGAGGGTCTGCGCGCCGAAGCCGATGGCGAGCCCGACGATGCCGGCGCTGGCGATCAGCGGGGCCACGTTCACGCCGAGTTCGCTGAGCACGACCATGCCGGTGGCGAAGGCGATGAAGGTGCTGGCGGTCCTCGTGAGGAACGATTCGACGGTCTGTTCGCGACGCTCGAGGCGGTCCTGGTCTTGCTGGGCACCTCGGATGGCGGGGGCGAGCATGCGGGGCCGGACGGCGACGCGGATGAGGCGCTGCACGAGGAGCGAGAAGACGAGCCCGGCGACGAGGGTGACGACGATGCGCAGGCCGGCGCCGGTGGCCCAGTCGACGAACTGTTCGCGGCTCTCGAAGATCTCGGACATGCGCGTACCTCTCGACCGGCATGCTACTGATGTGCCACGACTGGCCGTATCAGGGACCGCCTCAGGTGCCCCTTCGAGCTTGATGACGCTTCGCGGCCCCTTCGGGCCCCTTCGGGGCTTTGTTGACGCTTCGCGCCTTGCTGAGCCGGAAGTCCAGGGGGTCGAGGCAAGCGGTGAGATCGAGTCGGGCCGACACACGCCGCGCGCTTGGCGTCGGTACGTCGGGGCTGGCTTCGACGTGCGAGGATGGCGGGCAAAGCGCGAGCGGGGACCGACCGGGGGGACCGTGGCGACGTACATCTTGCTGCTGACGCTGAACACCGAGGGACGAGCACGGATGCTCGAGGATCCGGACAGCCTGCGGCGGGCGGAGAACGAGACGGTGGTGGACGGTGTGCAGTGCCTCGGGCTGTACGCCGTCCTCGGAGACCACGATTTCGTGTCGATCCTGGAGGCGCCGGACAACGAGGCGGCGGCTCGATTCTCGCTGGAGCTGGGGGTGAAGGCGGGGGCGCACATCGCGACGCTGCCGGCGGTGCCAGTGGGGTTGCTCGAACGGCAGGAGCCCTCGTCGACGCGGGAGACACCGACGGAGGCCCCTGTCGGGGGGTTCTGACCCTTCGGGGTGCTCGCGCGCCGCTCCGGCGCGAACTTCGGACCGGCAGGAGTACGAGCGGGGAACGGAGACACGGGATGGACCTGGGGCTTGGGGGCAAGGTTGCCCTCGTGAGTGGAGCGAGCAAGGGGATCGGGAAGGCGGTGGCGCGGCAGCTGGCCTCGGAAGGGGCGACCGTGGCGATTGCGGCTCGCACCGAGGAGACGCTGCGGGCGACGGCGACGGAGCTGGCCGAAGAATCCGGGCAGCGGGTGCTGCCTGTGGTGGCGGATACGAGTGACGCGGATTCGATCACCTCGATGGTGGATCACGTGGTCGCGGAGCTGGGGCGGTTGGACATCCTCGTGAACAGCGCGGCGGTGCCGGGCGGTGGGGGGCCGCCTCCGGCGCTGGAGGCGATCACGGCCGAGGCGTTCTGGGACGACATGAACGTGAAGGTCCTCGGGTACCTGCGCGTGGCACAGGCGGCGGCGCCGCACATGAAGGCGCAGGGGTGGGGCCGGATCATCAACATCTCGGGGCTGGCGGCGCGCAGCGCGGGGTCGACGATCGGGAGCATTCGCAACGTGTCGGTGGCGGCGATGACGAAGAACCTGGCGAACGAGCTGGGGCCGCACGGGATCAATGTGACGGTGGTGCATCCGGGGATGACGTACACGGAGCGGATGCCGGCTCTGTTCGAGGCGCGAGCGGCCTCGGAGGGGGTGCCGGTGGAGGAGGTGGAGGCGCAGTACGCCTCGGCGAATTCGATCCGGCACCTGGTGACGTCCGAGGAGGTGGCGGATGTGATCACGTTCCTCTCGTCACCTCGATCAATCGCGATCAACGGCGATGCGATCGCGGTCGGCGGCGGCGCCGGCACCGCCATCCACTACTAACCCCCTTCGGGGGCTTTCTGACGCTTCGCGCCAGGTTGAGCGGTGCGGGTACTGAGGTCGGGACCGCCGGGAAGATTTGGGACGGAACGGGACGGGACGGAACGGGACGGGACGGGGGCCGATGGGCGGGGGAGATACCGGTAGAGTTGTTCACGATCGGGTTTACGAAGTCGTCGGCGGAGTCGTTCTTCTCGCGGTTGCGCGAGGCGGGGTGACGCGGGTGGTGGATGTGCGGATCAGCAATACGTCGCAGCTCGCGGGGTTCGCGAAACGGGATGACCTCGAGTTCTTTCTGCGGGAGATCGCGGGGATCGGGTACGAGCACCGGTTGGAGCTGGCGCCCTCGGAAGAGCTGTTCAAGGCGTACCGGGGTGGGGGGACGTGGGGCGACCTCGAGACGGGGTATCGCGCGCTGCTAGCGGAGCGGGCGGTGGAGACCTCGATCGCCCCGAGTGACCTCGATGGGAGCGCGCTGCTGTGTAGCGAGGCGGGGCCGGAGCAGTGTCACCGGCGGCTGGCCGCGGAGTACCTGGCGGCGGCGTGGCCGGATGTCGAAGTGAGGCACCTCTAGGGCGCGTTCCGGGCCTTCTTGACGCTTCACGCCAGTTTGAGTCGGACCGGACGTGGGACCGGGGCCTCCGTTCGCGATCGTTCGGGATCGAGCTCGGCTCGCCGGCTAGGCGGGGAGGGTGACGAGCCAGTCGAGGAGGATCTTGTTGAGTTCCTCCGGGCGTTCTTGTTGGGTCCAGTGGGCGCAGTTGTCGATGTGGCCGCGGGTGAGGTTGGGGATGACGGCTTCCATGCCCTGGGACATGGCGGGGGTGAGGACGGGGTCGTTCTCGGCGGTGACCATGAGGGCGGGGCATTCGATCTGGCGGTCCTTGACCTGCTGGCCCCACTCCCAGGTGGCGCGGCTGTTGCGGTACCAGTTGAGGCCACCTCGGAAGCCGGTGCGGGTGAAGGTGTCGACGAAGACGTCGAGTTCTTCCTGGGTGAGCATGACGCTGCGCGGGGCGTCGGGCGGGTAGCCGGCGAGGACGCCGCCTCGTTCGCGGACGGTGTCAAAGCCGGCGAGGATGTCGAACTCGTCGGCGGGGTCGCTGCTGCGGAAGGTGAGGCGGAAGGTGCGCTCGACGTCGGCTTCGAGTTCGGCTTCGGCGACGCCGGGTTCCTGGAAGTAGAACTGGTAGTCGAACATGCCGGGGGCGTCCTTGAGGGCGTCGAGGAGCGGGGCGGGCGCTTGGCCTCGGTAGGGGGTGTTGACGCCGGCGACGGCGCGGACACGGTCCGGGTGGTGGAGCGCCATGTTCCAGACGACGGCGCCGCCCCAGTCGTGGCCGATGAAGATGGCCTGGTCGATGGCGAAGTGGTCGAGGAGCGCGACGAGGTCGGCGCAGAAGTTCTGCTGCGTGTAGGCGTCGATGGCCTCGGGAGCGGTGGTGCCGCCGTAGCCGCGCTGGTCCGGGGCGAGGACGCGGAAGCCGGCGGCGGCGAGCGCGGGGATCTGGTGGCGCCAGGAATACCAGAGCTCGGGGAAGCCATGGGAGAGGACGATGGCGGGGCCGTCGCCCTGTTCGACGACGTGCATGGAGAGGCCGTTCACGTTCTCGAGCTGGTGGTGTTGTAGGTCGGCTGACATCGGCGGCCTCTCGTGTCTCTTGCCTCGGACGATGGCTTGGCCTCGACACGGTATGCGTTCACGGCCGCCGTCGCGAGGGCGGGCCGGCGGCGGGCGAGTGTGCCAGCCGCGGCGACGGCGCCATCACGGGTGTCGAGCGCTCGTGCGGGGCTTAACGCAACTCAAACCGAACCTGAACGTGCCACCAATCGCGGAAGCGGACCGTTGGCATCTGAGGGAGACGGTGGGGTGCTGATGACTGACTCAAACGAACTGCGCGACCGGGGTATCGGCGGCGGCCGTGCCGGGGAAGCGGGACGGCGACGGCTGTCGCGGCGGGCGGCGCTGCGCCTTGGTGGGGTCGCGGGCCTGGGTGTCGCGGGAGCGGCGTTGATTGGCTGCGGTGACTCCGAGGATCCGACGGCGACGGCAACGGCGGCCGCGACCGATGCGCCCTCGGGCGGTGGCTCCGGCGGGAGCAGCGCGACGCCGGCGGCGACGGACGCGCCAGCGGAGGCGGCGTTCCCGGACGAGTTCGTGGTGGCGAACGCGGCGGAGCCGCCGGATCTGCTGCCGTGGTTCAGCGGGTTCGAGCAGGCCCTCGTGACTCGGCAGATCTACCAGACGATGATCGAGCCGCGGCTGACGCTGGCGGCGGACGGCAGCCCTCAGTGGGAGCTGGTGGGCGTGCTGGCTGAGTCGTGGGAGCGCGAGGACGACACGACGTGGCTGCTGCAGCTGCGCGAGGGCGTGACGTTCCACAACGGGGAGCCGTGGAACGCGGACGCGGCGGTGGCCTCGTACGAGCTGCTGTCGAACAGCGATCTGATCGAGGAGCTGCAGAAGTTCGACCTGCTGCGGGCGATCACGGGGTTCGAGAAGGTCGACGAGATGTCGGTGCGGGTGACGACGGCGTCGCCCGGCACGGAGCCGCTGACGCTGTTCCTGCGGATCGGGTTCAGCGGCCTGCCGGCGAGCGCGATCGCGGACGAGGGGTGGCGCGACTTCGCGGAGAACCCGATCGGGACCGGGCCGTACCGGTTCAAGTCCTGGAACCGCGGCGACGAGCTCGAGCTGGAGCTGGTGTCCGAGCACTGGGCCGAACTGCCGCCGATGCCGGAGACGGTGAAGTTCATCACGCGTCCGGAGGCGAGCGTGCGGGCGCTGACGGTGGACACCGGTGAGGCGCACTTCGCCTACAACATCGGCGCGGAGAACGCGTCGCAGCTCGATCACTGGATCGCGGCGGGTGGGTTCCAGTCGACGAGTCTGCGGCTGAACAACACGACGGCGCCGTTCGACGACATCCGGGTGCGGCGCGCGGCGAACCTGGCGATCGACCGAACGGCGATCGTGAACAGCGTGTTCAACGGCGCGGCGCGGGAGGCGGCGTTCTTCGCATTCCAGCCGGTCGGTGACCTGGAGCCGTTCGCGTACGACCCAGAGGAGGCGCAGCGGCTGCTGGCCGAGGCGGGCGCCGAGGGCGTCGAGATCGAGCTGGTGTGGGGCGAGCTGCGGATCCCGGAGGAGCCCCAGCTGGCGGAGATCTACAAGGGCTACCTGGACGCGGTGGGCTTCGATGTGACGCTCTCTCGGGTGGAGCGGGCGGTCTACAACGAGGCCTCGGGCGCGGCGTTCGAGGACCAGCCGCAGCTCATGATCGAGACGACCTCATCAGGGAACTACGGCGATGTCGAGGGCGCATTCGACGACAAGTACGGATGCGAGGGCAGCGGCACGTTCTGCGAGCCAGACGCCGAGGCGACCTGGCAGGGGCTCGGGCTGCTCGACTTCGAGGAGCGAAACGCGCAGGTCGCGGCCTCGGCGCAACTCCTGCACGAGGAGTACGCGCCTCGTGTCTGGGTGGCGGCCGTCCAGCAGGCGCACGGGCACGCGGACTGGGTCGACCCGAGCGGGCTGCCGGTCAATCTCTACATCCGCTTCGAGGAGCTGAGGTTCGGATAGTGGCGCACTACATCGCCGGCCGGTTCATGAGCGGCTTCGCGGTGATGGCGGCGCTGGTAACGATCGTGTTCTTCGCGGTGAACGTGATCGGCAACCCGATTGAGCTGCTGGTGAACCCGGAGTTCACCTCCCAGGAGGAGGTGGATCAGCTGGTCGAGGCGGCGGGGTACAACCGCCCGGTCTTCGAGCGGTACGTCGAGTACGTGGGCGGGGTGGTGCGGGGGGACTTCGGGACCTCGGTGCTGCAGGGGCGCGACGCGACGGAGATCGTGATCGAGCGGATCCCGGCGACGGCACTGCTGGCGGGGGCGGCGATCCTCGTGACGGTGGTGGTGTCGATCCCGCTGGCGCTGATCGGGGCGCGGTCGCGCGGGTTCGCGGACACGGCGATCACGACGGTCGCGACGGCGCTGGCCTCGTTGCCGTCGTTCTGGTTCGCGATCGCGCTGATCTTCTTGTTCGCGGTGCGGATCCCGTGGCTGCCGAGCGGGGGCTACGGGAGTTTCGAGCAGCTGATCCTGCCGACGCTGGCGCTGGCGGCGCTGCCGACGGGGTTCACGACGCTGGTGCTGATGTCGGCGATCCGCGAGGAGTACGACGCGCAGTACGTGGCTGTGGCGCGATCGAAGGGGCTGACCGAGCGGGTGATCGCGATGCGGCACGTGCTGCGGAACGCGGCGCTGATCATGGCGACGCAGATCGGCCTGCTGGTGATCAGCCTGATGAACGGGACGGTGCTGATCGAGGCGGTCTTCGCGTGGCCGGGGCTTGGGCAGGTGGCGCTGCAGGCGGTGCAGACGCGTGACCTGCCGGTGGTGATGGCGTCGGTGGTCTACCTCGGGCTGCTGGTGACGCTAGTGAACATCGTGGTCGACCTGGCGTACTCGCAGCTCGACCCGCGGGTGCGGCTCGCCGGATGACGATCGAGGCGCCGCCGCGTATCGCCGAGGCCCCGCCAGCCCTCGGTGTTGAGCCGGCTGGCGAGGGGGCGCGTCACGGCGGGCTGATCGCGCCTCGGCCGACGCGGGTGCAGCGGGTCGGGCGGGCGGTGCGGAAGCGGCCGATCTACGCGGCCGCGTCGGTGCTGCTGGCGACGATGGTGTCGCTGGCGGTGATCGGGCCGCTGCTGCCGCTGCCGGACGCGTCGGCGCCGGTGCTGTCGGACCGGCTGGTCGCACCCCTGACGACGGGCGAGTCCGGGACGTTCCACCTGATGGGGACGGATCACCTCGGACGTGACGTGCTGGCGCGGACGGTCGACGGGGCGCGCACGACGGTGGGCATCGCGATCACGGTGGCGATGATCGGGGCGGTGGTCGGGTCGCTGCTCGGGCTGGCGAGCGGGTACTTCCGCGGGCCGATCGACACGGTGGTGATGCGGATCGCGGATCTGCAGCTCGCGTTCCCCTCGCTGCTGCTGGCGATCTTCATGCTCTACGTGCTGGGGCCGGGGATGCTCCAGCTGGTGATCCTGCTGAGCATCCTGTCGTGGATCAGCTACGCGCGGATGGCGCGGGCGCAGACGCTGAGCTATCGCGAGCAACCGTTCGTCGAGGCGGCGATCGCCCTCGGGGCGTCGGACCGGCGCGTGTTGCTGCGCCACATCCTGCCGCAGCTGCTGCCGGTGCTGGCGATGATCTTCGTGCTCGACTTCGGGACGGTGATGCTGGCCGAGGCGGGGTTGAGCTTCCTCGGACTGGGCGTGCAGCCGCCGAACGCCTCGTGGGGATCGATGGTCGCGGACGGACGCGAGTTCGTGACGGCCGGGGCGTGGTGGTTCTTCCTGACGCCGGGGATCGCGATCTTCCTGACGGTGTTCGCCGCAAACCTGACCTCGCGCTGGGCGCAGGAGCTGCTCGGCGTGTCGACCCACCGATCGTGATGCGAAGGAGATGCCTTTCGCGCCGACGAGGCGAGTGACCGAACCCGGTGCACGGAACGACGAAGGAGACCGCCGATGAGCCCGAACCACCCCGACCGCCACGTCCCGCTCACGGGGGCGCAGAACTTCCGCGACCTCGGTGGGTATCAGGCCCTCGATGGTCGGGTGCTGCGCTGGCGGATGGTCTACCGCGCGGACGCGCTGGGGGCGCTGGCGGACGAGGATTGCGAGGAGCTGCGCGACCGCGGGGTGAGCGCGGTGTTCGATCTGCGGTCGGTGCGGGAGATCGATGCGTTCGGCTCGGCGGTGATCCGCGAGCACGGCGCGACGGTGCACCACACGCCGTTCCGGCAGGAGATCGAGCTGACGGCGGAGCAGATGGCGGCGATGCGGGATCCGGAGCGGATGCGCAGCGCGGTGAGCGCCGAGGGCTACCTGGGGATGCTGGAGGACGCGAAGCCCTCGATTGGCCTGGTGCTGCGGACGCTGGCCGAGGACCAGCCGTATGCGGCGGTATTCCACTGCACGGGCGGCAAGGACCGCACCGGGATCATGGCGGCGCTGCTGCTGGAGACGCTGGGCGTGCCGCGGGAGACGATCGGCGCGGACTACGAGCTGACGGCGAAGTTCCTCACGTTCTCCGAAGAGCGGCGCGCACAGATGGAGGCGTTCTTCAACGTGACGTTCCCGCAGAACGCGTACGGCGCCGACCCCGAGACGATCCTCGGGACGCTCGAGGGCATCGACGAGCGGTACGAGTCGGTGGCGCGGTTCCTCGAGGAGGAGTGCGACGTGACCGAGGAGCACCAGGAGGCGCTGCGAGAGCAGCTGCTCGCTCCCGCCTCGTGAGCCGGGTGCGCCTGCGTTCGCCCGCGGGCGTCTGAGCACGGACGCCTGACCACGGGGCGGCGGCGACCGAACGTCGCGCCGCGTGTGGACGATCTTCGGTGGTCAGGCTGGTGTGCGACCTCGTAGCGTCGATGGCGTAGCGAGGAGCAGGTTGATGGGCGCGGAACGTGCCGAGGCATTGGGGGCGGACGAGCTGCGGATGCTGATCCGCGACGAGCTGGCGCAGGCGCGGCGGGAAACGGTGGAGGAGCTGGCGCCGGCGGCTCGCGTGACGGCTGTGCTGTACGTGACGTCGCTGCTGTCGTACCTGGCGGTCGTGTTCCTGACGCTGATGACGGTGTACATCCTTGGTGAGTTGATCGAGCCGTGGATCGGGGCGGCGATCGTCGGCGGGACGCTGCTGGCGGTGTCGACGCTGGTGGTGGTGCGGGTGCGCGCCGCGGCGCGGCGCGCGTTCGCGCTGATCGAGGGGCGGCCGCTCGAGACGTAGGCGCCGTCGAGGCGCGAGGTGCTGGATCTTCGGGAGCGGGCGAGCCGGCTGGACCGGCTGAGCATCCGCCAGCGTGCGGTGCGGGTGCTCGCGCTGGCGGCGGTGCTGTGGGCTTCGGCGTGGGTGTGGCCGACGGTCGATGCGTACGGGCGCGCGACGGCGCTGGTGGGCGACGCTGTGCTGCGGCTGCCGATACGACCGCTGACGTGGATCACGCCGGAGCCGATCACGGAGGAGCTGCGCTGGGCGGAGGGCGGCACAGGGGTGCTGGTGCGGCCGGGCGGGGGCGGGGAGCACGCGGGGTTCGTGATCATGCTCGGGGCGGATCCGTCGCCCCCCGACGATCCGCGGGTGGAACGGCTGACGGACAGCCTGGCGCGGATCGGGTTCGCTGCGCTGATCGTGCGGTCCGAGTCGCTGATCGACGGGCAAGTCACTCCGGACGAGGTGCCGCAGATCGTGCAGGCGTTCCAGGCGCTGCAGGCGCATCCGAACGTGTCGCCGGAGCACGTGGCGATGGTGGGGCTATCGGTGGGCGGGTCGATTGAGATCGTTGCGGCGGCGGATCCGGCGATCGCGGAGGAGGTGTGGTTCGTGTTCGCCCTCGGCCCGTACTACGACGCGGGGGCGCTCACGGCGATGGTGACGTCGCGGACGTTCCGTGGCCCGGACGGCCTCGAGAGTTGGGAGCCGGACGAGATCGCGGACGAGGTGGTGGAGAAGACGCTGCTGAGCCTGGTGGACGAGGCGGATCGGGAGGCGATCGAGGACGGGAAGCCGCCGACCTCGCCGGAGGGGGTGGCGGTGGAGGCGCTGCTGCAACGGCCGCCGCTGGAGGAGGCGGAGGCGATCGTGGCCGGGTTGCCGGTGGAGGCGCAGCGGGCGATGGATGCGGTGAGCCCGCGGGTGCACCTCGATGGGATGCGCGCGCCGCTGTACCTGCTGCACGACCGGAGCGATCCGTTCATCCCGTGGCCGGAGTCGGACGAGATCGCGGCGGCGTACGAGCCGGAGGTGTACCACCGCCTCGACATCTTCGAGCACGTCGATCCCGAGCCGGCGAACGTGAGTGTGATGGTGCGCGATGGGTGGAAGCTGCTGCGGCTGTTCGCTTCGATCATCGAGGACCGGCCGTGATACGACCATCAAGGAGCGAGGCGCCGGTGCCGCACCGGCTGACCGAAACGCTCGTGGTTGGACCCGAGGCCGCAAGGCGGTCGCGGCCCTATACTTCGCACAACCTCGATCCGGTCCGCGCGTTCCTCAGGAATGGCTGAGATGGCAGCTCCCGTCCACGATCCGGAAGAGGCTGTTCGGCGCCCGCTGCCGATGCCTGTCCGCGCGCTGCTGTGGGCGACGGGCACCCTGTTCGTGGGAATCGGGATCCTCGGGATCTTCTTGCCGCTGCTGCCGACGACGGTGTTCCTGCTGATCGCGGCGGCGTGCTACGCGCGGAGCTCCGACCGCGCGTACCGCTGGCTGATGACGAACCGGTTGTTCGGCCAGTACCTGCGCAACTACCAAGAGGAACGCGGCGCAACGATGCGCTCGAAGGTGTTCACGATCGCGTTCCTCTGGATCGGTATCGGGGCGACGATCTACTTCATCAGCGCGCCGCTGTGGCTGGCGGCTGTGCTGGGCGCGATCGCGATCGGGGTGACGATCCACCTCGTGCGGTTGAAGACGATTCGTTAGTCGCGGGATCCCGCGCCGACGCCGCCGATCTCTATCGAATGTGGCTGGTAGTGTGCCGCCGTGGAATCACTGACCGGGCTGCGGGCCGGCTCCGAGAGCGGGCGGTTCACGTTCGAGGCGACGCCTGAGCTGTGCGTGCCGGGGATGTTCGTGTTCGGCGGTGCGACGGCCTCGGCGGTGGTTGAGGCGATCGAGGCGACGTGCGAGCGACCGCTCGCGTGGGTGACGACGCAGTTTCAACGGCGGGTCGAGCCGGGCACGACGGTGGAGCTGACGGTCACGAAGGACGTCGAGCGACGGCGGCTGGTGCAGTGCCGGGTCGAGGCGACGGTCGAGGGCGAGACGGTGGTGCGGGCGCTCGGCGCGGCGGCGGAGCGGGCGCCGGACCCGCTCACCTGGGGTGATGGGATGCCCTCGGTGGCGCCGCCGGGCGAGTGCCGGCCATTGGCCTTTCGCGAGGGGTGGATGGCGGGCGGGTTCCCGTCGCGCTTCGAGTGGCGGCTGGCGAGCGGCCGGCTGTTCGCCGACGCGGATCCGGGGCCGAACGAGGATGGGCGCGCCTCGGTGTGGGTGCGCTGGCCGGGGCACGGGCTAGGCGACGCGGCGAGCCAGGCGTACTTCAGCGACCTCGGGATGGCGACCGCGGACTCTGCGGTGGCGGACGCCGGACGTGGCGGCGTGAGCATCGACAACACGCTGCGGATGGTGGCGACGGAGCCGACGGGGTGGATGCTCCTCGATTGTTCGATGCGCGCGCATGTGGGGGTCGCCCACGTGGAGATCGCGGTGTGGGCGGAGTCGGGCGCGTTGCTCGGGCTGCACACGACGACGGCGTTGCACGGGCGCGGGTAGCTCTCGCGGTCGGTCGGCTCGTACCGTGCACGCGCACCGCACGAGGAGCGCGCCATGCCTGTCCGGAACTCGCTGCGCATTGGGGACGTGAAGCTGACGCTGGTCGAGGAGCTGGTGATGCCGACGTCGGCGCGGTGGTTGTTTCCGGATCATGAGGCGCCGTTCGATGTGCTCGAGGGGGCACGGGCGTGGCTGGAGCCGCACATGCTCAACGAGCGGGGGCATGTGCTGCAGTCGATCCATTCATGGGTGATCGAGGCGGACGGGATGCGGATCGTCGTCGATACGGGGATCGGGAACGACAAGGACCGGGAGGGCGGCGGGTTCGAGGGGTGGCATATGCGGCAGGGGCCGTACCTCGAGGAGCTGGCGGAGGCGGGGGCGCCGGCAGAGTCGGTGGACGTGGTGCTGAACACGCATCTGCACGGGGACCACGCGGGGTGGAACACGAAGTGGGTGGACGGCGGCTGGGTGCCGACGTTCGAGAACGCGCGGTACCAGCTGGTCGACATCGAATGGGAGTACTGGAGCGGGCTCGAGGAGCCGCCAGACATCATCGGGGACAGCGTGCGGCCGGTGGTGGAGGCGGGGTCGGTGGACCTGGTAAGCGCCGATCATCGGGTGAGCGATTCGGTGTGGCTGGAGCCGAGCCACGGGCACACGCCGGGGCATGTGTGCGTGCGGATTGGGTCGGCGGGCCAGGAGGCGGTGATCATCGGGGACGTAATGCACAGCCCGATCCAGTGCGCGGCACCGGAGCAGCGACCGCCCCTCGATAGCTTCGTGGAGGAGGCGCGGGCGGCGCGGCTTCAACTACTGGAGCGGTACGCGGATACGGATGTGGTGGTGCTGGGGACGCACTTCCACACGCCGGCTTCGGGGTACTTCCGTCGCGACGGGAGTGCGTACCGGTATGACGTATTTGAGGGAGACCCGCCCCGTGCGTAACGGGGCGGGCAGGGTGTTCGAGGGGGACCCGCCTCGTGGCTAGCCCGGATGGGAATGGCGGCCCGTACGACGTGATCGTCGTGGGGGCGGGGTCGGCGGGGGCGGTAGTGGCGGCGCGGGCCTCGGAGGATCCGGGGCGGAGCGTGCTGCTGCTCGATGCGGGGCCGGACTATCCGCAGCTGGCGGCGACGCCGTATGACCTCGTCAACGCGTACCGGAACTCGGTGACGGATCACGACTGGGGGCACGAGTACCGGCCGACGGCGGAGTTCCCGCTGACGCCGTTCCCTCGAGGGCGGGTGACGGGCGGGTCGAGCGCAGTGAACACGGCGATCGCGCTGCGCGGGTTGCCGGAGGACTACGACGGGTGGGCGGACCTCGGGAACGACGAGTGGGCGTGGGAGCGGGTGCTGCCGGCGTTCAACCGGCTGGAGCGGGACCTCGATTTTGGGGACGCGGCCTACCACGGGGACGCGGGGCCGATCACGATCCGGCGACACCCGTGGGAGGAGCTGACGGAGACGCACCAGGCGTTCATCGAGGCGTCGCGCGCCCTCGGGTATCCCGACCAGGCGGACCAGAACGACCCGGACGGGTGGGGCACGGGGCCGCAGCCGATGAACAAGCTGGGACGGCTGCGGGTGTCGACGGCGATCGGGTACCTCGGGCCGGCGCGTGCGCGGCCGAGCCTGCGGATCGAAGGCGAGACGCACCTGCGGCGGGTGCTGTTCGAGGGACGGCGCGCGGTCGCCGTGGAGGTGGAGCAGGGCGGCGAGGTGCGGCGGATCGCGGGGTCGCTGATTGTGATCAGCGGCGGGGCGATCCAGACGCCACCGATCTTGCGGCGATCGGGCCTCGGGCCGCGGCGTGATCTCGAGGGGCTCGGGATCGAGGTGGTGGCGGACGTGCCGGGAGTGGGGGCGAACCTGTGCGACCACCCGATGGCGACGGTGCAGGTGCGGGCGAAGGACCCGAGCGTGGCCTCGGAGGAGCTGCCGATCATCCAGACGATCACGCGGTACACGGCGCCCTCGAGTGCCGCGTACCCGGAGCATCGGAACGATCTACAGATCGAGCTGCTGACGTTCTCTCAGCGCGAGGGAATGGCGGGGGTGTTCTCGATCGCGGCGGTGCTCGAGCAGTCGTACGGGCGCGGGAGCGTGCGGCTGGAGTCCGCGGATCCGCACGCGCAGCCGGTGATCGCGCAGCAGTTCTGCGAGGACGATCGGGATACGCTGCGGCTGGTGGCGAACTACCGTGACTGCCTGGCGTTCGCGCGGACGGCGCCGCTGTCGGACTACATCGCGGAGGTGCTGGTGCCGGAGTCTGGGGAGCCCTCGGATGAGGAGCTGGCCTCGATGCTGCGACGCACAGCGCGGTCGGGGTACCACCCGTGCGGAACGGCAAAGATGGGGCCAGCCGAGGACGCGGAGGCGGTGGTGGACCAGTACGGGCGGGTGCACGCGGTGGACGGGTTGGTGGTGGCGGACGCCTCGATCATGCCGGAGGTGCCGCGGGCGAATACGAACCTGACGAGCATCATGATCGGCGAGCGGATCGGGGAGTGGATTCGCACGCGGAGCGGGGATTACGGGTTGTAGGGATCGTCGGACGACGAGGGGGCTCTAGGCCCGGACGCGACGGGAACCTCGGAGGCGGTGATCGCGCGCGGTCGCGGGGATCTGTATAGTCCCGCAAACGATTGCGGCAGGGACGCCGGTAGCGAAGGAACGACGATGAAGTACAGCGCGCCGGCGATGGAGCGGAAGCGGATGGCCGGGCTGATGGCGCGAGTGAGCATCAACTGCTCGTTCGTCCTCTGCGCTCCCGGCAACGTCTGTGAAGACACGCCGAACGGGCCGCAGTGCGTTCCGGTCTAGCAGGACGGCACGCTCAGATCGAAACGGCCACCTTCGGGTGGCCGTTTTGTGATCGTGGCGCTTGATTCAACGGATACCAGGGCTCAGACGTTCCTGAGGCAGTCGAGGGCACCGGGCGCTGTGGTGATCGAAGCCGTCACCTCAGGTGACTGCTCGCCAGGATCGGATTCCTAGCGGACTACTGGATCGGTTTCGCGCAGCCAGGGCTCGTCCAGATTCCACCCTGCGCTTCGCACTCTGACTTCGTCAGGACCAGGTGGGCGACCAGTCGGGAGCGTTCAACAGCTGGCGTGGAGTACTTCATTGGCTCTCGCCCCTCGCTATGGCGTTCTTGCCGGCTCTTCTCGCCGCCGTACGGTACCAGCCAGCCCACCGCTTGTCTCACCCGGCCCTGTCAGCAACGGGCCGGTGGTGGCTACCCGTCGGGAGTGGCGGCGTCCTCGGTGACGGCGGCGAGGCGACGCAGCTCCTCGATGTGTGCGGCGAAGGCGCGCCCTCGCGCTCTGATCTCAACCGTCGAGCACGACGGGGTCGTCGCGGAGCTTCACGGCGGCTGAGTTGGCCCGGTTGACGAGGATGACTTGCCCTCGGAGAAGTGCGCGCGAGGTGGCGAGGTCAACGGCTGGCGATGTGCTGCGCAGGTCGTTCTGCGACGAATCGTTCGTCGGGGGCACTCGCCCCCGACACCCCCGCTTGGGGACAGGGTGTCCCCAAGACCCCTCCAACCGTAGAGGTCCGAGATCGTCGGCGGCGCCTCGGTGGTCGGAGAGCGATCGACGGCGGGCTCGGCGTGGCCTTGAGACTGAGACGGGCGTCTTGCAGGAAGGCACTTCCGGTACCGCTAGTCCACCATCAGCGACTGGGGCGCGGAGATCCTCGGGGGACTGTCGCGGTCTCTATCGCCCGATAGCCATCGCTCAGCGGAGCCAGCCGGGGAGGTGCTGTCCTCGGAAGTAGGCGGTGATCCAGGCGGTGGCGGGGTGGCCCGAGGCCTCGGTGGCGGCGATCGCGGCGTCGAGGTCGTAGGCGACGCGGCGGTGTTGGACCTCGTAGCCGTCGGGGTTGGCCTCGATGAGTGCGTAGCTGGCACGGAGGTCGGGCGGGATCGGGTTGCTGACGCTGCCGGCGGCGACGATGTCGAGGCCGTCGAGGTCGATGCGGCCGGCCCAGTGGGTGTGGCCGACGAGCAGGAGATCGGCGGCGCAGCCGCGCACGAGCGCGCGTTGCTCGTCCTCGGTCTCGCCGGGGTTGAGGCCGGGGCCGTCGTCGGTTCCCGGCGAGGCGTGGACGAGGAGGGCGCGGGTACCGTCCGGGAGGTCGACGCGATGCTCAAGCGGCAGGCCGGCGAGCGAGTCGAGCGCGCCTGCGGCGCGAAGCTGAGCGCGCGTCCACTCGAAGCTGGCCTGGACCTCGTTGTAGCGGGGTCGGAGCGAGGGGTCCGCGGCGACGTCCTGCTCGCGCGGCCACGGGCCGTCGCCGGCGACGAGGTAGCGGTCGGTGTTGCCTCGGATGGTCGTGGCGTTGGGGATGGCGTCCAGCCGGGCGAGCGTGGCGACGGGGTCGGGGCCGATCGCGGCGTAGTCGCCGAGGAGCCAGTACTCGTCGACGCCCCCGCGCTCCTCGATGTCCGCGAGCACGGCATCGAGAGCGATCGGGTTGCCGTGGATGTCGGAGATGACGGCGATTCGCATGGGCGGGCGTCAGTCCAGATCGAGGTCTTGGGCGCGGGCGTAGCGGGCGGTGGCGAGGGTGAGGTCTTCCTGGAGCTGGATGGTCATGCCGCCGTCGACGGCGAGGGCGTGGCCGGTGATGAAGGAGGCGTCGTCGCTGACGAGGAAGGCGACGGCGTTGGCGATGTCGTCGGGGGTGCCGACGCGGCGGAGTGGGTAATGCTGCTTGAAGAATTCGAGGCGAGCGGGGTCGGTGGCCCAGCGGGCTTCGTTGCGCTCGGTGACGATGTGGCCGGGGAGGACGCAGTTGACGCGGATGCCGTCGGGGCCGAAGTCGGTGGCCATCTGGCGTGTCATGCCGATGACGGCGGATTTGCCCGCTTCGTAGGCGAGGCGGCCGGGGGCCGTGAGGATGCCGTGGACGGAGGCGGTGTTGACGATGTTGCCGCCGCCGTTCGCGCGCATGTGGGGGACGGCGTACTTCGCGCCGAGGTAGAGCGCTTTGACGAGGATGGACATGGCTTCGTCCCAACCATCCTCGGAGAGGTCGACGGCGCTGCCGGCGTGGGCGTCGGTGCCTCGGTAGGCGTTCTGAAAGAGGATGTCGAGGCGGCCCCATTCGTCGATGGCGCGGGTGACCATGGCTTCGATCTGGTCGGGGTCGCTGACGTCGGTTGAGGTGGCGAGGGCGGTGCCGCCCGCTTCTTCGATGCGGGCGACGTTGGCGGCTGCGCCCTCCTCGTCAAGGTCGGCGATGAGGACGCGGGCGCCGTCCGCGGCGAGGCGACGGGCGGTGGCGCCGCCGATGCCCCAGGCGCCGCCGGTGACGATCGCGACCTGGCCGTCTGGTGGGCCGTCGAGAGGGCCGTCGAGCCGTCCGGTCATCGTGTGCCTCGCTCTCCCATGAGCAGTAACGCCTCGGGAGTATCGCGCGACGGGTCAGTGGAACACGAGCGGGTCTTCACCCTCGCGGGCGTTTGTCACGCCTCGGAGGATGCGGGGTAGAGTGCGCGGATGGCGCGAACCGAACTGGACTCGCTACTCACGGCGCTCGAGGCCGCCTACCGGGGGGACCGGTTTCACGCGCTGCTCGGGAACCTCGAGGATGTGAGCGACGAGGAGTGGGCGACGGTTCCGGGCGAGCACCGGGTGGAGGTGTTCGGGCCCTCGCCGGAGCTGTCGATCGCGGATCTGGTGCTACACGTGGGCGGGGCGAAGCTGATGTGGGAGAACCATCCGTTTGGGGATGGCTCGCTGACATGGGAGGCGGTGCGCCCCGGGACGAGCGACCGCGGCGAGATCATGGCGTGGCTCGATGACGCTCAAGGGCGGTTCGTGGCCTCGGTGGATGCGCTGGGCGACGATGCGGAGCTGGGCGTGGAGCGGATGGCGCACTGGGGGCGGCCGCTGGAGACGCGGGCGATCGTCTCGATCGTGGTGAACCACGATCTGTATCACTCGGGCGAGATCAACCGGCAGCGGTCGCTCATCCGCGGGGCGACGGGCTGGGGGCCTTCGGCCCGCTCCTGACGCTTCGCGGGGGCCTTCGGCCCCCTTCTGACGCTTCGCGCCTGCTTGTGACCTGGTCGGGCAGGTGCGGATCTCCGGACTCGCGGTCGGGCGAGTGGGTCGGGTTCTCACGGATCACGCGGGTTGGGGTTCGGCTCAACCTCCACCGGGGGACGGCAGGGACCGGTAGTGCCTCTGGCGATGGGCTAGGATGCGCGCGATCCCGCCCGAGGAGGCTGTTATGGCACGTGCGCCGATCGATCCGAGCATCGTTGTTGACCTGGATACCGTTGCTGAGCCGGCGATCAGTCCGGATGGCGGGACGGTGGCGTATGTCCGCGGGGATGTGGATGGCGATTCGCTGCGGCGGTCGTCACACATCGAGACGGTGGGATTCGAGGGTGGGAAGGCGCGGCGGTTTACGACGGGGCCGCTCGATGCGCGGCCGACGTGGTCTCCGGATGGGGGGCAGCTGGCGTTCCTGCGCTCGCACCGGAAGGAGGACGGTGGTGCGACGCCGCCTCAGGTGTGGGTGGTGGCCTCGGGAGGTGGCGGGGCGCGGCAGCTGACGGACTTCGTCGGGCCGGTGCGGTCGATTACATGGCTGCCGGATTCGAGCGCAGTGATCGCGGCGGTGGATGTGGATCCGGATGCGCCGGGCCCGGACGCGGACGATTCGATTCCACGGGCGAAGCGGGTGAACCGGATCTACTACCGGGCGGATGGCCTCGGGTGGCGGGGGGACGCGCACCGGCAGCTGTTCCGGGTGGATGCGCGGAGCGTGGCGGCGAAGCAGCTGACGCGGGCGGACCATGACTGCTACTCGCCGACGCCGTCGCCAGACGGGTCGTTGATCGCGTTCGCGTCGAGCGACCGGTCGGCCCAGCGACAGCGAAAGACGCCGGGCAAGTTCGAGCTGTGTGTGATGCCCTCGGATGGTGGGGCGGTGCAGCGGGTGGTGCGGGACCTGTCCGGGCTCGGACCGATCGCGTGGTCGCCGGACGGGGCGCGGCTGGCGTTCGTGTCGGGCGGCGCGGAGTACGCGTACTCGCAGTCCTACCTGTGGACGGTGGGCCTCGAAGGTGGAGAGCCGAAGGCGATCACGGACGACTCGATCCAGCCGACGGGGGCGAACATTCCGCTGGCGGATCCGCCGGCGATGCACTGGGGCGCGCGGCGGATCACGTTCGCGGCGGAGCGGCACGGGTCGAGCGGGATCTACAGCGCGACGCCGAGCGGGTCGACTGTGGAGGCGCTGCGGGCGCCGACGGAGCTGGGCGCGGGACTGTCGCTGTCCTCGGATGGTGGGCGGGCGGCGGTGTTGAGCTCGACGCTGGACCGGCCGAACGAGGTGACGGCCGTGGACCTGGAGGCGGGCGCGGAGCAGGCGGTGACGGCGATCAGTTCGGGTTACCTCGATGAGCGGGATGTGGCGAAGACGGAGCGGTTCACGTTCAAGCGGGGCGGGCTGGAGATCGAGTGCTGGCTGACGTTCCCGACGGGGTTCGACCGGAGCAAGCAGTACCCGCTGGTGCTCGAAGTACACGGTGGACCGAACGGGTTCTTCGGCAACGGGTGGATGCCGCTGCACCAGATGCTGGCGAGCGCGGGGTACCTCGTGCTGTACATCAACCCTCGGGGGTCATCGACCTACGGGCAGGATTTCGTGTCGCGAGTGTTCCGGGACTGGGGTGGCGAGGACTACCTCGATCAGATGGCGGCGATCAATCGGGTCCTGCGCCGGAGCTACGTGGACGAGTCGCGGCTGGCGATCCACGGGTACTCGTACGGCGGGTTCATGACCTCGTGGACGGTGGGGCACACCGACCGGTTCAAGAGCGCGATCGTGGCGGCACCGGTGACGAACCTGGTCTCGATGTATGGGCAGACGGACATCGCGGTGCAATTCGGCGAGCAGCAGTGGGGTGGGACGCCGTTCGAGAACTTCGAGGCGTACGTGGAGCACTCGCCGATCACGTACGCGCCAAACGTGACGACGCCGGTGCTGCTGCTGCACGGGGAGGCGGACATTCGCTGCCCGATCTCGCAGTCGGAGGAGTACTACACGGCGCTGAAGCGGGCCGGGAAGCAGGTGGAGTTCGTGCGGTTCCCCGGCGGGTTCCACGGCTTCGTGCGGAGCGGGCACCCGGCGATGGTGCGGTCGTACCACGAGCACGTCCTCGAATGGTTCGAGCGGACGTTGAAGTAGGCGCCTTCCGCGCGGGCCGCCCCAAGCGCAACGAGCAGAGAGAAGAGGACTGGGATGCCGGCTGACTACTCGGACTTCGAGGACCTGATCATCGAGGTGGACGACGACGGGGTGGCGACGTTCCAGATCCACCGGCCCGAGAAGCTGAACGCGATGAGGGGGCCGACGTTCTGGGAGATCATGGACGCCGGCCGGCGGCTGCAGGCTGACCCGGACGTGCGGGTGGTGGTGGGGACGCACCAGGGGCGCGGGTTCTGCGCCGGGGCGGACCTCACCGACGGGGGTGGTTCGGAGCCGACGTGGGTGGAGGCGAACGATCCCGTTGGCGTGTCCGGGATCGGGATGGCGATGCCGGGGATCGACAAGCCGACGATCGCAGCGATCGATGGGGTGGCCGCGGGGGGTGGGATGGCCCTCGCGCTGTCCTTTGACATGCGGATCGCCGGGCCGAACGCGCGGTTCACGACGGTGTTCTCGCGTCGGGCGCTGGCGCCGGACTGCGGGATGACTTACTTCCTGCCGCGGATCGTGGGGGAGGGACGCGCCCTCGAGCTGTTGTACACGGCGCGAGAGGTGGGGCCGGATGAAGCCCTCGGGATGGGGTTGGTGAACGAGCTGGTGGACGACCCGTACGCGCGGGCGATGGAGCTGGCGCGCGAGCTGGCGGCGGGGCCGCCGCTGGCGTACATGCGGGCGAAGCGGGATGTGAAGCACTCGTGGGGGGCGACGCTCGCCGAGCAGATTGAGTACGAGTGGTTTGGGCAGGCGGCCGTCCGGAGCAGCCAGGATGTGCTCGAAGGACGGGATGCGTTTGTGGAGAAGCGGGCGCCGCGGTTTACGGGGCGGTAGCCCCGTAGGCCCCACTCTCGGAACGAGGGTCGGCTCGCCTCGATGGGTGGTTGGGCTTCGCTAGGCGAGGGATCGCCGGGAAGCGAGGCCGGCAGGGGCGCGCCCTGGTCGCGGTAGCGGCATGCCTTCGGCGTTGTTTGCCGAGTTATCTAGATCCCACCCGCCCACCCTAATACCCAGCGGGGGCT
>JANQNP010000060.1 GCA_028279505.1 Dehalococcoidia bacterium
CGCGGGGAAGCGCGACTTCTACGTCGAGCGGCTCGGCCTCACCCCCCGCTCCGACCGGCCGCGCTTCGTCAACTTCGACTGGGGCGCTCAGCGCCTCACCGTCTCCGTTCACGCCGAGGTCTCCGGCCCCAACGAGGATCCCCTCCGCCTGATGATCAACCTCGACGTCGACGACATCCACGCCGTCGCCGCCCGCATCGAAGCCAACGGCGTCGAGTTCACCCGGCGCCCTGAACAGGAGCCCTGGGGCGGCTGGGTCGCCACCTTCCACGACCCCGATGGCAACACCGTCCAGCTCCTCCAGACCCCGCCCGAGTGACCGCTGAGTGACCGTCCGGTGACAACCCGACCCATCGAGGCCTGCTAGCACCATGCGCCTGGGCATCGACTTCGACGGCACCGTCACCGACGCCCCGGGCATGCAGCGCGCCTACGCCGCCAAACGCTGGGGCGTCGAACTGTCGGAGCAGCAGGTGATGCGCGCCGGCGCTGTACCCATCCTCGGCGAAGAGCGCTACAACGCGATGGGCGACGCCCTCTGGGGCCCGCTCACCGCCGTCACGCCGCCGCAGGAGGACGCGCTGCGCATCCTCGGCCGCCTCGTCGTGGACCACGAGGTCGACATCATCACCGCTCGCCACGGCAACCAGGCTGCCTTCGCGCGCCGCTGGCTCGCCGTCCGCGGCATCGGCGTCCGCGTCGTGAACACCTCGTCCCAACCCAAGATCGAGGCCTGCGCCCGCCTCGGCATCGAGCTCCTCCTCGACGACGACATCATCCGCCACACCGAGGCCCTCCTCGCCGTCGGCACCCAACCCGTGCTGTTCGAGCACGCCCACCACGAGGGCATCCCCCGCCCCGAGGGCCTGCGTTCCGTCGCCGGTTGGGTCGAGTTCGCCTCGCTCATAGAGGCGCTGGATGGAGCCGCGCCGGCCCATTAGCCGAGCAGCGCGGCCACCCGATCGAGGATCCGCGTCGCGCACCCGTACTTCGACATCAGCGGCACGACCTCGCGCCCGCCCTGGTCATCGAGGATCGTGATCCGGTTGGTGTCCGTCCCGAACCCAGCATCCGCAGCCGTCACGTCGTTCGCGACGATCAGCCGCGCCCCCTTCGCCGCCAGCTTCTTCTCCGCGTTTGCGATCAGATCCTGCGTCTCCGCGGCGAACGCCACCTTCACGAGGTCGCCCGTCACCGACGCGATGATGTCCTCGTTCTCCATCAGCTCGATCGCCATGTCGCCCGCGTCCGCGCGCTTGATCTTCTGATCCGCCGCCGAGGCCGGTCGGTAGTCCGCCACCGCCGCCGCCATCACCAGCGCATCCGCGCTCCCCGCGCGCTCGTGGATCGCCGCCTGCATCGACCCCGCCGAGGACACCGGCACCACCGTCACCGCCGCCGGCGCGATCTCCGGCACCGTCGTCACCAGGATCACCTCGGCGCCGCGGTCCCTCGCCGCCTCCGCGATCGCGTGCCCCATCTTCCCGCTCGAGTGGTTCCCCACGTACCGCACCGGGTCGATCGCCTCGCGCGTCCCCCCGGCCGACACGATCACGGTCCGCCCACGCAGATCGCCGCGCTCGCGCCCGACGCGCGCCCGCAGCTCCGCGACGATCGCCCCCGGCTCGACCAACCGCCCCGCCCCGACACGCCCCGAGGCCAATCGACCCTCCGCCGGCCCGATGAACTGGACGCCGCGCTCCTCCAGAAGCGCGCGGTTCGCCTGCGTCGCCGCGTGCGACCACATCTGCGCGTCCATCGCCGGCGCCAGCAGCAGCGGTGCCTGCGTCGCGAGCGCCGTCAGCGACACGAAATCGTCGGCCAGCCCGTGCGCCAGCCGCGCCATCGTTGACGCCGTCCCCGGCGCGATCAGCATCACGTCGGCGCGACGCGCCAGCTCCACGTGCGCCTCGCCGAACTCTCCGTGCGGGTGCCACATATCCACATACGGCTCGCGCGCCGTCAGCGAGCGGAATGTCAGCGCCGGCACGAACTTCGTCGCCGACTCCGTCATCGCCACGTCGACGATCGCCCCCGCCTGCACGAGCTGGCTCGCGATGTCGATCGCCTTGTAGCAGGCGATCGAGCCCGTCACGCCCAGCACCACGTGCCGGTCGCTGAGCGGCCCTGGCACCGCGATCGGTTCATTCGTCATGACATGCCCCCAGAGCGCCTCGCAGCGCCGTGCCGCCGGTCGCTACTGGTTCGCCTCGAACACGAGGCGCAGCCCCTCGAGGTTCAGATCGGCCTCGATGTGATCGAAACAGCCCACCTCCGGACCGATCACCTCGGCGTACCCGCCCGTGCCGATCACCGTCGTCTGCTCGCCGCCGCTCTCGAGCACCTCGCGGAACCGCCGCACCATCCCGCCAACCATCTCCACATAGCCGAAGAAGATCCCTGCCTGCATCGAGTGCACGGAGTTCCGCCCGATCGGCCCATCCGGCCGCTCGAGGCTCACCCGGTGCAGCATCGCCGCCGCGTCGAACAGCGCCTCCGAGGCCAGCCCGATCCCCGGCGCGATCGCCCCGCCGAGGTAGTCCCCCTCCGCCGACACCGCGTCGAAGACGCACGCCGTCCCCAGGTCCACGATCACCAGCGGCGGCTCGTACTTGTCGAGGGCCGCCACCGCGTGCAGCACCCGGTCCGGCCCCACCTCGCGAGGGTTGTCGTACAGCACGCGGATCCCCGTCTTCACGCCGGGCCCCACCACCAGCGCGTCGACGTTGAAGTAGCGCCGGCACACCTGCTGGAAGATCCGCAGCAACGACGGCACCGTCGAGGACATGATCGCCGCGCTGATCCGCGCCGGATCGATCTCCGCGCTGCGCAGCAGGCCCAGCACCAGCATCGCGTACTCGTCCGCGAAGTTGTCCTGGTCCGTGGCCACCCGGAACGTCGCGGTCAGCTCATCGCCGTCGAATAGCCCGATCGCGATGCTGGTGTTGCCAACATCGATCGCCAGCAGCAGATCAGAACCGGAAGCGGTCGTCATGGTCGGCCCCCGTCGTGTGGTCCGCTGCCAGGGCGTGTGGTTCGCCCATCCGGTCAACGGCTTGCGGGTGCGCAACGAGCCCTCTGCACGTCGCTGCGGCAGTATAGCCGCGTGCGAGATCGGCGGCCTACAGGCTCACCCCAACACTCCCCGTCACAACAATCGCGGTGGGATTTGAGCATTTTCCCTGCGACTCCACATAACCTCCTTGATCGGCCAGATCGGCCGGTGCTACATTCCCGCCCGGTCAGCGAGATGACGCCGATTCATGCGGCGAATCGGTAGCCAGATCGCTGAGGGCGGACTCAAGGACTGACCCACCACAGGCATCCGCCTGTGACCGAATGACCACACGCGGTTCATCCCAAATCACTCCACAGATGTGGATAGTGATGGCGCGCGCTATTCGCGCGATCGTGTGGTGCGTTCATGGGTCGCGACGCGGCGGGGAGCGTCGATGCCGGGCGAACGTGCGGCCTCTGATCCGGCTGCCTTGTGGCAGGCAGCGCTGCGCGATCTCGCGTCTCAAGTTTCCCGCGCCAACTACGACACCTGGCTCGACGGCACTGAAGGCGTACGCCTCGTCGAGGACACCCTGGTCGTCGGCACCAAGTCCGAGTTCGTCACGGAGTGGCTGCAGAAGCGACTCCGCCCGTCCATCATCCGCTCCCTCACCGAGATCGCGGGGCACAGCATCGACGTCGCGTTTGAGCCTCTACGCACCGGGAGCGACGGCGGCGCCGCCCTCGAGAGCCTGCCAGCCACCGCGCCGCGCGCGGCCAGCCCGCGCCCACGACTCCGCGAGCGCTACACCTTCGACCGTTTCATCGTCGGTAAGGGCAACGAGCTCGCCGCCGCCGCCGCGCGCGGATCGGCCGACTCGCCCGGCGACCGCTATAACCCGCTCTTCCTCTACGGCGCCGCCGGCCTCGGCAAGACCCACCTCCTCCAGGCGGTCGGCCACATGCTCGTCGAGCGCGACCTCCACGTCCTCTACGTCAGCGCCGAATCCTTCACCAACCAGCTCATCACCGCGATCCAGAGCCGCAAGATGGAGGAGTTCCGGAAGCAGTACCGCGAGGCCGACGCGCTCCTGATCGATGACATCCAGTTCATCGCCGGCAAGGAGCAGACCCAGGAAGAGTTCTTCCACACCTTCAACGAGCTCTACGAGTCCGGTCACCAGATCGTGATCACCTCGGACAAGAGCCCCGCGCTGATCCCCCACCTCGAGGAGCGCCTCCGCACCCGCTTCGAGTGGGGCATGATCGCCGACGTCCAGGCCCCCGACATGGAGACCCGCGTCGCGATCCTCCGCTCGAAGGCCCGCGAGCAGGGCGCCGTCGTCCCCGACTCCGTCCTCAACGTGATCGCCGCCCGCTTCAAGAAGAACATCCGCGAGCTCGAGGGCTCGCTGACCCGCGTCCTCGCCTACAGCCGGCTCACCCGTGAGCCGCTGACGCCAGAGCTGGTCCAGTCCGCCCTCTCCTCGCTCGAACCGACCGAGCCGCGTCTCCCCCCGTCGCCAGGCCTGATCATCGAGACGGTCTGCCGCTACTTCGACATCGACCAGGACAGCCTGCTGTCGAAGAGCCGCGAGAAGCGCGTCGCCTACCCCCGCCAGATCGCCATGTACCTCATGCGCGAGCTCGCCCACCGCTCGCTCGTCGAGATCGGCGACGCCCTCGGGGGCCGCGACCACTCCACCGTGCACCACGGCTGGCGCAAGATGGAGCGCTCGCTCGCGATCGACCCCGAGACCCAGCGGGACATCGGCAGCCTCCGCGAGATGATCGAGCAAGCACGCCGCATCGCCTGACCCCATCCCTCGAGGGCGATCCAGCTCCGAGGAGCCCCGCATGACCGCCACCCCGACGGCCTCTGCTGCGACGGCTCTAACGGCCGCGTTCATCGTCGATACCCCCGTCGACGCGATCCCCGCGCACGTCCTCCACGAGGCGAAGCGCACCCTCATCAACCTCTACGCTGTCGCGCTCTCCGCGTCCCAGGACCCCTCTGTCGCCGCACTGGAGGCCGCCGCTGACCCCGGGACGCCCGAGGCGACGGTGATCGGCCGCGGCCGCGCGGCCGCCAACCACGTCGGCGCGCTGGGGTGGAGGATCGTGGGGAAGTGGGTGTCGTCGTAGTCCTGGAGGTGGGCGAGGTAGCCGTTGACGAGCGCCGCGT
>JANQNP010000080.1 GCA_028279505.1 Dehalococcoidia bacterium
AGCCGGGAACGCTGGCGACGGCCGCGTTCCGCCGGGCGATCTACGGCGACCACTCGTACGGTCGCCTGTTGGCGACGCCGGAGCAGATCAGCGGGCTCACCACCGACGCCGTGCGCGCGAGCTACGAGGCGCATGCGACCGCCGACGGCTCGCGGCTCTACGTCGCGGGGATGTTCGAGCGCGACGCGGTCCTCGATGCGACGCACGGGGCGTTCGGTGGCTGGAGTGGCGACGAGCGGGCGGCGCTACCGCCGCCGTCGCCGACGAGCGCGCGGGCGATCCATCTCGTGAGCCGCGAGGGAGCGGAGCAGTCGACGCTGTCGATCGGGTTGCCGGTGCCGCACCCGGGCGATGGCGATTATGTCGCGCTGGCCGTCACCAACTCCCTCCTCGGCGGGTCGTTCTACTCGCGGATCACGCTCAACATCCGCGAGGACAAGGGGTACACGTACTCGCCGCGGAGCCAGATCGTGGCGCATCCGGGCGATGCCTACTGGGTGGAGCTGGCGGATGTGACGACGAACGTCACCGGCGCATCGATGCACGAGATCTTCAGCGAGATCGACCGGCTACGAGCGGAGCCAGCGGCGGATGCTGAGCTGGAGGGCATCCAGAATTATGTCGCGGGGAGCTACATCCTGCGGCATGCGACGCCGGGCGGGATCCTCGACCAGCTCGCCTTCCTCGATCTGCACGGGCTCGACGAGGCGTGGGCAGCGGCATACACGGACCGCGTGCTGGCGCTGACGACGGCGGACATCCAACGGATCGCGGTCGACCACCTGCGGCCCGACGAGATGACGATCGCGATCGTCGGCGACGCGGACGCGATCGCCGAGGAGATCGCGCCGTACGGCGACGTGATCGCCGTGCCCTCGTCGTAGCGAGCGCCCTCGATGCAGTCGCTGGACCTGCACATCGACACCGGGCAGCGGCGCACGGTGGACCTGACGGACCAAGTCCGCGGGTTCTGCCGTGAGCAGGGCGACGGGCTGCTGAGCGTGTTCGTGCCGCACGCGACGGCGGGCGTCGCGCTGATCGAGACCGGCTCCGGGTCGGAGCAGGACCTCGAGGACATCCTGAACGAGCTGCTGCCGCGCGACCGGATCTACGCGCACCGGCACGGGTCGACCGGGCATGGCGCCGACCACGTGCTGCCGGCGTTGGTGTCGCCCTCGGTGACGATCCCGGTCGATGGCGGTGCGCCGGTCCTCGGGCAGTGGCAGCGGATCGTGCTGGTCGACCTGAACGCGGACAACCCGCGGCGGCGGGTGCGGCTCAGCTTTCTGTCGGGCTAGCGGCTGGCCGCTCCGACGGGCTCCTCGTTGACTTCGGACACGAGTGCCATCAGCCGTTCGAGCTGCTCGAGGCGCTCGCGGGTGTCCTCGCCTCGGAGGCCGACGCGCAGGCTGTCGATGCCGAGGTCGCGGTAGGTGCGGAGGCGGTCACGGACCGTCTCCTCGGTGCCGAGCAGGTTGGTCTGCTCGGCGATCTGCACGGGGACGAGGTCCTCGGCCTCGGCACGCTTGCCGTCGAGCCAGAGGCGCTCAACCTCTCGGACGGCCTCGAAGCCCTGGCGGGCGAACGCCTCGACGTAGAAGTTGCGGCCGGGATCGCCCATGGCGCCGAAGGTGAACGCGAAGCCGACGGCGTGGCGTTTCGTCACTGCCTCGATGTCGTCGTCAAACTCGAGGGTGACCGGCACCTGCAACTCGAGGTCATCGAGGGTGCGCCCAGCTGACTCGGCACCCGCACGGAGTGGATCGAGGAACGCCTCGCGACCGGTGTCCGTGACGAAGCAGTTGCCGATCCAGCCGTCGGCGAGCTGACCGGTGAGACGGAGGTTCGCGGGGCCGACGGAGGCGATGTAGATGGGGATGTGCCTCGGCGGCACCGCTGAGCGCATCGAGCGGCGCCCCTCCGTGACCGGGAGGTGGTGGATACGACCCTCGTACTCAAGGCGCTCGCGGCTCGTGATCAGCCGGATCACCTCGATCAGTTCGCGCGTGCGGCGAACGGGTTGGTCGAAGGTGGCGCCGTGCCAGGCCTCCATGATCTGCGGGTTGCTGAGGCCGAGGCCGAGCACGAAGCGGTCGCCGGTCATCGAGGCGAGGGCGAGCGCGGTCATGGCGGTCAGCGCGGGGGTGCGCGCGCCGATCTGGAGGATGCTCGTCCCGAGCCGCACGCGTTCGGTGCGAGCGGCGAGGTAGGCGATCGGCGTCGCGCCGTCGAAGGCCCAGGTCTCGGCAACCCAGAGCGAGTCGACGCCGAGCCGCTCCGCTTCCGCCGCGAATCGGGCGGCGCTCTCCCAGTCGTCGGGGCCGTCGCGCGAGATGCCGACGCCGATCTTCATCGTGCAGTCCTCGACGGGTTCGTTACGCCTCGGGATTGCCAGGCGCCGAGCGGGTCGGTGGTCGTCGGTCGCCTCGGGCGCAACGGTGAGCGGATGATAGCGGCGCCGGGGCGCGCGGTTAGCGGGGCGCCCTCAATCCTCCGCGCGCATCCGGTCCAGGATGGCGCGGCCCTTCGCGACGAAGGCGGTGTCGCCGCGCTGGCCGCCCCAGGCGATGGCGCCGACGGCGCTGTTGATGGCGACGAGCGCGCGGATCTGGCGCTCCTCGACCTCCGAGGGCTGGCGGCCGTAGCCGAGGAAGAAGGCCTCACGCATCGCGGGGTCGCGGTGCCAGTGGTCCTCGGCCATGCGCTGCACGTCCTCGACCCACGGGGCCGGGCGGGCGCGCTCCCAGTCGATCACGTGGAGCCAGAGCACGCCGTCGTCGCGGTGGAGCAGCCAGTTGCGCGGCGAGTAATCCATGTGCGCGGGTACGAGCTGGACGCCCTCGAAGGCGCCGCCCGCGCGCACGGTGTCGCGCGTCCAGCGTTGCTCCTCTGCGGTGAAGTCGGCAGCGGGGTCGCCGAGCCAGCGTTCGACGTTGGCGAGCTGCTGGTCGACGTAGCCTTCGGCGGGGCCGCAGCCCTCGCATGGGAGCGCGTGCAGCGCGGCGGCGAAGGCGCCGGCCATCTGGTAGGCGGCCTGGCGCTCGTGGTCGGTGAGGTCGGCGTCCTCGACGATCTCGCCCGGCGCGGCCTCGAAGATCATCGCGTCGAGGTCGTCGGCGACGGCGATCGGGGGCACGGTCATCTGGCGCGCGCCCTCGGGGAGTCGCGGGAGCCAGTCGCGAAGGGCCCGCAGCTCGCGGTCGAAGAGCCGCCGCTCCTCGTGGCGCTTGAGGTAGTACCGCTGCCCCTCGGCGGTTTCGAGGTGCCAGACAAGCGACATGCGGCCGAACGCGCGAGAGCGATCGTCGAGCGTGACGATGCGGCCGAGGGTGCGCTCGGCGAAGCGGCGCAGGGCGTCGCGGAGTTCAGTCGACGGCGGTTCGATCGTCATCGGTGGGCCGCCGTTCGAGGTTGGGGCTAGGGGACGTAGCGCGCGGCCTCGACGAGGCGGCGGAGATCGCGAAGACCGACCTTACCTCGGTAGAAGCGAGCGCCGGCGTTGGCGTCCTCGATGGCGGCGCCGAGCACCTCGGGGTCGGCCGCCGTGACGGCGGCGGGGGTGGTGTAGCCCGCGGCGACGAGGGCGCTGGCGTAGGCGGGGCTGACCCACTGGACCCTCGTGAGGTCGGCGACGGCGACGAGCTCGGAGAGGCGTGGCTCGGTGAGCTTCGCCCGCTTCGCGAGCGCGGGGCGGTCGTCGCTTGCCGCCTCGAAGAGCTGTTGGGTGTTCTTGATACCGAGGTCCGCGAGGGCGGCGACCTCGGCGGCGTCGAGCGTCTCGAACTCCTTCCAGCGACGGGGCTTGGGGAAGAAGCCGTTGACGGCGCGGCGCAGGAGGTTGAGGTAGCCAGCGTCGACGCCGGATTCGGAGGCGACAGCTTCGATGGCGTCCTTCGACTTCAGGCGGGCGAGCAGCTCGGCGGCGGAGTCGATGCCGACTCCCTCGAGGGCTGCGAAGCGATCGGCGATCCCGTCGAGGAGCGGCTGCTGACTGGCGATCAGGTCGATGTGCTCGAGCCGGTCGCGGACGTCGGCGAGGCTGGTGGCGCGCTGGGCGGCGTCGGCGGGCATCGGTCCTCCCAAGGTGAGGTGCGGCTCGACGCCATCCTCGAACGGCTCGAGCGGCCTCGGTAGCGACGAACGTCCCGCGGTAGCGGGAGCGACGGAGGAGCGCGGGGCTACGGCGGGGTGGAGGTCGTGGGCGCCGCCTCGGGCGGGCGCCGTCGCCTCAGCGTTTCGGGGGCGAGGAAGGCCATGACGGCGGCGCCGGCGAGGCCGACGCCGCCGGTGGCGACGCACGCGACGCCGAGCGTTGAGACGGTGGCGACGCCCGCCACGAGGAAGGGCCCGGCGCTCGTGCCGATGTCGCTGACGAAGCGCCAGACGCCGAGGAACTCGCCCTGGCTTGCGGGCGGCGCGAGGTCGGCGCCGAGGGTCATGCCGATCCCCGAACCGAGCCCGTTGGCGAAGCCGGAGACGAGACCAACGACGAGCAGCGTCTCGAAGCTATCGGTGAGCGGCACCAGCAGCAGACTCGCGCCCATCAGCACCATGCTCGGCACCGCGGACCACTTGCGGCCGAAGCGGTCCATCACGATGCCGACGGGGTAGAAGAGCATCATGTCGATCGCCGAGGCGAAGCCGACGACGAGACCGATCTCGGCGGGTTCGAGCCCCAGCTCGTCGCCCCAGAGCGGCAGGACGACCTGGCGACCCTGGCGCAGGACCTGAAGCGCGACCATCGCGAGTCCGGCGGTGAGGAAGCTGTGGCGATGCTCGCGGAGCGTGCGCCCGAGCCCGATCGGCGCGTGTGCGGCCACCGCGGCGCGCCCGTCGCGCTCGCGGAAGAACAGGAACACGAGGACGAACGCACCGGCGGCGCCGGCCGTCTGGAGTAGCAATGCGCCCTCGAAACCGACGGCCTGGGCGACGAAACCGCCGATCGCCGGCCCGGCGAAGTTCCCGATCCGCTGCGAGCCGCCGACCAGCGAGAGCGCGCGCCCTCGTTGCTCCACCGGCGCGGCGTTGGAGACGAGCGCGATCCTCGTCAGGAACCACAGCGCCGTCGCCCCGCCGAGCGCGAAGACCGCGGCTCCGAGGATCAGCGAGTTGGGGCTGGCTGCGGCCACGGCCGCGAAGAAGCCGATCAGGGCGATCGCGCTCAGCATCGAGCGCCGCGCGCCGATCCGCGCGAGCAGCAGCCCCGCCGGTACATCAAAGGCCATGACGCCCAGTCCGCGCATGGCGAAGACGAGGCTGGCGACGCCGACCGAGGCACCCAGATCGCGCGCCTGCAGCACGACGAAGGCGAGCACGGCGCTCTGGCCGATGCCCATCAGCAGGGTCGGCGCGTAGACCGTCGTGATCAGTGACCGGATCCGGAACGGCGCCTGCGGCTCGTCTGCGGCCATCCGGTCATCGTAGTCGGGGAGGCGCTCGCCGCTAGCGGCCCGACTCCTCGGAAGCCGCAGAGCCGCCGCGTGCGCTGCTATCGTCCGGACGTCGAGGAGGCGCGATGTCCGAGGCTGAACCAACGCTGGTTGCTCCGGCGCCGCTGGCGGCGCATGTGGAGGCGACGCGGAGCGGTGCGCTGTCGCTGAGCGACGCCGTCGAGGCGGCCTGTGAACGCCTCGACGAGGTCGACCTGCTGGTGCGGGCGGTCGTACCGGAGCCGGGGCGGCGGGAGCGGCTGTTGCGGGACGCGACGGACCTCGAGGGGCGCTATCCCGAGCCGGAAGGGCGACCGCCATTGTACGGGGCGCTGCTCGGGATCAAGGACATCATCGCGGCGGACGGGTTCCCGACGCGGGCGGGGTCGGCGCTGCCTCCCGAGGTGCTTGCGATGCCAGCGGCGACGGCGGTGCGGCGGATGCGCGCGGCGGGGGCGCTGATCCTCGGGAAGACGGTGACCACGGAGTTCGCGGCGCGGGAGCCGGGGGCGACGACGAACCCGCACCAGCGAGCGCACACGCCGGGCGGGTCGAGCAGCGGTTCGGCGGCGGGGGTGGCCGCCGGGTTGTTCCACACCTCGTTCGGGACGCAGACCGTGGGGTCGGTGATCCGGCCTGCGGCGTTCTGTGGCGTGGTGGGGCTCAAGCCGAGCCACGAGCGGATTCCGCGCGACGGGGTGCTGACCTACTCAGACTCCGTCGATCACGTGGGGTTGTTCACCGCGGATGCGGCGGGGATGCGGCTGGCGGCTGCCGCGGCCTGCTCGGACTGGACCGCGGCGCTGGAGCTCGAGGAAGGAGCGATGCCGCGGATCGGGGTGACGGACGGCGCCTACCTTGAACAGGCGGACGACGAGGCGCGGGGCGCCCTCGAAGGAGCGGTGGCACGCCTCGAGGGTGCGGGGGCGACCGTCGTGCGGCTGCAGGTGCTGGACGACATCAAGGCGATCAACGACCGGCACAACACGCTGGTCGCGGCGGACTTCGCCGAGGCGCACCACGAGCGCTTCGAGGCGTGGGGGCAGCTCTACCGCCCGTTCAGCGCGGCCCATGTCGAGGAGGGGCGCGCGGTGAGCGCCGAGGCGGTGGCCAAGGGGCGCGAGAGCCGGTTCGAGCTGCGCAGCCGCCTCGATGGGTTGTTCGAGGAGCATCGGTTGGACCTGCTGCTCAGCGTCCCGGCGACGGGTGCGGCGCCGGTGGGGCTGAGCTGGACGGGCGATGCGTCGATGAACCTCCCGTGGACGCACAGCGGGTTGCCCGCAGTGACGCTCCCGGCGGGCGAGACCGCGAACGGGCTGCCGCTCGGGGTGCAGCTAGCGGCGCCATTCGGTCGCGACGAGGTGCTGCTCGCGTGGGCGGAGCGCCTCGAAGCGGTCGTCGGCGCGAGCTAGGACGGGAGCACACGATGGGCGTGATCGCCGAGCGAGCGGAATCGGCCTGGCAGGGCGAGCTGGACGCGCACCCGTGGCAGGGGCCGAACGCGCTCGAGCGGATCGCCGAGGGCGTGTGGTTCTACCACTCGTTCTCGAACACCGTCGTCTTCGAGACCGACGATGGCCTCGTGATGGTCGATCCCGGGATCCGGAACCGGTCCGAACGGCGCTTCGAGGCGGTGCGCGAGCAGCTGGACGCGCCGTTGCACACGGCGGTGTACACGCACGGGCACGTCGACCACGTCTTCGGCGTCGACCACTACGCCGAGGAGGCGCGGGAGCGGGGGTGGGCGCCGCCTCGGGTGATCGCGCACGAGGCGATGTCCGCGCGGTTCGACCGCTACCGGCGGACCGGCGGGTACAACGCGGTGATCAACTCGCGGCAGTTTCGCGGCGGCGGGACGGTCGCGCCGTGGGCGACCGAGTACTGGGCGCCGGACGTGACGTATCGCGATCGCCTCGATGTGACGGTCGGCGGGCAACGGTTCGCGTTGCGGCACGACCGCGGCGAGACCGACGACGCGACGTGGGTGTTCGCGGCGGACCGACGGGTGCTCTGCACCGGCGACCTGTTCGTCTGGGTCGCGCCGAACGCGGGCAACCCGCAGAAGGTGCAGCGCTACGCGGGCGAGTGGGCGGAGGCGCTGCGGGCGATGGCGAGCTGCGAGCCGGAGGTGCTGCTGCCCGGGCACGGGCCGCCGATCGTCGGGGCCGAGCGGGTGCAGCAGGCGCTCGGCGAGACGGCGACCTACCTCGAGACGCTCGAGCGCGAGACCGTGGCGCGGATGAACGAGGGGGCGAGCCTCGACCGGATCGTGAACGAGGTCGCGCCGCCGGCGGAACTGCTGGAGCGACCGTACCTCCAGCCGGTGTACGACGAGCCGGAGTTCATCGTCCGGAACATCTGGCGCCTCTACGGCGGCTGGTACGACGGGCAGCCGTCGCACCTCAAGCCGGCCTCCGAGGCGGCGCAGGGCATCGAGGTGGCGCGGCTGGCCGGGGGCACCTCGGCGCTGCTGGCGCGCGCCTCGGAGCTGGCCGACGCCGGGGAGCTGCGGCTGGCCTGCCACCTCGTGGACTGGGCCTTCGAGGCAGAGCCCGGCGACGCCGAGGTGCGGGCCGCGCGGGGCGCGGTCTACGCGCGGCGCGCAGCGGAGGAGCGCTCGACGATGGCGGTGGGCATCTACCGCGCGACGGCGCGGGAGATGGGCGTGGAGCTGGCGGACGAGCCGGTGTTCCGCTCGCAGCAACGAGCACAGAGCGAGTAGCCGGGCTGCCGCCTGCCCGGCGGTCGCCCGATCTGGAAAAGAGGCTGCCGTGGAGACGACGCGCCGACGCGACCGGCTGAGGCCAGCGGCGATCCAGGCGGTCCGCGACCGGGTCGCCGCCGCGCTGCCAGCGCACCTCGTGCGGCGGATCCAGGCGCTGAAGGCGGCGCCACGGATCCGGTCGGCTCGTCGCGCCCTCGAGGCCGCGCAGCCGGTCGAGGAGCGGCTGCCGCTGAGCGAGCTGCGCCGCATGCACGGCGAGTACGCGCCGTCGCCGACGTATTCGTACGAATCGGACGTGCGGAGCGACCGCGGGCGCGAGCGCGCCGAGGCGTTCCTGGCGCTGGTTCCGGAGTCGGTGCACTCGATCCTCGAAACGGGGTGCTTCGACGGGATGGTCGGGTACCACCTGGCGCGGCAGGGGAAGGACGCCGCGGGGATCGACTTCCGACCGCGGGGCTTCGATCAGCGGGCGATCGATGCCGGCGTACGGTTGCTCGGGATGGACGCCGAGGCGCTCGAGTTCGAAGACGACTCGTTCGACGCAGTGATCAGCTACGACTCGTTCGAGCATTTCGGGAACCCGGAGCGGGCGCTCAGCGAGATCCAGCGGGTGGTGAGGCCCGGCGGGTACGTCTACCTCGAGTTCGGGCCGCTGTTCCTGTCGCCGATGGGGCTGCACGCGCCGCAGATCACGGTGCCGTACTGCCAGGTGCTGTTCTCGAACGAGACGCTGACGCAGTTCACGGAGGAGGCGGAGCTCAAGACGATCGACTTCGCGCACTGCAACGAGTGGACGCTGCTGCAGTTCCGCGAGCTGTTCGCGTCGTTCGCCGATCGGTTCGAGACGGTCAGCTACAGCGAGGACGGCGAGTTCAACCACCTCGAGCTGATCGAACGGCATGCGCCGATCTTCCGAGGCCGGTCGGACCAGCTCGAGGACTTCACCTGCGCGGCGATCCGGGTGCTGCTCCGAAACCGATAGCCAGCGCGATGTCGCGGCCGTTCCTCGGCAGGGTTGAACGAGGCGAGTAGGATCGCTGGCATCACCGCCACGGAGGTTGATTGATGGGCTCACTCGAAGGCATGCGCGTCCTCGATATGACGCAGTACGAAGCGGGGACGTCGTGCACGCAGATGCTCGCGTGGCTCGGCGCGGACGTGGTGAAGATCGAGTCGCCGACCGGCGATCCGGGGCGTGGGGTCGGGCGGCAGCTCCCCGGTGAGACCGAGGACGAGCGCCAGTACTTCATGAACTACAACGCCAACAAGCGCTCGGTGGTGATCAACCTGAAGTCCGAGGAGGGGCGACAGATCCTCCTCGACATGGCGCCGCACTACGACGTGTTCGTCGAGAATTACGGGCCAGGCGTCGTCGAGAAGCTCGGCATCGGCTACGACGTGCTGTCGAAGATCAACCCGCGGATCATTCACGCGCGGATCAAGGGGTTCGGGCTGACGGGGCCGTACTCCGAATTCAACTGCTACGACTGGGTCGCGCAGGCCTCGGCGGGGACGTTCTCCGTGACCGGTGAGCCGGACGGGCCGCCGATGCACCCGGCGCCGACGATGTCCGACTCGGGCACCGGGATCCAGATGGCGCTGGCGATCACGGCGGCGTACGTGGAGCAGCAGCGGACGGGTCAGGGCCAGGAGATCGAGATCTCCATGCAAGAGGCCACGACGATGTTCATGCGCACGCTGGGCCTCGACAGGTGGGGCGTCGAGGCGGCGCCGCGCACGGGGATCCACCACGGCGGCGGGGTGACGGCGACGTACCCGTGCAAGCCGGAGGAGGGGCAGGGCGACTCGAACGACTGGGCCTTCATCATGGTGGTGACGAGCCAGATGTGGGACTCGCTCTGCGCGGCGATGGGACAGCCGGAGCTGGCGGTCGACCCGCGCTACGACACGCCGATCGCGCGGATGGAGCACCGGGAAGAGCTATACGAGACCGTGGCGTCGTGGACGCGGCAGCACACGAAGCGCGAGGTGATGAGCATCCTCGGGCCGGTTGGGGTGCCGTGCAGCTACGTGTTCAGCTCGCTCGACCTGTTCACCGACCCGCACCTAAAGGAGCGGGACTTCATCCAGACGGTGGAGCACCCGATCAACGGCGAGGTGACGCTGATGCGGAACCCGATCCGGATGCGCGGCGCGGAGCCGCTGAAGCACTCGCCGCTGCTCGACGCCAACACCAACGAGGTGCTGGCGAGCGACCTCGGGCTCGATGCCTCGAAGGTCGGGGAGCTGCGGGAGGCGGGGGCGATCGGGTCGCCGTATGCGCATGAGATGGCTGATACGGCGGCTGGCGACGACTAGGTCGGCCGACGCCGGTGGCCCACCTCGTTGATGAGTTCCATTACCTGAACTCGAGGATCGAGGACGACTTCGAGCGGGCGATCCTCGAGACACCTGAACCGCTGCGCGGCGAGCGCTGGTACGGCGACTGGTCGGTGCGCGAGCTCGCGCTGCACCTCGCGACGTGGGACGAGATGGACGCGCAGTTCCTCGAGGACATCGCGGCTGGGATCGACGATCCGAGCCGCCGGTGGTCCGGGCCGGAGGAGACCGACGCGCTCAACGGCGAGCTGGTCGCCGAACACACCGACAAGGACTTTGAAGCGGTGATGGCCTACGCCTCGGCGATGCGAGCGCGCCTCGGGCGAGCGATCGACGGGTTGCGGAGCATCCCGGCGGAGCGGTTCTGGGAGCGCGGATCGCCGCTTCGAGGGCGGGCGATGCACAGCGCGACGCACCGGACGCACCACCTGCTGCCGATCCTCGAGTGGCACGCCTCGCGCGAGGGGTAGCGGCACCGTGGCGTCACCGGCGTCGTTGCGCAGCCCTCGGATGGCGGCGTTGTGGGACGAGTACGCGCGGCGCGGGGACGCGGCGGTCGAGGCCTTCTGGGCGGAGGTCGACGCCGCCGGGACGCCGCTGATCGAACCCCTCGAGGGGGACGACGGGCACTCCGCGGTGACGTTCGTGTGGCGCCTCGAGGAGCCCGACCAGCGGGTGGGGCTCGTGCACGGGCCGCTCGGCGTGGGGGAGCTGGACCTGCTCGATCACCTCGGGACGAGCGATCTCGCGTTCCGGACGTACCGAGTGGCGAACGATCTGCGGAACGCGTACTGGTTCATGCGCGAGCCGGTGCGATCGCTCGACGCGCGGTCGGCCGACGAGTGGGCCGAGCTTGAGCGACGGCGCGCCCGCGGAGGGCTGCTCACCGGCGATCCGCTCAATCGCCGGGTCAGACCGCACTTCTCGGATCCGCTCGACCCCGCCACCGAGGAGCCGGGGCAGTCGGTCCTCGAGATGCCCGACGCGCCTCGGTCGCTCGTCGAGCTGACGGAGGGCGGGGCGACGGACCGCCTGAGTGCGCATCGCTGGGACTCGCCGCTGCTCCAGGCACCTCGGACCGTGTGGGTGCACGAGCCGGCGGTCCCGGCCGGTCCGGGTGGGTACGGCGTGCTGATCGCGTTCGACGGTCACCGGGCGCTGGACGCGATGGGGCTGCCGGCGATCCTCGATGGTCTGACCGCGGCGAGGGCGATCCGGCCAACGATCGCGGTGTTCATCGAGAGCCTGTTCGACTGGCGACACGTGGAGCTGCCCCGCCACGAGCCGTTCGCCGACTTCCTCGCGGAGGAGCTGATGCCGTGGCTCGCGGCCCGCTTTGCGATCACCGCCGACCCCACGCGCACCACGCTGACGGGGGTGAGCCTCGGAGGGCTCGCGGCGAGCTTCGTCGCCCTGCGACACCCGGAGCGCTTCGGCAACGTGCTGTCGCAGTCCGGAGCGTACTGGTGGGAGCCGATCGACCTCGAAGCGCGCTATATCGCGCCGGAGGAGCGCCGTGGCGGGTGGCACGCCGCCGCGTACGAGGCGGCGCCGCGGGCGCCAGTGCGGTTCTACCTCGATGTCGGGTTGCTCGAGGGGGGTCGGGGGACGAGTACGGACCTGCTGCGCGAGGTGCGGCGGTTCCGGGACGTCCTCCTCGGTCGGGGATACGAGGTGACGTACCGCGAGTACAACGGCGGGCACGCCTGGGCGTGCTGGCGCGCCGCGTTCGCGGACGCGTTGGTCTCGCTCGTCGGCACGGCTCCGGACGGGCGCTAGTCGGTCACGAGCCCAAGCAGTCGTTGCTGCGTGCCCCCTGGGCCCTGGCCGTGCGTGAGCGGCTAGAGGCGGATCAGGGTGCCGTCGTCAGCGAGCTCGAACTTGAGCTCCTGTCGACGCTCAAGCACGTCGGCGCTCGCGTGGGTGAGGATGACGCGACCCACCGGGTGGTCAGCAAGCTGCCGCAACGCTGTCTCGTGGTCGAGGTGGAACTTGACCGATCGTTCGAAGAAGTAGGCCTCGCAGATGAAGAGATCCGCGTCACGCGACGCTTCGAGGAGTGCTGCCGTCCAGGCGGTGTCGCCGGAATAGGCGATGCTCCGGTCGCCGTACTCGACGCGGAGCGCGAACGCGGGCGCCCCGGAAGCGTGGTCCACCTCGAACGGCGTGATCGAAGCGGCACCCACGTCGACGCGGCTTCCTGCCTCGAACTCAACGAACTCCACGGGGAAGCGGCGGTCGACGGCTGTTGAACCCGGGAACGACGCTTCCATCAACTCCCGGGTTCGCTGTTCGACCCCACGCGGACCGACCACGACGAGCGGCCGTTCGCGCCGTGAGAACTGGCCATCCAGCACGAGATAGGGCAGGCCCCCGAAGTGGTCGCCATGCAGATGTGTGATCGCGACATGCTCGATCGTGGCCGGGACCACACCCGCACGCTTCATCGCCACGAGCGAGGTCGCACCGCAGTCGAGGAGCAACGACTGCCCACCGTCGGACAGGAGAATGCACGCCTGCAGCCGGCCACCGCTGCCGAACGCGTCACCTGAGCCGAGGAAGCGAACGTCGACACCCATGGACGCAACCTAGCGCCTCGGCGTGGCGGGCGACGAGCGCTAAGTCCCGAGCAGGCCGACCACCTCGCCGTCCTCGGTGAGGTCGATGTCGAAGGCGTTGGGGCGCTTCGGGAGGCCGGGGAGCGTCATGATGTTGCCCGCGAGGACGATGACCTGGCGTGCGCCGGCGGCGATGCGGAGCTCGGTGACCGGGAAGGTGTGGCCCTCGGGGGCGCCGCGGAGGCGGGAGTCGGCGGAGATCGAGAGGTGGGTCTTCGCGATGCAGATCGGGAAGTTCCAGCCGTTGTCCTCGAAGCGGCGCGAGGTGGTGCGGGTCATCGGGCCCCACGTGGTGTTGCCGGCCATGAAGAGGTTCGAGGCGAGCGTCTCCACCTTGTCGATGATGCGGTCCTCGTCCTCGTAGATGAGGTGGACGTCCGCGGGGTGGTGGTCGACGGCGTCGATCACGGCCTCGGCGAGGTCGGTCATGCCGTCGCCGCCCTCGGCGAAGCCCTTCGCCTCGACGGCGGCGAGCGCGCCGGCCTCGAGGGCTGCGCGACGCACCTCGGCGACCTCCTCCGGACTGTCGTCCGGGAAGCGGTTGATCGCGACGACGGCGGGCAGGCCGTAGCGATTCACGATGCTGATCGCGTGGCGGAGGTTGGCGCTGCCGGCGTGGACCGCCTCCACGTTGGGCGTGGTCAGGTCGGCTTCCTTGACGCCGCCGTGCCACTTCAGACCTCGGACGGTGACGACGACAACAGCGGCGGCCGGGTCGGCGCCGCCCTGGCGGACCTTGATGTCCATGAACTTCTCGAAGCCGAGGTCAGCGCCGAAGCCGGCCTCGGTGACGACGTAGTCGCCGACGGCGAGCGCCAGACGGTCCGAGACGATCGAGGAGCAGCCGTGGGCGATGTTGCCGAAGGGGCCGGTGTGGACGAGGGCGGGGTTGCCCTCGACGGTCTGCACGAGGTTGGGCTTCAGGGCGTCCTTGAGCAGCACCATCATCGAGCCGACGGCGCCGACGTCGCGGGCGGTGACGGGGCGGCGGTCGTCAGTCCAGCCGACGACGATGTCGCCGAGGCGCTGGCGGAGGTCGTCGTAGTCGGTGGCGAGCGCCATGATCGCCATGATCTCCGACGCCGCGGAGATGTCGAAGCCCGTCTCGCGGAGCGCGCCCTGCGTCGCGTCATCACTGGCGTTGGCGGCCGCGCCGACGGCCCGCT
>JANQNP010000082.1 GCA_028279505.1 Dehalococcoidia bacterium
GTGTTGTTACGTGGCGACCCCGAGCGGATTCGAACCGCCGATCTCCACCGTGACAGGGTGGCGTGTTAGACCGCTACACTACGGGGCCGCGTGAAGCAGATCCGACGTTAAGGCCTTTCGCGCACAGCGGTCAACGAGGACAATTGGGGTGGTTCGGCGGTCCATTGGGCGCGAGGAGGTTTGATGCCACGTACGCCTAGACGTCGACGCACTCCTCGACGGTTGCCACCGCGGCCGACGTACTCGGGGGCGCCCGAGGTGGAGAACGCGGCGCCGGTGGTGACGGCGCAGGATGACCGGCCCGCTCGGTATGTAGAGCGGGAGTCGCCGTTCCTGGCCGCCGAGTTGAGGCGGGTGCTGTCGGTGACGATCGTGAGCTTTGGGCTGCTGGCGGCGCTGGTGGTGGTTGACCGGCTGCAGTAGCTGCTCTCGGGAGGCTTGGTTCTCGCTGCCGAGCAGACGCGAAGACGGTCGTTACTTTGAGCTGCCGGTTGGCAGTTGAGCGGCTCGACTGGCCGGGCTCGCTGCTCTCGTTGCTCGTCACGGCTTCGTCGCTCGTTCGGGTATCGCCCTCTTGAGACCGCGGTGTCGCGCGGTGTAGTGGGGTCGCCGCTTCGCCACTGTCCCTTCGGTTCGATCGCGATTCGGGATTTAGCAACGTGAGGCAGCTTCCTAGCGGAGCTGTTGCCAGGCGACGCTGGCGGCGACGAAGCCGGCGATGGGGCCCATGAGGTCGAATCTCAGCTGGTCGAACTCGAGGCCTGAGAGGGCGAAGCGGATCAGCAGCAGGCCAACGATGCCGCTGACGGCGGCGAGCTGCATGGGGGTGCCGCGTTTGCCGTTGGTCGCTTGCGTGATGGCGCGGGCGTAGAGCGAACCGAGGCCGCTGCCGAGCAGGAAGCCGATGAGGATGCCGAAGAAGCCGAAGCCGCCGGGCGGTAGGAAGATGGCGCCGACGACGCCGAGGGGGAGGGCCAGTGCGAGGCTGACGCCGGCTGCTCGGAGGTAGTGGCTGGTGCCCAGTTCGTACATGGGCGGGCGCTTGAGGTTCGCGCAGGGCTTACAGCGGGTGCCGCCCGGAGTGTAGACGAGGCAGTCGGGGCAGATGATGGCGCCGCAGCGGCCGCACGCGAGTTCGCTCTCGGGGTGCCAGCTCGACTTGCAGGTGAAGACGGACGGTTGGATGACGGCCTCGTTGCTGGCCGTCAGCTCGGGCTCATTCATGCATACAGGCTACGGGGCTTCGGGCGATTTCGTGTGACGTGGGGAACGAATCGATGTGACGGGCCGGCCGGCGGCGGCGTGGTCGGTGCCGTTGTGCGGCAAGGACGTCACGAGGCGGAGAGCGGCGGTTCTCGCGTGTCGGGCGTTCGCGGTGGGGGGCTAGTGCGCGACGGCGGAGGCCCGGGTTTCGCGGATGACGGTGACTTTGATCTCGCCGGGGTACTGCATGGTCTCTTCGATCTTGCGTGAAACGTCGCGGGCGAGGCGGGTGGCTTCGAGATCGTCGACGGAGTCGGGGCGGACCATGATGCGGATCTCGCGACCGGCCTGGATGGCGAAGGACTCCTCGACGCCGTCGTAGGAGTTGGCGATGGCCTCGAGGGCTTCGAGGCGCTTGATGTACTGCTCCGAGGATTCGCGGCGGACGCCCGGGCGGCTGCCGGACATGGCGTCGGCACAGATGACGATCAGGGCTTCGACGGTCTCGGGTTTGACCTCTTCGTGGTGGGCTTCGATGCAGTGGACGATGTCGCGACCGACTCCGAAGCGTTTGGCGATGTCGGCGCCGATGATCGCGTGGGTGCCCTCGGTCTCGCGGTCGACGGCCTTGCCGAGGTCGTGGAGGAGGCCGCCGACGCGGGCGACCTCGACGTCGGCGCCAAGTTCATGGGCGAGCGCGGCGGCGAGCCATGAGGTCTCGAGGGCATGGCGGAGCTGGTTCTGGCCGTAGGAGTAGCGGAACTTGAGCTTGCCGAGCGTCTTGACGACCTCGGGGTGGAGGCCGGCGACCTCGGCGTCGACGCTCGCCTGCTCGCCGGCTTCCTTGACGGTCTGCTCGACTTCCTTACGGGCGCGGTTGACTGATTCCTCGATGCGGATGGGCTGAATGCGGCCGTCCTGGACGAGCCTGGTGAGCGCCTGGCGGGCGATCTCGCGGCGGACGGGGTCGAAGCCGGAGACGGTGACGAGGCCGGGGGTGTCATCGATGATCAGGTCGCAGCCGGTGGCCGCCTCGAAGGCGCGGATGTTGCGGCCCTCGCGGCCGATGATGCGGCCCTTGAGGTCGTCCGAGGGCAGCGAGACGGTGCTGACGGTGGTCTCGGCGGTGATCTCGGAGGTCATGCGCTGCATGACGGTGGCGAGGATCTTGCGAGCGCGAGTGTCGGCCTCGGCCTTGGCGGAGGCCTCCATGGCGCGAACGCGGCGGCTGGCCTCTTCGCGGAGCTCCTGGTCGAGGTCCTCGAGGAGTCGCTCGCGCGCTTCCTCGACGGTGAGCTGGGCGATCTCCTCGAGGCGGCCGCGGACGCCCTGCTCGAGCTCCTCGAGGCGACGCTCCTCGCGGTCGAAGTTGGCGGTGCGGTCACGGACGGACTGCTCGTTGCGGTCGAGCTGTTCGGCGCGGCGGTCGAGCGCCTCTTCGCGTTGCTCGAGGCGGCGTTCGGCGCGGGTCAGCTCACGCCGTGAGTCGCGGGCCTCGGTGTCGACTGCTTCACGCCGTTCGAGCGCCTCCTTCTCGGCGTCGAGCGTGAGCTCGCGCGCCTCGCGACGGGCGTCGGCGACCAGGCGCTCCGACTCGTCCTGGGCGCGGCGCATCATGCCGCCGCTGCTCGCGCGGAGGAAGACGAACAGGGCGCCCGCACCGAGGGCGAACGCGCCCACGGCGACGATCCCGAGCACCAAGGACTCCATGGTCCGCTCCAGTCGACCACCGTCGCGCCGCTGCCGCGTCGCGCTCGGCGGGTAGTCGAAATTGCGCCGCGCCGTCGGTCGAGCGGCGACTATGTCTTACCCGCATGCTAGCACCGGGACTGTCTGACGGAATCGTTTGCCTGGATCCTGGGCACGTGCGGCGCCGACGGGCCCTTCGCAGGTCGCTGAATCGGGCGAGTTAGCCTGCCGGCGCGGCCGCTTCCTCGGATGCGACGGCCATGGCCTCGCGGATCATTTCGTGGCGGAAGCCGCGCCGCTGGAGGTAGGCGTAGAGGCGGCGCTCGCGAACGTCATCATCGAGGCGGCGCAGCGCGCGGAGGCGCTTGCGGGCGGCAGCGATCGCCTCCTCGCGCTCGTCGTGGCCGGCGAGCGCGGTTTCGAGGTCCTTGGGTTCGATGCCGCGCGTTTTCAGTTCGCGTGTGAGCATCGAGCGACCGCGGCCTCGGGATCGCGGTTGCGCGACGTAGGAGCGGGCCCAGGCGCCGTCGTCGAGGTAGCCGAGCTCCTCGACGCGTTCGATCGCGCGCGCGACCTCGGTCTCGGTGAAGTCGCCTCCGAGGTGGTCGCGAAGGTCGGCGCGGGTGCGGCGGCGCTTCGCGAGGAACTCGAGGGCGCGACGAACCGCGACGCGGTGCCGGCCCTCGAAGACGATGCGCTTCCAGCGCTCCGGCTCGAGTTCGCGGTTCTCGTGGAGGTTGTGTTCGAGCAGCGCCTCGAGCGGGAGCTCGATCGGGTCGGCGTCGTCGACACCGACCAGGGCGGTCCCGACTCGGCGTTGCTCAATGCTGCGGACGACCGGCACGACGCGGTCCGGCTACGCGTCGATCGCGAGCTGTGCCGTCTCTGCTTCGACCTCGGCGTCGACTGCGGCCTCGATGGCCTCGACGGCTTCCTCGGGCGGTGCATCGTCGACGCCGGCGGCGGTGCGGACCTGCGCCTCAATCTCGGCGGTGAGGTCCTCGTGTTCGCGGAGGTAGTTCGCCGAGTTCATGCGACCCTGGCCGAGGCGGAGGTCGCCGTAGGAGTAGAACGAGCCGAGCTTCTTGACGACGTCGTACTCGACGGCGAGGTCGAGGATGTCGCCGTGGCGGTTGATGCCGTGGGTGTCGGTGGTGAAGAGGATGTCGAACTCGGCCTGCCGGAACGGCGGGGCGACCTTGTTCTTGACGACCTTGCAGCGCACGCGGTTGCCGATGAAGGTCTGGCCGTCCTTCAGCGACTCGATGCGGCGGATGTCGATGCGGACGGAGGAGTAGAACTTCAGCGCGCGGCCACCGGGGGTGGTTTCGGGGCTGCCGAAGATGACGCCGACCTTCTCGCGGAGCTGGTTGATAAAGACGAGGGCGGTGTTGTTGCGGGCGACGGCGGAGGTGAGTTTGCGCATCGCCTGCGACATCAGGCGGGCCTGGAGGCCGGGGAGGGAGTCGCCCATGTCGCCCTCGATCTCGGCGCGCGGGACGAGGGCGGCGACGGAGTCGACGACGACGAGGTCGATCGCGCTGGAGCGGATCAGCGCCTCGCAGATTTCGAGGGCCTGTTCACCGGTGTCGGGCTGGGAGATGAGGAGCTCGTCGACGTTGATGCCGCAGGCGGCGGCGTACTCCGGGTCCATCGCGTGCTCGACGTCGATGTAGGCGGCGGTGCCGCCGCGCTTCTGCGATTCGGCGAGGACGTGCTGCGCGAGGGTCGACTTGCCGGCGGATTCCGGGCCGTAGATCTCGGTGATGCGGCCGCGCGGGATCCCGCCGATGCCGAGGGCGATGTCGAGTGAGAGGGCGCCGGTGGGGATGGAGGAGACGTGGATGGCGGCTTCAGGGTCGCCGAGGCGCATGACGGCGCCCTTGCCGAAGTCCTTGGTGATCTGCTCGAGCGCGCGGTTGAGGTCGTCGCGTCGGGTTTCGGTTTCGGACTTCTGGGACTTGGCCATGACGGATCGCGCCTCTCGATGCTGTCGCCCCGAGGGGCTTCTGGTGACTTCGTACCGCCGCGTTCCGAACACTAGTAGAACGGGCGTTCTAGGTCAAGTAATCCTGCCGCATCACTTGCTTGCCGCCGTATGGTCCAGTGTAGAGCGCCGGGAGGGTGGCGAGTGCCGATTCGGAAGCCAGATCCGGGACCGGTGGCACGCCTCGACGTGCGGATCGCACCTCGGGCGTCGCGGGACGCGATCGGGGCGACGATCGGCGGGGAGCTGGTGATCCGGGTGACGGCACCGCCGGTGGACGGGCGCGCGAACGAGGCGGTGGTGCGGCTGCTGGCGAAGCGGCTGCACGTGGGGCGACGGTCGGTGGCGATCGTGCGCGGGCGCCACTCGCGGCGGAAGGTCGTGGAGGTTCGCGGGCTGACCGAGGAGGAGGCGCGGGCGCGGCTCTGAGGCGCACTCCATCGAGGCAGCGACTCCGGCCGCTGGATCGAGGAGGGCCCACCGCGAACGGTGGGCCCTCGAGCTATTCCTCCTCTCAAGTGGGACGGTGCCGGCGGTCGATGCCTACGAGCAGTTGCTCACGAGCATCGGCTGGCCGAGGGGGATGCCCTCGGCGAATAGCGCCAGGAAGTCCGCGTTGATGGCCGCGAAGGGAGCGTTCGGCAGGAAGCCGATGAACTCGCCCTCGTGGGTCACGAACGCGGGGTTGGTGCACCCGGCGGCCAGGAGGCCGTCCTGGAACTCTTCGAGACCACCTCGATAGGTGGCGAGGCCGACGCCCTGTGCCGGCAGGCTGCCGACGAGGCGGCCGAACCCGGCAGGGTCGTGGATCACCGCGTAGAGCGAGAAGTGGCTCGTGGCGGTGCTCACGGTGGCGCTGCCGTCCGCGTTGACGACGACGGTCGAGGTCATGGGGACCCAGGCCGAGCCGTTCCAGACGGCGATGCGGAGCTGGCCGGAGCCCGCGTTCGCCGGGAGGACGCTCGCGTCGACGTTGAACTCGAGCGCCACCGGCGACTCGAAGTCGCCGACGATCGGCTGGCCGTCCGCGTCAGCGGCGCGGATCGAGAAGCCGAGCACGAGCGACGTGCCGACCGGCGGCGTCGCCTGGACGGCGAGGCCGCCGACGCTGGAGACCGCGCCGACCTCGACGGTGGCGCCGGCCGGCAGCGCGGCTGCCGGGACAGTCGCGGTCGCGGTCGAGCCGTTGGTGGCGGTCCAGGAGATCGCCACGTCGGCGGTCGGCGAGGCCGGGCTCGTCGTGACGCCGCTCAGGACGACCTCGATGCCGCCCGGCTCGGAGGCGACCGGGGTCACCGGCGCCGGCTCGAGGACCACTGAGGCGGTGTCCACGATCGGGTTCGAGTTCAGCGTGCCGCTGACTACGGCCGTGCCGTCCGTCGTGCCTCGGAGGGTGGCGCTGTAGGTGCCGTCGCCGTTGTCGACGACGGCGCTCAGCGTGCCGAGGCCGGTTGCCAGAACGACGGTGTCCCCGCCGAAGGTGATGTCCGTGCCGCCAGCGTCCTTCAGCTGGACGGTGATCGTGGACATCTGCTTGCCATTGGCGACGATGATCGCCGGGTCGGCGGTCAGCGTGGACGTGGCCGCTGACGGCGTCGGCAGCGCGATGGTGAAGGCGCCGCTGACCGCCGGGGTCAGCACGCCGCCGGTGAAGGTGAGCACCTTGTCGTTGCCGACGAGGTCGATCGCGAGGCCGTTCCCGGCGAAGTTCGCGATACCGCTCGCCGCCGTCTCCGTCGCCGTGCCGGAGAGTGTTCCGGTTCCGGTCGTCAGCGCGGCCGTGATGACCGTGCTGTTGTCAGAGGTGACGGTGTTGTTGAACGCGTCCTGCACGGTGACGACCGGCTGCTGCGCGAACGCGACGCCGGTCACGGACGAGGCCGACGGCGGCGTCGTGAGCGCGAGCTTGGTCGCGGCCGCGTGGCCGACGGCGAAGCCGCCGCTCGTGGCGGTCGTCAGGCCGGCCGCGCTGAAGTCGAGCGTTGCGCCCGCCTGCGCGACATCCATCCGGAGGTCGGTGTAGGTCACCGTTCCGTTGCCGCCGAGCGTGCCGATGTCGAGCGCGGTCGTGCCCTGAAGCGGGCCGGTGCCGGCGTTGATCGCTGCCGTGACGTTGAGGTTGGCGGCGAGGCCGGTGGTCGAGGCGTTGCCGAACTGGTCCTCGGTGCGGACGGCCGGCTGCTGCCCGAAGACGGCGCCCGCCGTGGCGGTCGCGGGCTGCGTGGTCACACCCAGCTGGGCGACGGTACCGACGACCATGCCGAGCGAACCGAAGTTCGTGACGTCGTTCGTCACCCCAGCGATCGTCGCGGTGCCGGGGTTGCCGGCGGTACGCACGATGTTGCCGTTCGCGATCGTGCCGTTCGTGGGGCGGACCTGGATCGGCGTGACGCCTCCGATCACGACCGAGTCAACGGCGTCGGCGACGCCGTCGGTGGTGAACGTGAGCTGGAGGGACGTGGCGGTTGGCACCGCCATCGAAAGACCGCTCAGGTCGGTGCTGGCGCCGGTGACGTCAGGCACCTGGGCGGTGTTGAACTCGAAGCCCGCCGGAGCGGTGAGCACGAGCGTGGCGCCGGTCTGGCTGACCGCGAAGTCGGTGTTCAAGCCCTCGGCGATGGTGATCGCGCCGAGGGAGGTCCAGGCTCCGCTGCCGCCAGTGGCGGCGGTGTCCGCGGAGATCGCGCCGCCGCCGGACGCCGGTGTGATCCCGACGGCCGCCGAGACCGGCTGCGCCAGGATGGCAAACAGCATTGCCGCGCCCGACGCAGCCGTGATCAGGGATCGTGGCGCCCACGACCGCATGGTTTGTTTCTTGATCATTTCTGGTCCTAACCCGTGCCGTTTCGAGCGCGTACGTCGTCGGGGACCGCGTGCAGTCGCGGCCGCCGCTGGGTCGCGGGCGCTCGGTGTGTTGACTGGGGATGTGGCGCCTGTGGTCGCTCCATCCGGTCTGTGTTGTTCATGGGAAGAAAACTCACTCTCGTCTAACCAACTGTTGATGATCCGCGCGCCCGTACCTCCTGGACGGGTCGCGGAAGGTGCCTTGTCTGCCGCACGCGCCCTCCGGGGCGCTGCAACCGTGTCCCGAGTAAGACGGGGCAGGGGGCCGGGTGTGACGCGGCTTTTTCGCGACATAACCGAAATGTCAGAAGCGACCGAAGATCAGGCCGAGCCTGGACCGGTGCGACGCCGGTGAGGCGGCAACGGTGGGCGCGGTGGATACGAACGATCGGCCAGATACGCACGAGGAGCTGAGCGCCGCGTTCGCGGAGCTTCGCGACAGCGCGCCCTCGGTGGACGCCGACCGGATCTGGGGACGGATCCGGTCGGAGATCGCCGATCCGGCCAGCGAGTCCGAGCAGCCGGTCGATCAGCGTGCCGCAGTCGCGCCAGTCGCTCTGTCTGGCGACGCCGCATCGCCGACCACCGACGGGGTGGCTTCATCGACTACCGGTGCTGCGGCTTCGCCAGGACGGGCGGACGCGGCGGCTCCCGCCGCTCTGCCACCGGTCGCAGAGCGGGCGCGGGAGAGCGACGGAGGTCGATCGGGCTGGGGCCGACCTCGGTGGGCTCGACCGGGCCGGGGCTGGGCCGCGGTGGGGGTTCCCTCGCTGGCCGCGGCGATCGCGATCGCGGCGATGGTGCTGGTGGGCGACGCCGCGGAGCCTCGCGGCGAGGTGTTCGTTGCCACCTCGGAGGCGCTGCCGGTCGCGGCGGCCGAGCTGGTCGCCGACGGCGAGCTAACCGAGGTCGAGATCGCGGCGCTCGAGGGGCGCGTCGACCAGCTCCTCGCGGAGTTCGAAGCCGTCGGTGAATTGTCGCCAGAGCGGCGCGCGGCGGCATTGCAGGCGCTGATCGAAGCAGACGAGGCGCTTGCGGCGATCGAGGGCGCGGACGAGTCGACGGCGCGGCTGCGGCAGTCGCTTGCCGCGCTGATCACGGAGCTGCTGGAGCCGGCAGGGGACGCCGCTTCGGCGGGTGACGCCGGCGGTAGGTCACCAGCGTTGAGCGGCGGGGCGTCGGGCGACGGGCAGGGTTCGGAGCAGGGATCAGCGTCGCTGCTCAACGCGGGTGGGTTCTCGGAGGAACCGACGGCGCCCGCGGGATCGGCGGATGACGACGACGGGTCCGGTGACGACGACGGCGATGCCCTCGATGGGGACGACGACGCCTCGGAGGAGGGGGCCGCGCCGGACGACGATGAGGCGGACGAGGACGGCGACGACGCGGGGTCGACGCCGGACGGTGACGACGAGGACGCCGGGGCGGATGACGACGGCGCCACGGATGGCGCCGACGGCGGGGACGCAGACGAGTCGGACGGGGCATCGCCGTCCGCGGATGGCGACGCCGAGACCTCGGGGGCCGGGGGGGCCGACGGGGGTGAGCCGGACGGGGCGGGGGAGGCGGGCCCGTCCGACCAGGA
>JANQNP010000095.1 GCA_028279505.1 Dehalococcoidia bacterium
GGGGCCTCGGACAAGGAGATCAAGGCGGCGTTCCGCCAGCTGGCGCGTCAGTACCACCCGGACGTGAACCCGGGTGACACAGCGGCAGAGGAGCGCTTCAAGGAGATCTCCCAGGCGCACGAGGTGCTGGGCGACCCGAAGACGCGGGCGGCGTACGACAAGTACGGCGACCAGTGGCAGCACGCCGATCAGATCGAGGAGATGCAGCGGCGCCAGGGTGGCGCCGGCGGCTTCCCCGGTGGTGGGTTCGGCGGCGGGTTCCCCGGCGGCGGCGGCAGCGGCGGCCAGTCGTTCACGTTCGAGGGCGACCTCGGTGACCTGTTTGGCGGCGGGGCCGGCGCGTCCTCGGGAGGTGGGGGCGGGCTGTTCGACAGCCTGTTCCGCCGTGGCGCCGGGCGGCAGAAGGGGCAGGATCTCCAGCACGAGGTGACGGTGACGCTGAACGAGGCGTACGCCGGCGCGAAGCGGACGATCCAGCTCAGCCGGGGTGGCGGCGCCGCGAGCCGGATCGAGGTCGATATTCCCGCCGGAGTCGCCGACGGGCAGCGGATTCGGCTGTCCGGGAAGGGTGGACCGGGCGCCCAGGGTGGCGCCGCCGGCGACCTGTTCCTGCGCGTGCGGGTGCAGGCGCATCCGAAGTTCCGACGCGACGGCGACGACCTGCGCACGGTGGTCGACGTACCGGCGCCCGACGCAGCCCTCGGCGGTGAGGTGCATGTCGCCACGCTGAAGGGGAAGTCGCTGGCGCTGCGCATCCCGGCGGAGACGCAGGCGGGCAAGGTGTTCCGCCTGTCCGGCCAGGGGATGCCGAAGCGCGACGGCAAGGGGTTCGGTGACCTCCTCGTGGAGGCACGGATCGTGATCCCAGAGCCGCTGACCCGCGAGCAGCGCGAGATCTTCGAGATGCTGCGCGCGACGCAGCGTCGCGAGCGCGCCGGGAGCAGCAGCGAGGGGGCCGGATGACGCGCGACGAGGACCTGATCCCGCAGCACGAGCCGGTGTTCCAGATCTCGATCGTCTCGAGGATGATCGGGCTGCACCAGCAGACGATTCGCTCGTACGAGCGGATCGGGCTGGTGAAGCCGCACCGGACGCAGGGCAACACGCGGCTCTATTCGCATGCCGACGTCGAGCGGCTGCAGACGGTGACGCGACTGGTCAACGACCTGGGCGTGAACCTCGCGGGCGTCGACGTGATCCTGCGGATGACGAAGCAGATCGAGGAGCTCCACACGGAGCTGGAGCGCGTGACCACGCGGTTGCGCGACGCCGAGGCGCGTCTGAACTCGATGGACGCGTCGCGTGGTTCTGCCACGAATGCTCCGCGGAGGACGTCGACGGACGCTCCGCGAGGGGCCTCGAGAGACACGAACCCAACTGAATAGTCCGATCCGCGGACCGGCCACCCGGCCGATCCGAGTACCCACGACCGAGTCGATGAACGGGAGATCCCCGCAATGATGAGACAAGATCGCTTCACGGAGCAGGCGCAGCAGGTGCTCCGGGCCTCGCAGGAGATGGTGCGGCAGACGCGGCACGCGCAGTGGGACGTGGAGCACGTCTTCTTCGCGCTGGTGCAGTTGCCGGACGGGCTCGCGCGCGAGGTGCTGCAGCAGATGGGCGTCGACCCCGACGCGCTCGCACGCGCGATCCAGGTGCAGCTCGACGAGGTGCCGAAGCTCGGCAGCGACGTGGTGCAGATCTACACGACGCCTCGGGTGGTCGGGTTGCTGGAGCGTGCGAACGCCGAGGCGGACCGGCTGCAGGACGAGTACGTCGGGGTGGAGCACATCCTGATCGCGATCGCGGACGAGCGGGACGGCGACTCAGCGCGCATCCTCGGCGAGTTCGAGATCACGAAGGAGCGGGTCTACCAGGCGCTGCGCGACATTCGCGGCACGGCACGGGTCGACTCGCCGACGGCGGAGTCGAGCTACCAGGCGCTGGCGAAGTACAGCCGCGACCTGACGGCGTTCGCGGAGGCGGGCCAGCTGGACCCGGTGATCGGCCGCGAGGTCGAGGTCGACCGGGTGATGCAGGTGCTGAACCGGCGGAC
>JANQNP010000119.1 GCA_028279505.1 Dehalococcoidia bacterium
CGACCCCGCGACCCGGTGACCCCGCGACCCCGCGACCCTGTGACTCCGCGATCCTGTGACTCCGGCGACCCTGTGATCCCGGCGACCCTGTGAGCCCGGCGACTCCGCCCTCCTTCCGGATCCACCCACCGTCTCGACCCATTCGTTGTCTGACTCCGCCACGTACTCCGGCGCTCCTCAGTCGGCACCCTCGCCGGCCCGATCGCCTGCCCCCCAAAGGACCGACGCGCCCGGTGCACCGAACCGAATCGACCGCCAACCAGAGCCTCCGTGCGGACCCCGATAGCCTCCCCGATTTCGCACCGGCATCCTGTCAACATGAACAGCACGCGAGCCCTCGGCGGGCTCCTCATGGCCGCTGCCTGGTTCGCGATCGCCGCCGCCTGCGACAGCGCCGAAGCCCCCGAGGCCGACCCCACCCGCGCCAACGGCGCCTCCACCACCGCCGCCGCAATCGCCCCCGGCTCAGCCGCCCCCGACACCGCAACGCCGGGCCGCGGCTACGCCATGGGCTTCACCCCCTACCCCCACGACGGCGCCGTGCAGGGCCTCCTCGACGCCCTCGAAATCATCGAGGACGAAGCCGACCTCATCGCCTTCCACTACGACGGCGGCATCCCCTGGGTCGAATCCTTCGCCGGCGCCCCCTGGCCCGAGGCCTATCGGGCCGAAGTCGAGGGCAAGGCCAACGCCATCCCCGACGGCCACCTCGTCTACCTCGCCGTCACCCCGATCTCCTTCGAGCGCGACGCCCTCGCCCCCAACGTCGGCACCGGCGGCCTCCCCGCACCCTGGGACGGCTACGCCTTCAACCACCCCGACGTCATCGAGGCCTACGGCCGCTTCGTCCTCCGCATGGTCGACCTCTACGACCCCGACTACCTCGCCTACGCCGTGGAGCCGAACCTCTTCGCCGACAGCCGCCCCGCGCTCTGGCCCGCCTTCCTCGAACTCGCGATCGCCACCTACGACCGCGTCAAAGCCGCCCACCCCGACCTGCCGACGTTCGTCAGCCTCCAGGCCGAGTGGTACCACCGCGCGCCGGCCGTCCAGCAGGCATTCGTGACCGACCTTTTGCCGGTCACCGACCTCCTCGCGGTCAGCTCCTACCCCTACATCGACGGCCACGCCGGCACTGCGATCCCACCCGCCTACTTCGAGGACCTGCGCACCCTCGCCCCCGACAAGCCCTTCGCCGTCGCCGAGACTGGCTGGCCCGCCGAGCCGGTCGGCGCCCCCTACCCCGTCGCCATCCCATCAACCGAGGCCGATCAGGACGCCTTCCTCGAATGGCTGCTCGCCGACGCAGCCGCCGCCGACGCCGAGTTCGTCACCTGGTTCCTCCCCCGCGACCTCGACGGCCAGTGGGAGACCAGCCTCTCCACCTCCCCGCTCGCCGCCACCGCGCGCATCTTCCGCGACAACGGCCTGCTCGCGGGCGACGCCACCCCACGCGCAGCCCTCACCCGCTGGCGCGAAGCCTTCGCCGAGCCCTCGGCCGCTAGGTCCCGAGGTCAGTAGTTCCGGAGTAACTGAGTAAGAAGGGGCGATGAGCAATCGCCGCCCGACGAGTCCGGCCTACGCGCGCGGCTCTCGAGGCGTGATCAACTTCCGATCGCGGACCAGCACCGGCAGGAACTCGCGCCCGCAGGGATGGCACACGTACCCCATCGCGTTCGCGTCATCGTCCATCACCTCGGGCCCGCGCCAGCGCGGCATCAGCTCGCCGTCGCACCTGCAGCTCTCCCACTCGGATCCGTTCGACGAAGCCATTGCGCTCACCCTCAGATCGCCGCGTTCAGTCACGCGGATCTTACGCCTTGGGGCCTTGGTGCCAACTGATCAACGTCCGCCTCTTGACGAGACCGCCCCCAGGTGGCTTGATAGGCACCGCTCCGTGGGCGGTCTGCGTTCGTCACCTCGCACTGGGTGTCGGGCGCGACAGGAATCGACGACCGTCCACAGGTTATGAACACAGGGGACCGAGGGTCGCAAGGAAGCGGCGGCTCGGACCGGTCTCCAAGCTCTCTCCCCAAGCCGCTCCCCGGCCTGTGGAGACTGAGGGGGACTGGATGACCGCCCACGCCGCTACCCGCGCAACACTCGCCGCGCTCACACTCACCTTCGCCGCCGTCCTCATCATGTCGGCGCTACCCACCGCCCCCCGCGCCCACGCCCAGGTGGCCAACGGTGGCACCATCTGGTTCGAGGAGTGCAGCGTCGTCACGGTCACCGTGCTCGACTCGAACGCCGTTTTCACGAGCGTCTTCTGGCGGTTCGGCCCGGACGGCGATCTCGGAGTGACGAGCCAGAACGTCGGCGTCTCGAAGCAGATCCCCGGCGAAATTCCAGCGGGAACCGAGCTGATCCTCGGAATTATCGTCAACGAGACCGGCAAGACCTACCAGACCGGACCTGGCAGCCGGAACCCCGACGGTGAGGTCCACGCGATCGTGAGTGAGACCCCATCGGTGACCGGGACGACCGTCGGATTCGAGGACAAGGCGGTCGGCGAACCGAACGCCGACTTCGACTACGACGACGCGGTGCTGGAGCTCTCACTGGAGCCCTGCGAGGAGCCCGAGCAGGTCACCCTCACCGTCGAGATCGACCCGGCGAGCACCGGTACCGGCGGCGTCGCCGGTGGTGGAACGTTCGACATAGGGACGCTTGCGGCACCGTCGGCCTCGCCTTCGAGCGGCTCAACGTTCGGCGGCTGGAGCGGCGACTGCGGTGGCTTCGCGCTGAACATCTCCGTCCTGATGGACAAGGACAAGACCTGCGTCGCGCTATTCCTCGCCGAGGCGACGCCAACGCCGACAGCCACGCCGCCGCCCCCGATCGCCGGTCCGGAGCCGACCATTGGCATCGCCAACACGCGCACCTCACCCAGCCCGGCGAACGTCGACGACACCGTCATCTTCCGCATCGACGTCTCGCTAACGGACGTGCCGCTCACGAACGAAGCCGAGGTCCTCATCACCTTCGACGACGCCCACCTCGACTACATCGGCTCGCTGACCAGCGAATGCGCCCTGTTCCCCGTCGGCATCGTCTGTGACTTCGGCCCGGCAACCGCCGACTTCTCCTTCGACCTCGACTTCACGGCCCTCGAGGTCACCCCATCCACCGCCACGCACGCCACCCTCGGCGCCGACTACGACGGCGCTGGTCCCGGCGCTGCCGAGACAGCCGGTCCGGCATCCGCCGACGTCGCTATCGTGGACGTCGAGGGCATCCAACTTCCGCCGCTCGGCGACGGAACCGCCAGCCCGCTGGGATCGAACAGCGGCGCTATGCCGTTGCTCGGCATCCTTGGCATCGTCGCCCTCGGCGCCGTGACCGCCGCCGGCTTCGGCGCCACCCGACGGCGGGTGACCGAGCGCTAGCTCGTAAGGTGTGACCGGTGAAGAGCACCGTGACCCGACTGCCAAAGCCAGCGCGCTGGCTCGCGGTCGCGGTGCTCGGGGCGCTCACCGGCGCCGCCCTCCATCTCACCGTCGGCGGCCCCGGCGCGGCATCCGAGGTCTCCCTCGTCGCGGCCGACCCGCCCTCCGCCACGGCGGAACGCGCGGCTCCCCCCGTCGAGAGCGAGAGCGCCTCATCCCTGTCGCCGGCGGCCAGCGCCCCGCTCGCCCCCCCTCGCGCGAGCGTGCCGGCGGCCGAGCAACCCTCCGAGGCCGTCGCCGGTCCTGAGCCGGCGCCGGCTGCGCCGGCTGTCGCACCTGCTCCCTCGCCCAGCGGGCTCACACTCCGAATCCCGGCTCTAGGGATCGACGCCCCAGTGGTCACCCTCGGCTTCACGGGCGACGGCCAGCTGGACGTCCCCGATGATGGCTCGTCGGTCGGGTGGTACGACATCTCGCCCCGGCCCGGCGAGCCCGGCAACGCCCTGCTCGGCGCTCACTTCGACTGGGATGGGTCGCTGGCCGTCTTCGCCAGCCTCAGTCAGCTCTCGACGGGCGATCTCGTCTACGTCGCCGATGGCTCCGCTGAGGAGCTGGTCTACGAGGTCAGCGACGCCAGATCGGTCGGCTGGGACCACCCCGTCTCCGACGTGTTGGCCACCGGCGACGGCGGGTCGAGCCTGACCCTATTCACCTGCGGAGGCTCCTTCGATAGCGATCGAAGTGAGTACGACGAGCGCCTGATCGTGCGTGCGGTCCAGATCGACGCGTCGACGCCGTTGGCAGCCCGGCGCTAGCGATTCTTACGACTTGCCTGCAACCCACGCAAATCTCACCATTGCCCCACTAGCCCGCTGATCCGCGCCAGAACGGCTGCTGCGGCCCCGTATTCAGGGCGTTCTGGCGCAACCATCGCTCGCTTCGCCTGAAGTTCTTACACCTCGCCTAGTCAGAGTTAACGGGTCCTATCCGAGGCTGGCCCCATCAATGGTTCACCCCCCTGGGCGCACTGCGCCTCGCTGGGGCGGTGAGAAGGGTACGGGCCGGTGCGCAATCCAGACCGTCCCGCTCAGGTCACCCAGATGGGGGAGAGTGCATGACCAAATCAATCAAGCAGAGAGCAGCGGTGGGACCGCTGTTGTGGGCGCTCGCGCTCGCGGCAGTGCTTCTGTCGGTCTCGTTGAGCGCCGCGGGCGCCTCTGGTGCGCACGCGCAGCCGGCCCCCCAGCCCGTCGACGACGGCGGAGAGATCCGGTTCGACCAGTGCTACGCCGTGACCGTGAAGGTCGTTGCTTCCCAAGCGGCGTTCACGAGCGTCTTCTGGCAGTTCGACACGAACCCGGGCGTTGACCTCGGCATCACGAGCCAGCAAGTCGGCGCGGAGAAGTTCATCGGTGAAGTGCCGGCGAATCAGGAGCTGATTCTCGGCATCGTGGTGAACGAGACTGGCAACACCTTCAAGACCGGGCCTGGCGACCGCAACCCGTTCGACAACGTCCACGCCATCGTGAGCGGCAACAACGTCGGCTTTGAGGACAAGGCCGAAGGTGAGCCGTTCGCCGACTGGGATTACAACGACGCGCAGCTGCTCCTGATCCTCGAGCCGTGCGAGCGCCCCGAACAGGTGACGCTGACGGTCGAGATCGACCCGGCGAGCACCGGCACCGGCGGTGTTGCCGGCGGGGGCACCTTCGACATCGGTGCACTAGCCTCCCCGTCGGCTTCTCCGACGAACGGTTCCACGTTCGGCGGCTGGAGCGGGGATTGCGGCGGCTTCACGCTGAACGTCGGCGTGGTCATGGACAGCGACAAGACCTGCTTCGCGCTGTTCCTCGCGCCTCCCGTTGAGCCGACTCCGGAGCCGACGCCTGAGCCGACCCCGGAGCCGACGGCAGTGCCGCTGCCCTCGACCGTGGGCATCGACAACAACCTCGCGTCGCCGAACCCGGCCCGCGTGGGTGAGACCGTCACGTTCCGCGTGGACGTCGCCCTCGACGTCCCGGCTGAGAACATCGCCGACGTGCAGTACACGTTCGACGACAGTGAGCTCGACTACCAGGGCGCGTCCTGGAACAACATCGCGTTGAACCAGTGCTCGCTTAGTGGTGCCGGTGTCATCGACTGTGCCTTCGGCAACGTCTCCGTCGACTTCGCCTTCGACCTCAACTTCGAGGCCCTGAAGGTTGCGGACGACTCCACCACCAACGCCACGCTCTCGTCCGACCCGGACGGCGCGGGTTCCGAGGCCGCCATCCCGGCTGGCCCCGCGGCCGCGGACGTTGACATCATTGCGATTACCGGTGGCATCCCGGACACCGGCGACGGCAGCGTCGTTGAGTCCGGCACCGGCTCGTTCCAGCTGTTCGCACTGCTCGGTGTGACCGTCCTCGCGACCGTCGCCGGGGTGGCGCGACTGCGCACCGGCGCGCGCTCCTAACGGACCGCACGCCCAGACTGGGACGGGGCTTCGGCCCCGCCCCAGTCGCCGGCGCACCCGCACTTCCGAGGTAACGCGAATGTCCCTGCTTCGCTGGCTCGCTCTCGGTTCGGTCTCGGCCGCGGTCATCGCCGCGCTCGTGCTCAGCCTCGGCGGATCCAGCGACGTGGGAGGCGCAGCCGCCTCGGGTGCACCTGCCGCCGACGGTTCCGTCGGCGGCAGCTTCGTCTACTCACCGTTCGACACAGACACCGCTACGGGCGAACCGTCCGAGGCGACTCAAACCACCGAGGCAAGCGGCACCGCGCCGGAGGCGGCCTCCACGGTCGAGTCGGCGCCATCGAACGACGGATCAGCCGACGACGGTTCATCCAGCCCGGCCGCAACCGCCACCCCGGCGGCCCCGGTGGCGACACCGACCGCCGCCATCCAGTCGGCTCCCGCCAACGCCGAAGTCCGGCTGCGGATTCCCACGCTCAACGTGGACGCCGCCGTCACTAGGCTCGGCTTCGACGGAGCGGGCGGCTTCGCCGTCCCGACCACCGCTGGTGGTGTGGGCTGGTACGAGTTCTCGGCCTACCCCGGCGCCGCGGGCAACGCAGTCCTCGGCGGTCACCTCAACTGGCGCGGCGACCGAGGCGTGTTCGACCGCCTCGACGAGCTCTCGGCCGGCGACATGATCTACGTCGACACCGCCGCGGGACAGGTCACCTATCAGGTCGTCGGATCGCAATCGGTCACGGCGCAGACGCCGTTCGCAGACATCCTCGGTGAGCGCAGCGGGCCATCGACCCTCACGCTCTTCACCTGTGGCGGCACCTTCAGCACCGTCGCCGGCGAGTACGACCGGCGGACCGTCGTCAGGGCCGTCCGCGTCTAGGCGCGTCTAGACGACGCCCAGATCACTCGAATCCCTCGAGTTCGGTCTGAACTAGCCGATCGCCAGCTCGTCACCCGACGCCTCGTCGCTGCGACGCACCGGCACCAGCATCGGCGGCGCACCCGTCGGTGCAAGATCGGCTAATCGGTAGCCCGTACCCCACTGGCTCAGCAGGTATCGCGGCTCGGACACGTTGTCCTCGATCTTCTTCCGCAGGTAGCCGATGTAGATCCGCAGGTAGTGCGTGTCGTCGACGTACTCGTCGCCCCACACCGTGCTCAGCAAGAACCGGTGCGGCGCCACGTGACCCACGCGGTGAGCCAGCGCCGCCAGCAGACCCCACTCCGTCGGTGTCAACGGGATCACCTCGCCACGCTTCCGCAGCGTCCGCTCGCCCAGGTCGATCTCCAGGTCGCCGGTGCGTACCGTCGGCGCCCGCTCGGCGGCCACCTGCCGCGCAACGCGGCGCAGCGCCGCCCGCAGCCGGCCCACCAGCTCGATCTCGCTCACCGGCTGCTCGAGGTAGTCGTCCGCGCCACCGTCGAGGACGCGCACGATCAGTTCCGGATCGCCGCCGGGCCCGATCGCCAGGATCGGCACATCCGCCAGCGCGCGGACGATTCGCGTGAACTCCTCGCCGTCCATCTCCGGCATCGCCAGGTTCACGATCACCGCATCGGGGCGCTGCTCGTAGACCTCGCGCAATCCCTCGAGCGCGTTGCTCGCCTGCGACACATCAAACTCGTTCGATTCCAGCTCGCGGGCCGCTGCAACGCGGGCCGGGCCGTCGGCTTCTACCAGTAGAACGTTGCGACTCATGCGGCCTCCACCTCGGTGACGCAGAGGCGATAGCCGCGCCCCTTCTCGGTCAGGATCAGCTGCGGGGAACCTGGCTGGACTTCCAGCTTTTCGCGGAGATGTCGGACGTGAACGCGGAGATGACGCCGCGAGCTCATCCCCTCGGCGCCCCAGATCGCCGCCGTCAGACGGTGATGCGAAACCACGTCGTTCGGATGCCTCGCCAGCGTCAGCAGCAGCGAGAACTCCGTCGGCGTCAGATCCACCGGGTCCTCGCCCAGCCACACCTCGTGCCGGCCGGTCAAGATCGTCAGCTCACGGAACCGGTAGTCGTCCAGCGCCAGCGGATCGTCCGCGCGCGGGGTGTCCGGCTCCGGCTCCTCCTCGAACACGCTGATCACCGGCGCCGCATCCGCGGGCGCCGCCGTCCGGCGTGCGATCGAGCGGATCCGCGCCGCCAGCTCCGTCGCGTCGATCTTGTCGCTGACACAGTCGTCGGCGCCGGCTTCCAGGCAACGCAGCACGTCCTCGCCGCGGTCGCAGAGACCCATCGCCAGCACCGGCCGGCCGCGCCGCGCGTACTCCTGGATCAGCCCCAGGCGACTCGGGTCGCGCACGTCGAGCAGGACGAGATCGGCCGCATGCGACGGGTCGTGGCCGTTCCGGAGCGGCTCCGCGACCAGCTCGGCACGGAAATCCCGCAGCGAGCGGAGGATGGATTCATCCGTTGAAACGACGGCGATCCGAAGCACCTGCGGTCCCCAGTTTCCCGTCGGCGCGGGCTCGCAGGCGTTGCCACGAGACCATCAGCCGATTCTTACGAAGTCCCTACGACTGGTTTTCGGTTCGATCGCGCGCCCTCTGAACCCTGGGGCTCGGCACATCGATCCGGCCCGCGCAGTGTTACGGAGGCGTAGGAATCGACTCTCAGGGCCCGATTCGGGACCGCACCGGGTATGGATGACGATCGACGGGGACGAAGATCTCGGTGTTGACCGCTGCGTCGCCGGGATGATCCGGTGACGAATTTGACAGTCACGGAGGCCGCCGATGTACGGACCGACGATCCTGATCTTGGGAACACCCACGCAGACCAGCGCGCTCTCGAGCGCCTTCGACGCCTACGCCGTACAGACCTGGACCGACGAACCCGAGCGCGCCTTCACCGACAACGCCTCGCTCGGCTGGGCCGACGCGCTCGTCGTCGTCGACACCACCGACGACCTCGCGCACGGCCGAGCGCCTGAGCTGGCAACGTTTGCCGGCCCGCGCATTCTCGCGACCTCCGCGCCGCTCTCATACCCGCAGATCGACGCGCTGATGGAAGACGGCTACGACGCCGTCATCGGCTGGCCCTCCTCCGCCGACGTGCTCGCGGCTCGTGCCGCCCGCCTCGTCCGCGCCGGTCGCGCCGCCGCCGTCGCCACGCCCCGCACCGCCCGCCGCCTCTCGGCCTAGCTCCCGAGGGCAGCGCTCTCGGGGGGCCTAGCTCTCGAGGACTGCTCCCTCTCGAGGACTTGGCCCCGAGGCCGCCTCGCACTCCGGCGAAAGTCGCCGCGAGGCACGCTCCCCGGCAGGCGTTCGCCTAAGGCGCCACCGCATACAGGCTCGTGGAGTGAACCGGCCCGCCTCAGGGCCGGTTCGTCGCGTCCGAGGGCATCTCCCGATCAGCCCCGATCGGCAAACCACCGACGATCAATCGCATGCAGGAGCGCCCCGACGACCACCCCGCGCACCGCGATCCCACCGAGGGATCGCGACCCGGGAACCACCTGTCGCAAACGGCCCCTCCCGCCCGCTCGCCACTGGTCTGGCTGCTCCCCACACTCCCCCTGATCGCTGCGCTCATGCTCGTGAGCTGGCCGCTCCCGCGCGCCGCGACCGGGGCCACCACCATCTACGAAGCCGCCTTCCCCACCGCAGCAGAGATCGCCGCCTCCGAGGCCCGCCACCCAGCTCCCCGCCACGGACGAGGGAGCTGCGATCGCCGGGGACTCCACCGACCCAGCCAGGACCGGTGACGCCGGCCATGCTCCCGACGAAGATCAGCCAGCAGCCTCCGACGAGCGCGCCACTGCACCAACCGGCAACGGATCGCTCGCCGGCCCCGAACCCACGCCGACCGTCGGACCCCGACCGACGCCGACGAGCGCACCGACCGCGGTCCCCACACCCCACCCGACCGCTCAGCCGACCCCAGAGGCAACTA
>JANQNP010000121.1 GCA_028279505.1 Dehalococcoidia bacterium
GGCGGCTACTCCGACGCCCGCTTCGTCATGGGCCGCAGCCTCGGCGCCGGGCCCGCCCTTGAGGCCGCGGCCAACGCACCCCGCCTGCGCGGCCTGATCCTCGAGAGCGGCGCCGGCAACATCCGCCGCAACGTGGAACGCCGAGGGCTCCTCGACACCGAGCTCGGCGCCCGCCTCGCCGCCGCCCACGAGGCGAAGGTCGCCCGCATCTCGATCCCCGCACTCCTCATCCACGGCGAGGTCGACACGCTGGTCCCGCTCAGCACCGCCGAGACCACCCGCGACCTGCTCACGGGCACGAAGCCACACCTCGAGGTGATCCCTCGCGCCGGCCACAACGACATCCTCTGGGTCGGTCGCGACCAGTACTTCACGGCGATCAGCAAGTTCCTGTCAGACGCACCTTAAATCGGCGAGCCGACAACAGCCCCCTCGCAGCAGGCCCGAAGGGTCAAGGCTGTGCCGAAGGCACCATGTTGGTGAGGACGAAGGCCTTTGCGGCCTCGCTGCCGCCGATTCGCAGCTCGAACTCGTCGGCGCCCGCCGGCGCTGACAACGTGAAGTCGAGGAACGCGCAGCACTGCCGCTCCAGCCCCATCCACCGACCGGCCGTCGCCAGCAGATCGGGCCGGGCCGGGTAGCGGAACCGCACGGCGTCAGCCTCCTCCTCGAATCCAACGCACGAGGCGATCAGCTCCTCCCCAGCGCGCGCGTGCGCCGGCAGATCGTCAGCCGCAATCGCGTCCATGTCGCAGGCGATCGGCGTCCCACCGTTTGTCGACACCGAGATCTTCATCCCGTCCATCGCTAGCTCCTTGTCGTGGTCAGCACCTCGGGAGTCACCATCCAGCGCCGAAACGCGATCGCGGACCACACGCCCTCGACGAGAGCGAACGGCCACGACTCGATCGCCACCGCGTAGCCGGCGGCGCTGAGACTCGCCAGCGCGAACGCCAGCACCCAGATCCGCCCGCGCGACTCCAGCGCATACGCCGTCGCCATCGCGCCGACGCTCGCGAACCCCCACACATCGAGGCCCATCAACCGCTCCCTTGCATCCGGTGTACGAGTTCAAGTTGACTTGAAGTCAAACGGCGGGAGGTGAGATGCCCGAACTCGCACGTCAGATCGACACGGCTCGGCTCGTCCTCCGACCGTTCGACGATGCCGATCTCGACGCGATCGTCGAGTACCGCTCCAATCCCCGCCTCTGGCGCTACCTCCGCGCAGAGCCACCCGCACCCTACGGCCCCGAGCACGCTCGGATGTTCCTCGAGATCGTTCGCGGCAAGGCGTGGAGCGACCAGCCCTGGTACGCGGTCATACTCGACGGCCGCGCGGTGGGCGACGTCGACCTCACGGTCGACGCGGCCAACCGCCGAGGCGAGATCGGCTACACGCTCAGCCCGCGGCTCTGGGGCCGCGGGCTCGCCACCGAGGCGGCAACGGCGATCGTCTCCGAGGCGTTCGCAACGCTCGACCTCACCGTCGTCTGGGCCGAGACGGATGTGCACAACACCGCCTCCTGGCGCGTGATGGAGAAGCTCGGCATGACGCGCGAGGGCGTCCATCGGCGCCGCTACCTCAAGCATGGCGTGCCCACCGACTGGGTGGTGTACAGCGTGCTCGCCGAGGAGTGGAACGAACGGAACGAGGAGCCGCGATGACCTTGACCATCGGCCAGGTAGCAACCGAGACCGGGTTCACGCCCTCCACGGTTCGCTACTACGAACAGATCGGCCTCATCCCCGCGCCCGGCCGCGTCAGCGGACGCCGCGCCTATCCCGAGGACGCCATCGACCGCCTCCGCGTGATCGCCCTCGCCAGGTCGCTCGACTTCCCGCTCGACGAGATCCGCGATCTGCTCGACGGCTTCCCGGCCGGCACCCCCGCCTCGACGCGCTGGCGCACCGCCAACCAGCAGCGGATCGCCACCCTCGAGGCCCAGGCCGCCGACATCGAGCGCATGCTCGGCTTGCTCCGGCACCTCGCCGAGGACTGCGATTGCCCCGACCTCGCGCAATGCGCGAGCGCCTGGGTGACCCGCACTGCGGCCGAGGCCCGCTAAGCTCTCCCGATGACGACCATCCTCACCCCCACCGACACCATCGAGGTCGACGCAACCAGCGAGGGCCCCGACCTCTGGGTCACCGCCGCCGACCTGACCCGCGCGACCGGCTACGAACTCAAGCCCGAGGGCTTCTGCCTCGAAGAGATCTGCGTGCCCGTCCCGGCCGGACGCGAAGCCGAGTTCGTGCGCGACGGTTCCGAGGGCACCTCGATCAACCTCGCAACCTTCTGGCGCTACCTCGAGGCCCCGATCGCCGCCGACGAGAGGCGCGCGACCTGGTCGATCGGCGAGCCGCCGACCGACCGCTCGATGCGACTCGACACCCTCGAGGCCCCCGACTTCACGCTCCCCGACGCCGCCGGCAACCTCCATTCGCTCAGCGACTACCGAGGGCGCAAGGTGCTACTGGCGGCGTGGGCCTCCTGGTGAGGCTGCCGCGCTGACCTGCCCGTGTGGCAGAACCTGATGGAGGAGCTCGGCGACGACGAGTTCACCGTGATCGCCGTCGCTCTCGACAGCGAGCCCGGCGCCCCCGAGCCCTGGATCGAGGCAGCCAACCCCACCTACCCCGTCCTCATCGACCGCACCCACCAGCTCGCCGACCGCTTCGGCATCATCAACGTCCCGACCGCCATCTGGATCGACGAGCGCGGCCGGATCGTCCGTCCCGCCGAGGTCGCCGGCGCCTACGAGGCCTTCCGTCACGTCGACCCGGAGCTCGGGCGCGTCCCCGAGGAGCACACCAACTACGCGAAGCAGATGCGCCTCACCTACCTGGAGGCGATCAAGGACTGGGTCGCGAACGGCGCCGACAGCGTGCACGCGCTCTCCGCCGAGGAGATCCGCAACCGTCAGCCCGCCGTCGACCCGGCGATCGAGGAGGCCCACGTTCGCTTCCGCCTCGGTCAGCATTTACAGGCGAACGGTCGCGCGGACGCCGCCCGCGAGCAGTTCGATCGCGCCTCGGAGCTCCACCCCGACAGCTGGGCGATCTGGCGCCAGGCCGCCGACAAGCTCGACAACGGCATCGCCGCAGGCCCCGCCTTCAGCGAGCGCCTCGCAGCCCTCGGCGACAGGCACTACTACCCACCGCCGGAGATCGCGGGGATGCCCGCACCACCCTCGGACGGGTGAGTCGAACCGAGGAACCAACGCCGCGCGTCCGGTACGATCCGTCGACCCCGAAACGGAAGGCCTGCTCGTGATCTGGGATGTCCACTGCCACTTTCCGAGGAACTGGCAAGACCCCGACAACTTCGACAACGCCAAGGAGATCGACGCGCGGGCAGACGCCCTGCGCGCCGCCGGCGTCGTCCGCGCCTCGCTGCTCTCCGGCGGCCGCTTCGGGCTCCCCTACGACGAGTCGCTCACCTACGCGCGCCGCCACGAGGACCTCTTCGTCCCTTCGGCGATGATCGACCCTGAGGAGATCACCTACCGCGACGTCAAAGAGCTGCACGAGATGGGCTACGTCAGCCTGAAGATGATCGGCGTACGCCGCCCGTACGACGACTACGCCTACTTCGGCGTCTACCAGGCCGCCGAGGAACTCGGTATGCCGATCCTCATGCACATGGGCGTCATCGGTGGCGGCATCGACTACTCCATCACCCACCCGCGTCGCGACCCAGACGCGGCGCAACGCCTCCGTGAGATGAAGAGCAGCCCGCGCGCCCGAGGCCGCGACACCTCCGCAACCCGCATGCGCCCGTTCCACATGGACACGATCGCGAACAACTTCCCCGACCTGACGTTGATCGGCGCCCATATGGGCGGCACCGGCAACTACGACGAGGCCGCCTCCGTCACCCGCTGGCGTCACAACGTGTACCTCGACATGTCTGGCGGCGAGACCATCGAGCGCCACGCCGTCGAGCGCCGGCTCATCGGACACGAGATCGGCGTCGAGAAGCTCACCTGGGGCAGCGACTGCGGCAACGACGAGATCGCCGACCACGTCACCAACCTCGAGCGCATCTTCGAGCAGGTCGGGCTCACCGAGGACGAGCGACACCGCATCCGCTACCAGAACGCCGCCGAGATCTTCGGTGAGGCCGAGCCGGTTCACGCCGCGGAGTAGTTCGCGTGAGCGACGAACGACCGCCAGACGATCTCGAGTCGGCCCAGGCCAAGCTGGACCTCGACGACGTCGACGATCTCTCCGCCGAGCCAGACCTCGAGGACGACCTACCGCCTGAGGACGAGCTCGCTGACGCTGAACTCGCCGAGGAGGCGGAACCGACCGACGACGACGGCGACCTCGATCCGGACGACGAGTTCGAGGACCTGCTCCACGACGAGGCCGAAGCACCCGCCGACGCCGAACCAGCCTCCGAGGACGATCGACCGTTCGAGGACGCCGCCGGCCTGCTCACTGAGGATGAGGCGGTCGCCACACCGCACCGCGCCGAACTGCCGACGAGCTGGCCGGATCCGATCCCGGTCGGGACGCCCGAGCCCATACCGACGCGCTTCGACGGCGTCACGATCACGGCCCCGCTCGTCATCCTCGCGAGCCTGATCGCGCTGTCGTTCCTCCTGTTCGTCACGATTGAGCCGAGCCCGCGCTGGCTGCTGCTCTTCACCGCGATCATCGCCGTCCTCGGGACCGACGGCGTGCTCCGCCAGGCGTGGCCGCGCCCCTTCAGCCGCGCCGAGGACGACGGCGCGGACTCCACGCCCTATCTCTTCCTCCCGGCGCTGGCCGCGATCGCATGGCCGATGCTGATCGAGCACAACGTGCGCGGGTACCTCGTGATCCCCGCCGCCCTGCTCGCGGGCGGCGCCTTCACGGCGATGCTGACGGCGCAGCTCAGCTCCGTCCGAGTCTCCGCCACCGTCTACCCGCTGGCCCGACTGGCCTCGACGGCGGCTGTCTACTTCACCGCCTTCGCACTCTTCTCACTCAGCTACGTCCTTGAGCCGGAGCTACCGGCCGCGATCGCCGCCGTCGCCGTGATCGCCGCGATGCTCGGCGTCGAGCTGTTCCGCGAGGGCCAGGTCGACCCGCTCGAGACGCTCGTCTTCGCAGGCGTGACCGGGGTGATCCTCGCCGAGGCCCGCTGGGCGATGTACTACGTGCCGGTCGGTGGCTACCTCGCGGGGCTCGCGCTGCTGCTCGGGTTCTTCCTCGTCACGGGGCTACTGCACTCGCATCTGACGCGCCGGCTCAACAACGCGGTCGCCCTCGAGTACGCCGGGATCGCCGGGGCGGGCGTGCTCCTCGTGACCGTCGCGGCGCAGGCTGGGCTCGGCTAGCCCGGGACGAGCCCCGAGCGGTTCTGACGTGCGCGCAACGTCGGTTCGTGCACACTGACGCCATCAGTACGAGTTTCGCACTCGCCGTTCACGCCACCAGGCGGAGCGAGACGAGGGGCGGTGGGGTCTGATGATGCGCGCGCTGCTACCGATCCTGGCGCTCGTCGCGATGCTCGGCATCGCCTGCGGCGGCAGCGACGACCCAACGACGACGGCGACACCAACCATTGAGGTGACCGCAACCCCGACCGCCACGCCCGAGGTCACGCCGACCGCAGTGGCAGCCTGCACCTTCGAGACCGCAACAGGCACTGTGTTCGCCTCCGTGCTCCAGGTCGTCACCGACACCGGTGGCGGCACCGCCTTCGCGATCGGCGATGGCGAATTCCTGACGGCGGCGCACGTCGTCGTCGACGCGGGCAGCATCTCGCTCCGCAACACCCGCTCCGAGGCGGAGGCGACGATCGTCGGGCTCGAAGAAGACACGGACATCGCGATCCTGCGATCGGACGGACTGGATATCGAACCCGTCAGGTTTGGGCACCTCGACGACCTCGCGGCCGGCCAGAGCGTCGCCGTCGCTGGGTACCCGACCTACGTTGAGGATGAGCCATCGGTGGTCAGCGGCCTGCTCTCCAAGGTGGTCGAGGACCCCGACCTCGGGTTCGGCACCTTCCTCCAGACCGACGCGGCCGTGAATCCCGGTAACAGCGGCGGCCCAATGTTCGACGAGTGCGGCGACGTGATCGGGATGGTCGTCGTCAAGATCGTCGATACCGCCGTCGAGGGCATCAGCTGGGCGGTCGCCGAGAACACGCTCCAGTCGGCGCTCCCCCGGGTCCGCCGCAAGGGTCCGCCGGAGCCCGGCGGCGCAATCGACCCCTGGTTCGTCGAGGTCGAGCCCGAGAGCCGCTACATCGCGAACACCGGCGGCAGTGGGGTGTCGTTCCGCGACGACTGCCTGGACAGCGCGCGCCTCGAGGGCAGCTGGCCCGAGGGCGCCCAGGTGGTCCTCTCCCACGATGGGATCGGCTTCTGCGAGGGATGGTCGGTCGTCCTCGACGACGTCGCGGTCTCCTGGGTCCAGGATCAGTACCTCGCGGCATCGCCACCGAGCGTTGCCCAGCCGCCCTCGCAGCCGACTGCGGCGCCGCCAGCGCCGCCAGCGCCGACTGCGACGGCCGCTCCACCGGCACCGACGGCGACACAGGCGCCCGTCGGGCCGCCGCAGACGGTCGTCGACTACCTGACGCAGATCCGTAACGACCTGCTCGACTTCTCGGCTCGGATGACCACGATCATCCGAAACCACAACGATGAGCTGATCACCTCGGAAACGGCGAGCGCCCAGTCATACGCGCTCGAGACCGAGGCACGCGCCTACTCCGACCAGGTCCTGCTCGACTCGAACAGCCTCGCCGGCATCTCGGACAGCTGCGAGTGGGCGCGCCAGTGGTTCGGTGACGCCCTGTTCTATCGAGGCCTGAGCGCCGGCTACAGCGGGTTGAGCTACGAGTTCTGGCCGAACGTCTCCTTCAAGGACGCCGACGACACGGCTGAACGTTCCTGGGACTCGTTCGAGACGGCGGACGGCTACTTCGAGACCTGCCTCGCCGGCGGCTAGTCAACGACCGCCCGCGTAGCCCGCTGACCGTCCCGAGGGGCTCCGGCTCGGTCTGACCGGCCCAATACGCCGACGCAGCGCTTTGCTAGCATCGACAGCCGTTCGGGGAGTGGCGCAGTCTGGTAGCGCACCTGTCTGGGGGACAGGTGGTCGTCGGTTCAAATCCGGCCTCCCCGACCAGATCCCAACCCACCGCGGCCGCTCGGTGACCCGTCGTCGCTAGGCGGCGTCGCGGGTCTCGTAGCCGCGCATCGGCGCCGGCGGCATCGGCATCATCGAGGCACGCTGCGGCTCCGCCATTGCGCCGGCCTCCATCCGCGCTTGGCGGATCCGGTAGCCCGCACCTCGAACGGTCTCGATCACGCGGGCGGCGCCCACGTCACGCAGCTTGCGCCGCAGCCGCGAGATGTGCGCCTCGACGTAGTTCGGCGCGCCGAGGGTGTCGTGACCCCAGATCGCGCGCGACAGGTCGTCGACGCTCACGACAGCGCCGTTCCGGCTCAGCAACTCCTGGAGGAGCGAGAATTCCGTCGAGGTCAGCGACAGTTCGACGCCGTTGCAGAACGCGAGGCGTGCCGACGGCTGCAGCTCGAGCCCGCCCGGCCCCCTCAGCACGTCGGGCTCTCGAGTCATGAGCTGCGACATCAGCGACTTCGCGAACATCGCTTCCCAGCCCGCTCCGCTCATCGACGGCGCGATGCCCAGGTCATCGAGCTTCACCAGCAGCACGGGCGCATCGGGCGCCATCGACGCCAGCTCCTGACGCGCGGCGGTCGCGTCGAGGATCTGCCAGTCGATCTGACGAGCCGCTGATGCCGGCGGCTCATGACGTGGAGGCTGGTTGGTGGTGGTGTTCGAATCCATGGTTGCCCTCGGGTTCGGCGCGGTGATGCGAACACAATCCCTGAGGGCCACCGCGCGCGAGGTCAGGGTGCACCCCTACATATCTTCTCTGTGATCACCAAGTGATCTCTCGGTGACCGTTTCGTGACAACACCGCCTCGCGGGCCAGGCGGGAGCCGTCGATATCTGATCGGGTAGGGACGGCGAATCCATGTGGGGAACCTGCGACCGCTGCCAGCGACGCGTCTCCAGCGAGGCGACCGTTGTGCAGGTACAGCACGGCGAACTCGTCCGGCTGAGTGACGGCATGCCGCGCATGAAGGCCACTGGCGGCGCCCAATTCCACACCGTCTGCCGCCCCTGCGGCTACGAGATCGCCTCCATGGTGCAGCACGTCATGGACCCGCAGGCCCAGGCCTCCGGCTAGCGCTCGAGGGCGCCTCCGGCTCGGAGCCATCGAGGGCGCCCCGCACTCCCACGCACCGCTAGCCCGCCGGACGACCATCCCGGTACGCCGCCATCAACCGCTCTCGCTCCGCCTCGGGCAGGTGCCGCACCACCTCGCGCATCGTCACCCCCGAGGCACGCCCCGTCCGAGGCGCGATCCAGTCGATCACCAGCTGCGGCCGCTGCCGCGACGTGTCGCGCAGCACCCAGCCGATCGCCTTGCGGATGAAGAACTCGCGCTCCTCGAGCATCTCGTCCGCCTGCCGGCTAAACGTCTCGAAGTCCCCCTCGCCGCGGCGCAGCGGGCGGAGATGCGCCAGCAGCGCCGAGCGTCGGATCCAGAAATCCTCGTCGCTGGCCCAGCGGTCCAGCTCCACCTGAACGCCTGGATCCCGCTCCAGCAGCATCCCCACCGTGTCGATCGCGAGTGCGTCGACCAGCGCCCAGGTGTTCGACTCGCGGAGCATCCGCTCCAGCAGCGGCAGATCCGAGGTCTCCACGAGCTGCGGTCGCGCGCTCAGCACCTCCACCGCTGCGGCCCGGCGCTCGAACAGATCGCTGTCCCACAACGCCTCGACGATCGCGATCACCGCGTCGTGGTCGAGATCGTCCGTCTCCCGCAGCTGCGCCTTCACCGCCTTCCGCAGGACCGGCACCCGCAGCCCGAGGAACCGGAGATCGATCTTCAGGTAGCCCTTCGAGTGCTCGGCCCGCTCGGACTCCCCCAGCGGACGCATCGTCTCTTCGAGGCGGTCCGCCCAGCTTCGCGCCTCGGCGCTCGTCATCGGCATGCGCTGGCCTTTCACTCACGATTCGTAAGCAACGTTACGACCTGGCGACCAGTCGCATCGTAGCCTCGAGGTCCGTTGGGCCGACGCGGTTGTCCCCCACCGATCCGGCTCGGACACTGACTCACAACGCAACGAGAGGACCGTCCCATGGAGGACGTTGACGTCGCGATCATCGGCGGTGGCCCAACCGGGCTCGCCGCCGGACTGTACGCCGCCCGCGCACAGCGCCGCGCCGTCGTCTGGGAACGAGGCGTCCTCGGCGGGCAGATCGCGATCACGGGCACCGTCGAGAACTATCCCGGCTTCCCCGACGGCGTCGAAGGCCCGATCTTGGCGCTCGACATGCACCGCCAGGCCGAGCAGTTCGGCATGGAGACCAAGTACGAGGGCATCACCAGCATCAAGCGCGAGCCGGAAGGCTCACACTTCCTGCTCGACTCCCCGGACGGCGCCTACCGTGCGCGCGTAGTGATCGTCGCGGCCGGCGCGGATCCGGTGAAGCTCAGCGTCCCCGGCGAGGAGGAGTTCACCGGCAAGGGCGTCTCCTACTGCGCCACTTGCGACGGCGCCTTCTTCAAGGACGAGATCGTGGCCGTCGTCGGCGGCGGCGACGCGGCGATCGAGGAAGCGATCTTCCTCACGAGGTACGCGTCGCACGTCTACGTGATCCATCGCCGGGACCAGCTGCGCGCCTCCAAGATCCTCCAGGAGCGCGCATTCGCCAACGACAAGATCGAGTTCCTCTGGAACACCACCGTCGAGGCGATCTCTGGCGCCGACGATGTCGACGCCGTCACCCTCCGCGACGTACACACCGACGAGCGCCGGCCGCTCGAGGTCGGTGGCATCTTCATCTTCATCGGCCACCACCCGAACTCCGAACTCCTCGGTGACCTCGCGAAGCTCGACGAGGGCGGGCACGCCTTCGTGAACCTGTGGATGGAGACCGAGCAACCGGGGCTCTACGTCGCCGGCGACGTGCGAGTTGACTCGGCGAGGCAGCTCGCCTCCGCCGTCGGTGACGGCGTCACCGCCGCGATCCGCGCCGAGCGCTACCTCCAGAACGAGTACGACCCGGCCGGCTGAGGTCGGAGCCAGCCGCGGTGGCGGAGCCGGACGCTCGGTCGTCCGGTTCCCGCTTGTCGACTCCTGACAATCCGGCCTGCGGAGCCCACAAAACAGGCGATCTCGGGGCACTTAGGACCCTCACTAAATACCTCACCCAACCTCACCGCGATCCAACGCCGCTACGGTCGACATATGTCGAGCGACGGCGAGCAGCACTACATCGAGGTCAAGCGCCGCCTCGACATGGCCTCCGGCAGGCTGACGTCGCTCGACGCCCAGATCGTCGATGTCGCCGGCGCAATGGCCTACTGGCGCGCCAGCTGGCGACGCACCAACGACCCCGAGGCCGCAGTCGCCCGCGTCATCGCCCAGCCCTGGCCCGACCACGACGACATCGTCTCCGCCTTCGAGGAATGGCTCACCGCCTACCGTGAGGCCGTCCGCGTCTGGACCCAGCTCCCGCCCGAGGTCCAGCTCCGCCTGATCGAACCGACGCAGCAGGAGCGTTCCGCGCTACCGTAGACGGCCACCCGTCCCCGCAGACCAACAACCAACCGAGGACCGCATGACCGCGCGCCACTTCGAATCCTTCGTCCACCACGCCTACTGGGGGCTCGACAAGATCCTCGCGGCGCTCGAACAGGCACCCGACCGCCTCGACGAACAGGTCTCCGAGGGCGCACAGACCCCGCGCACCACGCTCCGACACATGTACGCCTTCGAGCGCGGCTTCCTCAGCCGCCTCCACGGCGAATCCGCCTCCTTCTCGGATCCACCACCCGAGGACCTCGACGAACTGCGCGATGCCTGGGCGCCGATCCGCCAGGGCTGGCTCGACTACGTCGCGAACGTGCCCGACGAGGTGCTCGACGAACCGTTCGAGGTCCAGTTGGGCGCCGAGCGCTATCGCGTCACTCGCGCGCAGGTGCTCTCACAGTTCGTTCAGCACCAGGGCCAGCACCGCAGCGAGCTGGCGGTGATGGCCTCGACCTTCGGGCGCTCGCCGGGCGAGTTCGACTGGTGGGACTACCTCGCCGAGACCGGCCAGCCACCCGAGCGGCTCTAGCCACCGTCCGAGGCCAATCGACCCTCGTCGCTGGCCTAGCCAACCGGCGGCGCGCTACGTCGCGACCGGCTCGGCCACCTCGGTCTCGACGCCGAGCGCCTCCTCGATCTCGCGGCGTAGCCCGGGACTGATGTCCCCGCCGCCACCATCGAGGCAGTTCTGGCAGTCCGGCTCCGACGGCGCGCCGGTATCGTGCAGCCGCGTCCGCGTCGGGCCGCTCAGCCGAATCCCACAGACCGTCCCCGCCTCGTCGATCTCGAAGACGCGGTTCTCCGGGTCGACCTCGCGCGCGTTCTTCAGGTCGACCCAGTGCCAGTCTCCGTTGAAGTCCTCGAGTAGCTTCGCGACGATCCGCATCGATCCTCCAACGCCTGGCCCACCCGCGAGGCGCACAGCCTCGAAACCGACTATCGTCGCGCGTCGAATCAGACGCGCACCGCCGGAGGTTCCAGTATGCCCATCGCCGACTTCTCACTCGACGGCAAGGTCGCCATCGTCACCGGCGGCAGCCGTGGAATCGGCCGCTCGATCGCGATCGGTCTCGCCGAGGCCGGCGCGGACGTCGCCATCGCCGCCCGCAAGCCCGAAGCCCTCGAGGAAGCGGTCGGCGCCGTCCAGGCGACCGGCCGTCGCGCGCTCGCCGTCCCCACGAACGTGCGGGAGCTCGACTCGCTCCAGGCGCTCGTCGATCAGACGAAGGCGGAGCTCGGTCGGGTCGACATCCTGGTGAACAACGCCGCCACTAACCCGGTGTTCGGCCCCGTCGACAACGTCGATGAGCGCGCCTGGGACGTCGTGATGAACACCAACGTGAAGTCAGCCTTCTTCCTCGCCAAGGCCGCGCGCGAGGCGATGAAGGAGCACGGCGAGGGCGGCTCGGTGATCAACGTCAGCTCGGTCGGCGGCATCCGCGCCTCCGCCCAGCTGCCGATCTACTCCATCTCGAAGGCCGCGATCATCATGATGACCCAGGTGCTCGCCACCCAGTGGGGCGAGGACAACATCCGGGTCAACTGCATCGCCCCCGGCCTGATCAAGACCGACTTCTCGAGGGCGCTCTGGGACACCGGCGAGGCCGCGGGCGCCGAGTCGAGCGACGTCGCCCTCGGTCGGATCGGGATGCCGAATGAGATGGCCGGCGGGGTCGTCTACCTCGCCAGCCCCGCCAGCTCGTTCGTCACCGGCCAGACGCTGGTCCTCGACGGGGGCGGCATCCTCTAGGAGCCACCTGCACCGCCCGAGGACCGTGCACCGCCCGAGGAACCCGCACCGCCCGCAGGCGTCTCGTTCGCACCCTCGGGCGGCTCGAACGTGAAGAGCTCGTCGTCGAACGCCGGCTCGTAGTCGACGAAGGTCACCTCGACGAGGACGTACTGGCGGTTCGACTGCCCGTCGATCTCGTGCCGCAGCACGAACATCCGGTCCTCGTCGACCCACATCCGCCCGACGCCACCCGACGAGGTCGTCTCCACCGGCTCCGGCGTCGGATCGCCGTTCGCGTTCGGCGCGGTCGCCGTCACGCTCCGCTCCCGCCAGGTCGGTCGGTAGTCCAGCAGCGTGGTCGCAGCATCGAGGTAGGTGTCCGTCCCGCCGACGAACACCTCCACGTCCTCACCGCGCGACAGGAAGTCGCCCGCGAGGTCATCGAGACTCGGGTGGTTCGCGGGCCCGAACAGCACGACCGATGGAAACGGCATCGCCGTGAACTCGGCGGGCAGCTCGAACGGCACCGTCCGCTGGTAGCTGTTCTCCGCGGCGTCGTAGAACCACACGGCCTCGCCGTCGGAGAGGGAGAAGGAGTCGACCTCCTCGAAGGTCTCGACCGCGTCCTGCTCCAGCTCCCACCGCCACCGCTCCACCGACTCCGACCACCACTTCACCCGCGTCTTGGTCTCCGCGTACGGCGCGCTGTCGCGGTCGTCGATCACCGTGATCGTGGCTTCGAGGTAGAACGACCCCGCCGGCCCCGACGCCGACGAGGACGTGCATGCGGCAAGCAACAGTCCGAGGTTGGCGACGAGCGCGAGGAGCGCTGCGCCCGCGGAGTGAGGCGATAACCGGTGGCACGCATTCATTGAACGAACCTGGCCCATAAGAAGTGATGGTCGGCGGGAGCTTCGATCTTGATAGCGCGGTCCGGCTGCCTGAACTCGAACAGCCGCTCGTCAAGCGCGCCGTCGTACTCGACGAGCGTGACCTCGACGTCGACCTTCGGGCCGAATAGGTCCAGATCTGGTGTCAGTATGAAGAAGGACGACGCCCGCTCCGCCTCCGGATCGATTTCATGTCGGAGAACGACCATCCGGCTCACATCGACCCAGAGTCGGCCAACGCCAGCCGTCAGCCTCTCCGTAGTACCCGAGGCGAACGTAGTGGAGATCCCACGCGAAAGCGGCGAGTACTTGATGACCGTGGTCTCGATGCTGAGGACTTCGTCGGTCCCCGCAACGGTGAACGACTCGACTTCTGGCCAGCTGGCCCCGAGGTCATCGACGAGCGCCTCAACAGAGTCGGCACCCACTGGGCCGAAATGGAACCCGATCGGTCGCGTGATCCCGTCGAACCGGCGATCGGCGGCCACCAGTTCACCGCGCAGGTAGAACGACGATCCCGCGACGTAGGACGAGGTCGCCTCGCCGTCGGAGACGACCAGCAGTTGATCGGAGTCCGCGCGGACCAGCTCCATCCGCCAGCGCTCCGGGGCCACCGACCACCATCGAACATGAGCCGTCTCGCGCCGAACATCCTCGCCAACCTGGCTAGCACTCACGATGCGAGCCTCGAGGTAGATCGAGCCCGGGGTGGGATCGGCGGATGAGGAACCGCAGCTGACCAGGCTGACGAGCACGGCGGCGACGAGCAGCACGCCGGTGATTCGCCGCCCCCACGGTGTTGCGAGCATGCAGCGAGCGTAGCGCTGCTACAGCGTCAGCAGACCCTGCCGCGCCGCGATCGTCACCGCCTCGGTGCGCGACTGCGCCTCGAGCTTGGAGAGCAGTGACCCGACGTGGAACTTCACCGTGTGCTCGCTGATCCCGAGCTGGCGTGCGATCGCCTTGTTCGGCAACCCGGCCGCCAGCAGCGCGAGCACGTCGTGCTCGCGGTCGGTGATCGACGCGACCTCGCCGTCGACGTCGGCGCCGAGGGCGAACGCCTCGCCGGCGGCCGGCAACAGCGCTGCTCCGTAGACGGACAGCCCAGCGGCAACCGCGCTGACCGCGGCAGCGAGCGCCTCCTCGCTCGCGTCCGGCGCGAGCCACGCGCGCGGCGCCAGCTCTGAGGCGGACGCACCCGCGCGGTCCGTCAGCACGACGGCGGGGACCCCGCCGAGATCGGAGCCCAGCGCTTGGCGGAGTTCTCGATCGTCACCCAGCTCTACGACCAGCACGTCGACGTCGATCTGATCCTCGAGCAGCTCATCCGGGGTGACGCTGTCCGCGACCTCGAACCCCGCAGCCGCGAGCAGCTCGCGCAACCCGGCGCGGATCGCCGGGGTACGCGAGCTGACGGTCACACGAATCGAGGGGCGAATCGCGAGCTGGGTCACGGTCATCCGTTCACCGCCGGCCGCGATCGGTTATGCGCGCTACGCCGCGGCAGGCACGGCCTCCAGCGTACGCAGCGCGCCGGCTCGCATGACCTCGAACTGGACCGAGGCGCCCGCCGCGAGCGTGCGGAACCGGCGGGTCATCGCCCGCACGCCGCGCTGCCCGTCGACGCCGAGGAGCAGGTCGCCCGGGATCAGCCCGGCCGCCTCGGCGGCGCTCGCCGCCTCGACGCTGGTCAGCAGCAGCGCGTCCGCCTCCCCCTCGGCGGTCTGCACGACCACCGGATCCCCGACGATCCCCAGCACGCCCTTCGTGGCGGGTGATTCCACCTCGGCGATCAGCGTGGCGACGTACTCGCTCGGCACGGCGACGCCGAGGCCGCCGTTGATCATCGCGTTGATGCCGACCAGCCGGCCGCGCGCGTCGACGAGCGGCCCGCCGGAGTTCCCCGGCGCCAGCTGGATGTCGGCGTACACCGCCTGTTCGAGGTGCTGCGGCACGCCCGAGGGCGCCGCGCCGACCGCCGCCACGACGCCGGTCGCGGTCGCGCCCGGCTCCCCCCAGGGATGCCCGACCGCGATCACCAGCTCCCCGGCGCGGAGCGAGGCGGTCTCCCGCGACTCGAGCGCCGGCAACGTCGACGCCACCTCGGCTGGTACCCGCAACACGGCCAGGTCGCGCTCCGCGTCTCTCGAGAGCACCTCCGCCTCGAACCGCGTCCCGTCCCACGCCTCCAGCTGGGCGCGGTCGGTCCCTCGAGGCAACACGTGGTTGTTCGTGACGACGAAGCCGTCGCCCCAGACGGTGCCGGTCCCGCCGCCGCGGCGGCTCTGGATCGACACCGTCGACTGGCGCACGCGCTCGACGACGCCGTTCGCGTCGCCGAGCACGGCACTCAGCACACTGCTCAGATCGATACTCATCTCGCCCCCATCTCCGGTGCGGTCGACCGCGCTACGGACGCTCCGAGGGCGTCACCGTCAGCGTCGCCGGCTCGCCGCCGCGCAGTACGGTCAGTTCGGCAGCGTTGCCAACCTGGTCCGCGCCGAGCTGCTCCTGCAGGTCCTCGGTGCGACCCAGCGGCGCACCACCGAAGCCAACGAGGATGTCGCCCACGAAGAGGCCACCGCTGTCGGCCGGGCTGCCCTCCTCGATCCCGACGATCAGCAGGCCGGACTCCAGCCCGGCCAGATCGCCGCTGAGCTTCGCCGCCAGCGCGGCGGGCAAGCGGGTCACCTGGCTGCCGATCCCGAGGTACGCGCGCCGAATCCGGCCGTGCTCGCTGAGGGTCGCGACGACCTCGGAGACGGTCGCGCTCGGGATCGTGATGCCGTTCCCCGGCCGGAAGCGGGAGGTGTTGATACCGGCGACGCGGCCGTGCGCATCGACCAGCGGTCCGCCCGAGAAGCCGGGGAAGAAGGTCGTGTCGCTGCGCAGGTAGGTGCCGGTCGACTGGCGCTCACCGCCATGCCGGCGCCCGCTCCCGCGGCGGCGTCCGCCGCGCCCTCGACGGCCCCAGCCGCGGCGCCCCCAGGTGCCGATGCCGCTCACGACGCCGAGCGAGGCCTCCGGCCCCGCGCCCGGCTTGCCGATCGCGAGCACCAGGTGCCCGACCTGCGTCTCATCTGCCGGGGCCAGCTCGGCGGGCGTCAGCTCGCCGTCGACCCGCAGCAGCGCCAGGTCCGAGCCCGGGTCCCGGCCCACCAGTTCAGCGGACCGCGGCTCGTCATCGCCGGCCACGCTCACGAGGATCTCGTCCTCCTGCTCGATCACGTGGTCGGCGGTCACAACGAGCCCGCCGGGCTGCCACACCACCCCGGTCGCCGGGAACCGGCGACGCGCGCTCACCCCCACGAGGGACGGAGCGACGCGTTCCACGGCGCCCGCCAGCGCGTCCGAGACGGCAGCGAGCGTGTTCTCTTCAGTCATTCGTTCATGTCTCCTGAATCGCGCTGGTCGTGTCGTTCACCAGCGCACGTCAATCGTCGCCCCGACGACGCAGCCTCGGATCACCCATCCGGGCAGGTGCGGACCGCCAGAGCGGCTAGCTCTGCCCCGTGGACGGACAGTCCGTACCGGTGTCGCTAGCCCGCGCCGGCCACCAGTCGCTCGCTGACCTCCCAGAGCCGCCGTTGCAGCTCGCGGTCGTACGACGATTCCGAGGAGCGCTCCTCGTCCCACTGGTTGAAGTAGCGGCCGGTCACGCCCTCGAGCGCCGGATCCACCGCCAGGCGAACCACCGCCGCGCCCGCCTCCGCGGGTTGTGTCATGAACCGCCGCGCCGGTCGGGTGAGCCAGCGGATCCAGCGCACCCCCGCACCGAAGTTCGTCGCGACCAACCCGGGATGGATCGCGTTCACAGCCACGCCTCGGCCGTCGAGGCGCCGAGCCAGCTCGTAGCTGAACAGCACGTTCGCCAGCTTCGATCGGCGATAGGCGTTCATCGTGCTCCAGCCGGCCGAATGCCCGAGGTCATCGAAATCGATCCGCGCACGTCGGTGCGCAACCGACGAGACGTTCACGATCCGCGCCGGCGCGCCCGCCTGGATCAAGTCGAGCAGCTCGGTAGTGAGAACGAAGTAGCCGAGGTGATTCACCGCGAACGTCCACTCGAGGCCGTCCGGCGTCACCGTGCGCTGCGGGAACACCGCCCCGGCATTGTTCACCAGCACATCGAGGCGCGAGTGCCGCTCGCGGAACGAGCGCACCGCCTCACGAATCTGGGCCGGCGACGACAGATCGGCCAGCAACAGCGCCACCGAGCTGCTGCCCGTCGACTCGACGATCGCGTCGCGCGCCCCCTCGCCGCGGTCGCAGTCCCGGCAGAGCAGCGTCACGTCCGCGCCCAGCGCCGCGAGCTGCCGCGCCGCCTCAAACCCGACGCCGGAGTTCGCTCCCGACACGAGACAGATCCGGTCACTGAGATCGACATCTGCGAGTCGGCGGTCGAGCATCGATCATCCTCCTCCGCCAAACAGCCTCGGTTCACCGTACCGAGGCCACTCGCACCGTGAGCGTGAAGTGCGATACTGACCCGCGCGAGGAAGACGATGACGACCGAGCCGCCACGGGACGAGCCACCGCCCACCGAGCCAGGCGAATCGCCGTCGGCTGAGAGCAGCGCCCCGCCGCCACCACCGGACACCGCCACGCCACCACCACCGAGGCCGGGCCCCCGCCGGCTCACCCGTTCCCGCACCGACCAGGTGATCGGCGGCGTTGCCGGCGGACTGGGCGCCTACCTCGACGTCGACCCGGTGCTGATCCGCATCGCCTGGGTCGCCCTCGTGCTCTTCGGCGGGACCGGGATCCTGCTCTACATCCTCGCCTGGGTGATCATCCCGGAAGAGGACGTCGACGTCGCCGAGGAGCGCGTCGCCGCAGCCGGAGCGCCAAGCGCCCATGCCTCCGCCGGTACCAGCGGGGCGTTGATCCTCGCCGTTGTCCTGATCGCGATCGGCGGGATCGCGCTCCTCCGTTCGATCGACGTCAACGTCCCGTCGTGGCGCGTCGTGCTCTCCGCGATCCTCGCGCTGATCGGCGTCGGCTTGATCGCGCAGGCCCGCCGCGGACTCAACGGCGGCCTCGTCGCGATCGGCGTGATCGTTAGCGTGATTCTCGCCGGCGCGGGCGGCGCGAGCATCGGCATCGATATCGACACCGACAGCGCCTTCGGCGATCGCCGCGAAGCGCCGCGCACCGCCGCCGCCCTCGAGGACGAGTACAGCCACGCCTTCGGCAGCTTCACGCTCGACCTCGGTGAGCTCGACCTCGCGACCCTCCCAACGGGCACCACCCGCATCGAGGTCGATACCGGCTTCGGCAGCGTCAAGGTTCGCCACGGCGGCCTCCCCGTCCGCGTCGAGGCCAGCTCGTTCTTCGGCAGTAGCGAGGACTTCGAATCCGACGACTACGCGACCGCCGAGCGGCGCATCCTCGTCGACCTCTCCACCGCCTTCGGTTCATCCGACGTGGGGCGCTAGCTATGAACAGCATCAACCCGTCCGCCGTGATCGCCGGCCTCGTCTTCCTCGGCCTCGCCGGGGTGTTCTTCCTCGAGGCCGTCGACGTCTGGGAGGTCCGAGGCGTGGTCGCCCTCTCCTCGATGGTGATCGGCCTTGGTGTCGCGGTCCTTGCCGGCGCGCTCTGGCGCGCGGATCGCAGCGACGAGGAGCCCGGTTCCTAGCGAGCGTCACATCCGCGACTCGCGCGTCGAGCACGTTGATCTGCCAGTCAGCACACACAAACAGGCACGAAGCAGCTAGGCTCACCGCAGCCGGCAACCCCAGCGCCGGCTGAGCGGGGACCCCAGCCTTGCGAAGCATCCTCGAGCGCACACGCCGCCGCCGCTGGCTCGCGCTGGCCAGCCTCGGCGCGATCGCCGTGCTCGCCGCCTGCGGCGCGACACGCCCGGCGGCGGATCAAACCTCCGAGGCAAGCCCCGGCCCGCAATCCCGCCCGCTCTTCGCGACCCCGCAGCCGCGCCCGGTCGCGACGGTCGTCGACCTCGTTGATGGCGACACCCTCGTACTGTCGATCGCGGGATCCGAGGCACCGGTCCGCCTCCTCTCGATCGACGCCCCGGAGGCGGATCTCGGCCAGTGCTTCGCCGCCGCCGCGAGCGCGTTCGTCGCCGCCGTCGCCCCGCCGGGTGCCATCCTCGAACTAGAGCGCGACGTCTCCGAGGCGGATCCACAGGGCCGCTTGCTGCGCTACGCCTACCTGCCCGACGGCTCGATGCTGAACGAGCAGCTCGTCCGCGGCGGCTTCGCGCGGGTCACCCCGGAACCGCCGGATCAGAAGTACATCGAGCGCCTCCGCGCCGCCGAGGACGAGGCGAAGCGCGACGGCGTCGGCCTCTGGTCCGAGTGCGCGGACGACACCGGCGACGCCCTCGTCGCCGCACCGGCACCGTCCAGTCCAACGCCGGCGCCAA